>CAWVSY010000038.1:0-36826 GCA_963933055.1 uncultured Oleispira sp.
TGGATTATATTTCCATTGGCGCTTTGACTAAAGATTGCACAGCGGTTGATTTATCGATGCGTTTGGTTTGAATAAGCGCTAAAGAGAAAGACAAACTAATGCAAATCTTTGGAATAACACTGAATAGATACTCTATTCCCATTATCTATTTAGCATGTGCCATTGTTGGATTTCTACTGATTCGTGAAACCGTTCATATGTTCCAACACCCCATAGCGACTCGGGCTATATCCGTCTGGCTAGGTGTGGGGTTTATTGCCCTATCTATACCAGCTGTATACACCAATAAAATCCAACTACCACGCAAAGCTAGCATACTTCTTATTATCTGGCTCGCATGGGCACTACTCTCAACATTACTAGGCAACCAACCGTGGGCAGCGATGGTACGCTGGTTTGAAATTTTCATCAGCGTTTTGATAGCGCTGTGCCTGTATTTTATTATTAGCCAACAGCCAAGACTGATTACATTATTGGCAAAATCAATCGGCGCGGCGGTACTACTCTGCTTATTAGCCTTTGTAGTGTATTGGAATTTATTAAACGACCCGACTAAACATAATTGGGTAAGCGACATTCCTTTTTTTGTCAATATTCGTCACTTTGGCCAACTGATAGCGGTGGCAGTTCCCCTCGGTTATTTTTTACTCCATCAATACTCGACGGATAATAAAAATACTCATTGGATTATTGGTTATTTGATACTGAGCTGGGCTTTAGTATTTTGGCTTGGCGGGCGTGGCACTTTTTTAGCCGTAGTCATCACGTCTATTTTATATATGCCCATCGCTTGTAAACCCGCGAAAAAATGGATACTAATCACACCATTGATCGGAGCAATGCTTTCTCAGTTTTTTATAGTAGAACACCCAAGCTTAAACTTATTTAGACTTATTGCTCAAGACGGAGTTTCTCTAAATGCGTATTCATCATTCAGAGAAGTCATCTATATAGAGTCATTAATACATTGGTGGCAACAGGCTCCCATGATGGGAATTGGTGCAGATGGATATCGTCACTTGATTCCGGCTATTGGCAATGCTGAAAGCATCGCTCATCCACACAGCAGCATTATCCAATTGCTACTGTCGTTTGGGCCCATTGGTTTATTAATTCCGACATACTTCTTCTTTATTCTAACCTGGAGAGTTATTAGAACGCCTTCTGCTGAACAGCACTTAACATCTAATGACCTTAAAGCATTCTATCTAATCCTACTTTCAACGCTAATACTGTCGTTATTTGATGGCATTCTTTATCACGCCTACGGGCTGTTTATTAGCAGTATCGTGGCAGGAATTTGTATCGCAATGGCATTTCCTCCAGAAGTAAATACCACCTTAGATAACACAGAACTTTCTGAAAAGCCCTCCCAATATTGGACTCTGCTTACATTAACACTGGGCATAATAGTAACGTCCGGTTATTACGCCGTATTCACTTATCAGCTGCATCATTCAAAATATGGAAATAAAAATGAGGAATGGATTAATTGGAATGCACGATACCCTGTATATTTTTCGCCAACGTGGACGTATCAACGCTACAAGCCAGAAGATATTGAACTATTAAAACAAGACTATATCGAACGCCTAAACACGAACAAACAATAATAGTAGACTACTTCTTTCAACAACGACCTCTAATACTAGGATAATCAATGACACTTCAAAGTATGAACCGTTACCAAGCTTTTGCTATTCATATAGCAATGAGCTTAATCATCTTCTTAGTTTTACTGATTTGTATCACTCAATATTGGTACCCTGGAATTTTATTTGAAACCGATAATGGCTGGAAGGCAATTGCTTTAATCGTCAGCATCGATTTAATTTTAGGTCCGCTACTGACCTTAATTATATTCAACCCTAAAAAGAGTAGTTTAAAATTTGATTTATGGGTCATTGCATTAATTCAAACTGCAGCACTCATTTATGGCACCTGGACAATTCATTCCAGCCGCCCACTAGCCATTGCTTACGTTAACAAAAGCTTTATCACTTTTTATGCCAATGCTGAGAATGCCGATGACATACAAAAAACAGTAGCGACCTTAAAAACCCGTCAATTATTCTATGTATTTGACGACATAAAGCCGAGTAATACCATTAATGTAAATCAGCTTGTCCCCTATGCTTCACATGCAAAAGCAGTCGCTAGCAGCAAAAGTGCTTATCACCATCCATCTTCTCTAGATAATGCTATATGGGTACAAATAGACCCTCTCGCTTCAACTAACCGCTATTTGAAAATCGACAAAAAAATGGGAACAATTATTAGTTTTAGTAAGCAAGTAAAATAGCAAATATATTCAACGCAGAACAAGCACCGACACCATTTTTAACTAACTGACAAAAATTGTCAGTTAGTTAATCTAAACATGGTTACTGTTAACCAGTTAACACAAGCCTATTTGGGATATCTAGACGCGCCTACCCAAGAAGGGTATGCTTTACGGCACTTATAGCAAGAAATTACTGTTCACTTTTAATAGTTGGCACCAAATCTGCTATGTGTGTAACTTGTTAATTAAATAATATGCGTTATCAAAGTCTAATTGACTAAATAACTCATTCATAAAAAACTTTTGGAGCATTCCATGAAATCAATTCAAAAAGGTTTTACCTTAATCGAACTCATGATCGTTATCGCGATCATCGGTATTCTAGCTTCTGTTGCGCTACCAGCGTATCGTGAGTATATTGTTACTACTGAACTAAGTACCACATTCCTAAGTGTTGCTAACATTCAACGCGCTGTTGAAACCCGAGCATCTAGATTCGGTATCCCAGCAGTAGTTACTGCTGCTGCAAACCCTCGTTCAGCTGTTTGTGCAGGTGGCGCAAACGATACTTGCTGGAAAGAGCGTCTAGGTTTACCAGCACGTCCTAATTTAGAAGGGGCTATTACTGGCATAACTGTAGGGCCTTCTGTAGCAGCAACTCTAGTATGTGGCACTGGTTCTGGCACGCTTCCTACAGCAGCTGTTGTAACTGTAGCTGGAGCAATCATATTAACAATGGACGGATCTATTGATCCAGGTCTTGCTGGCACTTATTACATATCTCCAATTGCTGGCCCTGCTGGTCTTGATTGGGTAACATTCTCATCATCAGTTACACAAAGTGCAGCAAATCCAATGATTGAACTTGCATGTGATTGGATCAATGACAACGTGAATGGTAGTAACGGTTCTTAATAAAGACCTTGCTATTTAAGAAAGGCCCTTCGGGGTCTTTTTTATTGCCTGCAATATCACTCATCACTTACAAACTTCCACCACTCCATCAAACTGTTTCACACTCCTTTCAATTCCTCCCCCTCTCGAAAGCGCTTTACCCACCCAGCCTTTCCCATTCCTCTATAATTGCAGTACACTAACTAATAGCATCTACACATCAAAAGCAATTATAAAAAAGCACCTATTGTATGAATCTAAATGGTTTAGCCCGATCTTTAGCCCAAGCTGGTTTGATTGAAGCCGATAAAGCCCAGCAAGCAATGGAAATAGCCAAAAATGAAAAGTCTTCATTTATCACAATTGCGATTGCTAAAGGTTATGCAGATCCCTTAAAAGTCGCCATATTTGCATCAACCGAATTTGGTCTTCCACTATTGGATCTAGCCGCTTTTGATACAGAACTGCTAGCCAAAGATATCGTGAGTAGCGACCTGGTTGAAAAGCATCGAGTCTTACCCCTGCTAAAACGTGGTAACCGTTTATTTATTGCCCAAAGTGACCCGTCTAATATTACGGCGATTGATGAAATAAAATTCAATACCGGCATGAATGTCGAGCCTGTTTTAGTTGAAGAAAACAAACTCGCCATATTAGTAGAAAAGTTCATCTCGTCAGAAGAAACGGCTTTTGATGATTTTGACGATGAAGATCTCGATGTTGATATTGAAAACCCTGAAGAAACACAAAAAACCGATGAACCCGGTACTGGCGATGATGCACCGATTGTGCGTTTTGTTAACAAAATGCTATTAGATGCGATTAAAGCAGGATCTTCTGATCTTCATTTTGAACCCTATGAAAAACGCTATCGCGTACGCTGCCGCACAGATGGTGTATTACACGAAGTTTCTAGCCCACCTATTAATTTGGCAGGCAAGATTGCAGCTCGCTTAAAAGTTATGTCACAAATGGATATTTCAGAGCGACGCGTGCCACAAGATGGCCGCATCAAGATGAAAATATCTAAAAACAAAGCCATCGACTTTCGCGTAAATACCTTACCTACTTTGTGGGGTGAAAAGGTTGTATTGCGTATTCTTGATCCATCCAGCGCGAAAATGGGCATCGATGCCCTCGGCTATGAAGAGAATCAAAAAGCCTTATACATGGAAGCGCTGTCTCAGCCGCAAGGGATGATTCTAGTCACGGGGCCAACAGGCTCTGGTAAAACGGTATCGTTATATACCGGCTTGAATATTCTTAATACCGAAGAAACCAATATTTCAACGGCAGAAGACCCTGTGGAAATTAACCTGGAAGGTATTAATCAGGTTAACGTAAACGCGAAGGTGGGCTTAGATTTTGGTCAAGCATTACGTTCTTTCTTGCGTCAAGATCCTGATATCATCATGGTAGGTGAAATTCGAGATTTAGATACCGCCTCTATTGCCATTAAAGCAGCCCAAACAGGACACCTAGTATTATCCACACTCCACACTAACAGTGCCCCTGAGACACTAACTCGTTTAGCTAATATGGGCGTTCCGTCGTTTAATATTGCAACATCAGTAAGTCTTATTATTGCTCAACGCTTAGGTCGTCGTTTATGCAGCGCCTGCAAACAACCGGCTGATATTCCCAAGCAGGTATTATTAGACGCAGGTTTGACGGAAGAATTAATCGAAAATGGTGAATTTTTCAAACCTAATGGCTGTGATGCATGCAATAAGGGCTATAAAGGACGCGTCGGTATTTATGAAGTAGTAAAAATCACCCCCGCACTGTCTAGAATCATTATGGATAATGGCAACTCACTAGAAATTGCGGCGATTGCTAAAGACGAAGGCTTTGATAATTTACGAACCTCAGCATTAAAGAAAGTCGCTCAAGGGGTTACTAGCCTTGAAGAAGCCAACCGAGTCACAGCAGATTAATTCGCCTTGCGACTTTAAAGAATAGAAATTGGAATTTTAAAATGGCCAAAGATAAAAAAACAAAATCACTGCAGTTCGAGTGGGAAGGCACCAATCGTAAAGGACAAAAGGTTAAAGGAGAAACCTCCGGTCCTAATCTTGCGACGGTTAAAGCTCAACTACGTAAACAAGGTGTACAGCCAGGTAAGGTCAAAAAGAAAGCAACGGCATTATTCAGCTTCGGTGGTAGCAAAAAAATAACGTCGACAGACATTACCTTTTTTACTCGCCAAATGGCGACCATGATGAAAGCCGGTGTTCCTTTAGTACAATCATTTGATATTGTGGGTGATGGTGCAGATAACCCAGCGATGAAAGAGTTGATTGCACAGGTGCGTGATGATGTATCCGCGGGTAATGATTTTGCTTCTGCGTTAAAGAAACACCCTAAGCATTTTGATGATTTATTTTGCAATCTGATTGAGTCTGGCGAACAGTCAGGGGCTTTAGAACAAATGCTTGATAAAGTTGCTATTTACCAAGAAAAAACAGAAGCCTTAAAAGCAAAAATCAAAAAGGCCATGATGTACCCGGCAATAACAATGGTTGTCGCTTCTATCGTAACGGTTATTCTTTTAGTAAAAGTAGTGCCGACCTTTGAATCTATGTTCAAAAGCTTTGGCTCTGACTTACCTGCACCGACAAAAATGGTTGTGGCAATTTCTGAGTGGACCCAAGCGTATTGGTATTACATGGTTGCTGTGATTGTAGGGTTTGTAGTCAGTTTAAAACAGGCACTTGCTCGCTCTCCCGCTTTTAAAGATAAGTTTGAAGCCGGGCTATTAAAAGCACCCGTATTTGGCGACTTATTAATGAAAGCCGCTATTGCGCGTTTTGCACGTGTACTATCAACCACCTTTGCTGCTGGTGTTCCACTAGTAGAAGCCTTAGATTCTGTTGCCGGTGCGGTAGGTAACTCGGTTTATCGCAAGGCTGTTTTTAATGTGCGCGATGAAGTATCACAAGGCCAGCAAATGCACTTTGCCATGAGAGCCACGGGGGTATTCCCTAATATGGTTGTGCAAATGACCAGTATTGGTGAAGAATCCGGTGCATTGGATAGTATGCTGTCAAAAGCGGCTGACTATTTTGAAGATGAAGTTGATAATGCCGTTGATAATTTAACCGCATTAATGGAACCTTTAGTCATGTCATTCTTAGGGGTAGTTATTGGTGGCATGATCGTCGCAATGTACTTACCAATCTTCGAAATGGGTAAAGCGATTTAATGACTTTTTTATTAAATAGTGTGCAACTAGCATCCTTTGCTGATGTTGCATACTACCTGCAACATCAACCCTATGCATTACCTGTTATTGTTCTTGTTCTGTCTCTACTGATTGGCAGCTTTCTAAATGTTGTCATACTTCGCTATCCGATCATGCTGTTTCGCAGCTGGTTAATTGATAGCAAAGATCTTAGAGAAAACTTACCCGAGCACGATGCCCTTAAGAATTTAGACTCTCCCTATACGCTTTCTAAACCAGCATCGCACTGCCCTCGCTGCCACAGTCCTGTTAAAGCGTGGCAAAACATTCCGATTATTAGCTACCTATTATTAAAAGGTAAGTGCTCTGGCTGCGCTGAACATGGCAAAAAAACTAAAATTTCTATTCGCTATCCACTGGTTGAACTAGCAACAGGATTATTAAGCCTAGCTTTGCTTGTTAAATTTCCACTTTCCATTCAACTCGCCGCCATGCTGGTATTTACTTGGTCGCTCGTCGCAATGAGCATGATCGATATCGACCACCAAATCTTGCCTGATGCCATGACTCTGTCGCTAATGTGGCTCGGCTTAATTTTGAATATTAATGGTACTTTTGTTGATTTAGAAAGTGCGGTTATTGGCGCTATGGCTGGCTATTTATCACTATGGTCGGTCTTTTGGCTATTTAAGCTCGCCACAGGCAAAGACGGTATGGGTTATGGAGACTTCAAGCTATTAGCAGCATTAGGCGCTTGGTTTGGCTGGCAGTTCTTACCAATGATTATTTTATTGTCTTCTTTAGTCGGTGCTGTAGTTGGTATTGCAGGCATTTTAATAATGGGCCGCGATAAAAACATCCCGATTCCTTTTGGTCCTTATTTAGCGGCGGCAGGTTGGATTGCAGCGATGTGGGGTACTGAGATTATGGACTGGTACTTACCAACTCTTTAGGAGGGTTGGTTCTTTAGGATATTGATAACATGATTGTTGGTTTAAGTGGTGGTATTGGTAGTGGTAAAACAGCAGTAAGTGATCGCTTTAAAGCACTAGGCATTCATGTGGTGGATGCCGATATTGCAGCCCGTACCATTGTTGAGCCCCATAAACCGGCTTGGCAGGATATTAAAGAATTCTTTGGCCCTCAGGTTTTATTAGAAAACCAAACACTCAACCGCGCTTGGTTACGCCAACAAGTATTTGCCGATAATGATAAACGTAAAAAGTTAGAAGCAATTACTCACCCACGCATTCGTGAGGAAATCATTCGCGATTTAAAAGAATCAACGTCTGCTTACACTTTATTGGTATCGCCGTTATTAATCGAAAGTGGCCAATATAAGTTGGTTGAGAAAGTCATCATTATTGATGTACCCGAAGAGGTGCAAATAGCCCGCACCTGTTCCCGCGATAATAACGATGTCGAACAAGTGAAACGCATCATCGCGGCACAATTATCCAGAAAAGAGCGCTTAAGCCACGCAGATTGGGTTGTTGATAATAACCTACCACTAGAAACGCTTGATAGCCGCATAGAAGCATTACACCAAGAACTAATGCAGCTCTGAATTCTGCTGTTCCATTTCCCATTGCTGAGACATCATTTCCTCTTCAACCGTTTTGCCAGGAATGGCATGGCTGCCATCAGCCCAAGCGCCTAAATCAATAAGCTTGCAGCGCTCACTGCAAAAAGGACGGTCTTTGGCTTTTTCCGACCAAACAACCTGCTTACTGCAGGTTGGACATTTTACTTTCATAAACTTTTCCTCGTTGCTCTTCTTAATTGCTCTTCTTAATTGAAGCAGCGAATACCTGCAATACCCTGAGCGCCCTGCTGAATGCTACTTTCCAGATCCAATAGCTGCATACCACCTAAGGCATAACACGGCACTCTAGACTGCTCAGCTATCGCTTTAAAACCTGTCCAATCCAAAGCGTGTGCTTTTGGGTGCGTTAGCGTTTTATGCACAGGAGAAACAAGTACATAATCAGCCAATTCTTGCGCCATTTCCAATTCAGCCAAATCATGGCATGCCATGCTTAACCACTGGCTTAAAGGAATTGGACGTTCAGCATAATGCTTAGCCGATAAATGCAAACCATCGGCAAAGGCTATTTGATACCAATCTAATGGGCAATTCCAAATCAGCTTACTGCCTGCTTCATGGCAAAGACCATAAAGCTTCATTGCCAATTGCGTATATTGCAGTTGGTCTAAACTCGGCGCACGTAATTGAATCCAGACATCATTATGATTTTTTAACGTATTTGCGACCTGGCTTAAGATAATATCAGGATCACGATTATCTTGGCTAATAGCGATTTTCTTCGGTAATAACAACGCATCAATAATTGCTTTGTTCGCTGCTGGGAATTCATACTCAGCCAGTTCCGATTGCTTAACCCAAGCCAAAGGCTGACCTTCTCTACCAAAAGCTTCTTCGCCAAGAGCCTGTTTAAAATCACCCGCATTGTATACCGCCCATACATCGAGCAAAACGGACTTATCGGTATAATGAAAGGGAATAGAAATAAGCGGGTGCATATCATCAATACATGCTTTCAAGCCCAATTCCTCTTCCAGCTCACGCTGCAAAGCAATTTGAACAGATTCCCCTTCTTCCACCTTGCCACCCGGGAATTCCCATAAACCGCCTTGGTGCTGATGATCAGCACGCTTAGCGATTAAAATGCTGGCGATTTGCGAATTCAAATTTTTATCTGAATAGGCACAATCAAAAATCACCCCCACCGCTACATGAACCATTTTTTTCATTGTTTTATACACGCAATACTAAGAGCGATAATCAGCGTTAATACTGACATATTCATGGGAGAGATCCGTTGTCCAAACTCGCTCGGTGACATCACCACGACCTAAACGGATGCTGATGGTAATTTCTGCTTGTGCAAAAATAGCCGCACCAGCCTCTTCGGTATAACTGGCTGCACGGCCACCGCTTTTCACGATGCAAACATCATCAAGATAGATATCGATATCTTCTAAAATCATATTCTGCACACCTGCACGACCAACCGCAGCCAAAATACGGCCCCAGTTTGCATCACACGCGAACAGAGCGGTTTTAACCAAAGGAGAATGCGCTACTGTATATGCAACATCTAACGCCTCTTGAACGCTTTTCGCTTGCTGAACTTCCATGGTCACAAACTTAGTAGCCCCTTCACCATCGCGCACAATGGCATGAGACAAAATCATAAAGGCGTCTAACAAGGCAGTATAAACTGCAGAATAACGAGGATCTTCTTTGCTGCTAATCTCCACCATATCCGCTTGTGCCGTGGCAATTAACATACAAGAATCGTTAGTCGACGTATCACCATCAATGGTGACGCGGTTAAACGACTTATCGGCAAACTCTTTGCACATAACATCCAGCAAGGGCTTAGCAATCACTGCATCGGTAGTCACATAAGCCAACATCGTTGCCATATTTGGCATAATCATACCGGCGCCTTTTGAAATGCCCGAGATAATAATCTCTTCGTTTGCGCTATCTTCATTCGTAGTGATCATGACTTGCTGACTATAGCCTTTAGGCAAAGTATCCGTCGTCATAATACCTTCGGCCGCCGTAGGCCAAACATGTGAATCCAGCTTTTCTAAAGCAGGAGACAAACCAGCAAGTAACTTAGTCATTGGTAAAGGTTCACCAATAACACCGGTAGAAAACGGTAAAACTTGATTCGCTTCAACACCTGCTAATTTAGCAAGTTCTTCACACGTCACTAGCGCATCCGTCATACCTTGAGGACCCGTACCGGCATTTGCATTGCCTGTATTTATCACAAAATAACGAGTATCGGCTTCACTCAAATGCTTCTTAGCCACTTGCACAGGCGCTGCACAAAAAGCATTTAGAGTGAATACACCACTGACTCGGCTACCTTCAGCCAATTCAAAGATCACTAGATCATTTCGATCTTGGTATTTAATACCCGCTTGAGCAATACCAATGCGAATGCCCTTTACGGGGTGATAATTTTTTAATACTTCTAAGCCGACAGCCATGTTGTTCTCACTATCTTAGATATCTAAGCGTTAATAATAATTAGCTTCAGAATATTATATCATCGAGATCCATAATTAGGTGTTTGTAGAAGGCATATGAGAGGCACGGATGCCGAACCTAAGGCTACAAGGAAGTATTTACGCCGTTGTCTGGAATAAATACCTAATGATGAATCGCTTTAATAAACTATCAGCAATTAAATAAATTTCTTAATGCCATTTTACCTGCATTATTTTAATCTTTCATAAAATTCAGTTCATAAAAAAGGGCAGCCTAAGCTGCCCTCTTTTATTGCCTACCCAATCATTAGATTAGGCATTCAATTTACCGTGACACTGCTTGTATTTTTTGCCGGAGCCACAAGGACAAGGCTCATTACGACCGACCTTTTTATCTTCGCGAACAAAAGGCTGAGCAGCTTCAGCAGGTGCTTCGTTGGCATCGACATCAGAGTCTTCATTGCCTTCTGCGGTAATACTTTCTGCGGCGGCATGCTGATAGCTTGACTGTTGAGCCTGAGCTTCTGCTTGAGCGCGTCGCTGCTCTTCCATTTCACGCACATCTTCTTCCTGACGTACCTTCACATGAGAAAGAATACGAATACTTTCACGCTTCATATTTTCCAATAACTCTTGGAACAACTCAAATGCTTCACGCTTATACTCTTGCTTTGGATTCTTCTGCGCGTAACCGCGTAAATGAATACCCTGACGCAAGTGATCCATCGTTGCCAAATGCTCTTTCCAAAGATTATCAACGATCTGCAACATCACCTGCTTCTCGAACATACGCAATGGATTTGCCTGTCCTGGCTCTGTTTCTATCGAATCTTCTTTCGCTTTATAAGCATCATTTAACGCAACGGTAATACGCTCACGTAAATTTTCTTCATAAAGCTTATCGTCTTCATCTAACCACTGCTGAAGTGGTAAATCCAAATCAAACTCAGACTTCAATTCATTTTCAAGACCAGAGATATCCCACTGTTCTTCTAAGCTTTGACGAGGAATATGGCTATCGATCACTTCTTGTAAAACATCGTGACGAATATTAGCAACCACTTCAGAGATATCATCAGAGGCCATAATGTCGTTACGTTGATCGTAAATCACACGACGCTGATCATTAGCAACGTCATCGTATTCTAATAATTGCTTACGAATATCGAAGTTACGTCCTTCAACTTTGCGCTGAGCTTTTTCAATCGCGTTGCTCACCATACGGTGCTCAATCGATTCGCCCTTCTCCATACCCAATGCTTTCATCATTTTACGGATACGATCCGACATGAAAATACGCATTAAGCTATCTTCTAACGATAAGAAGAAACGAGAAGAACCTGCATCCCCTTGACGACCTGCACGGCCACGTAATTGATTATCAATACGGCGTGACTCATGACGCTCTGTTGCGATAATGTGCAAGCCACCGGCCGCCAATACATCATCATGACGTTGCTGCCAAGCCGCTTTAATATCAGCAATTTGCTGTTCTGTTGGATTATCTAAAGCAGCAACCTCAACTTCCCAATTGCCGCCTAATACAATATCAGTACCACGACCTGCCATGTTGGTAGCAATCGTAATAGAACCAGCCGCACCGGCTTGGGCAATAATTTGTGCTTCTTTTTCGTGCTGTTTCGCGTTTAATACGCTGTGCTCAACCTTCGCATCTGTTAACGCCTGAGATAATAATTCAGATGTTTCAATAGACGCAGTACCTACAAGTACCGGACGATTTTGCGCAACTACCGCACGAATTTCCTCAATCACAGCTTGATACTTTTCAGCCTGAGTTAAGAAAACCAAATCGTTATAATCAATACGTTTAACGGGCTTATTCGTAGGAATAGCCACAACCGCCAAATTATAAATCTGATGGAATTCAAAGGCTTCCGTATCGGCCGTACCCGTCATTCCACTCAGTTTGTTATACAAACGGAAAAAGTTTTGGAAAGTAGTCGAGGCCAACGTTTGGCTTTCGGCCTGAATATTTACGCCTTCTTTTGCTTCAATCGCCTGGTGTAAACCCTCCCCCCAGCGACGGCCAGGCATAGTACGGCCTGTATGTTCATCAACAATAACGATTTGGTTATTTTGAATGATGTAATCGACGTTTTTCTGATAAATAACATGAGCGCGCAAGGCCGAATTAACATGATGCAATAGCGTCAAATTTGAAGAAGAGTACAAGCTCTCGCCTTCTTTCAATACCCCTTCTTTCTCTAGCATTTCTTCTACATATTCATGACCCCACTCGGTCAATTCAATAGAACGCTGCTTTTCATCAAGAATATAATGGCCTTTCTTCTCTTCTTTGCCTTCTTCAGCTTCAATATGCTGAGTTAGCTGAGGAATCAGAATGTTCATCTTTTTATACAAAGCTGAACTGTCTTCTGCAGGGCCTGAAATAATAAGCGGTGTACGAGCTTCATCGATTAAGATCGAATCAACCTCATCAACAATAGCAAAGTTCAACTCACGCTGAGATTTTTCTGCCGTAGAGAAAGCCATGTTATCGCGTAGATAATCAAAACCAAATTCGTTATTCGTGCCATAGGTGATATCGCAGTTGTACTGAGCACGCTTACTTTCGGCGTCCAAACCTGGGACAACAATACCCAAGGTTAAGCCTAAGAATTCATACAAAGGGCGCATCCACTCAGCATCACGAGCGGCTAGATAATCGTTCACTGTCACAATGTGAACGCCTTTTCCAGTTAAAGCGTTTAAGTAAGTAGCCAAAGTACCTACAAGCGTTTTACCTTCACCGGTTCGCATTTCAGCAATATTGCCTTCATGCAACGTCATACCACCAATTAACTGAACGTCAAAATGACGCATTTTCATAATGCGCTTACTGGCTTCACGACAAACAGCGAATGCCTCTGGCAATATAGAATCTAATGACTCGCCACTGGTAATACGTTGTTTAAATTCTGGAGTTTTTGCTTGCAGTTCACTATCTGAGAGTGCACTTAGAGACTCTTCGAGAGCATTAATTTTTACAACGACTTTCCCCATGCGCTTTAATTCGCGGTCGTTTTTGCTACCAAAGATTTTACTAAATAAATTACCGATCATGATTAATGTTTTTAAACCCAAAAATAGAGACGCAAGAGATACCAGCAAGACCAATAGGGGTCTTCAAATAAGGCATTCCCATATTTATAACAAAAAAGAGAGAGATTACAAAGATTTAGCGCAAGGTACGATGCAAATAAGCGGCAGGATCAACGGTACGACCGTTTTTGTAGACTTCAAAATGAACATGAGGACCAGTAGATCGACCACTGCTTCCCATTGCGGCAATGACATCGCCTTTGCGCACAACGTCGCCAAGTTTTACCTTGATCTCTGCGCTGTGAGCATAACGCGTTTTATAGCCGTTACCATGATTGATCTCAACGAGCTTGCCATATCCATAGCGATCACTTGCCCAAGTAACAACACCTGAAGCAACAGCAATAACATCGGAACCTTGCTTACCCGCAAAATCGACACCTGCATGCCACGCTAAACGCCCATTAAATGGATCGGTTCGCTTGCCATAACGAGATGACATCCAGCCGCGCTTAATTGGGCGACCAGCAACAAAGGTATCGGCCTTAATCTTATTGGCTAATAGTAGATCATCTAGCACTTCTAACTGCTGCTCACGACGATCAATCTTAAGAGCAAGATCATCCAATACCGATTGTATTTCAGGAGCTTGATACGTTTCACCTAACGTACCTGGGCCTCCTACGGCAGGAACCGCAGAAAAATCAAACTCATCACCATTGATTTTAGTGATGTCAATTAAGCGTTCACCCAATGCATCAATTCTAAGAAGCTTAGCCTGCAACTGAGCTAAACGCAGCGTTAAGCCATCAAGCTCTTGGTCTGCATGCTGTTGGATTTTTTGTAATTCTTGGCGCTGTTCATCAAGGTCTTTTTCCCAGGCTTTCGCAGCAACAGGATCTAACAAGCCTTGATCAGCAAGATGAGCTGCTAATAAATACCCCGTCGCACCCATAGCAAACGGCAAGATACACAAAGAACTCAGTAGTAAGAAACGCGCTACTGGCCCTAGAGAGTATGTTTTCGATTGCCCATGTCGTTTACCGACGATAATAATATTCATAACTACTAGTATAGCTGCCTCAACAGTAGGTTTATGTATTTATTGTTATTTTTAGTTGCCAGATACAATAAAGGCCATGTTTTAAATGGCCTTTATGGAGAAATATATCAATTTCTATGACTTTTCAAGATAGTATCTGAAAAGGCTAGATTGCTGCAACAGGTTTTGTATATGAGATCGGAGCATTACCTTCTTCATACTCCACAAACTCCCAAGCATCTGTCTGTAGCTCTAGTGCTCTTAGCAGTTTGTTATTCAAGCCATGGCCTGATTTATAACCAACAAACTCACCCATCAAGCTATGCCCAAGTAAATACAAGTCACCCACGGCATCCAAAATTTTGTGTTTTACGAATTCATCTTCATAACGTAAACCGTCTTCATTCAGTACACGGTACTCATCCACTACAATGGCATTATTAACACTGCCACCTAATGCTAAGTTTTTAGAACGAAGGAACTCAATATCCTTCATGAAACCAAATGTACGAGCACGACTTACTTCTTTTACGAAAGAAGTAGAAGAAAAGTCTAAACTGGCCTTCTGTGCGCTTTGCTTAAAAGCAGGATGATCGAATTCAATTTCAAAAGTTACTTTGAAGCCATCATAAGGAACAAAAGAAGCTACTTTGTCACCTTCACGTACTTCGACTTTCTTTTTAATACGAATAAATCGCTTCGCTTTTGACTGTTCAGCAATACCAGCCGATTGAATTAAGAAAACAAAAGGTCCGGCGCTGCCGTCCATAATTGGCACTTCTTGTGCGCTTAATTCAACAATTGCATTATCGATACCTAAACCTGCCATGGCAGATAAAAGATGCTCAACCGTATCAACACGCACGCCGTCTTGGACGAGTGTTGTCGACATTGTGGTTTCACCCACATTGGTCGCTTTTGCCTGAATATCAACAACAGGGTCTAAATCAACGCGTCGAAATACAATACCGTGATCGACAGGTGCTGGCATAAGCGTCAGGTAAACTTTTTCACCGGAATGCAAGCCTACACCCGTTGCGCGAATTGTATTTTTAAGAGTACGTTGACGAATCATGTCGATTTACCACTATCTATTGATTAAAACTAACTAATTATTATTAAAAGCGGCTCATTATACCTAGTATAGATGAGCGCGCCAGTAACGTTTCGTTAATCAGCCTGGCGACGCAAAAAAGCAGGAATATCTAAATAATCCATATCTTTCGCTTTCGCGCTATCTACTTGATGTGCTTGAGCTGCAGCCGCTTGATGACGTACATGTGCAGGCTTATCTAACTCTGCATAGTCTGCCGCGGTTGTTGGCACTTTCTTTACATTCGCTCCAGGAGCGATTGTATTATCTATAACTTTCTTTGGTTTTTCAGCGCTTTCTTTAAAGCCTAAACCAGTTGCTACGACTGTGACCTTTAATTCCCCACTTAGTTCAGGGTCGATTACAGTACCAACAACAACTGTTGCATGTTCAGATGCAAACTCTTCAATAACTTCACCGACTTCGGTAAATTCACCCAAGGTAAGATCTAAGCCTGCGGTCACATTTACTAAGATGCCACGAGCACCTTGTAAATCGACATCTTCCAATAAAGGACTACCAATAGCGGCTTCTGCTGCTTCACGAGCACGATTATCGCCACTGGCGGAACCTGTACCCATCATGGCTTGTCCCATTTCAGACATCACCGTACGTACATCGGCGAAATCGACGTTAATCATACCCGGGCGCATGATCAAATCTGCGATACCTTGTACTGCGCCTAACAAAACATCGTTAGCGGCACTAAAAGCATCTAATAAACTACTATTTTTACCTAATACGCTCAGCAGCTTTTCATTAGGAATAGTAATTAAGGAATCCACGCTTTCTGCTAACTGAGTCAATCCTTGCTCAGCAATAACAGAACGTTTTTTACCTTCAAACGGGAACGGTTTTGTGACGACAGCAACCGTCAAAATACCTAATTCTTTTGCGACTTCAGCAACTACAGGTGCACCGCCAGTACCCGTGCCTCCCCCCATACCTGCTGTGATGAAAATCATGTCAGCACCGCTGATAGCTTCAGCAATACGATCACGATCTTCCATAGCGGCTTGACGACCCACTTCTGGATTCGCGCCAGCGCCTAAACCTTTGGTTACAGCACCCCCTAATTGAATAACAGAACGAGCCTCTACTTTTCGTAGTGCTTGCGAATCTGTGTTAGCGCAGATGAATTCTACACCTTCAATATTATTGGCAACCATGTGTTGTACGGCATTACCACCACCGCCACCAACACCGATAACTTTTATTACTGCACTTTGCGGCAGTTCTTCTGCTAATTCGAACATATCCCCTTCCCGTTGCTGAGACATAGCTCCTTCTCCTTTTTTGAGCTTAGCGCAATGCGCTAACGCTATTAAATATTAAAAATTGTTTTGAATCCAATGTTTTACGCGTGAAAAGAAGTCAATTGGCGCTTCTTCTCTATTATTCGTTTTAATTGGGTCGTTTTGCTGCATTGCTGCATATAACAACAGGCCAACAGCCGTTGCATATATGGGATTATTAATTACATCGGTTAGTCCAGTCACACCAATAGGCTTAGCTAAACGTACTGGCATATGAAAAATTTCTTCTGCCAATTCAACCACGCCTTCCATCTTCGAAGTCCCCCCTGTCAAAACGATACCCGCGGCTACAAGTTCTTCGTAACCACTGCGTCGTAATTCTGCTTGAATTAAAGTAAATAATTCGTCGTATCTTGGCTCAACAACTTCCGCTAAAGCCATGCGCGATAAATCCCTTGCTGGTCGCTCACCCACACTTGGAACTTTAATTGTTTCGTCTTCTTTCGCGAGCTGAGTTAAAGCACACGCATACTTAATTTTAATTTCTTCTGCATGCTGAGTCGGTGTACGTAATGCCATGGCAATATCATTCGTGACCTGATCTCCAGCAATAGGAATAACCGCCGTATGACGAATGGCTCCATCAGTAAATATTGCAATATCGGTTGTACCACCACCAATATCAACCAAGCACACACCCAACTCTTTTTCATCTTCGGTTAATACTGCATAACTAGAAGCCAACTGTTCCAAAATAATATCGTCAGTTTCTAGCCCACAACGCTGCACGCAACGTTCAATATTTTGTGCCGCGTTCATGGCACCTGTAACCATATGAACTTTGGCTTCTAAGCGAACACCTGACATGCCAATCGGTTCTTTAATACCTTCTTGAGTATCAATCGAATACTCTTGTGGCAATACATGTAAAATTCTATTTTCACCATGAAGCTGAACCGCTTTCGCCGCTTCGATCACACGCTCAATATCGCCATAAGTCACTTCGCGATCTTTGATGGCTACCATGCCATGAGAATTCATCGATTGAATGTGGCTTCCTGCAATGCCAGCATAAACAGAATGAATTCTGCAGCCTGCCATTAATTCAGCTTCTTCAACAGCACGCTGAATCGACTGCACAGTAGATTCAATATTAACGACCACACCTTTTTTCATACCACGACTAGGGTGTGATCCTAAGCCAACAATTTCAACCCCACCCTCAGCCGTCATCTCACCAACGATTGCGACAACTTTTGATGTGCCAATGTCCAGTCCAACCAGCATTTTTTGCGGCCCTTGACTCATGCTACTTCTCCTAAGCTGGCAACCATTTTATGGCGGCCCCTTTTCCATATCTAAGATCAACAACTGCTACTTTTTCTTGCGGCAGTATTTTTAATAATTCTATTAAACGCTCAACTCGCTGTTCTAACTGTTGTCGACCTAAGCGGATCGTCCAACCATTTTCTAATTCTATTTCCCAGCTACCAATCGTATTCATACTCAAACGAATCATGGCCGCATCAACCTCTGACAATCGAGATTGAAAACGCTGAAATTGTCGCATTACCTGAGCCGTCATTTGCTCTGGACCAGACAACCTAGGCAACCTTGATTGATCAAAACTACTCGGCAATACCAACTCTTCGCCGAGTGGATTCAATAATGAATCGTTATTCCAAACCGCAACAGGAATATCTTCTTTAAATTTAACCAATAGCGTATCAGGCCAAACTTTTTTAATCTGAACACTTTTAATCAACGCTAACTGCTCAAGCTCTTGCTTCACTTGGCGCACATCTAAAGAGAAAAAATTTTGCTCTTTAATCCATAATAATTGCTTTGCCAAATCCTGCGCTTGCCAATAGCGAAACTCACCTTCAATTTCTACCTGCTCGACAGACCAACCCCAGCGAACCTGTTGCAATCCCCAGCCAGCACTCACTAATAAACAGATAACAAATGCCGCTTGCATAACCCAAAGAGGGATTAATGAAGTAAAAGATGATAACTTCAAAGCTTCTTTTTGCTTTAACCGTGTTGCACCTTTATTAGACACAGCACGCTTAGCATTACCCGGCTTTGGCTTTTTCACCTGATCTTTCATTGAGCTAGCATGCATCAAAATTCATTATCCTTTTTATCCTCAGCTTAACGTTATAGGGTTTGCTGTAAGATTCTCAATACCAAAGCAGAAAAATCCAAACCACTTGCATTGGCCGCCATCGGCACCAAAGAATGATCCGTCATGCCAGGACTGGTATTCACTTCCAGTAGCCAAAAGTTACCGTCTTTATCCTGCATCGCATCGACACGACCCCAGCCTGAACAACCGACTAACTTAAACGCCTTTAACGACATCTTTTGTAATTCAGCTTCAGCATAATCAGGCAAACCTGAAGGCAATAAATACTGAGTATCGTTTGCTTTGTATTTGGCATCAAAATCGTAAAAATCATGAGTCGTAATTAATTGAATCGCAGGCAGCGCTTCATCACCCAAAATAGCGACCGTAAATTCTTTGCCTTCAATATATTGCTCAGCAATAACCAAATCATCATGCTGAATCGCAAATGCATAACTCGCAGCTAACTCTTCACTGCTATGAACTTTACGCATGCCAATACTCGAACCTTCACGAGCAGGCTTCACCATAGCCAAGCCCCCTAAGGCTTGCATAATAGAACCCCAATCACTATCGGCATCTAAAACAAACGCTTTTGGCGTAGCAACATGACAAGCATCCCAGACCAATTTAGTACGCCACTTATCCATACCTAAAGCCGATGCCATCACACCACTGCCTGTATGAGGTTTATTAAGAAGCTCTAATAAACCCTGCATCGTACCGTCTTCTCCACCGCGACCATGCAGTGCAATAAAAGCGCGATCAAATTCAATACTGGATAATTGCTGAGCCGCATTTTCGCCAATATCAATACCAACCGCATCAACACCTATCGCCAATAAAGCGGCCAATACGGCGGAGCCACTATTTAACGATACTGGGCGTTCTGCAGACGTGCCGCCCATTAATACAGCAACTTTCCCTAATGCTTGTTTATCTTCTGCGGATATTTTAAACGTCATTTATTTATCTCTCGCACTTGTCGAGTTTTCTAAGCTGGCTCTTACCATAATACTCGGCAACTGCTGAGTTAAGGTGATGGCCAAATTACCAATATCCCCAGCACCTTGGGTTAATAATAAATCCCCTGGCTTCAATACTTTACTTAATACCTGAGCAATATCTTCATCACGTTCTATAAAAACAGGATCTAGCGCACCACGCTGACGAATGCTTCTGCATAATGCACGACCTTCCGCCCCTGCGATCGGCTTCTCACCAGCAGGATAAACATCCATCAATAACAAAACATCAGGCTCTGAAAGAACGCGTACGAAATCTTCGTATAAATCACGAGTTCGACTATAACGATGCGGCTGAAATAACGTTACCAAACGACGCTCAGGAAAACCTTTTCGAATCGCCTCTAACGTCACTTCAACTTCTCTTGGGTGATGACCATAATCATCAACCAACATAACAGTACCGTCATTGCCATCAACATCCGTACACTCAACTTCAGCACATACCTGAAAGCGACGTCCAACACCGGCAAATTTTTCTAATGCATTCACAATAGCTTCATCAGCTACTTTTTCATCCGAGGCAACCACAATCGCAGCCAATGCATTTAATACGTTATGAACCCCTGGCATACGCATGCGCACCACAAGATCGTCAGCATCACCTGGGCGTCTGACTTTAAATGATGTAAACAAACCTTGCTGCTGAATATCGAATGCTTGAAAATCGGCGTCGTCACTTAAACCATAAGTGATAAATTGACGAGAGACTTGCGGTAAAACTTCACGCACATTATCGTCGTCAATGCATAGCACTGCCAACCCATAGAATGGTAAATTATGTAAAAAATCGATAAATGTTTGCTTTAATTTATCAAAATCACCGCCATACGTTTCCATATGGTCTGCATCAATATTGGTAATGATGGAAGTCATCGGCTGCAGGTGCAAAAACGACGCATCACTTTCATCAGCTTCGGCCACTAAATAACGGCTAGCCCCTAAACGCGCATTGGTTCCAGAGCTATTTAAACGCCCACCAATCACATACGTCGGATCCAATTTTGCTTCGGCTAAAATAGACGTAACCAAACTTGTAGTGGTCGTTTTACCATGCGTTCCAGCAACCGCAATACCATGACGAAAACGCATAAGCTCTGCTAACATTTCTGCACGACGAACAATCGGAATGCGTTTTTCGACGGCATTTTTTATTTCAGGGTTGGTTTTATCAATGGCCGTTGAAACAACCACAACGTCAACATCATCAACATTTTCACTTGCATGCCCCAAGAAAACTTTTGCACCCATATTAATTAAGTGCTGAGTTACTCCTGACTGACGCAAGTCTGAACCACTAATTTCATAACCTTGGTTAAGTAATACCTCGGCAATACCGCACATACCAACACCACCAATTCCAATAAAATGAATGCGTTTAATACGGCGCATTTCTGGAATAGCATAAGCTTCTGCAGGACCTGAGGTCTGTGGATTTTCGTTTTGCATTAATCGTTCAACCTTATTTGTTTCATTACTTGCTCTGATACAACCTGCGTTGCATTAGCAATCGATGCGCCCTTAGCCGCTATCGCCATATTTTTAATCAACTGAGGCTGCTCTGCATACATCGTCCAACGATCAGCGAGCCACTCAGCGGTAAGTTCTTTTTGCTGCTTAATTTCAGCCGCATTTGCCGTTACTAATACCTGAGCATTGGCGGTTTGATGATCATCAACCGCAAAAGGAAAGGGAATAAAAATGGCGGCCTTTCCAGCACAAGCCACTTCCGAAACCGTTAATGCACCAGAGCGACAAACAACCAAATCAGCCCAATCGTATGCCTCTGACATATCATCAATAAAAGCAACCACCTTGGCTTTTCCTTCTAAGCCTTTCTCTGCATAAGATGCCTGCACAGAATCAATATTCTTTTTACCGACTTGATGCCAAATATTCGGCACACGGCCTTGCTCTAAAGACAATGCAAGAGCATCCATAACGGCATTATTTAAAGCAACCGCGCCTAAACTACCACCCACCACCAAAATATTTAACTTGGTATTATCACTGTCTGTATTGCTATTAGCATTACTACTCAGTGCAACAATGTTCGCCCGCACAGGATTCCCAGTAGTTAATACGCCTTTGCTATTTTTAAAGGTATTAGGAAATGCCTGCATGACAACATTAGAAATCGGTTTTAATAAACGATTGGTCATCCCAGGAAATGCATTTTGCTCATGTATTAATAACGGCACACCCATCAATTTAGCCGCCACACCACCTGGGCCTGTTGCAAAACCACCCAAGCCTAAAACCGCACTCGGCTTTACAATACGCATAAAACGCCAAGCCTGATAAATCGCTTTTACTATTTTTATCGGCGCCGCTAATAACGCTAACTTGCCTTTACCACGCAACCCTGTCACTTCGATACAATGAAGAGGATAACCCGCCTTAGGAATAACATCCGCTTCAATTCCTGCAGCCGTTCCTAACCAATGAATGTCATAACCTTGCTGCTTTAATTCATCAGCAACCGCCAGCGCAGGGAATACATGTCCACCTGTGCCGCCGGCCATCACCATGACTGTTTTATTTGTCATCATGGCCTCCATTTAATTCATTCACATAAGCGTCGAACCCCGTCACATATTCTTCCGACGTTTCACTATTAATACTATTTGTCTTATTTTTTACAGTCGATTTACGTTTCGCTGTTTTTTTCTTTACCGAAGTATCACTCTTCGACTTCGATTCACGCGCCATATAATCCGCTGATATTTCAACACTAACGCGATAAACCAAAGCCACCATCACACAACAAATTAACAAGCTACTGCCGCCATAACTGAAAAAAGGCAGCGTTAACCCCTTTGTAGGCAATAACCCAGTATTCACCCCTAAATTAATAATTATCTGCAAACCAAATAACGTCGCAATACCAAAACAAATAAATCCACCGTATAGGTTTCCTTGCTTTTGAGCTTGCCAACCAATCGCCATGCATTGATATAAAAATACAGTTAACAACCCCATTGCAAACAAACCACCAACCAATCCCGTTTCTTCTGCCCAAATAGCAAAAACGAAATCGGTATGCGCCTCTGGTAAATAAAAGAGCTTTTGAACACTCTCTCCGAGCCCTGTACCCCATAACTCGCCACGACCAAAAGCAATCAACGCCTGCGCAAGCTGATAGCCCGAACCGTATACATTATCTGGGTGAAAAGGTTGCCAATAGGTTGTTAAACGAGCCAAACGATATTCTTCAGCTGTCACCACTAAATAGCCTAATAACAAAGTTGCCACGACCAATAAAAAGAACTGACCAGCTTTCACACCGCCTAAAAATAACAAGACCAATACGGCGCCCATCAAAACAACAACCGAACCAAAGTCAGGTTCTAATAACAACAACACAACAATGAAACCCAAAATGGCCAAAGGTTTAATAAACCCTGACCATTGATTTTGTACCTCAGCTTGGCGACGGATCAAATAACCCGATATGTATAAAACCACCGTCAGCTTTACAATCTCTGAAGGCTGTATTTTCATCACACCTAAGTTTAACCAGCGCGCACTACCATTAACCTCATGGCCAATACCTGGAATCAAAACGGCAACCAACCCCAAAATACCAACCAGCAATAATAACCAGTCAGTTTTTTTCCACCAATCAAGCGGAATTCGACTGATCAAAAATGCCAGCGTAATGCCTAACACAATATAAACGGCATGACGAATAGAAAAATGTGCCGCATTACCAGTATACGTTTCTGCAATACTGGTAGACGCTGACATAACCATCACCCAACCCAACGCCAACAACCCCAGCCAAGACCAGACTAAACCGTTCATTTTTATCGACAGCAATGAAGATAAATCACGATCAGAAAATTGAGCTTGCAAACGATGATATAAACTCGTTTTTGCTACTTCTTTTTTAGCGGTCGCCGTGGCATTCATCAGATATCAGCCCCCGCTAATAATGCATTAGAGACCAGCTTTTCAAATACTTCGCCACGCTCAACATAATTTTTAAATTGATCGAAACTTGCACAAGCTGGAGAAAACAAAATAACATCCCCCGCCTGCGCCGAAGCTTCAGCAGCCAGCAATGCCTGCGCTAAAGTTTCAGTAATACAAACATCGGCACTTGAACCAATATCCTTAGCCATTACATTGGCATCACGGCCAAACAATACCGCTTGCTTAACACTTAATTTACAAGCATCAGCCAGTGGTTCAAAATCTTGATCTTTACCAACACCACCCGCAATTAAAACAATGTTTTGTTTTTCTGTACTCGCTAAACCTTCAATCGCCGCTAAGGTTGAACCGACATTGGTGCCTTTAGAATCGTTAAAATATTGAATGCCATTTTTTTCAGCGATCCATGCGCAGCGATGAGCAAGTCCTGAAAAATTAGCTAATACATCCGTAAGCTGCTCTATGGATACCGCAAACTGCTCTGGCAAAGAATCCACCAAAGCCATCGCCGCCAAAGCATTTAATTGATTGTGGCGGCCTTTAATTTTTAAACGACTAACAGGAAATGTGGCCTGCTGCTGAAACATTAAAAACTCTTCAGAAGAATCCGCAGGACAACCAATAGAATACTGATTCTTAGCCGCCACAGGATTATCTGCCATCAGCAAACCAAAACTGCGCTTAGGCATTGAAGTACTGGTCAGCGGTTGAGTTAAAGCATCTTCACGATTAACAACAACGCTGCGGCATCCCTGAAAAATACGGTGTTTAGCCTGATGATAAGCCATCATTGAATCGTAACGATCCATGTGGTCTTCACTCAAATTTAATACACAAGCAACTTCTGCAGCTAAATGATGAGTCGTTTCTAACTGGAAACTGGACAGCTCAACAACATAACAATGGTAGTCATCATCCTTTAGCAAAACATCCAATACCGGAATACCAATGTTTCCACATACCGCAGGTTTATGGCCTGCCTCTGCTAATATTTCACCCACAAGTGTTGTAACCGTACTCTTACCATTTGAGCCAGTAATACCAATAACAGGTTTAGTGACATACTCGGCAAAAATATCGACATCACCACGAACTCGACTGCCTTTCGCAATCGCAGAAGCAATCGCAGGCTCAGCAATCGCAATACCTGGACTTACGATCAGCTCTTGATATTGAGCTAATAAATCAGCATCCAATTCGCCATTAAAAATCTTACTCTGCTCAAACTCATGAATAATTTGCTCTTGATTCGGCAAAACATCGCGGGTATCACATAAATCAAAAGACAAACCTTTAGCCAACAAAAAACGCGCACACGAAAGCCCTGTCTGGCCCATGCCGATAATTAAGCGTTTTTGATCAGAAGCAATCAAGTTTGTCATGATGTTAATCTTTCTCTTTAATTATTCATTAAGCATTAATATTAAAAACCGCTATTAACGGATTTTTAATGTCGCCAAACCCGCCAATACCAATAACAACGTAATGATCCAAAAACGAACAATAACACGAGGCTCTGGCCAGCCTTTTAACTCATAGTGATGATGCAATGGCGCCATACGGAAAATACGCTTACCGGTTAATTTGAACGAACCAACCTGTAAAATAACCGACATGGTTTCAGCAACAAAAATACCGCCCATAATGAAGAATACGATTTCCTGACGAGTAATCACGGCCATCATGCCAAGCGCAGCACCTAAGGCCAAAGAACCCACATCACCCATAAATACCTGCGCGGGATACGTGTTAAACCATAAAAAGCCAACACCCGCACCGACTAAAGCGCCGCTAAAAACAACAAGCTCACCGGCACCCAGCACATAAGGAATAGAAAGATATTCTGAATAATTCACATTACCGGCAAAATACGCACACAACCCTAAAGCAGCACCGACCATAACGGTGGGTAAAATGGCTAAGCCATCTAAACCATCGGTTAAATTCACCGCGTTACTGGCACCAACAATCACGAAATAGCTTAAAACAATATAGAAAATGCCTAACTCAATAATGACATCTTTAAAAAATGGAATAATAAGCGACGTTTCAGCCGAACTAGGGGCTGTGGAAAACATATAAAGCGCCGCAACAATGGCTAAAGCAGACTGCCAAAAATACTTCCAGCGCGCTGGTAAGCCACGCGAGTTTTTCTCAACTACTTTGCGATAATCATCAACCCAACCAATTGCACCAAATGCCAAAGTCACCAATAACGTTAACCAAACGTATTTATTCTCTAAGTTGCCCCACAATAGCGTCGTCACGGTAATTGATAATAAAATTAATGCGCCACCCATTGTTGGCGTACCCGCTTTACTCAAATGAGACTTAGGACCATCTTCACGAATAGCCTGACCAATTTGATACTCGCGCAACTTTCGAATAACTTTAGGACCTAAAAATAAGGCCACGGTTAACGCGGTTATTACGGCAAAAATTGCACGTAACGACAGATATTGCACAACCGCAAAACCTGTGTGAAATTGAGATAAATACTCGGCCAACAATAACAACATAACTAAACTTCCTCTTCCCCATTTTTTACAGCGCTAATAAGCGACAGTGCTGAAACTATTCTATCCATGCCTGCGCTGCGTGAACCTTTAACCAGAAAAATCTGATCAGGCTGTTTATTTTCATTAATGTAAGTCAGCAAATTTTCTTGCTGCTCAAACCAGTGTGCATTTCTATTAGTAGGCTCTTCAATAGTTTGAACCTGCTTGAATGCTTCCACTGCGTAACGACAAGCAACACCTGTCGCAACAAAATTCGCAATACCTTTTTGCTGTGCATATTCACCCATTTCGGCATGTATCGCTGCTGAGTCTTCTCCTAACTCGGCCATATCACCCATTACCAACCAGGCTTTTTCTTTCCACAGTGCTAATACATCAATCGCTGCTTTTACAGAAGCAGGGCTAGCGTTATAGCTATCATTTATAATTCGTATGCCACCCGCACCTTCAACCCATTGCAATCGTCCGGCAACGGTAGGCATTGTTTTTAACTGAGTGATGATTGCATCAACATCTAAATTCAAAGCGATACCAGCAGCCATCACAGATAACGCATTCAATACATTGTGCTGACCTAATAACGGAATAGCGCAAGCGTAAGTTTGCTGCTGATAGGTTAAATCAAATTGACAACCCTGCTCATCACAAACAATATTCTTAGCCATAACGTCAGCAAAATTTTCGATGCCAAAACTTAAAACTCTTCGTTCACCCGCACGCAATACCCAATCGGCATAAAAAACATCATCGGCATTCAGCACGGCACAACCTTGTGCAGACAAAGAATCGATGATTTCACCTTTGGTTTGCATAATGGTTTCGATACTGCCAAAACCTTCAAGGTGCGCGCCACTGACATTGGTAATAATGGCAACATCGGGCTGTGTAAATTGCGAAGTATAAGCAATTTCACCAGGGCCACTTGCACCTAACTCAATAACGGCTGCTTTATATTCAGGGGATAATCCTAATAGCGTTAGCGGTGCGCCCACATGATTATTAAAATTCCCAGGAGTCGACCAACATGCTCCCACTAAGGTCATCATATGCGCAGCCATCGACTTAACCGAGGTTTTGCCTGCACTGCCAGTAATGGAAATTACCGGTCCGGTAAATTTATTTCTATTCCATTGTCCTGCCTTACCTAAGGCAAACAAGGTATCGGCCACAACCAATAAAGGAAAAGATCCTAAGTCAGTTATTTTTTCTGCATCACCCGCAAATCTCTCATCAACAATGGCAGCAATGGCACCACTCGCCCTTGCTTGAGCCAAATAGTCATGACCATCGAAGTTATCACCCCGCAAGGCTAAAAACACATCGCCTTTTTCGATTGCGCGTGTATCGGTATTAATCTTGTGCGCACTCAATACCAACTCAGCTGTATTCAATGTATCCGTACTTGCTGATATTCCTTTAGCTAATTCTGCCAAGGTAAAAGAAGCCATCATAATAAGGCCTCCTTATCTAAAATCATGTCATCAACTGCCGCACTGTCTTGATAACCTAAGGCCAACAAGACCGCTTCATCACTGTATGGAATTTTGGTACCGGCTATATCTTGATACGCTTCATGCCCTTTACCAGCAATTAGTAATATATCGTTGTCGGTTAAAGCATTAATGGTATTTTCAATCGCCTGCTGCCTATCTTTTTCTACCATCACCTTTGCACAGCTTGCAGAAGATAAACCCGCCTGCATATGCTCAAGAATCGTATCGAGGCACTCATGCCTTGGATTATCGGCCGTAAGGCATACAACATCCGCCAACTGTTCAGCCACCGCAGCCATCAATGGGCGCTTACTGGCGTCTCTATTACCACCACAACCAAAGACAACCGCCAATCGACCTTCAACTTGTTTTGCCAGCGTGGCTAGCACATTCTTTAGCGCGTCAGGTGTGTGTGCAAAATCCACAACAACAGGAACCACACCCGACTTTCGATAAGATTGCATGCGACCAGGCGCAGGCGTAATCGCTTGCACCGCATTAATTATTTGCTGAAATTCAAATTTGTTTTCGACAGCTAATAACCCAATCGCCGCCAATACATTAGCAAGATTAAAATCACCCACCATATTGATAGTGAAACTCGCATCACCCCAAGGGGTCGTAATGTCAGCATCAATAGACGTTGCATGCATGGTCCAATTTACAACACGAATATCCGCCTGAGAGCTAAAACCATAACTGATTTTTTTAGCGCTAATATCCTCATCGGCGAGTAAACGCTGACCATAAACATCATCAATATTAATAATTGCATGCTGTAAACTTTCAGCTAAAAATAACTCACGTTTTATCGCAAAATAGCTTTCCATATCACCATGATAATCAAGATGATCTTGGCTAAGGTTTGCAAAAACAGCTGAATCAAACGTTAGCCCTTCAATACGTTGCTGCTCAATGCCATGGCTAGAAACTTCCATCGCCACTATTTCAGCACCCGATGCCTGCATGGCGGCAAACTGGCGCAATAATACAGCCAGCTCTGGTGTTGTATTTTTACTTTCAACAATCGTTGGCCAAACGCCAAAGCCTAATGTTCCCATTAAACCTGCAGGCTGATGTAAAGCCGTACTCATTTGAGCAACAAAGCGCGTAATGCTACTTTTACCGTTAGTGCCAGTAACCCCCAATAAACGCATAGCGAAAGCAGAACTAGACGCTTGGTAAAAATTAATAAGCAAAGTATTCAGCTGCGCTTTCAAATCTGTAACAGCAATAACCGGAATATCAATGCCCTGTGTATTCTTACGCACGTCAATAGAATTTTCGCTTTCTTCTACTAAAATGGCAGACCCACCACGGGCAATAGCATCATCAATAAATTGCTTGCCATGATGAGTAATACCCGCCAACGCGATAAAACAATCGCCCGTTTTCACATCACGATTATCGGTTACTAAACCCGATATTTCTAACGTTGAATCCAGCGCATTCTGAATATTAGAAGGCAGCAAAGGCTGTAACAATTGAGCTAACGTCATCATTGCGAGACCTCCGCAACATGAAAATCTTGGCTTTGATCAGGCGCAATCTGCAAAGTACGCAACGCTTCTTCCATAATGCGACCAAAAACAGGCGCAGCAACTTCACCACCGTAATACTCTTGCCCTTGAGGTCGATCAATCACCACAACTAAAACAAATCTTGGATCGGATATTGGCGCTATTCCTGCGAAGATCGCGGTATATTCTGAATCTTGATAGCCTTCTTTACCTACTTTATGCGACGTGCCCGTTTTACCACCAACACGATAACCTTCAACCTTAGCGCGCGTACCTGTACCGCCTTTTTGCGTGACGGTCTCTAGCATTTCAGTCATATTCTTAGCAACAGACTGCGACATAATTTGATCGCATGGAACTTGTGCATTAGTCATAATCAAACGCGCTTCTTGCACACAACCTTTATTAGCAAAAGCGGTATACGCTTGCGCTAACTGCAAAGGGGTTACCGCCAATCCATAACCAAAAGACAAGGTTGCTAACCCTAATTTATCCAGCTTCTGTGGATAAGGTAATTTACCAACAGCCTCACCCGGAAAACCAAGCGCTGTCGCTTGGCCTAATTTTGCATCGTGTAACATTGTCCATAAATTTTCAGCGCCCATTTCATGCGCTAATTTAGCCACACCGATATTGCTCGATTTGGTAATCACTTTGGTTAAACTCATCTCCCCATAATTACGATGATCACGAATCGTTTTATGCTTAATTCGCATATAGCCTGGAGATGTATCAATCACAGTATTAGCATTGTATTTTTTATTTTTTAAAGCGGCCGCAACCGTAAAGGCTTTCATGGTAGAACCTGGTTCAACCATATCGGTTAAGGCCCGATTACGCATGGTTTTAGGATCAAGCGTAGAGCGATTATTAGGATTATAAGACGGTCGATTTACCAACGCTAAAATATCGCCATTTCGCGCATCCAACAAAACAGCACTGCCCCAATTAGCCTTGTGTGCTTGCACAACTGCTTTTAATTCACGATACGCCAAGTACTGCAAACGCAAATCTAACGTTAGCTTTAACTCATTACCCGGCTTTGCAATCGCAGACACATTAAGCTGCTTAATAACATTGCCTAATAAATCTTTTACGACTCGCTGCTGACCCGGCGCACCTTGCAACCATTCATCATAAGCCAACTCCAACCCTTCTTGACCCTTGCCATCAATATTGGTCATACCAACCACATGAGCAGTAACCGCCGATGCAGGATAAAAACGACGGTATTCCGTTTCGGAAAATAAACCAGGGAATTTATAAGATAATATTTTTTCGGCTAATTCAGGAGGAAGATGGCGCTTTACATACATAAAACCTTGGTTTTTATTACGCTTCAGTCGACGCGCTAATTTGGCATTTGACATACCTAGAGACGTAGCAAGCTTTTGAGTATTCTCACTATTAAATAATTTAGGATTTAACCACAAACTCATTACCGGAGAACTCACCGCTAATGCTTCACCATTACGATCTTTAATATCACCACGAACCGCCGCAATAGATTCTTCACGCACCATGCGCTGCTCGCCCTGAGCCACTAAGAAAGACTGCTGAACTAAATGCAGATACCCCATGCGCCCAGCAACTAATAATAATAAAGACACAAACACACTCAAGACTAGCGCAAAGCGCCATACAGGAATGTTATAAGCAACCACCTCTTTGTTTGCAGATGTTGCTGATTTTTTAGCGCGTGACTTAGCCACGCTAACCAGTGCCTTTCATCAGTTATTTCCTTACTCTATTATTAAATATCTATTTATTGATTAAATAAAAATTCATAAATTTATAATTGTTTTATTTAGCAAAAGTATTGCTTAACGACTGCTGCGAATCACCTGAATATCTTTCGCCTCAATCATGTTCAACTTTTCTTTTGCAATGCGTTCAACTCGACCATGAGCTGTCAACGCACTTTGTTCTAACAATAAACGCCCATAATCTTGCTCTAGAACCAAATGCTGGTGCTCAGAAACTTGCCAACCAGCCACCAACTGTCGATGCCAGTGGGTTGCTGAAACTTGCAACGCGGCACTGATAATCACAACAATCCACAAAGCAAGAATGATTACGTTTTGTTTGCTAGAAAGACTCATTTAGAATTAGTCTCGCTCGCCTTCAATACGCTCTGCAATTCGTAAAACTGCACTTCGAGCACGAACATTACCACCAATCTCATTGGCTTTCGGCTTGATCGCTTTACTCATTTTCTTCATCGTTTTACCCAAGTCGTTTTCTTGAATTGGCAAGCCTCTTGGTACAGGACGGCCTTGCTCCTGACGGCGAATAAAACGTTTTACGATTCGATCTTCTAATGAATGGAAGCTAATCACGGCCAAACGACCACCCACTTTCAATACATCAACAGACTGATCAAGAATTTTTTCTAAATCAGTCAACTCATTATTCAAATGAATTCGAATGCCTTGAAAAGCACGAGTTGCTGGGTGCTTATGTTTTTCCCAAGCAGGGTTTGCTTCTTTTAAAATCTCAGCCAACTGCACAGTACGGTTAATATGCTGCAACTCACGTTCACGAATAACCGCGTTTGCCATACGTCGTGCAAAACGCTCTTCACCGTATTCTTTCATCACGCGGGCTAATTCTTCTGCGCTCACCTTGGCAATCCATTCTTCAGCACTCACACCAGAGGTTGGGTCCATACGCATATCTAATGGACCGTCGCGCATAAAACTAAAACCACGTTCAGCATCATCTAACTGCGGTGAAGACACGCCTAAATCTAATAACAAGCCATCAATCTTTTCGATACCACGCGCTTGCAGCTGCTCTTGTAACTCAGCAAAACTGGCATTAATAATTTGAAAGCGTGCATCTTTTTGCTCTAAGGCTTTGCCTGTTTCAATCGCTAGCGGATCTTTATCGATACCAAACAAACGTCCATGCTCAGACAACTTGCTTAATAACAATTCACTATGGCCACCACGACCAAAGGTTCCATCGACATAAATACCATCAGGGTCAACGACACAACCTTCAACAGTCTCGTGCAATAACACCGTAAAATGGTCTTCTTGCTCGCCGACACCGAGTTCAATCTGATCTTTCTTTTGCTCAGCTTGCTGTTGCTCTGCTTGCTGGCGTTCAGTCTTACTTAACTTTGTTCTGCTACGCTTGGCCATAAGACATCTTTATAAAGAAAGGTTTAACAATTCATCTGGAAGTTCTTCTGTGGCATTCACCTCGGCGATATAGTCATCACGACGGCTATTCCAAAGATCCTTACTCCACAGCTCTAATTTTTTACCTTGCCCCAGCAATACCGTTTCTTTTTCTAACTGCGCATATTCACGCAACGGCTGAGACAATAAGATTCGCCCATTAGCATCCAACTCTATGTCGGTCGCATGCCCAATGAGCAATCTTTGAATTCGTCGAGCACTAGGGTTAAAGCTAGGAAGTGCTTCAATTTTGGCTTGAATGAGTTCCCATTCATGCTCTGGGTAAATCAATAAGCAGCGTTCTTCAGTATCAATCGTGGCAACAAGACGCCCAGCACAAAGATCCACCAGCATTTGCCGATATTTCATCGGGATTGCTAGCCTTCCTTTAGCATCTAAATTAACCGCACTGAGTCCACGAAACACAGACCTACCACCCTTATAATTAATCGCGAATAATAAGCGGGAGCAATCTCACAAAAACCCACTTTTACCCACTTTAGCCCACTAACACACACTATAGGAATGCTGAGGCTCTTTTGCAAGGTGATATGCACTGTGGATATATGAAAATTTGCGTTGGTTCACAAGGACTTAGCGCTGATTTTTAATACGAAAGCAGAAAGTGTCTGAAAATAGTTGTGGAAAACTCTTACCACCCGTGGCTCTGGGTAATAAAGTTAAAGTAAAGAATTAGGTTGGTAGTTACTAACTTGAAGGCTAAAATTCATTTAGACAATTTTGTTATAGATAGTGGTCACTAACTAGCATACTTGTGACGAGAGCTAAAATTGGGGGGATATGCGCAGTTTATTACACAGAGTGAATACTCACACTCAAGGCTGAGTTTTATCCATTAAAGCCAGTATTTAAACAATGACCAGGTAATAAGTTAGCAAGAACTAACCTCAAATAATCAATAGGGGTGAGCATTAACTACAATCGCTTCTGCGATCATTAAAATGAGCATCAAAATCATCTTTTGATACTCATTTTATGGCTAATCTAGCGCTTTTTACTGAAGAAGCCACGCTTGGCTAATTCAATACGCGCAATCACACCTTTATGCACTTCATCAGGGCCATCCGCTAAACGCAAAGAACGCGCCTGAATAAAGAAAGACGTCAGCGGAGTATCTTGGCTCACACCAGCACCACCGTGAATCTGAATGGCATCATCAACCACTTTTTGTAGTACATTCGGCGCAACGACCTTAATCGCGGCGATTTCAGTCATGGCATTCAGTGCACCCACCTTATCCATTTTCCAAGCCGCAAAAAGGGTTAATAAACGTGCTTGATCAATAGCAATTCGAGCTTCTGCTAAACGCTCAGCATTACCACCAAGCTTCATAATTGGCTTATGAAAAGCCGTTCGTGTCATACCGCGATCAACCATCAACTCTAATGATTTTTCAGCTGCACCTAAGCAACGCATGCAATGATGAATACGACCAGGCCCTAAACGACCCTGAGCAATTTCGAATCCCATACCAGGCCCACGAATAAAGCTATCAAGCGGTAGTCGAACATCTGTAAATTTCACTTCACCGTGACCATGAGGCGCATCATACGTACCAAAAACAGGCAACATACGAACAATCTCAACGCCCGGAGTATCCAATGGCACAAGCACCATAGAATGCTGATGATGGCGATCTTTACTTGCATCCGGTGTGCTGGCCATAAAAATGCCCACCTTGCAGTGTGGATCACCGATACCGCTCGACCACCACTTGGTACCATTAAGAACGACTTCATCACCATCAACAACCGCCGTTGCGGCCATGTTGGTTGCATCGGAAGAAGCAACATCAGGCTCTGTCATACAAAATACAGAACGAATATCTCCTGCCAGCAAAGGCGTTAACCACTGCGCTTTTTGCTCTTCCGAACCATAACGCCACAAAACTTCCATGTTTCCTGTATCAGGCGCATTACAGTTAAAAATCATAGGGGCTAAAATACTGCGCCCTGTTTCTTCCGCGACAGAGGCGTATTCCATAATACTTAGGCCTGCACCTAGCTCATCATCAGGAATAAACATATTCCACAAGCCTTCAGCTTTCGCTTTGGCCTTTAATTCTTGAACAACTTCAGGCACTTCCCACGTTGTCCAATCACCATGGTTTTGCTTCGCCTGAACATCAGCCCAAAAATCGGCCTCCATTGGCTCAATATGCTCTTCTATAAACGCTCTAGTTCGTTCAACGTAATCTTTTGCTTTTGGGCTTAATTCAAAATCCATCGCCAAATCCCTCGTCTTATATAACGTCAGTCGGTAATCTTTTGTCTGACATGAATGCTAACCAGAGCTCGGCCATGAATGAAATGATTTGTAATACTTACTATATATTAGTTTCGTGAATAGTAGCCGTATCCTTGTGACGATACTGCTGAACCCAAAGCCCAGCCACAATCAGCACCAACCCAACATACGTAGACGACAAAATGCTTTCGCCAAGAATAAAATAAATAAATACCAGCGATAAAAACGGCGAGATAAAAATCAAATTACTCACCTTCGACGTATTTTCAGCCTTCTTCATCGCATAAGACCAAAGCACAAACGCAATCCCCATTTCGAATATACCCACATACACCGCAGCGCCCAAACTCACACCCACAGCAAAATCAAAACCGTCAGTAAAGGCACAAACAATAATCAAAAAGGGTAAGCCGCACAGAAAATTCAAAAACAAACCCACCACAGGGTCGCGGGTATCGCGCGTTGCAATAATCCAATAAGACGCCCAAACAAACGTACTGCCAATCACCAGAGCAACCCCTAATGGGTCAGAAAAACTCATCGCCAGCACATCGCCACGGGTCGCAATAACAACCACTCCGCTGTAACAAATCAGCCCCGCAATAATATCCGCTCGTCGCAAACGCTGGCCCAAAAATGGCACCGACAAATAAGCCAAGACCAGCGCCCAAGTATAATTCAACGGTTGCGCTTCTTGTGCGGGCAAGCGATCAAACGCTCCAAAAAGTAGAAAGTAATAAAGGCATGGATTAATCAAACCCATGCCAATCGATTGCACATACTGGCCGCGACTTAGCGAAAAAACCAAGTGCCAACGACCTTGAACAATTAAAATAATCGCAATAACAACAACCGAAGCAGAGCACGCAACCACCAATAACTGAATCGGAGAAAATTCGCGCAGCGACAACTTAAAAGCGGTGGCAACCGTCGACCATAGCAATACCGCAGCCAATCCGAACAGCATTGCTTGTTTTTGGTTTACCATCGCTCTACTTCCTAATCTGTAGTGTCATCTAATTACTGAGCAGTGTACCCTCCATCAATCACCATCTCACTGCCCGTAACAAACTTAGATTCATCAGACGCCAAATACAAAACACCATAAGCAACATCGTTCGGCTCACCGACATGACCAATAGGATGACAAGCATCAAGCTGCTTTCTAAAGGCTTCTACACCCTCAGCAGATTCTTCTGCCAACGCCTCGACCAATGGCGTCCAGATATACGCAGGATGCACAGAATTCACTCTAATTTTATCTTTCGCATAAAGAATCGCATCGTTCTTACTCATCAAACGCACCGCACCCTTAGCCGCATGATACGGAGGAAGATCACCCGCGCCGATAAGACCATAAACAGACGACATATTAATAATGCTGCCACCGCCTGATTTCAACATGTAGGGGATCGCATGCTTGCTGCATAAAAACACACCCTTCACGTTAATATTCATAACGCTGTCCCATTCGTCTTCCGCTATTTCATGAGTCGGCTTATTAACCCCGGCAATACCCGCGTTATTCACCAACACATCGATTTGGCCAAACTCATCCACTATTTCCGCAAAAACACGGCTCACGTCTTGCTCTTGCGTAGTATCCAATAGCCAAAATTTAGCGGTGCCACCAAAGCTTTCAATTTCGCTTATCAAGTCTTGAGCGCCCTCATCACTGAGATCAACCACCGCAATCTTCGCCCCTTCTTGTGCCAATAACACAGACGTTGCTCGGCCGATGCCACTGATTCCACCGGTTACTACAGCTACTTTATTTTCAACTCTGTTCATGAAACTCTCCTTGTCTAACATTCTTATTTAGTATTTTTTAAACATTGGGTATACACCAAATTAGTGTAAAAAATATGAAGAATTAAAGATGTGAACTGATACCGATA
>CAWVSY010000039.1:0-35876 GCA_963933055.1 uncultured Oleispira sp.
CCACCATCAACATTGATACACGCACCTGTAGTGTAGCTAGAAGCTTCAGACGCTAAATACAATACCGTTCCTGCCATTTCTTCTGGCACAGCAGAGCGCTTCATTGGAATGTGCATAAGGGCTTGCTTCATAATGGCATCGTTTTTCGTTAATGCGCTGGCAAACTTAGTATCGGTTAAGCCTGGTAATAAAGCGTTCACACGAATACCTTGTGGCGCACATTCTTTCGCAAAGGTTTTGGTCATCGCAATAACAGCGGATTTTGTAATGGAGTAGATGCCTTGGAAGTCGCCAGGAATAACGCCATTTACAGAAGCAACATTGATGATATTACCACCACCGTTTTTCTTCATGATCTTGCCAGCCGTAACCGACATAAAGAAATAGCCGCGAATATTCACATCTGTCGTTTTCTGAAATGCACTTAAATCGGTATCTAATACATGGCCGAAGTAAGGATTTGCCGCGGCGTTATTGACGAGAATATCTAATTTGCCGTGCTTTTCTTCGATTTGTTTAAAGCAATTCTCGATTTGGTCCATTTCACCAATGTGACAAGCAATCGCTTCAGCACTACCCCCGGCTGCTGTAATTTGATCTGCAACGGCTTGGCAGCCATCAATCTTGCGGCTAGAGACAATAACGTGAGCGCCGGCACTCGCCAATAATTTAGCAATGCCTTCACCAATCCCACGGCTTGCGCCGGTTACTAGAGCGACTTTATCTTTTAAGCTGAATAGCGTTTCTACAGTCATAATTTTATTCTCTTAGATGCATGCACTTGTAATAGCCGCCTCGCATAACATGGAGTGAGAGGCATTGAATAGACCCAGTTTAAGGAAAATTATTGGATTCATTAAATGAATAATATGGATTGATTAAAATTCATAATTCTTATCATAGTCATGCGAGGTGCGCACTAATTTAGTGCCATTATTGAGTATTGCATTATTTGTGTGCATTTATATTTTTTGTGCCGAATAAAATAGCGCTTAAAAAATAAACGGCTAAAGCTGACAATCCTATTTTTAGGAAGGAAATGATTCATTTAGTCAGCTTTTACATAGTTGGCAAGGCCCTTGCTGTGCTCACTTAGAAATTATTGAAAGGTAAGCATTTTTGCAACAGCAAGAACTCGATCCCAACCTACATTGGCTTGCGAACTACCAAGCACAGCTTGTGTATCTTGATGATAAAACGCGCTTGGGCAAAACGACCCACTTTGGACCTTTGCGTGTGCAGCGACCTTTTTATCCCGAAGGTAATTGTTGTGCGCACCTGTATTTGTTACACCCACCAGGGGGTTTGGTTGCGGGAGACTATTTAACCATTGGCTTGCACCTTCATCCACATGCACAAGCATTAATGACAACGCCTTCGGCAGGAAAAATTTATAACAACATTACTGAGCGTAAACAATTTCAGAAAGTATCTCTGAACATAGAAGACAGCGCAGTGTTGGAGTGGATGCCACAAGAGACGTTGGTTTTTGATGGTGCGGAAGGTGAATTAATTACCGAAGTCGAACTGGCAGATAATGCTCAATTTATGGGCTGGGACATTGTTTGTTTGGGTCGTCCAAGTAGCGAAGACTGGTTTGAACGAGGCAGCGTAAGACAAGTACTTTCCATTAAACGAAATGGACAGCCATTATTTATTGAACGTAACTCGATCTCAGCGGCTAGCGACATTATGCAAGATAAAGCTGGCCTTGCGCGCCAAGCGGTATTTGGTAGTTTTGTTTTAACCAACGAAACTGACCAGATTCCTGAACTCGATGAAGAGCAACGAGCAGCTTTAGAAAATTTGGCTGCGCTAACTGCCGAAACCGGGCAAGCAAAAGGCTTAGTTGCGGTGACGCATAAACCGGGTTTGGTGATTGTGCGTTATCTTGGCCCGTGTGCGGATAATGCGAAAAAAGTTTTTATAAAGTATTGGCAGTGGATGAGGCCTTTTGTAAATGGTCGCGAAGCGTGTGCTCCGAGAATTTGGAATACTTAGTCTTATAAATTAAAAGATAAGTAAGTACGCGATGAGTTCAGTTGGTTGATTTTTAAAGCCATCGATTTCATGGATGAAATCGTTGAGCGTACAGGGACGTATTTATAGCGTGCTGTAAAAAATTAACTAACTGAACGAAATTAAGCGTACGGTTAATTAGAATTAATTAGATTTAATAAAAGGTGTAAATCATGGAATTATCGCCAAGAGAAAAAGATAAATTATTAATTTTTATGGCTGGAGAAGTTGCAGAAAGACGCCGCGCTCGTGGCGTAAAATTAAACTATCCAGAATGCATTGCCATTATTTCGTGTTTCATAATGGAAGGCGCTCGCGATGGTCGTACTGTGGCTGACTTAATGAATGCAGGCCGAGAAGTCATTTCACGCGATGAAGTAATGGATGGTATTGAATCCATGATTCACGACGTGCAAGTAGAAGCAACATTTCCTGATGGCACCAAGCTAGTAACGGTTCATAACCCCATTGCCTAATGGTACTGAAAATAGATTGTGAAAAGGAAAAGTACAATTATGATTCCAGGTGAAATAATTCCAGCCTCAGGGCCTGATAGTGATATTGAATTAAATGTTGGCCAAAAAATCTTAAGTGTAAAAGTTTCAAATTCGGGAGATCGTCCGATTCAAATTGGCTCACACTACCACTTTTTTGAAGCCAACCTTGCATTGCAGTTTGAACGTGAAGCAACAAAAGGTTTTCGCTTAAACATAGCCGCTGGCACTGCCGTTCGTTTTGAACCAGGGCAAGTACGAGAAGTTGAATTGGTGGAATATGCCGGAACCAAAACCATTTATGGTTTCCGTGGTGACGTAATGGGCAAGCTATAAAAGGGTAAAGAATAATGGCTAAAATAGATCGCAGAACCTACGTTGATATGTATGGCCCAACCGTAGGCGACAAAGTTCGCTTAGGGGATACAGAATTATTTATCTCACCCGAAAAAGACTTCACTGTTTATGGCGACGAAGTAAAATTTGGTGGCGGAAAAGTTATTCGTGATGGCATGGGGCAGAGTCAAGCTACTTCAGACAAAGTGCCAGACACAGTTATTACCAACGCACTTATTTTAGATGCTACAGGCATTATTAAAGCCGACGTTGCATTAAATGGTGGCTACATTCAAGCCATTGGTAAAGCGGGTAATCCCGATACTCAAGCCGGAGTCACTATTGAAGTTGGCCCAGGTACTGAAGTTATCGCGGGTGAAGGTCAGATTCTAACGGCCGGTGCAATTGATGCACACATACATTTTATTTGCCCACAGCAAGTAGAAGAAGCGTTAATGGCAGGTACTACTACCATGATTGGTGGTGGTACTGGGCCAGCAACAGGAACCAATGCAACGACTTGCACACCTGGGCCTTGGCACTTGGGTAAAATGATGCAAGCGGTTGATGAACTGCCGATGAACTTTGGTTTTCTAGGAAAAGGAAACGCATCTTTACCCGAAGCATTAGAAGAACAATGTTTAGCGGGCGCAGTGGGATTAAAACTTCACGAAGATTGGGGCACAACCCCAGCATCGATTGATAACTGCTTAACCGTTGCTGAAAAGTATGATGTACAAGTAGCAATTCATACCGATACATTAAACGAATCAGGTTTTGTTGAAGATACATTAGGCGCATTAAAAGGCCGCGTTATTCACACCTACCATACCGAAGGTGCCGGTGGTGGACACGCGCCCGATATTATTAAAGCCTGTGGCGAATCAAACGTATTACCTTCGTCAACCAATCCAACACGCCCTTATACCGTGAATACGGTTGATGAACATTTGGACATGTTAATGGTATGCCATCACCTTGATCCAAATATTCCAGAAGACGTTGCCTTTGCTGATTCACGAATTCGTCGTGAAACGATTGCCGCTGAAGATATTTTGCATGACCTTGGTGCGTTCTCAATGATCTCATCGGACTCTCAAGCGATGGGACGCGTTGGCGAAGTGATCACGCGTACTTGGCAAACCGCACATAAAATGAAAGTACAGCGTGGACCTTTACCAGAAGACGAAAACTCTGAATTGGAAGGGTGTGATAACTTTCGTGCGCGTCGTTACATTGCAAAATATACCATCAATCCCGCGATCACTCATGGCATCTCTGATCTAGTCGGTTCAATTGAAGTGGGTAAGTATGCCGATTTGGTTTTATGGAAACCGATGTTTTTTGGTACCAAACCTTCATTAATTTTAAAAGGCGGCATGATCGCGGCAGCACCGATGGGTGATCCGAATGCGTCGATTCCAACACCTCAGCCTGTGCACTATCGTTTGATGTTTGGCGCGATGGGGAAAGCAGTTTCGAAAACCAGTTTGACCTTCGTTTCAAAAGCGGCGATAGAACAAAATACGTTAGCGCATTTGGGATTAGATAAAGAATTGGTTGCGGTTAAAAACTGCCGTTCAATACGTAAGTGCGACATGGTATTAAATGATTATCAGCCTGTTGTTGAAGTTGATCCACAAACGTATGTGGTGAAAGCAGACGGTGTGGAATTGACGTGTGAGCCTGCGGAAGAACTTCCTATGGCACAGCGCTACTATTTATTTTAGAAATGATACTTATGAAATTATTGAAGATCGGTTAATGAAATATCTTCTTAAGTAGAGTCAATCGATCATTTTTTCAGCCGCCGAATCGAATGGGCACATCCCTGTGCCAGCGATTCTACGCAACATCCTGTTGCTGCTAAGAAAAAATATCTTTTGCCTCTACAGCTAATAGTACTGGTTGATTATAAAAAAGCTTAATTATAAAAAGCCGTCGTATTTATTTGATAGCCTGAGAGTTGAAAATTAAAAAAGAGCTATGGGTGAAATATTGGGCGTATCAGCTGAAGTGGCGTCAAATTGCATGGATGCAATTTTCGAGCTTACAGGGATGTATTCACAGCGTCCCGAAGATGATATACCCAATAATTCACTTGAGACAATGTAAAGTAACGGCGTTATAAAATTTGGTAGAGAATATAGTGATTAAAATTATAGAAAAAATTCTTCATCCAAGCGGTGAAGAAATTATTAAAGACAGCATTTGCTTGCCGTTTGATGAGCGTAAGCGTGGGCGTTTCAAAACCCAAACCATCACTGGCCAAGAAGTTGGCATCATGATCGATCGCGGTGAAGTGATGCGTGGAGATACCTTGATGCGTTGCGATCAAGGTGATGTTTATAAAATCATCGCGGCCGATGAAGTCGTAACGACCGCCACAACTGATGATCCAACACTATTTGCTCGTGGCTGTTATCACCTAGGCAATCGCCACGTTGCACTACAAGTTGGTGATGGTTGGTTGCGTTATCAAAACGATTACGTGCTTGATGATATGTTGATCCAGCTTGGTCTAAAGGTCATACATGAACCAGCTCCGTTCGAACCAGAAAATGGTGCCTACGGTGATCACGGCGGTCACTCTCATGGCGACGATGATTATGTTCACCCAGACATAAATGCTCATAGCCACTCCCATGACGACAGTCATGAGCACAGCCACTCGCACGACCATAGCCATTCGCACAGTCACGATCATTCACATAGTCATAAGCATGATCACTAATATGCAGAGCAATTGTACGCAGACGACTAGCTTATTAAATTTACTGCACATCTCTAGCCCAGCGCTACCAATCGGAGCTTTCGCTTACTCCCAAGGTTTGGAATACACCTTGGAAGCAGGTTGGTGCAAAAAAGCTGACGATGTTGAGCAGTGGATTAAAAGCGTTATGACTCATGGTCTTGGTGGCGTTGATTTACCGATATTAAAAAGATTACATCAAGCTTGGTCTAAAAATGACAAACAAGTACTGCGATATTGGAACGCAACGTTATTGGCTTTTCGAGAAACAAAAGAACTGTATTTAGAAGACATTCAAGTCGGTGATGCGTTTAAGCAGTGGCATAAAAGTCAATCGGCTGAATACTTGGCTGAGTTAGAGTTAATTGATAAACCAACCGTTGCCAGCATGTATGCATTGAATGCGGTGATTAAAGGCTTAACGGTTAAAGAATGCTTGATTGGTTTTGTCTGGGCTTGGTTAGAAAATCAAATCACCGCCGCGAGTAAAGCGATGCCAATGGGGCAGACAGACGGACAAAATATTATCCGCCACTTGATTCCAGAAATTGAAGCAGTCATCGAGAAATCGATGCAACTAGAAGATGATGAAATAGGATCAGGCCTTGTCGGGTTATCCATGTCATCGGCGTTACATGAAAATCAGTATTCACGACTGTTTAGATCGTGAGTATATTTATAAATTTAATAAGACCACTCGCTGTGTATTGATGTTAGGTGTTTTCTTTAAGGCCATCTGAGGCATGGAAGCCGAAGCTGAGTCTCCATGGATGGATTTACGACGGGCCATAAAAGGAAATACCTAATGTTGATACGAAAGCGAGTTTAATAAACCAATTTAAAACGTAGTAGGCATAAAATGACAACACAACAAACATTACGCGTGGGCGTTGGTGGCCCAGTAGGGTCAGGTAAAACTGCACTATTAACAACCTTGTGCAAAGTAATGAAAGATACCTACAACATCGCTGTTGTAACCAACGATATCTATACCAAAGAAGATGCACAGTTTTTAACGCGCAACGAAGCGCTAGAAGCTGATCGTATTATCGGTGTAGAAACCGGCGGTTGCCCACATACCGCCATTCGTGAAGATGCATCCATGAACCTTGCAGCCGTTAAAGAATTATCCGATCGCCACGAAGGTTTAGAAATGGTTTTGGTCGAATCGGGTGGTGATAACTTATCAGCAACCTTTAGCCCAGAACTTTCAGACTTAACCTTATACGTGATCGACGTATCGGCTGGCGATAAAATTCCACGCAAAGGTGGTCCTGGCATTACCAAATCTGATTTGTTAATTATCAATAAAGTCGACCTTGCGCCAATTGTTGGAGCTTCTTTAGAAGTAATGGATCGAGATGCGAAGAAAATGCGTGGCGAACGACCGTTCGTATTCTCAAATTTAAAAAGTGGCCAAGGGGTGCAAGAAATTGTTCGCTTCATTATCGAGCAAGGCATGTTGCGTGATACCGATTTAATGAAAGAAAAAACGGAATAAATTTTTCTTTTTGCTCCAAATTTGGGCAGGTAAATAATATTACCTGCTCAAATTTTCATATAACCTTACATACAGTCTTTATTTATTAATTATTACCCTCTAAAAAATCAATTTGTCCACTTTGATAATTTCCGAAATTAAATAGCCATCTCTTTATTTTCTAATTGCACCAAATAAATGCACCTTTATATTATTAACGATATTTTCTGGTGCAAATAAAAATTATAAATCAATCTCTGAAAAAATAACCACATAAAAAATCAATAAAAACTCCCTGAGACCCTTTAGTTATCAGTGTTTTATAAAGTTGGTATAGCCTTTGCTTTAGTCCGATCAGTTACACAAAAAATAAACCGCTAATAAATTATTCAATAATTTAGACAGTGTTAATAATCAGAAATGAGAAGGACTTAGATAATGAAACGTATTTTTAAAAGCACAACCAACAAACTTGGAAAGGTTTCTAAAGTATTAGCCGTTGCAACATTGGCAGCAGGCATCAGCATGGCTAATGCAGCCGATACGATTAAGGTCGGTGTACTGCATTCATTATCTGGAACCATGGCGATTTCTGAAACCACCTTAAAAGATACTGTTCTTATGATGATTGAAGAACAAAATAAAAAAGGAGGGTTATTAGGTAAGCAGCTAGAACCTGTTGTTGTTGACCCTGCGTCTAACTGGCCTTTATTTGCAGAAAAAACACGCGAGCTATTATCGCAAGAAGAAGTAGACGTTATCTTTGGTTGCTGGACTTCCGTTTCTCGTAAATCCGTATTGCCAGTTATCGAAGAGCTTAACGGCTTGATGTTCTACCCTGTTCAATACGAAGGTGAAGAATCTTCTAAAAACGTTTTCTATACAGGCGCCGCGCCAAACCAGCAAGCGATCCCAGCCGTTGATTATTTATTAAACGAAGTGGGCGCCAAGCGTTTTGTGTTAGCCGGAACCGATTATGTGTATCCACGAACCACTAACAAAATCTTAGTAAGCTACCTAAAGTCTAAAGGCATCGCTGAAGAAGACATCATGGTTAACTACACACCGTTTGGTCATAGTGATTGGCAGACGATCGTATCTGACGTTAAAAAATTCGGCAGTAAAGGTAAGAAAACAGCGGTTGTTTCAACGGTAAACGGTGATGCAAACGTTCCTTTTTACAAAGAACTAGCCAACCAAGGAATAAGCTCTGAAGACATTCCAGTGGTTGCATTCTCGGTAGGTGAAGAAGAACTTTCGGGTTTCGATACTAAGCCTCTTGTGGGTCACCTTGCGGCATGGAACTACTTCATGAGTGCCGATAGCGAAGAAAATGAAAAATTCATTACTCAATGGCACGCTTATACAAAAGATGAAAATCGCGTAACCAACGATCCTATGGAAGCCACTTATATTGGTTTTAAAATGTGGGCACAAGCTGTTGAGAAAGCCGGTAGTGAAGACGTTGATAAGGTACGTTCAGCTATGTACGGTATCAAGGTTGCTAACTTAGCGGGCGGTACTGCGGTAATGAATACTAACCATCATCTATCTAAGCCAGTATTAATTGGTGAGATTCAAGAAGACGGTCAGTTTGATATTGTTTGGCAGACCGATGGTGAAGTGAAAGGTGATGCTTGGACTGATTTCTTGCCAGAAAGTAAAGTTCTAATCTCTGATTGGACGGCGCCTATTAACTGCGGTAACTACAACACAGTAACAAAAACGTGTGGTGGCCCTGTAATCGCTAGCGAAGAATAATCTGCTCTAAATTTCAGGGAGTACTCAGTACTCCCTGACTCATCTAAAAATCACTACCTTTAAATTCACCCATTTTATTAGGACGATAATCATGCGCGAATACGTAAAACGTATTGTGTTGATGAGTTGCTTTTTGCTGCTTGCCGTATTCAGTAACGCAGAAAGCGATACAGAAACGGAAGTTAATAAAACACCAAACAATACGTTACCTGCAATGACGCAGGCACTGATTAAAGCCAGCTATACAGAAAAATCTGAAATTATCGATAGCATCGCTGCTATTGAAGATGATAGAAAATTATTGATCTTACAATCCTTGTTAGATAACAAATTGTATTATTTAAAAAAGAATAAAAAAAATATTATTAATGATGGTCAAAAACAAATTTTGATTGTTGACATGTCATTGGTAAAGTCGAAAAAACCAAATGCCATGTTCGATGCGTTTAGCCAAGAAGACGTATCTGGCTTGTCTAAGCGTGCAGTGAAAAGGATTGGTGTCAATAACGCATTGCGCCGTAATTTACGCTCTCATCTTTCGCTATTAAAAATTACCCACCCAAATACAGACGTTCGTATTGCCGCCGCACAAAACTTATTAAAAGACAGTGCCGGCATCGACTTGGCATTCATTGAAAAAACATTAAAGAAAGAAAAAAATGCTCAAGTTATTGATATTCTAAAAACATCTCGTGCTTTGATGTTATTGAAATCAGATCAGTCAACGATACGTTTACTCGCACTAGAAGAACTTGATGGTTCTTTATACTCTGAAGTACGCATTGAACTGAATAAATTCATTGCCGCATTTAATGATCAAAGCAAAAAAGAACGCAGTGATGAATTTAAACTGGCTCAGAAAACACTGACGGATATTGAAACATTAATGACCTATAACGGTTATGCGGAAAATTTATATTTCGGTTTAGCATTAGGTGCCGTTTTATTATTAGCCGCCATTGGCCTTGCCATTACGTTCGGTGTGATGGGGGTGATCAATATGGCCCACGGCGAAATGATTATGCTGGGTGCCTACACGACATACGTTATTCAGATGCTAATGCCAGAATCCATTGGCGCTTCTTTATTAGTTTCTATACCTGCAGCATTTTTAGTCAGTGGCTTTGTGGGTATTTTAATTGAACGTTCTGTTATTCGTCATTTATATGGTCGCCCTTTAGAAACGCTATTAGCTACTTTTGGTATCAGTTTAATTCTACAGCAAGCAGTGCGCTCTATCTTTGGTCCTCTTAACCGTGAAGTGATTACCCCAGATTGGTTAGCGGGTACTTTTATGGTGAACCCTGGTCTGTCCCTCACTTATAACCGTTTATACATCATCATTTTCAGCCTAGTGGTATTGGCGGTATTAGCGTTAGTTTTAAAGCGAACGTTATTTGGCTTACAAATGCGCGCGGTCACGATGAATCGTCCAATGGCAAGTTCTATGGGTATTCGTACCGGTTGGGTTGATGCGTTAACGTTTGGTTTAGGTTCCGGTATTGCAGGCATCGCAGGCGTGGCATTGAGTCAGTTAACCAACGTAGGTCCTAACTTAGGTCAGGCTTATATTATCGATTCCTTTATGGTTGTTGTATTTGGTGGCGTGGGTAATTTATGGGGCACCTTAGTAGGTGCAATGTCATTAGGTATTGCGAATAAATTTATGGAACCTGTTGCCGGTGCCGTATTAGCGAAAATATTTATTTTAGTATTCATTATTTTATTCATCCAAAAACGTCCTCGGGGTTTATTCGCTCTGAAAGGCCGTGCAGTTGATAACGGTTAAGGAGAGCATTATGACGAATACAGCAGCAATAAAAGCAAATCAAGTGAAGCTAGGTCCTTTAACGACCTTGTTGATGAATGACAAAGGTGGTCGCCGTTTATTAGCGGTACTAGCAGCGTTGGCGATTTTAGTTCCGGCATTAAATTTATTAATGCCAGAAGGATCTTTATTCCATGTGTCGACATATACCATGACGCTATTGGGTAAGTATTTATGTTATGCCTTATTAGCCGTAGCCGTGGACTTAATTTGGGGCTACTGCGGGATTTTAAGTTTAGGGCACGGTGCTTTTTTCGCATTGGGTGGTTATGCCATGGGCATGTATTTAATGCGTCAAATTGGTGATCGTGGCGTTTATAGTAATCCTGATCTTCCAGACTTTATGGTGTTCTTAAACTGGCAAGAATTGCCTTGGTACTGGTTAGGTTTTGATAACTTTAGTTTCGCGATGGTGATGGTGTTATTAGCACCGGGTATTTTAGCGTTTGTCTTTGGTGCTTTGGCTTTCCGTTCACGCGTAACCGGTGTTTACCTTTCGATTATTACGCAAGCATTAACCTATGCTTTGATGTTAGCGTTTTTCCGTAACGATATGGGCTTTGGTGGCAATAATGGTTTAACCGATTTTAAAGATATTTTAGGTTTTGATTTGCAAGCGGATACAACCCGTGCGGGTTTATTCTTTTGCTCAGCTTTGGCGTTAATGATCGGCTATTTAATCAGTCGCTTTATTGTTACTTCAAAGTTGGGTCGTGTATTAATCGCGATTCGTGATAGTGAAAATCGTGCGCGCTTTTTAGGCTACCGCGTTGAGTATTTTAAACTATTCGTTTTTGTTGTATCGGCTATGTTAGCCGGTATTGCAGGTGCGCTGTATGTTCCTCAAGTGGGCATTATTAATCCAGGAGAGTTTGCTCCACTGTTGTCTATCGAAATGATTATCTGGGTAGCCGTAGGGGGACGTGGGACGTTATTTGGAGCGGTGATCGGTGCCATTTTAGTGAACTATGCAAAAACGTATTTTACGGGGGCATTCGCAGAAATTTGGTTGTTCATGTTGGGTGGGCTGTTTGTATTAACGACGCTATATCTTCCACAAGGCATTATCGGCTTATGGCAAAAAACGTCTGACAAGCTCGCGAAAAAATTAGCAGAAAGAAAATCAGCGACCGTTCCAGAAGGAGAAAACGCATGAGTAGCATCGGCGGCATGAATAGCAAACACATCGATAACTCTCCGGTTCTTTATTTAGATGGGATTAGTGTCAGTTTTGATGGCTTTAAAGCATTGAACAATCTGTCTATGACCATCGAGAAAGGTGAGATGCGCGCAATTATCGGCCCGAACGGAGCGGGAAAAACGACGATGATGGATGTGATTACCGGCAAGACACGTCCTGATGATGGCATCATTCGCTTTAGCAGTGCCTCTAAAGAAGCGGGTAACAAGAATACGGATTATGATTTGACCCAATACGATGAAGCATCTGTTGCTAATTTAGGCGTTGGTCGTAAGTTTCAAAAGCCCAGTGTGATTGAAAGCTTAACCATTTTTGAAAACTTAGAAATGTCGTTAAAAGGTGGGCGTACTCTTTGGCAATCTTTGTTTCATAAATTGAGTGCTGAGCAAAAAATTAAATTGGACGAAATATTAGCGTTGATTGATATGTCCGATAAAGCTCATGAGTTGGCAGGCAATTTATCTCACGGGCAAAAGCAGTGGTTAGAAATTGGTATGTTATTGGGGCAAGAGCCTGAATTATTATTAATCGATGAACCTGCGGCGGGCATGACCGATGAAGAAACGATGAAAACGGCCGAGCTGTTTAAAACCTTAGCAAAAACTCATTCGCTAATGGTGGTAGAGCACGACATGGATTTCATTGAAGCCTTAAATTGCAAAGTAACAGTATTGAATGAAGGCAGTGTCTTGGCCGAAGGTACTTTGCAAGAAGTGAAAGCCAATGAAGATGTTATTGAAAAGTATTTGGGGCGCTAATTATGTTGAAAGTTAAAAATGTAGACGTGTCTTATGGTGCAAGCCAAGCGTTATATGATGTTTCCATGGATGCAGAAATTGGCAAAGTCACTTGTGTACTAGGCCGTAATGGCGTGGGTAAAACGACCTTAATGAAAGCCTTGTCGGGGCATTTGGCCGCGGGTAAAGGTGAGATTGAATGGATGGGGAAAGATATAAACGGACAAGCACCTTTTGATCGTGCTCGCCAGGGGATTGCGTATGTTCCGCAGGGGCGAGATATTTTTTCGCAGTTAACGGTTGAAGAAAATTTAGAAACGGCTTTTTCAGCCCTACCTAAAAGTCAGCGCAAGATTGATCCTGAAGTTTTCGCACTGTTTCCGGTATTACAAAAAATGCTGAAACGTCGCGGTGGTGATTTATCGGGTGGACAGCAGCAGCAGTTGGCGATTGCCCGAGCGTTATTACTACGACCTAAAATGTTGATTCTGGATGAGCCAACCGAAGGTATTCAGCCGTCTGTAATTAAAGACATTGGCAAGGTGATTGAGCTTCTGCGTGATCGGGGTGAGATGGCGATTGTTCTGGTTGAGCAGTATCTTGAGTTTGCTGCTGAATTAGCGGATGAGTTTATTATTTTAGAGCGAGGTCGTGTTGTGGCGACGGGGACGGGTGATGAATTAGCAACCTCTAAAGAAGCGAAGGAATTATTGGCGATTTAAATTCTTTATTTTAATCTGACTTTCCAGATTAAATAAGCATTAACTATTATGTTTCTTAAAAGGCGTGCCACATTGGTGCGCCTTTCTTGTTTTTGCGCACCATAAATGAGCTTTCCTAGCGAGTTACGCACCTGTTTGAATCCTGTCGGTTTATAAAAAGTCTCCCAATTTTTAGCTAAGTTATTGAATATAAAGGGTTTATCAGAGTTGGCACACCTCCTGCTATAAGACAATCAGATATATAAAATAGTGCGTAGCTAGAAGGCTCGCCTAAATACTTAAAGTTAAAAACTTAAAAACTTAAAACTAAAGAAGGAAAGTCCTAATGACTAAATTATCTCAAGCAATCGCGTTAGCTACTGCAATGACTGCTGGCCTAGTGGCTACTACAACAACTCAAGCGGAAGTTGAAGTTGCTGCTTCTGCATCTGTTGCCAACATGTACTTATGGCGTGGTACTAATTTGGGCAGTCAAGGCGCAGAAGATAAAGCGAATGCGATTCCAGCAATATCAGGGGATTTGAAGGTAAGTGCATCGGGTGCTTATGCGGGTGTGTGGACTTCAAGTGGTGATGCAACTTATGGCCAGGAATATGACATTTATCTAGGGTATGGCGATTCTGTTGGCGATTTCTCTTATGACTTGAGCGTGTTGACTTATGTTTATCCTGATGGTGGTAAGTCTGACGATACGTTTGGTGACAGCACTGATATCGTTTTGGGCTTAGGCTTTAAAGATGCTTCTTTTGGCGTTTACAAGCAGGTGGGCGACGTAGCTGATAACGATAATATTTATTATACGCTGGGTTATGGTTTCGATAAGTTCAGTGCGACGGTAGGTATGTTTGATCAAGGTGCTGATGATGCAGATTACACTCACCTTGATGTGAGCTATGCATACAATGACAACCTTTCTTTTACATTAAGTAAAATTGTAGACCAAGAAGAAGACGATACTCTTGATGATGACACTCAGGTTGTTGTTTCTTACAGTCTGCCTATTGAACTTTAAATAGCATACAATGGGCCCCTGCCTCCGCAAGGGCTCAATTTTAAAAATTATAATCTTAAAGGGAGTTTTCTATGAAACTCGTAACTGCTGTTGTTAAGCCTTTTAAATTAGATGACGTGCGTGAAGCACTGTCTGAGATCGGTGTTCAAGGTATTACTGTAACTGAAGTTAAAGGCTTTGGTCGTCAGAAGGGTCACACTGAATTGTATCGTGGTGCTGAATACGTTGTTGATTTTCTACCAAAAGTAAAAATCGAAGTTGCTGTTAGCGATGAGCAAACAGAGCAAGTTATCGAAGCGGTAACGAAAGCAGCGAATACTGGCAAGATCGGTGATGGCAAAATCTTCGTGACTAGCCTAGAGCAAATTATTCGAATTCGTACCGGTGAAACTGGTGCAGACGCGATTTAATCTTTTTATGTGTTTTCACTGATTCTTAAAGACATCAGTAGAATAGATAAAAAGAACACAAATATTATTTTGAGTCAGTTTTGCTGATTCATTGTTAAGCCTAATGCGGAGGGCTTTCCATGGAAAACCAAATTTTTGAGTTGCAGTATGCAATGGACACCTTTTATTTCTTGGTGTGCGGTGCGTTAGTTATGTGGATGGCGGCAGGTTTCGCCATGTTAGAAGCGGGCCTTGTTCGTTCTAAAAATACCACAGAAATCCTTACCAAGAACGTCGCCTTGTTTGCGATCTCTTGTACTATGTATCTAATTTGCGGTTATGCAATCATGTATGACGGCGGTCTTTTCCTTTCAGGTATCACTGAAGTAGATTCTGCAGCTGTATTAGCAGATTACGCGTCTCGTGAAGATGGCTTCAACGGTGGTTCAATCTACTCTGGTGCTTCTGATTTCTTCTTCCAAGTTGTATTCGTAGCCACGGCGATGTCGATTGTTTCGGGTGCGGTTGCTGAGCGTATGAAGCTTTGGGCTTTCCTTGCTTTCGCCGTTGTGATGACAGGCGTTATCTATCCTTTAGAAGGTTCTTGGACTTGGGGTGGTCAGTCTGTTTTTGGTCTGTTCTCTCTTGGTGATGACTTTGGTTTCTCTGACTTTGCTGGTTCGGGTATCGTTCACATGGCCGGTGCATCAGCGGCACTTGCAGGTGTTATCTTATTAGGCGCTCGTAAAGGTAAGTACGGTAAAAACGGCGAGATCAACGCAATCCCTGGTGCTAACTTGCCAATGGCAACACTAGGTACGTTCATCCTTTGGATGGGTTGGTTCGGTTTCAACGGTGGTTCTGTTCTTAAGCTTGGCGATATCTCAAGCGCTCATTCTGTTGCAGTTGTGTTTATGAATACTAACGCAGCGGCGGCTGGTGGCTTAATCGGCGCTTTATTATTCGCTCGTATCTTGTTTAAGAAAGCGGATCTAACCATGGCGCTTAACGGTGCATTAGCAGGTCTGGTAGCGATTACAGCAGAGCCTTCTACTCCGACGCCACTAGAAGCGACTATTATTGGTCTGATCGGTGGTCTGATCGTTGTAGGCGCTATCCTTACACTCGATAAGATGAAGCTTGATGATCCAGTAGGTGCTATCTCTGTACACGGTGTTGTTGGTTTGTTTGGTCTATTAGTTGTACCTTTCACTAACGATGGCGCGACCGTTGTTGGTCAGCTAGTGGGTGCTTTAACAATCTTTGTATGGGTATTCGGTGCTTCATTCGTAACTTGGTTAGTGATTAAAGCCGTTATGGGTATTCGTGTTAGCGAAGAAGAAGAGTACGAAGGTGTTGATCTGGCTGAATGTGGTATGGAGGCATACCCAGAATTCACAAATAAATAGATCGTGAATAAATAGTTTACAAACAGCGAATCTGTAAACTTAAGCGAGTACTTTAAGAACCCCCCGTTAGGAAACTAACGGGGGGTTTTTGTTTTAATTTTTGTTATTCTATTGCGGCCGATTCTCGGAAAATTTGTAGCTATTCGACATTAAAAGGAATTAATAATGTCTCGTCCCTATTCACTCTTTTTCATCTTGTGTATTGCGTTATTGAGTTCTGCCAATGCTTCAGCAGAAATTTATCGATGGGTTGATGCCAACGGTAAAACACAGTTTTCAGACAGGCCAGCAAGAGGCCATGCTGCTAAGCAGGTAGAGGTTGATACTACAAAGAATTCTTATGGAGGGGGTGATGTATTAAATCGACAGCGTGATTTAATTAATCGTTATCAGAAACAAGACCAGCAATCGCTCAAAGATAAGCAGCAGGCCGAACGTGAACAGGCCAAGGAAAAAAAGCTTCAAGCGGTATGCATTAGAGCGAAAGATAAGTTAGCAAACTTTGAACGCGGCTTGATCTATACCTTAGATGATCAAGGCGAACGTATTTATTTTTCTGAAGAACAGCGCGAGCAACGAATTGAAGGGCTGCGTCAGTCTATTAATAAAAATTGCAAAAAATGATGTTTTTATTATCGAAAAATAACTAATTGGCTCTTAAAACTGGCAAATGTCTGAAACTCAACTATAAATATTGACAACCTTATTTCATGGCTTGGATATCAATATTCATTAGAAGGAGCTGACATCATGTCTGATATAGAAACCAAAGGCGCTGAAAAAACGACGGCAAAAACCGATGATGCTAAAGTGCATGCCGAAGGCTATCATAGCCATAATGACGATATGCCTAATAGTGCAACGATTGCTGAGCGTAAGCGTCAGCGCGATCAAGTAGCTTCTGAAATAGAAGCCTTTTTAGCACAAGGTGGCGGTATAACGAGTGTTGAAGCAAATTTACGTGCAGATCCACCGAAAAAACCTGAATCGAATTATGGCAGTCGACCTATCTAGTTTATGTCAGTTTAGTGTCAGGACTTGGTAGAATTAGTCTACCAAGTCACACTTCTTGTATTCTTTTGTAACATTTTCTAGAAAATATCTACACTAGGCTTAGCAGCTAAAGATTTCACATGGAAAGATTTAACTCAGGATGGATCCTGAAGGACAGTGCAATGGCTAAGATAGCTTCCCCCGCAAGAATACGTCGTCGTTTACATGCTTTACCAGTGGCCATTGGCTTATTAATATTATTTGCTGCTTTGATGCTGACCCAGCAAGGTATGGTTATTTAATTCTACGTTAGTAGCGTTTAACCAAGGCCGGCAATTGATTTAAGTGCTGTATTTCGTGATCGGCTGGTGGTATTGAGGCGGGCCATGACGCGCTTAATACATTCGCCCAAATTGTATGAATACCAAGACGTTTTGCCGCGTGGATATCCTGTTCAGGATGATCTCCAATATGAATACACTCTTCTACCGATACCCCAGTATGCTGCAATGCAGCGATAAACATGTCTTTATGAGGTTTGGGGTGAGGAACATTTTCTGCGTGAAAATGGGCTTCAAAGAAATGATCGATACCAATGGCTTTTAGGTCTGCATTGCCATTGCTTAGCGCAATTATTTGGTAATCCTGCTGCAGTATTTGCAGCATGTTAAGGGCTTCTGGAAATAACTCTACATCATTGCGAGCTTTAATAAATTCAACAAAACCTTGCTGCGCGAGTATTTCAGCCTCTTTTTGAGTATATCCACAGCGTTGAAATAGTTGGGACAAAAAGGCTAAGCGCAGTTGGCTGAGTTTATGGCGAAGCTGGGGCTGCTGGTTGGCGACTTCCGCTTTTAGAGCTTGCAAGCTATCAAGGGTAAACTGCTCTGCAACGTGAGGGTATTGGGTTTGAATCCAAGACCACAGCGTTTGCTCTGCTCGAACAATGACGGGGTCGGTATGCCACAACGTATTATCGAGATCAAAGGTGATCAGCTTAATGGTCATTTTTAAGTACGATGATGGTTAAAAAATTGAGCATCAGTTCTGTGGAATGTTAGGCAGAATTAACCCTAGAACATCTGCGATGTAGTCTAAGAATAAAGTATCCATTGAGCTGCGATAAAATTTTGGATCATCGCTAGCAACACAAATAACGCCTGTTTGCTGACCGTTTCGAATTTGCGCTGCTGCAATGGATTCGGCGCTACTTTGCTGCTCGTCTAATAATAGATCCATCGCTTCGTCAGTCAGTTGGCCGCAAAATGCACGATGCCCTTTAAATAGACGGTGTATCTCTCGCTGCTTATCTTTGCTGCTGATGCTGTGCAGAGGATGCTCAAGTTTTTGCTCGCAAAAATAGAGCAAGTTCCAATGATCCACATTAAAGTCTTGGCGTAAGCTATCGTCGAGAGCGACTTCGATATCAATCCAGTTTTTAGCATCGATAAGCGACAGCACTAACCGTTTGGTTTTGCCAAATAATTTATCATTACGGCGTGCATTTTCGAGTAAGTCGGTTAGACGCTGACGCAGCTCAACATTACGCTCACGGTATACCGCCAGTTGACGCTCAATCAAACTTGTTGCTTGACCAGAATCGTGCGGAATGCGCATGCCTGCTAATAAATTATCTTTAGCAATGAAGAAGTCTGGATTATCACGTAAGTACTGGACAACGTCACTGTCGGTGAGTCGTAAAGATTCGCTCATCTACTTATTCCTTTAAATTCGCTTCGACTGTCGGTAGCTCGGCATCAGATATTCACTTTGCCTTCAAATACATTACTGGTTGGCCCTGTCATAATGACATCACCTTTGCCATCCCATTCGATGGTAAGGTTGCCACCTGGTAAGTCAACTTGAACTTTATTATCCAATAAACCACGCAATATGCCAGAAACAACTGCGCCACAAGCCCCGGTTCCGCAGGCTTTAGTTTCACCAACGCCACGTTCAAATACACGCAGTTTTACATGATTGCGATTAATCACCTGCATAAAGCCGACGTTTACTTTTTGCGGGAAGCTTGAATGTGCTTCTACCAACGGGCCCAGTATTTCTACCGGTGCTGTATCGATATCATCAACCAGAATCACACCATGAGGGTTCCCCATGGAGACGGCCCCTAGTTCAATACTGCCATGATCTTCAACATCAATTCTGTAGCTGGTCGCTCGTACTTTTTCAGTCGTTTCTGGTACAAAAGGTACTTTGTTAGGCTCAAGAATAGGTGGCCCCATATTAACGATAACGTCATTTTCGGGTGTCAGTTCAAGCGTCATGTTACCGCTGGCGGTTTCTACGCGAATATTACGGCGACCAATCAGTTTTTGCTCATAAACGAAACGCGCAAAACAGCGTGCTCCGTTGCCACAGTTTTCAACTTCACTGCCATCGGAATTGAAGATACGATATTTAAAATCCACATCAGGCTGTGTTGGTACTTCTACCAGCAAAAGCTGGTCAAAGCCGACGCCAAAGTTGCGATCGGCTAAGTGACGAATTTGCATCGGGGTTAAGTACGCATGCTGAGTCACTAGGTCAACAACCATAAAGTCGTTGCCTAGTCCGTGCATTTTATTAAATTTAATCCACATTCTTTTTAACCTTTAGTGCGCGTGCACTTGCCTTTTTAGTACACCAGCATCTTACTCAGACGGTAGTAGTTGTTCGCCAGCGTATAAATTAGCAATCGTTTCGCGGGCGCGAACAACATAGCTGCGATCACCATCGACCATGATTTCTGCAGGGCGTGGACGGCTATTGTAGTTAGAAGCCATTACAAAACCATAAGCGCCAGAAGACTTAACGGCCAATAAATCACCTGGCTGTAAGTTAAGCTGACGATCTTTACCCAAGAAGTCACCGGTTTCACACACCGGGCCAACAAGATCCCAAGCTTTGGTTTCTGCTGCATCACGATCGGTATGTTGCACGGCAGGAATGATGGCTTGCCATGCGCTGTACAAAGCAGGACGAATCAAATCGTTCATCGCACCATCAATGATGGCGAAGTTCTTTTCTTCGTTCGACTTCAAAAACTCAACTTGAGTTAAGAAGATACCCGCGTTAGCCGCAATGGAACGACCAGGTTCAAAAATTAATTTAAGCTGACGATCACCTAAGCGCTCTGTTAGTTCGGCAATGTATTCGCCGGGAGTCGGTGGTACTTCATCATCGTAGGTTACGCCTAAGCCGCCACCTAAATCGAGGTGATGAATCGCAATACCTTGCTCAGCCAGAATATCAACCAAGGCTAATACACGATCCAGTGCATCCATAAAGGGTGCTGTTTCGATTAGCTGGCTACCAATGTGGCAGTCGATACCTTGCACATCTAAGTTCGACATCGCATTCGCTTTCGCATAAATGCGAGGGGCATCATCAATATCGACACCAAATTTGTTTTCTTTTAAACCGGTAGAAATATACGGATGCGTTTGCGCGTCAACATCTGGATTTACACGGATGGATATAGGCGCTTGCATGTTCATTGCAGCAGCAACGTCGTTAACGCGATCAAGTTCTGCTTCAGATTCGATATTGAAACAATGAACGCCGACTTCTAATGCGCGACGAATTTCGTGAGCTTGTTTACCAACACCCGAAAAGACGACTTTCTTAGGATCTCCACCGGCGGCAATTACACGCTCTAATTCGCCAAGAGAAACGATATCAAAGCCTGCGCCTAGCTTAGCGAGTACATTTAATACGGCTAAGTTTGAGTTTGCTTTGATGGCGTAACAGACAAGATGGTCGCGCCCTTGCAGTGCATTTTCATAAGCTAAATAATGTTGCTCAAACGCTTTGCGTGAGTAAACGTAGCAAGGTGTGCCGTATTGAGCTGCAATGTCTGTTGTAGCAACAGATTCAGCATGTAATACGCCATTTGAATAATCAAAAATCGGGTGGTTTTGTAGGCTCATAATGTGCTTCTAATTAAAAAGTTGCAGTATCACTAATAGGTGGACGCTTGCTTACAGTCTCTATTACGGCATCATCTTTAGGAATATAAAGAGGGCCCTTTTGGCCACAACCAGCTAGTAATAAAATTCCTGCTAAGGCAGGTAAAAAAAATAAGCGCATATCAGTCTCCTGGATTTGCCGTCATTATACGGTTTAACAGAGAGACTGTCTGCGTCAGTTAGAATTTTTTGCAAGACGGCTAAGCGCTTGATTTAATCGCTTCTCAATTCCTTGCTTGAGCTTGATATGTTGGATGATGCTGGCGTCGCTATACAGCGATAAATCGGTTAAATAGGCGGGATAATCATCGTTACTTGAGCGCATTGCCAATAAGGTTTTGGCAACCTTGTTATACAGTTGGTCTCCCCATTCCCAAACACTAAATTCTTCGCCATTGCAGTACAGGGTTACTTGGTCTTGATCGTCTAACGTCGCATTTAGCTGAATATGACTGGTCTGACTTTGCAGTGGTGGTAAGCGCCTAGAATGTGGTTCAAACTCGGTGGATTCATTATTTCGTTTCAATTCAAATAATAAAATAGGGCGTGCGCGCTGGCGTAAAAACTGGCCTTGCATACGCTGATCTATCTGACGTAAAAAACGAATAATCGGTATAACCACTTCGCTATCACTTTGGGCTTGCTGCTGCTGATGCAATAAAACACCACGTTCATCCAGCAAATAATAGAAGTAAGTATTTTCTTTGCGCCAAAAAAAGAGTTGCCAACTGCCAGGACGAGGATGATTGAAAATGGCTTTTAATGGGCTGCCATTAAGTGCGTTAACATCTAAACGATAGTGGGCATATTGTTTTCTAGGCCTTCCTAATAAGGCTAAAAACTGACTCACGGACTCTGCTTTGTTGAGGCGAACTTCGTATTTATCTTGCTGCCAAATATAATAGTTTTGACCTGCTTCAAGAATGTAATCGACGTTAGGCTGTTCTAAGGTATGACTCGTGATATCAGCTAAAATCTTTTCAACTCGCTGACTAATAGCGCCTGCTCGGCTAGCGCAAAAGCAATGACAATCATAATTTGGCCAGCCTTGTTTACGCGCCAATGGTGCGTATTGTAAGAGGTGTTGCAGGCCATCAATAACGGCATTTTCACTATGAAAACGCTGAATTTGCCACTCGCCCCAGCTGTTGATCGTTAACAAATCGATGCTTTGGACTAAGTTTTCTTTTAGTGCACTGTAACCAAGAGCATCGTTACGACTGCTGAGCTTTTGCATACCTCGGCGGGTAAATTGATGCATAGGGTCGATGCCCGCATTAATAAATATTTGCCATTGAATAGGAATGCTTGGGCGTAAAAAGTTTGCTGGCGCTATATGCTGTGGACGAGCAATATTACGGACTACTTGCAGTAATTCTTTGAGTTCGTACTTGCTCAAAGCATTGTGCTCTGGGTAAATGCCAAAATTACTGTGATGACTTAATAAGCCATTAAAGTGTGCGTAACAGAGCAACTCAATCAAGCTCGGAGATTGCTTGATGATGCTATGGTCATTTTCTTTTTTATAGGTCCCTGAAATTAGCTGCCAGCGATTGTCGGCCAGAACTAAAGAGATCTTATGTTGTACTAGGTCCGTCACGATATTAGGATTTATGGTCAGCACTTTACCCGGTTTAGCATCATAAACGGCGTATAATTGGTTACCTAAAAGCGTGAGATCTTGGCGGTTTATGCGTACTTTTTTTGCATACTTATTACTGAAAGCAGCCAAATAACGGTAGCTGGTGAGCATTTCGTTGACGAGGGAGTTCCGCTCAGATTGAACCTCATGTACTTCCCATTCATCACGATTATCCAAATGCATTAAAATGGCTTTAGACCAGCCCCATTGAGTAATTAGTTGCTGTAATTCTTGAAAACGCCACTGACGTTGTTGCCCTTGGCTAGCCTTGGTAATCGGCAGGTGGGCTTTAAAATAAAATGCACGGCGTAATAACTCTAAACGATTATCATCATGTTCAGCCGCAACATGTTGACTGACTCTATTGAGCATCAGTAAATAACCATCGCAGCTCAGTGGATCAATATTGCCTTGGTGAACGTTGTCTTTGAGATCCCAACATAACGGTCGAATGTTGGGGTATTGGCTGGCATAGTGCTGAGTTAATAAAAGCTTGAGCAGCGATTTATAAGGATTTTTCAGCCCTTTATTCAGTTGCCATAAACCTGCGCCTACAAACTCTGAGGCTGGAATGGTTGAGATGCTACCGAAGTTAATCCATTGGCTATTATGAATTAATTGATGATCATCAAGTTGCTTTAAATAGTGCTGACTGTGTTTCTCATATTGCGTAGGTACCAGCCACCAGCTAGGTTGTCTGCCTGCTAACCATAAGGAGGATCGATAAAATTCATCCAATAAAAGTAAATGTTGTGTTGAGCCTGAATGTTCGGCATCGACATTTTCTTGCATTTTGCCTTGGCGAAACTCCGCCGCATTCATAAGAAAAAAATGCAGTTCTACTTTTTGACTGGTCGCCCACTTTTCAATTAACTCACATTTTGCTTTCAGCATTGCCAGCTGTTCATCACTTAAATCTGCCGTGTGACATAACCAAACATCAAGGTCGCTATTGGCTGATTGTGCCAGCGTGCCAAGACTGCCCATTAGAAAAATTGCTTCTATTGCTCTTTGGCCACTGATTCTAGGAATTTGTAAGCCTTTCGCAACGTATCTAAGTGCATTCAGTGATTCAACTTGCGGGCTAAAGTGCTCAATTCCCGCGGGGACTTTTTGGCTGATAAAGCCAGGCATTTGAGGATGATTAATGTGAATGAGCAACGGCAGAACGTCCAATACACGAGTTTGGCGTTCAAGCATAAGGCTGCGGGCTTGATCTAAGCGCGCGTGATTAAGACTCAAAAATGACTGCCGCCATTGATTAATCTGTTGGGATGGTGGCAGCTGTATGTGGAGCTTATTGGCCTGCACTATTGGCGAGGCAGCGGTGGGAGAATTTGGCATACATTAAGTATAGACAGTTTGGGCTTTAGACAAGGCAAAAAAAAGGTGTGTTTTGATTTTGACCCTGATGCTAGGGGAAAATCAACAACACACCTTTTATGACTCACGCGATTGACCAGCGCGTGAGCATACTAAAGTAGAGATTAGCGCTTGGCTAAACGCTCACTGGCCCGCTTAGCGGCTGCAGCAACTTGGTTGGGCGCAGTACCACCAATGTGGTTACGAGCGGCGACTGAACCTTCAAGGGTTAGTACGTCGAATACGTCAGCAGTGATTTGGTCGGAGAACTGCTGTAGCTCTTCTAACGTCATTTCACTCAAGTCTTTACCCGTCTCGATGCCATAAGCCACGGCTTTACCAACGATCTCGTGGGCGTCGCGGAAAGGAATACCTTTCACGACTACGTAATCCGCAAGATCCGTAGCCGTCGAGAAACCACGACGCGCTGCTTCGTACATAGAGGGCTTGTTCGGTACCAGATGCGGTGCCATATCCGCAAAAGCACGGATGCTATCGCGCAACGTATCAACCGTATCAAATAAAGGCTCTTTGTCTTCTTGGTTGTCTTTGTTGTAAGCCAATGGCTGTGACTTCATCAACGTAAGCAGTGACATTAGGTGACCATAAACACGACCAGACTTACCACGGACTAGCTCAGGCACATCTGGGTTCTTTTTCTGCGGCATAATGGATGAGCCGGTGCAGAAACGATCTGGTAGATGAATAAACTGGAATTGAGCAGAAGCCCAAAGAACCAATTCTTCCGAGAAGCGAGACATGTGCATCATGATGATCGCGCCAGCCGAAGTGAACTCGATAGCGAAATCACGATCCGAAACAGAATCTAAGCTGTTTTCAGTCGGTGCAGTGAACCCTAAAAGCTCAGCGGTATAATGACGATCGATTGGATACGTTGTACCCGCAAGTGCCGCGGCGCCCAATGGCAAGTAGTTGATGCGCTTACGTACGTCTTGTAGACGTTCGAAGTCACGCTCTAGCATCTCGTTCCAAGCCAAAATGTGATGACCAAAGGTCACTGGCTGGGCTGTTTGCAAGTGTGTGAAACCCGGCATGATGGTATCGGTATGCGCTGCGGCTAAGCCGATCAAGCCTTCTTGTAAGCGCGTTAATTCAGCGCTGATGTTGTCTACTTCGTCGCGTAGGTATAAACGAATATCCGTCGCTACTTGGTCGTTACGAGAACGGCCTGTATGTAATTTCTTGCCCGTGATGCCGATCTTAGCGGTTAATGCCGCTTCGATATTCATGTGAACGTCTTCTAGTTCGATTGACCAGTTAAAGTCGCCACGTTCGATCTCGATGCGTACTTCTTCAAGGCCACGTAAAATATCGTCACACTCAGCTTGCGTAAGAACACCCACTTTCGTCAACATTTTTGCGTGAGCGATAGAGCCTTGGATGTCATGAGCGTACATACGCTGGTCAAAATCAACGGACGCAGTATAGCGGGCAACAAATGCATCGGTTGGCTCAGAAAAACGGCCACCCCAAGAAGAGTTAGTTTGATCGGACATGAATACCTCGGGCTAAAAGTGAAAAGCGAAAAAGTAAGAGGTGCAGGGCAAATAGATTGAAATGCACGAAAATTTGAATGGGCGAATTATAGCCTTCTGTTCGGCTGACGGCTAGCAGTGTGATCTATTGCTCTAATGCGTTGGTCTGATAAGGGCGTCATTTAGTCGTGCGAATGAGCAGGGTTTGTTACACTTAAAAAATGGACAAACATAATAAAAAACTCGAATCCTTCTTTCTACCCGACCTGTGTAACGTTTATGCCGTTTTGGTATTGATCATACTATCTGAAACCCTCGTTATCGCTTTGTTATTAGTAGAAAGTGGCTTAGTGAGTTTTCAGTGGGAGCGTTTTGCCTCGTTATCGTATTTTGTGCAGTGGGTAGCTTTACTCTCTGTTGCTTTATTGTGTCAGTCTCGTCGTTTTATGGCGCGCTTGAGTTTGCCTTGGGCAGTTTGCTGGGCCATGTCTCTACTGCTATTGGTATGCTTTGTTATTAGCTATATGGCGGAATCTTTGTTTCCGTTTATTATTTCTGAGCGTCAGATCAATTGGATGTGGATTTTACGCAATATGCTGCTGAGCGCTATTTTTGGTGCCATGGGGTTGCGTTATTTTTATGTGCAAAGTCAGTGGCGGTTAAAAAGCCAAGCGGAATTAAGTTCTCGCTTACAGGCTCTACAGGCCAGTATTCGACCCCATTTCTTTTTTAATAGCTTGAATACAGTAGCATCTCTCATCGCTACTGATCCTGAGAAAGCTGAAAATATGCTGGTGGATTTGTCTTCTTTATTTCGCGTAGTGCTGAAAGATCAAGATGCTCATGTTGATCTGGCGGCTGAGCTTGAGCTGGGTCGACGCTATATGAATATTGAGCAAGAGCGTTTAGGTAATAGGTTAGTCGTAGAGTGGCATTTACCCGACCAGATTCCGCATATTCAAGTGCCGCAATTGCTATTACAGCCATTATTGGAAAATACCATTTACCATGGTATCCAACCTTTGCTTGAGGGTGGCAAAGTCAGTATTAGTTTGGCCCGCATAACCGATAGTGACGAAAAAGATCGGCGCTGGGTATTAATGATTGAAAATGACAAGTCAGAGACCGTTGTGAAGAGTGAGGGGCATCAGATCTCTTTACCAAACATTGCTATGCGTTTAGAGGCTATTTTTGGTGAAAAAGCCGCGTTAAACTTCGCTCAAACTGCTAACCAGTACCGAGTGATGGTCGAGCTGCCAGAATATAATGACAAAAATCACAAGCGCTCTGATAAAAAATAAATTTCGATAGTTCGATCATCAATCATGCAACCGCAGGAGGTCCAATGAGTTTAAGGGTATTATTAGTAGACGACGAGCCATTGGCCCGACAGCGTTTAGCAAGATTATTGGCTGAGCATAATAACTATGAAATCGTAGCGGAGGCTGGTAATGGTCAAGCCGCGCTGGATTGGTTACGCCAGCACAAAGCCGACTTGGTATTATTGGATATACAAATGCCAGGTTTAACCGGCTTGGACGTTGCTGAACAGCTAATGGACTTATTGCCATCAACCGCCCCGCGCCCCGCAATTATTTTTTGCACGGCCTATGACGAATATGCCCTAAATGCTTTTAAAGTCGATGCGGTGGATTATTTGCTAAAACCTATCCGCAAAGAAGATTTATCAAAAGCCTTACAGAAAGCGCAGCGTTGGATAGAGCAGCAGCCTAATGTTCAGCCCGCCAGTATTTCAGCCAGTGCTGTTCGTACGCACATTACAGCCCGCACTCATCAAGGCTTGCAGCTTATTGCAATCAATAGCATCTACAGTTTTCAAGCTGACCAAAAATACATCACGGTGAAATATGAAGCAGATACCGGATGCCATCACGAGGTCTTGATCGACGAACCATTAAAGTTGCTAGAGGATGAATTTAATCAAAGCTTTGTGCGTATTCATCGTAATGCCCTAGTAGCGAAGGACAAAATAGAACGCTTAGAAACCGTTGATAGCCGCGTTCATTTGCTCTATTTAAAAGGTGTTGCAGAAGGCATGTGCGTCAGTCGCCGTCACTTATCGGCGTTGCGTAAGTTAATGAAAGCGCTGTAATCTAATAATCCCCTTGAACTGACGCAGGGCATTCTACTCCCCTACTGAATGCTGTTATCATAATGGCAAATATTGTTATTTAAATTGGAACTCTTATGTCAGCCCGTACTCTTCGAATTGCTACCCGTAAAAGCCCCCTTGCTCTGTGGCAGGCTGAGCACGTGAAATCACGTTTGTTAGCGTTAAACCCAGAATTAACGGTTGAACTTGTTACCTTTACAACCAAGGGCGACATTATTTTAGATACACCATTGGCCAAGATTGGCGGTAAAGGGTTATTCGTTAAAGAGCTAGAAGTCGCAATGCTCGCAGGGGACGCGGATATTGCCGTGCATTCCATGAAAGATGTGCCAATGGAATTTCCTGAAGGTTTAGAACTAGGGGTTATTTTAGAGCGTGAAACGCCAACAGATGCTTTTGTATCAAATAATTTCAAAAGCTTAGAGGAGTTACCACAAGGTGCGATTGTTGGAACTTCAAGTTTGCGTCGTCAGTGTCAGCTACAAAATTTACGCCCAGATTTAGTAATTCGATCTTTACGCGGCAACGTGCAAACACGTTTAGGAAAATTGGATAGTGGTGAATTTGATGCCATTATTCTTGCCTCTGCTGGTTTATTGCGTTTAGAAATGGAATCCCGTATTGCACAATACTTAACCCCTGAAATTTCTCTTCCTGCTGGTGGCCAAGGTGCGGTTGGTATTGAACTGCGCAGTAATGATGCCGAAACTCTAGCACTACTTAAACCATTGCAACATGATACTACCGCTTATCGTGTGACGGCAGAACGTGCCATGAACCGCCGTTTAGAAGGCGGCTGTCAGGTGCCAATCGCATGCTATGCAGAAGAAAATAATGGCGAACTTTGGTTGCGTGGCTTAGTCGGCAGTATTGATGGCAAGCAAATGTTAACCACCGAATATCGCGCCCCTGTTGCTGAAGCAGAAGCGTTAGGTATTCGAGCGGCTGAAGATTTATTAGGGCAAGGTGCTGATAAAATATTGGCCGAAGTTCATGCTCAAGCCTAATACGTCGTTATCACCATTACCTGTGCTGGTTACTCGACCAGCTTCTCAGGCAGAAGAAATCTGTCCATCGCTAGAAGCGTTGGGCTGTCATGTTATTCGTCAACCGCTCTTAAAAATTGCAGCGGTTGCGGAAACGCCTAAAATCAAATCTCAATTTATGGATATTGATCTGTTTGATGTTGTGATTACCATCAGCCGTAACGCGGCCGAGATGGGATTGAGCATTATGGATCAATATTGGCCACAGTGGCCATTGGGCATTACTTGGGTCGCTATTGGCCCAGTAACCGCTGACGTTATGAAACGAGCAGGTCTTGACGTCACAATGCCTATCGCACAGTTTGATAGCGAAGGGGCACTTCAGCTACCTGAGCTCACCGATGTTGCCGGTAAAAAGATTCTGATTTGGCGTGGTATTGGCGGGCGTGAAACACTGGCAAGCACTTTACGTGAACGTGGAGCAGAGGTTATCTATGCCGAGCTTTATCAACGCTTAGTCCCTGAGTATAGTGAGAGTGAGTGGTCGCAAGCATTAGTGGAGCAACCTTTATTATTAGTAAGCAGTGGCCAAGGCCTAGAAGCGATTGCGGCGCAGCAGCCAAGGATTGCTGAATGTGTACGTGGCATTATTGCGCCTAGCCTCCGCGTTGCAGAACTGGCAAAATCATTAGGCTTCGAAGAAATACAAATAGCGGCCAGCGCTCAAGATGTTGATATGTTGGCAGCAGTGAAAAAATGGATAGCGGCGAGTCGGTAATTTAACTAGGCTAGTCAATCAACTAGACCGATAACATACAACGAGTCATCAATAGTTAAGGAAATAAATGTGACTGATAAACTGGATGCAGATCAGCCTACGACAGACGTCGTTGAAACGCCCGCTGATAATCAAAAAAATACAGTAGAAACTAAAACAAACCGTGTCGAACCTAAAAGCTCGCAAGCCCATCATCCGATAACTGAGAAAAAGCCAACCTCTTTATTGGCAGTTTTAGCGTTGTCTTTAGCGGTATTAGCGCTGGTAGCCATTGCGGGATTAGTCTGGAAAGGCGTTGAGTTTATTCAGCACGTAGCGGCGATTGAATTAAAATTGCAACAAACTGAACAAGGCAAGACGGACGCGAGCAAAGAACTGAGTCGTTTGCAGCAGCAAATTATTAGCCAAGGCAAATTGCAACAGCATACTAGTCAGCGTTTAGCAGAGCTGCCTGGTGCGGATACCGATGACTGGTTAATTGCAGAGGCCGAATATTTATTGCGCCTAGCGAATCAGCGCTTGAACCTAGAAAAAGATTGGCAAGGTGCTTTGGCGATTCTAATGGCTGCGGATGGTATTTTAGCAGAAACTGAAAACCCTCAACTTGATCGTATTCGTTCTATATTGGCGGGTGAAATTGTTACGTTACGCGCTGTTCCTGCGGTAGACATAACCGGTGCGGTTAGTCGTATACAAGCGGTGCAGAGCCAGATTGTTAAGTTAGAGTGGGTTCCGAGAAAGCTCCCCAAGCAAGTCGAACAACCGGAAACCAGTGACGATAAAGTTGAACTGACGGTGTGGCAAAATTTTCTTGCTAAGGCCGAAAAAGGCTTTAACCGTATGGTTCGAATTCGTGAAAATGATAAAGCGTTACCTGCCCCATTAACCCCCGACCAGCATTATTATTTGCAGCAGAATATGCAACTGATGTTAGAACAAGCGCAGGTTGCGCTAGTGCGTCAGCAAGCCGATCTTTATTTGCACAGCATTAATCGCACACAGGCTTGGTTGGCTGAATTTGTCCGTAACGAAAGTGCACAAGCGCAAGCGTTGCAGCAAACGCTTAGTGAATTAGCTCAGTGGAATGTTACCTCAACACTGCCTGATATTAGCGGCTCTTTAATTGAATTGCGCCGTTATTCTGGGGTGCAAAAAAAGCAGTCCGCTACTAATCGTATTATGAAATAAACCACGGGATCATTATTATGAAAAAACTTGTGGTACTTATTGCGCTCTTTTTATTAGTAGGCTTAGGTTTTGGCTACTTAGTGAATCTTGATTCTGGCTATGTCTTATTTAGTTGGTCGAAATATACTTTAGAAACCAGTTTCTGGTTTTTTAATATTATGTTGCTTGCCTTCTTTTTAATTGCCTATGTGACTTTGCGTTTTGTATTGCTGCTTATTACGAGTAATTGGCGCATGAATGATTGGCGTAATCAGCGTCGTGAGAAACGCGGCAAACGTCAAACAACGCGAGGTTTTCTTAGCTTGGCGCAAGGCCAGTGGCATACCGCCGAACGCCAGCTGACGCAAGCGGCAGCCTTGGGGGATAATCCGCTGATTAATTATTTAGGTGCTGCTCGTGCTGCTTATGAGCAAAGCGATATGGACGGTTCTGAGCACTGGCTAAAAGAAGCAAGCCACAGTACTAAAGGCGCTGAATTAGCGGTTGGTATGACGCAAATTCAATTGCTTATTTCTCGTGGACAAACCGAGCAAGCTCTTGCGGTTGTTTTACGCTTGCGCAAGCAAAGTCCAAAGCATAAGCATTTATTGAAAATGCACATTAAAATTTTACGCGAGTTAGAAGATTGGGTCAGTTTGAAAGAACTATTACCGACGGTGCGAAAGTCGGCAAAATTGATTCCGCAAGATAAGTTAAAAGAACTTGAAGAAAACGTTGTGATGCAACTATTGCAACGCGCCATGAAAAACAAAAGCTCAATGGCAATCGGCTCAGGGCAAGCAGCGCCGCTGCAAGAAATTTATGACGACGCCCCTCGTGCGGTACGCTTATCGGTTAATGTATTGCGCTGCTATGTTGAGTTGTTATTGCAGTTAAAGCAGCCTAGTAAGGCGGAACACGCTTTACGGACGGCGTTAACATCGGTTTGGCATAATGATCTTATTGATCTTTATGGCCAGGTTGATGCGGCGGATACTGAGCGCCAGCTTTTATTTGCTGAGCAGCAATTACAAGAACGTACCAATGATCCTGTTTTGTTATTAGCGCTTGGCCGTATTGCTAACCGTGCTAATAAAGAACACAAGGCTAAGGAATATTTGGAAGCGGCGAGTAGAATTAAAGCATTGCCTGACGTACATGCCGAACTTGGACATTTGCTGACCAAACAAGGGCAGTTCGAAAAAGCGTGCGAGCACTTTAATAAAGCCATTGCCGAATAACCAATGCATTAAAATTTAGTATTCAGACGCCGCTTTTCATAGCGGCTTTTTAATGCCTGTTATTTATTAGAGAACAAATATTATCTGAATTAATTATCAGAAAGCTCATTAATAGATTAAGGTATTAGAGCATTATAGTTAGGTCTCGGTATTTATGGTTATTAAACAAGATATTCCTGCGTTACTTGTTGGCATTATGAGCACGATGGTGAGCATAGGTTTGGCTCGATTTTCTTATACGCCACTGTTACCTGAACTTATCCGCCAAGACTGGTTCAGCGCTCATCAGGCTGTTTATCTTGGTGCGTCTAACTTGCTGGGGTATTTCATTGGTGCGATTGCGGCCCATCAAATATCTGAAAGAGTTCGATTACGGGTATTAATGAATATCTGCTTTGTGGCTGTTTTACTCAGTTTTATTGGCTGTGCGCTGCCATTAAGTTTTGAATGGTTTTTCACTTGGCGATTAATTGCGGGCATTGCTGGCGCTATTCTAATGGTGGTTGGCCCTGCGAGTGTGATTGCGCTTATTCCTGTAGAGCGCCGTGCAAGTGTGGGCACATTGATGTTTACCGGTATTGGTATCGGTGCATTACTGGCGGCAACGGTTATTCCTTTATTGGTTCAAGCGAGCTTGATGATTACTTGGATGGTGCTTGCAATTATGACCTTGATTGCCGCTTGGGTTAATGATGTTAATTTGGTGAAACTACAAGATTTCAGACCTATTGGGCTAACAAGAAAACATGTGACGGCCCCTGATTCGCAACCCCGTAGTGATTCGTCAACTCGCAGTGACGCATCTAAGCCCGTGACACATTTCAGTTTAGTGGTTCTGTTTGTTTTGATTGCTTATGGTTTTGATGCACTTGGCTTTATTCCTCATACTATTTTTTGGGCAGATTTTCTGGCTCGAGAACAAGGGCTAGGAACTTCAGTCGCCTCTTTTCAGTGGGCATTGTTTGGTGCCGGCGCAATGTGCGGGCCTTTTATTGCACGCTATGGGGCACAAAATTTTGGTTGGTCGAAAACATTGAGCACCGCTTTTTTGGCAAAGGCCATCGCGATTATGTTACCGGTATTGTTTATTCAATACTCATCGCTTGATTTGATTAAATACAGTATTTCATCGTTCATTGTGGGCGCTATGGTTCCCGGAATTGTTTCATTAACATCGGGACGCATTGCCGAACTGGTAGGGCCATTGCAACATAAAAAGTATTGGGGATGGGCAACGGCTATTTTTGCATTAGCACAGGCCGTTTCTGGCTATGCGATGTCGGGTTTATATGGATATTTCGAAAGCTATCATTGGTTATTCTTTATCGCATCTGGATTAATGTCGATAGGGCTAGTCTTATCATTATTGAGTGCGTATGTTTCTGCGAAGAGAGAAATAAAGGTTTCAGTTTCTAAATACTGAGTCTCTGAAGATTGAGTCCCTGAAGATTGAAAGTCTAAAACCTTTATTTATAAAACAGTCGAACGACTATTTTTTCTCACGCGGTGCATAGCTAAAAACATCGCTGTGCATATTGGCTTCACTTAATCCTAATTTTTCGAGCTGGTCTAAGGTGCCATGTATCATATTCGGTGAACCGCAAGCGTACATCTGAATATCTTTTAAATCGCTAAAGTCTTCATGAATCACTTCATAAATCCATCCGGCGCGTCCTTGCCAACTATCTATACCCGCTTCTAAAACGGGGTGGAAAGTAAAGTTGGTGAATTCATCGGCCCACTTTTTCGGGGTATCGTATAAATAGAATTCATCTAAAGAACGATTAGACCAATATAGGTGCACTTCATGGTCAGGATCTTGCGCTAAAATCGCTTGCGCTAAACACTGAATTTGTGAAAATCCGGTTCCTGCACATACCAATAAAATCGGCTGTTTAGGAAGAGCATCCAAAAAGCACTCACCTTTTGCTAAGGTCACTTTTACCGTATTACGATTTTCAACCGCGATAGTAAGCTCGGCAATAATGCTGGCGGTGACGTCATTATGATCTGAAATCTGTAGCTCTAAACGGCGTGGCTGCTTTGGATCACAGGCATTGGCAATTGAGTAAGGCAGTTGCTGGTCGGCAACATGCAGCTCCAAATACTGGCCAGGTAAATAATCGAGTTTACTGCCTGCTGGGGCTAACAACTCAATACGGTAAACAGATGTATTTAAGGCCTCGACACTCGACACCTGGCAAGCGAGGGTCTGTTCTGGAGAGTGTCCTGGTGCATAAATCTCTGGCATATAAATCTCTAAATCAGATAACGGATAAGTTAAACACAATAATACCTGATTAGGAGACTCAAGTATTTCACCTTTTTGCTGTTCGACCTGATAACCCTGTCGTTGATCAACCGTACCAGAGAGGAGTTTAGCCTCACAGATCTGGCAAACACCGTTTTCGCAGCTAAGAGGAATAATCACTCCTTGCTCAAAACAGGCTTCTTGTAATGCTTGATTTTCAGCTACCTGAATTGAAATATTCGATGGCTGAAAGTTGACCGTAAAAAAGGTACTCGGTGCAGTCATGTTATAAGACCCTTTTTATAAGCCTAGCTCATCCCAGATGGCATCGACTTTGTCTTTTACTTTTTCGTCCATGACTATCGGTTCACCCCATTCTCGAGTGGTTTCACCTGGCCACTTGTTGGTCGCATCTAAGCCCATTTTTGAGCCTAAGCCAGAAACAGGAGAAGCAAAGTCGAGATAATCAATCGGGGTATTGTCGATCAAGGTCGTATCGCGTGTTGGGTCCATACGCGTCGTAATCGCCCAGATCACATCATTCCAATCGCGGGCATTAATATCATCGTCGGTTACAATTACGAACTTGGTATACATAAACTGTCTTAAGAAAGACCATACGCCCAACATTACGCGCTTAGCGTGACCTGGATATTGCTTCTTAATCGTGACAATGGCCATACGATAAGAACAGCCTTCTGGGGGCAAATAGAAATCAGTAATTTCTGGAAATTGCTTACGCAAAATTGGCACAAAGACTTCGTTCAACGCCACACCCAAAATGGCGGGTTCATCCGGTGGACGGCCAGTATAAGTGCTGTGATAAATAGGATCTTTGCGATGAGTAATGCGTTCAACGGTAAATACAGGGAAGCTATCCACTTCGTTGTAATAACCTGTATGGTCGCCAAATGGACCCTCGTCGGCCATTTCATCTGGATAGATAAAACCTTCTAAAATGATCTCAGCAGAGGCAGGGACCATTAAATCGTTACCCATACTCTTAACCACTTCAGTACGACTATTGCGTAATAGCCCCGCAAATGCGTATTCTGATAACGTATCAGGAACTGGGGTTACTGCGCCTAAAATGGTTGCAGGGTCAGCGCCTAGAGCAACGGATACAGGATAGGGCTTACCTGGATTCTGCTGCTGGAATTCGCGGAAGTCTAAGGCACCACCACGATGGCTTAACCAGCGCATGATCAGCTTATTCTTGGCGATCACCTGCATGCGGTAGATGCCGAGGTTATGACGATCTTTATTCGGCCCTTTAGTGATGACCAAAGGCCACGTAATAAGTGGCGCTGCATCGCCTGGCCAGCAGTGCTGAATCGGAAACTGACCTAGATCGACATCGTCGCCTTCGTGCACGATTTCCTGGCAAGGCGCTTTTTTAACTTCTTTTTGGCTAAGGCTTAGCACCTTGCGGAAAATAGGTAATTTACTCCAAGCATCCTTGATGCCTTTAGGCGGCTCAGGCTCTTTCAAGAAGGCCAGAAGCTCACCGACTTCGCGTAACGCTTCTACGGAAGACTCGCCCATGCCCATAGCCACTCGTTCAGGTGTACCGAACAGGTTTGCTAGTACCGGTACGGTATGACCTTTCGGATTTTCGAATAATAATGCCGGGCCGCCCGCGCGCAGAGTACGATCGGCAATCTCAGTCATTTCTAAATGTGGGTCGACTGGATAGCTGATGCGTTTAAGCTCGCCTT
>CAWVSY010000040.1:0-35344 GCA_963933055.1 uncultured Oleispira sp.
TAATCAAATAAATTGGGCGTAGGGCATTCTAGAATAGCGCCAATGGTCTGCACGAGTTCACGTTCAGTTACTTTTACGCCTTTTGCTTGTACGCAAGCCGCCAGTGCTTTCATCATACGGCCTTTCACATGAGGGTAAGCTTCAGTGAGCGTATCGAGTGCGATATTAAATGCTTTAAATGACTCAGTTTTTGGTTGAAGTGTTAAATGATCAAATCCAGCCGCATCAGCCGCGATTGCAAAGCTCTCTAAGGCGTCTTCTAACGACTCGTGACCATGATTGGCGACAAAAGAGAGTATTACCTCAATGTCTGATTTTATTTTCTCTACATTGCCGTGTTTGGCGGTAATGGCCTTCGCCTTACCAAACGCTGGGTTTAGATATTGAAGAATCATGCGATAGACGCACCATTCAAACAGATCAATCTTGCCATCAGCTTGCACAAGTTTGACTAAAAGTTGTTTGAATTCGGTGTATTGATCGGCTGATAACAGCTTCAATGCGGGAATGGCTTTCTCAATGATGGCTAAGCGCTTACTGTCTTCTAATCGCCGTGTTGCTTGGGTAAGTTGTTTTACTTGGGTTAATAAATCAGGGCCACAGTATTGCTCGATTAAATCCAGTTGTTGCTCGTATACAAGGGAGCTATTCGGGGCTAATAATAGGCTGTAACAAAGCGCTCTGGCATTGCCAACATCATGAGCCGCTGTCGTTAAGACGGCTTCTGCATCGAATGATTCTTGTTGGCTTAAAGACTCGTCATCATCATTCGTAATACCGTCGCTGGTAAAATCAATGGCGGCAGACATCGCGGCAGCGACACCGGTTAACAGCGCTTCCGGACGTATTTTAGCTTTGGATACCAGCTGTGGAGATTCGTCATAGGCTTGTCGTAACGTTTGCGGTTCAATCCATTCGCCATCCCAATGTTTATCAATACGGCGAATACGTTCTTCTAATTTAGGGTGAGTCGCTAAAAATCCAAAATGGCTGGCAAAGCCGTTGTAAATAGCATTACCAAAAAAAGCATGACTGAATTCTTCACGGCGACTATGACCAATAGCAGAGCCAACACCACCATGGCCAATGACCTTGAGCGCTTCGGCTATCGCTTGTGGGTCGCGGGTAAATTGAACAGCGCTGGCATCCGCAAGGTATTCGCGTTGACGGCTGACCGCCGCTTGAATCATTTTGCCAAAAAATACACCGCTATAGCCTAAAATAATAAAACCAAGGCCGATTAAAAAGAGCGGTACTCCGCCTTCTTTTTTATTCGATGATGACGAAAAAATACCGGATGAAGAACGGCCACGGCTATGAATACTGTGGCGAGCACCGGACTCAAGAATAATTCGCCCTAATAAACCGATGCAAAGAATACCGAAAAGTATGGCGATTAGGCGCATATTCATACGCATGTCGCCATTAAGGATATGGCTGAATTCATGACCAATAACGCCTTGCAGCTGCAAGCGTGAAAGTTTTGTCAGGCAGCCTTTGGTTACCCCAATCACCGCATCAGAAGGCTGAAAGCCTGCGGCAAAGGCATTAATCCCTATTTCATCGTCGAGTAAATACACCTGCGGAACGGGCATGCCAGAGGCAATGGCCATTTCTTCGATGATGTTTAATAGCCGCTTTTCATAAAAATCGTCAGTATTAGGGGATAATAAGCGTCCCCCTAAAGACTCGGCAATAGAGGAACCACCACTACTCAATTTTACCGCTTTATAGAGGTAAGCAAGCCCTACAAAGCTGCAAACAATGGCAGAAATTATGAACCAGGCTTTCCATGACATGTAATGAAAAATATCGAGTAAAGAGGGATCTCGAATGGAGTGATTACCGAGTTCAGGAAAAATACCTGGGTTGCCCCAGAGAAAACCTGCGACCAACAAGTTGGTGAGAAAAATAAGCGTTAATAGTGCTAAGACAAATAATAGAACCAGTTGCCTTGTGCGTTTTCGCGCTTGATCTTGGTGGCCAAAAAAATCCATTAAAAACTAACTTTAGGAGCAGTTTGTATTTGAAGGCTATCTTCAAACTCTAATAAAGTAGCATCTTGAGTATGGCCAAATTTATTAGCAAAGAAAATCGGCGGAAAAGACTGGCGGAACGTATTATAAGCCGTTACAGCATCGTTAAATGCTTGGCGAGCAAAAGCGACCTTGTTTTCAGTGCTGGTTAATTCTTCCGTTAATTGCATCATATTGGTATTAGCTTTCAGCTCTGGATACGCTTCTACTGTTACATTAAAGCGGCTCATTGCTCCCGCTAATGCACCTTCAGCACCGGCAAGTTTTCCCATCGCTGCGGCACTAGAAGGATTGCTGGCAACAGCTTTTAAACCTGCCATTGCTTCGTTGCGCGCTTCGACGACGGCCGTTAATGTTTCAGACTCGTGCTTTAAATACGCCTTAGCCGTTTCGACTAAATTTGGAATGAGGTCATAGCGACGCTTTAGTTGCACTTCTATTTGTGAAAAACCATTCTCATAGCGATTTTTTAGCGTTACTAAGTTGTTATAAATGCTGATGATATAAAATATCAAAGCAGCAATAACAACCAAGGTGATGATTGTTGATATTTCCATGGGTGAATCTCCTAATTAAGCTTACTTTTTATTCCACTTACCATTGATGTCTTTATAGAACTGGCCGGTGGATAATTTTTCTGTAATTTTCTCGCCAGCAATTTTCTCGATTTTTTCAATCGCAATGTTTTGTTCGTTTGCGATTGCTTGATATTTGGCTTTGCGCTTGGTATTCACTTCTTCCATTACCGCTTTAGCATCGGCATTACCACGGGGTGTTATTTCCACATAGCCGCTGGCATTCTCACCCAGCATGCCTTTTTCGCGGGCTTCGTCTAAAGTGAGGGCAAAAGATAATTGGCTAGCGACTAACAAGGTAGCGGCTATAAATAACGTTTTAATATTCATGCTATGTTCCTTATGAGTAAATGCTAAAAAATATCGTCTTCTTGTTTGAATAAATCATCGAGTTCTTTTTCAACTTTCACTCGAACTTCGTGCTCAATTTTAACATTGAGATTAATGGTAATGGGTTTATCGGGTGCTGCTACTTTTACGGTGCAGGCACTCATTATCAGCAATGCTGGTAATAGGGCGATGATTTTCATGGTATTCCCTCTGTTTAACTACGTATTTGTAGCGAGTATTCATACTGCTACTTTTGCATTATTGGTACTTATTCTCAAGTTTTTGCACGATATCATTGCTGATCCGTAAGCTCTCAAGTAAGTCGAGCAAGTTGTAATCTAAATTTAAGTTTAAATGGGTCGCTTGGCCATCAAAAAATTCTGGATTCTTTCCTTGGAACTGCAAACCGAGTCTTAGTTCGCCATTGGGTTGGTAAGTGACGTTTGTTTGTAATTTATCATAATGAAAATCTTCTAATGCTTGCATGACGAGGCCGACACTCGGGTCGCTACCTTTTAATGCTGAGGATACGTCGTTATTATAATTAATGACCCCCCCTGGGGCGCGAGCATATAACGATCCCGCAGGAACCTGTGGTCCTTCTGGTAATAATATAATCGGTAGTACACCATCTAATGTTCCCGTAGCGCTGATGCTGGATTTTGCTTCTAACTCGGCTAATTGGCTAACCTGTAAACCTTCAATCTCAATACCAAAAGCGTTTATTTCTTGGCTAGTATCAAAGCGAATTAAGGGTACCTTCACGCGGCCGCCTAAAACATCGCTATGCATCTCTTCGATTACGATAAGCGCTTTACTAAAATCTGGCTCGATCGTTGTGGTACTGCGTGCCAAGATATTACTAACATTGATACCCGGGTTGATGCTATTGGCTGAAATCTGGCTAACAACTTTGAAACTTTGATAAAAAGGGCGGCGTATGGCCATTTGGAAATCGACATCGTCCCAAGCTGTCGTATTATTATAAATACCGGCTAAATCGTCGACGCGCAGCATGATATCTGGCTGCCAACGCCACGCGATACTGTCATCATCAAAAATATCTTCTTGATATTGCTGCCATTGAATCCAACCTTGAGCTGAAAGCGTGCCTCCTAATAACTGAGCTTGAGTTAGGTTCATCATTTGCGCTAAGCCGAGCTCCTGCCATTCTAAATTAAGATTGTTTAAATATAATTGTGCCGCGCCTTTTTGTTTGCCAGAAAAATCATGTTGTGCATGTAAAGAAAGATCTAAGCGTTTATTCAGTCCTGTTATTTTTGCTTCAGTGCGCATTTTAGCGTGTTGAAAATCAAGTGAGTTCAACTGAAAATCGCCCGAAAATTCGAAGGCCGGTAATGGCCATTGCTGCCATTGGCTTGCCGTATTATTGATTTTCCATTCACATGCGAGTGGTAAGTTTTTGAGCGCACCATTGCTGCGCAGTTGTGGAGAATATTGTAATTTTAACCAATCGAAAGCACAGCTTAAGCTTGCTTGATCAAGTATTAATGATTTATTGTGAAGACTATTTTTTTTCAGTTTGTTCTGCTCAACCCAAGACACGTCATTAACTAAAAGGCTAAAGGCTTTGGCATTGGTTAATTCAGCATTGATTCCCTTCAGTTGCCAATCAGGTAGTAATTGCCAATGAATTTGAGAGAGTTCACCCGTGGCAAGAGAGGCTGGTAATGTTTCGTTATAGTTTGTTTTACCGTTTAAGCCAAAAGGAAGGTTCATTTGCCAATGCCAAAAATCATCGCCTGTTATTGTCGGATTTTTTTCAGCACTAAAAACGATATCTCCAGAGGTCGTATTATGAAAACGTGGCCAATTTTTATTATTTTGTTGTAGGCTTGCTTGTATATTATTACGGAAATTTAAGGTTGATCCTAGCTCAGAACTGTTTGCAAAATCACCGCTGATATCCCATTGAATTTTGCTGTCTATATTTTTTGCTTGTAAGCGTTGCTCAACCTTTCCTTTCCATAAGCAATTTATATCCATCTTGTCATTCAGCATGCAGTCGATTATTAATGGTTGATTAAGTTGTTGCTGTAATTTCACGGCCAACGCATTTTTAGAAAACGTTATCCCTTCGAAATCGAGATTGTTAATCGTTAGTTGGCCTGTTTTATTTGTCTGTTGATCATCGCCAGTATTAAAATTAATAACAGAATCAAATAGTACGTTTGCATCACTTAATAGCGCGGGTGTTTTTTTATTAGCGGATGCTAGATTAAAATCATTTATCTTGATCTGGAATAGGCCTTCGCCAGAGGTGTATTGCAGAATGTCATTGGGGTTGTTGATTAATTTAGGCAAGTTAAGTTCTTGGCTCCAAACTTGAATGGCCGTTTTTGCTAATAATGTTGATGACCCCGCATCGTTATTAATCAAGGATAGCCAGGTTTGAATATCAGCACTTTGCTGAACAGAAAGTGACATTGTTTTATGATTTTTATTATCAGTATTCTCTAACCACTGGCCTTGCAATATGAAAATGGGAGCGGCGGATTTTTTACTGCTGATAGTTGCCAGTAATGCGCCTTGATTATTAAAGCTTAGCTGCTGGTTTAGGGGCTCATTTAAGAATATTAAATCGGTGGTCGAATGCAAGCTTAGCTGTTCTCTATCGACCTTTAGCTGACCATTAAATATTGCTTTTGGATGATGTACTGACAACTGCTCTACCATTAATGTATTCATGGGTAAGCGAGCAAAGATCTCTTTTGCGCTGGGTAAGATGATTGCGTCAAGTTCCATTTTTTCTGGTTCGATTGTTTTCGCTTTAACGTTGACTACGTTAAGGCCCGCCCTTTTTTCGACGACCAGTTTTTGATCGGGAATGACTAAAGCAAGCTGTTCTATATGAAGGCTATTAACTTGTCCGGTGATTAATTTAAATGGGTTGTAGCGTAGATCGAGTTTCTGTAATGAAAATTTTTCGAGGGCAATATCTGAATGAGTAGAGCTTGAGAAGGATAGCTTATTGAGGGTTAGTTGATACCAGCTAACGTGACTGACATCGATCTCTATCTGCTCAAATTTGGCTTGCTTTAATGCCCAAGGTACTAGGCTATTTAAGGCTGGCTTTGCGAGGTTTGGCAGAAAAATGATTACCAGTAATAATGTCATGGCACTCATTAATAGTGCTTTAACCCATGATCTCATTTTCTGTCAGCTCCTTGCGTTAGGGATTGAGTAGCGCATTTAAAATAATGACTGAATACCGCTGATTGAGTGAGGGCATTCAGCATTATTTTACGTTAAAGCCGTGGCTAGCGTGCTTTAATTTTTTTAACACCTTCTTGTGTCGCTAGTAGCAATGTATCTGCTGGACGTGCTGCAAATAAACCATTAGTGACGACACCAGTAATCTGGTTTACATGGCTTTCAAGTTCAGTCGGGGCCGTATTTGAGCCTGGCTTCATTTGAAAATGATGCACATCTAGAATGATATTGCCGTTATCGGTAGTGAATCCTGTACGTAATACCGGGTCACCTCCAAGCTTCACCATTTCGCGGGCCACATAGCTGCGTGCCATTGGAATGACTTCAACGGGTAGTGGGAATTTACCCATAATATCGACTAGCTTACTTTCATCCGCCACACAGACAAATTCTTTGGCCACTGCCGCGACAATTTTCTCACGGGTTAATGCACCACCACCGCCTTTAATCATTTCTAATTGATGGTTAATTTCGTCTGCGCCATCAATATAAAACTCAAGCTCAACTACTGAGTTTAGATCGTATACTGGAATGCCATGGTTTTTAAGGCGCTCAGCGGTTGCTTCAGAGCTTGCAACGGCACCATCGAATAAATGTTTAAATTCGGCGAGTGCATCAATAAAACAGTTGGCTGTCGATCCCGTGCCGACACCAATAATAGAATCGCTTTCTAAATGCGGCTTAATATAATCAGCGGCGGCTTTGCCGACAGCGGCTTTCAGTTGGTCAGAAGTTAATACATTCGCAGATGAGGACATGTCTGGGCTCTAATCGATTCGGTTAAATGAGTGTTGAAATAATAGATAACACGCAAGCATTATAAATCCTTATTCGCTACAATGCTTGTTTTCATACACTAAAAAAGTATAGATCATGACTGCCCGAGCTTCTGCTAATCCAGGTCCTAAGTTATTAGACCAATATATCAAGAAAATTCTGTCGGCTAACGTTTATGACGTTGCGATTGAGTCGCCTTTGCATATTGCTCCCTTTCTCTCGGAGCGTTTGGGTAACAATATTTGGGTGAAGCGTGAAGATAAGCAGCCGGTCTATTCTTTTAAGATTCGTGGCGCTTATAACAAGGTTGTTCAGTTATCGGATAAAGAGAAAGCGGCGGGTGTGGTTGCGGCGTCAGCGGGTAATCACGCTCAAGGCTTGGCATTAGCATCGAAAGAACTGGGTATCAAAGCGACCATCGTTATGCCACGCACAACGCCGGATATTAAAGTTAAATCTTGTAAGGCCCGTGGTGCCAAGGTGGTATTGCATGGCGATACCTTTGATGAAGCTTTTGCCTACTCGCAAAAGTTGGTAGAGGAAAAAGGCTTCACCTATATTCATCCATATGATGATCCTGAGGTGATTGCAGGTCAGGGTACGATTGGCATGGAAATTCTGCGTCAATTGAACGATCCCATTGATGCTATTTTTGTTCCCGTCGGTGGTGGTGGCATCATTGCGGGTATTGCTGCGTATGTGAAATTTTTACGCCCTGAGATAAAAATTATTGGTGTGGAGTCGACAGAGTCTGCTTGTTTGCATGCGGCCCTAGCAGCAGGTCGTCGTGTAACATTGCCAGCTGTTGGTATTTTTGCTGATGGTGTGGCGGTTGCTCAGATCGGTAAAAATACGTGGGATATTGCTCGTCATTATGTCGATGAAGTGATTACTTGCTCACCTGATGAGTTATGTGCAGCAATTAAAGACATCTTTGATGATACCCGTGCAGTCTGCGAACCGGCTGGTGCATTAGGGGTTGCGGGTATGAAGAAATATGTTGAGCGTGAAGGCATTAAGGGAGCGAATTTAGTCTCTATCTTGAGTGGCGCTAACGTTAATTTCGACCGTTTACGTTATATTTCAGAAGTGGCTGAAATTGGCGAAGGCCGTGAGGCGATTCTTGCGGTAACAATTCCAGAGCGCCCAGGCAGCTTTCAGCAATTTTGCAGCTTATTGGGTAAACGTCCCATTACTGAGTTTAATTATCGTTATCGGGATGACAGTTCAGCTCAGATTTATGTTGGCGTCAAAGTCGGTGCAGAGAAAGATGCACGCCAGCAGCTATTAACTGAGTTGGCTGAGAAAGAATATCCTGTTTTGGATTTAACTGAAGATGAGGTATCAAAATACCATATTCGTCATATGGTTGGTGGCCATGCTCCAGATTCAGTGAATGATGAGCTGTTGTATCGTTTTGAGTTTCCAGAACGCCCAGGTGCGCTATTGCAGTTTTTGAAATCCTTGGGTAAGAAATTTAATATCTCTCTTTTCCATTACCGTAATCATGGCGCGGCAAATGGTCGAGTATTAATTGGCTTGCAGGTTCCTAAGGACAATCGACAGCATAAAGAGCTGGAAGGCTATTTGATTGAATTGGGTTATACCTACTGGAATGAGTCTGATAACCCAGCGTATCAGTTGTTTTTACGCTAGCTTATCTAAAAAAGGCTAACGGGTTTTCGTTAGCCTTTTGAGCACTTTCTTAAGCTTGAGTTATTTTTTCGTAACTCTCTTTCGCTTTTTTCATGCACGCTTTTTTAGCATCTTCGTCTGACATAGTCTTTTTATAATCTTTCAAGCAAGATTGATACAGAGGCTGAACTTCATCTAACATCTCTTTATTCAGCATGTCTTTTGACAGGCCCTGATTGGCACAAGCGGTTACAGTTAATATTGCGGCAAGTGCTAGTAGTAGTTTTGGCATCATGGTTCCATCTTTGGGGTCATTATCAGGGGGTATGTTAATTCTAAACTTTCGCTGAAGATAGCGGTTGCGAAATTTTTAAGTATTAATTGATACCATTTTACATTTTAACTATGTCGTTCTTTATTGTTCACGCTTTTACGTAGCAATACGTACATCGCTCCGGCGCCACCATCTTTTGGCTGTGCTGTATGATATGCCATAACATCTGCTAGCTGCGGTAACCAATGAAGGAGGTAGCTCTTTAATAGCGCGGGGTCTTCAGTATTACGATCTCCTTTGCCGGGCATAATCAATACGGTGCGCAGATCATATTTTACGCAGTCATTAATAAAACTGAAAACAACTTCACGCGCTTTATCAATGGTCATTCTGTGTAGATCTAGGCGAGCATCGATAGGAAATTTGCCCTGACGCAGTTTGCGAAAAACACCATCTTGAATCCCATGACATTTGAAGCCAAGTTCATCATGAGGTTGAACACGGGCTACTTCGTAATGCTGCAAGTGATTAGGATCGTTACTAATTGCCTCACTGATCGCAGCTTGCTGGCGTAGCTTTTGCGCCTCGGTCGGTGCTTGTGGTCGGTTTAGGTCGACTCTTTTGGCTTGTTTGATTTTTTTAACACCCTGCATCTCTCGCAAGAAAAAATCATCATCGTCTGTCATAACTATCTTCACTATTTTGGCGACGGAATAAGTGGGCAGTATAACATCTTGTTAATTTGTCAAAATAAGCAATTGCTTTAATAGGCTCATGTTTAGGGCGCATTTTATAAATAGGCACCAACTTAGTTCGGTTCAGTTCGATAGCTTAGTGCTCAGTGCGAGTGCCTAGCACTGTTGGGCCTTGCTTGGTACTGCTGCTCATTCTCTTTTGGATATACAGCACGAAGTTATTGATTTTAATGCGGTTATTTTAAACTTTTTCGACTAGTTGGTCAGGATGTTGCTTTGTTTTTATCAAAATTAATTAATTGAAGGTATTGGCATGGCGAACCCCAACTCAGATTTATTGTATGGCTTAGATGATAAGCCACCTATCCCTGCCGCTATTCTTGCCGCGTTGCAGCATATGCTCGCGAGTTTTGTTGGTATTATTACGCCGACACTTATTATTGGTGGGGTGCTTGGTTTAGGCGCCGAGATTCCTTATTTGATCAGTATGGCGCTTATTGTATCAGGTGTTGGTACTTTTATTCAGGCCAAAAAAGTTGGCCCTATTGGCTCTGGCATGGTGGCTTTACAAGGCACTAGCTTTGCATTTTTAGGTTCAATTTTAGCCGCTGGTTTCATTGCTAAGGCTAAGGGCGGTGGCCCTGAAGAGATTTTAAGTTTGATTTTTGGTGTTTGTTTTTTTGGTGCTTTTATTGAAATTTTCTTAAGTCAGTTCTTACATAAATTAAAAACATTTATAAACCCCCTTGTTACCGGGATTGTTATTACTACCATTGGTTTTTATTTGATCAAGGTCGGTATGACGGATCTTGCGGGTGGTTTTAAAGCGCCTGATTTTGGTAGCTTAGAAAATCTAGCATTAGGGGGTGGTGTTTTATTAATTATCATTATATTCAGTCAAAATAAAAATCCTTTAATTCGTGCGGGTGCTATTTTCTTGGGCATGGTGGCGGGTATGGTCGCGGCTTATGCATTAGGGAAGGTCGATTTTTCTAAGCTGGCGACCATGGACTGGTTTGCGTTACCGATTCCTTTTAAATATGGCTTCTCATTTGATATTGAAGCCTTTGTGCCCGTCGCTTTAATTTATTTGGTTACCGCTATTGAGTCATCAGGAGATTTAACGGCAACGTCTATGGTTTCGCAACAGCCTATTTCTGGTCCAGTTTACGATGAGCGTATTAAGGGTGGGGTTTTGGCTGATGGTTTTAATTCTATGTTGGCGGCGACGTTTAATACTTTTCCAAATACGACGTTTAGTCAAAACAACGGGGTAATTCAGTTAACCGGTATTGCGAGTCGTTATGTGGCTTATTGGGTTGCGGCTTTATTGGTACTGGTTGGGATGTTTCCGATTATTGGCGGCATTTTCCAACAGTTGCCTAAGCCTGTATTGGGTGGCGCGACGCTGGTAATGTTTGGCACGATTGCCGCCGCGGGCATTAGAATTTTAGCGACTCAAGATTTAGATCGCCGTACTATGTTGATTATGGCGGTGTCTTTTGGCCTTGGTTTAGGCGTCGCGATGGTGCCTGATTTATTAAAAGAGATGCCTAAAATGGTTCAAAATATTTTTGGCTCTGCGGTTACTATGGCCGGTTTATCCGCTATTTTATTAAATACATTGTTGCCTAAAACTGGGCCTAATGTAGAGGCTAAAGCAGAGACTCACGCTAGTTAATTGCGGCATAGGTGAGCGCTATTAAGAATGCATAGCGCCCACCTTTTCCAATAATAACAAGGGCAATAAAGAGCTTAAAATTAGTCCGCGCTAAACCTGCGATCAACGTCAGAGGGTCACCTATGATGGGCAACCAAGCAAATAACAAACTCCAAATACCATAGCGCTGATAGAGGCGCTGACCTTGCTGCCATGAGCGGCTATGTTCATATTTATGTGTGACATACTCACTGGCCCAGTAGCCAATCGCGTAATTAATACAACTGCCTAGAGTATTGCCACACGTTGCAATACCCCATAAAAGCCATGCAGGATGCTGGCCTTGATCGAGCAGTGCAAGCAAGACAACTTCCGATCCCATTGGGAAGAGTGTTGCGGCAATAAGGGCAGAGAAGAACAATCCAATGAGTGCCATCATGTTGCTTTTTGGGCTTCCTGTGATGGATTAAGAGGGAGACGATGAAGCACTTGATAGCGGCCTTGAATTTCGTCGGTATTGTATCGAGCAAAAACAATTTCATTAACCGAAAATACCGTGGTTGGAAATTGAATGGCGGATATTTTCTTGAGTATGTTGCTTGTCTGATAGGCGTTATCATAAAATCCGAGCGTAACATGAGGTACGTATGGCGTAGCATTTTGACCAAGGGAAATTGAATGTAAGAGTGTACGAATGGTTTTTAATGACTCCCCAGGGTCCTGGATAGAAAGATAAGGGGCTGTGGTAAAACTATGAGCGCTTGATAGGTAAAGAGGGAAAGAGCAGAGATTTGCCTGTTCTAATTTTTGCCGTTGTTGCTGCAGCACGTCGGGCGTGAAATGTTTTTCATCGATGAGACCAGAGGCACTTAATGTAATGTGAGGTTGGCGTAGATAGTTTGGATGAAGTTTATCGGCGAGTATTTTTTTAGAGGCTGTTATGTATCGCAGGCAGTCTAAATGGTTTATTTCGATCGCCCAAAAACCATAATGTTTGATGCCTTGGTGCCATTCAAAAAAATCACGCAGCTCAGTTGGCTGCGTGAATTCATGATCTAAAAAAGGATCAATCACATTAAGAATTAAAAACTGTATACAAGGGTAACGCCGACAAGAGAGTCTGTATTCTTTTTGCCTTCAGGTACGTCAGTAGTATGCTTCACTTGGTAATTAACTTTCATTGCCAATTGACCCACTAATGTACTTTGTAGACCCATATCTGATTTATACACTACTTTTTCATCGCCACCTTCAACCGTTAGTTTTTCAGTGAACTTAGCCCCTTCCGCTAATTTAACCAGCAGGTTTAAGCTAATACGGCCAATGGTTTCTTCTTCAACTTTATCGCCGTTTTCGTTTTTTTCTTCCAAGACACTGCGGCGGTAACCTGGACCAACTTCTAGATCCAACTTGCCTCTTTGCTTGTCATTCCATGCATGGTAACCATAACCAACGGCTAGAGTGCTTTGATATTCGTAGCCATTGAAGCGATCGTCTTCATATTCTAAAACAGACGCAACATAGCTAACTTTAGAAAGAGAGTAGTCGTACTGAATTTCAGCATTGTATTTTTCTTTGGATGAGTCGCCATCTTCTTCACTGGTTAATGCTTCTAACAATAAGGATGTCTTACTTGGCTCCAATTCACGCACTAGGCCGAATTTACCATTGAAGCTTTGAGTATCACTGTTGCCACTCGTCTGAATAAAACCAAGCTCGGCATCACCTGACCAACTTGCTTCGGCAGGCGCGTCGGCCTTTGCTGAGTCAGCACTTGCAGTCGCTGCCTCTTCTGCAAAACCAATGCTTGGAAGCAGTAATAGAGTGCCAAGTAAACTTGAGGATAATAAGGTTTTCTTCATCATAATATTCGCTACAGTTCTTCTAAATTGGGTTATTCATTAGACTTATCAGCCATAGGCTGTGTAATAGCCGCTAATTTAGAGTATTTCTCTTGTTTTGTAAAAGTGATCTCGCCAGCTTTTACAGCATTTAACTTATCGAGGTATTGAAAAGCACCATGAGTGAGATATTTGGGCAGCTTGCGGTCATAAAAATGGAACAATGAATTCGAACCGTATAATTTTTGTTCTGTTACTATTGCGCACTTTAAATATCAACTTAGTGGTGAGTCTGTGAGAAAAGAAATTGTGTCAGGACCTATAGGTCGTGTGCTTTATAAACTCACACTTCCTATGGTTATTGGAATCATCGCGGTCTTTTTCTTCAATTTGGTTGATACCTTCTTTATTGCCTTATTGGGTACGCAGAGTTTAGCGGCGGTAAGTTTTACCATGCCTATCGCAATGATTGTGATGAACCTTGCGATAGGTTTGGGAATCGCATCGTCAGCATTGATTGCGCGTGCGACAGGGGCTAGAAATCATCTTTTAGCTCAGCAATACGTTGCCGCCTCCTTATTACTGACCCTCGTCTTAGCGATTGTTATGCTGATCTTTGGACTGCTGTTTAACGACGACGTATTTATCTTGCTGGGGGCAGGAGAGGAGTTGCTACCCTTAATTTGGCAGTACATGCAGTTTTGGTGGCCTGGGGTTGTCGTGATGATGTTGATGATCGTTATCAACAGTAATATGCGAGCGGTAGGCAATACCAAATTACCTAGCATGATGATGCTAGGCTCAGCGGTATTGAATGCTATTCTCGACCCTATTTTAATCTTTGGCATTGGCCCCATTGAAGGGATGGGAGTTGCCGGAGCTGCGCTTGCGAGTACCTTATGCTGGCTTGCCGTCGTTTTGGTGATGATCTATTCACTGGCTAAAATCGATTTACTTCACTGGGGAGAGCTCACCTTTAAAGCACTGCTCAATATCTGGCAGCGGTTAATGTCATTAGGCATTCCTGCGATTATTACGAATGTGCTGGTACCTGTCGCGAGTGGCTTTTTATTGGTTATGATTGCCCCCATGGGAGAGCAGACGGTTGCTGCGTTTGGAGTGGGTGCGAGAATTGAGCCTTTTGCTATTGTGGCCATTTTAGCGCTTACGTCTACCATTCCGGTTTTTGTCGGTCAAAATTTTGCCGCAGGCCAGCACGATAGAATCTGGCAAGCGCTATCGATAGCCGTGCGCTTTATTTTGCTATGGCAGATTGTTGTCTGGTTAATACTGTGGGCGGTTTCCCCCTTCTTAGCGACGATTTTTTCCCAAGATCAGGTTGTGATCGATCAAATAGTAAATTATTTGATGATTATGCCCGTAGGCTATGCTGGCATGGGGATCGTATTGTGTGCTAATTCGGCGTTAAATGCGTTGCAAAAAACCAGCATTTCGATGTTATTGAATCTCGTTAGGCTAAGCATCTTTTATGTTCCTCTTGCGTGGTTAGGTGGGCATTTTTATGGATTCGAAGGGCTTCTTCTTGGCGCGTCTTTAGGTAATTTAATTGCTGGGTTCTTGGTTTGGGGAATGATTAAAAACGCACAAGAAAAGCAGGCTTTTGGCGTAAAGAATGACTCTACGCCATTAGAGGTTTAGTCACGAAGTCGGCCCAATAAAAAGTCTTTAAGCATCACCCAGTCACCGATGAAGCTATACAGTGGATATTTAAAGGTGGCCGGGCGATTGTGTTCAATAAAAAAATGCGCGACCCATGCAAATCCATATCCCATTAATGGCGTGAACCACAGTGTCATATAGTTTCCAGTAATAATTGCGTACGCAATAATCGCTAATACTCCAAAACTGCCGATATAGTGTAATGCGCGGCACATAGGATGACGGTGTTCGCTGAGATAAAAGGGATAAAACTCGGAAAAACGAGTGAAGCGTTTTTCTTCAGTCATGTCATGCTCACTTTGTAATTATTGTTTTTCTCAAGAGTATTACGTTGGCCGCAGTGGAGCAAGAGGGAAATGAAATATCAAATTGACACCAGATCATGGTGACGATAGTGTCTGTCTTATAAATAACAGGGAGTCTTAGAGGTTATAAAAATAATCTTATCGTATTCGTACTTGTTAGAAAGTTTCATTCAGCATGGTGCTGGTGAATGTATTAGGCGCTCATTTCCCAAGTTGCTTAATTGATGATGAATAGGGATATAAAAAGGAAAAACAATGGAATGGTACTTGGACGTTTTAAGAAAATATGCCGATTTTTCTGGCCGAGCAAGACGTAAAGAATACTGGATGTTCACATTAGTGAATTTCATCATTATGCTAGTATTAGCCTTTTTAGAAGGCCTAATGGGAATTGCTGGTATCATCAGTGGTCTTTATAGCTTAGCGGTATTGCTTCCTGCTATCGCCGTTACTGTTCGTAGACTTCATGATACAGGTCGCTCTGGCTGGTGGTTCTTAATTGCATTTATTCCTATTATTGGGCTTGTGCTATTAGTCTTTTTGATTTTTGATAGTGAAACTGAAACCAATGAGTTTGGCATAAATCCTAAACTTGCCGCTTCATAATAAGCAAGAAAAAAGGGTGGCAGTGCCACCCTTTTTTATGTCGTATTTTCAGTATGAAATGTATCTTATCGTTCAATCGACAGCGCAATACCCATACCACCACCGATGCACAACGTCGCTAGACCTTTATTTGCATCCTGACGAATCATTTCATGCAATAGCGTTACTAATACGCGGCAACCGGAAGCACCAATTGGATGACCTAATGCAATTGCTCCGCCGTTAACGTTTACCTTGTTGGTATCCCACTCAAGGCCTTTGTTCACAGACAGTGCTTGTACCGCAAACGCTTCGTTTGCTTCAACCAAATCCAAATCGTTAATGTCCCAACCCGCTTTGGCTAAGCATTTTTTAACGGCTGGAATAGGACCAGTTCCCATGATTGACGGATCAACCCCGGCACTTGCATAGCCCGAAATGGTGGCCAAAATAGGTAAGCCTAACTCTTCGGCTTTTTCACGGCTAGCAAGCATAACGGCTGCGGCACCATCGTTTAGTGAAGAAGCATTTCCCGCGGTAACGGTTCCCTCTTTTTTGAATGCCGCGCGCATACCAGCCAGTTTCTCGGCAGTGACTGCACGTGGGCCTTCATCGGTATCAAAAACAATGTCATCACCACGACGTTGAGGAATGGTTACCGACGTGATTTCGTCTTTGAACTTACCCGCTTCAATTGCGGCGATGGCTTTTGCTTGGGATTGCGCTGCGAATTCGTCTTGATCGCCGCGAGGGATTTCAAATTGCTCTGCGATATTTTCAGCGGTGATGCCCATGTGGTAATCATTAAAAGCATCCCAAAGACCATCGGTAATCATGGTATCTACCATGTTCCAGTTGCCCATGCGCTGACCATTACGCGAGTTGGGTAATACGTGAGCTGAGTTCGACATGGATTCTTGGCCACCCGCGATAATGACATCCGCATCGCCGGCTTTAATAGCTTGAGCGGCTAAGTGCAGCGCTTTGAGGCCAGAGCCACATACTTTATTAATCGTCATTGCAGATGCGGTTGCAGGAATGCCTGCTTTAATTGCAGCTTGGCGTGCGGGATTTTGTCCACAGCCTGCCGTTAGAACCTGACCCATTAGTACTTCATCGATAGCATCAGCAGTAATGCCGGTTTTTTCGATTAAAGAACGAATCACAATTGCGCCTAGTTCCGTTGCTTGCAAGCTAGAAAGTGAACCACCAAAGGTACCAATGGCGGTACGAGTTGCTGCAACAATAACGACATCTGTCATAAGATTCTCCGAGTTTGAAACTATGAATTCATCATAAAGGATTGGAAACAGGCCACATTATACCCTCTAAAATGGGTAACTTTATCCTATACCTTAAATTCATTAACAATTTGACGTAAATTTTCAGCCTGCGCTGCTAACTCGGAAGAGGCTTGTGATGTATTTTCGGCTTGTGTAACCGTCTCCTCCGATACCTCATTAATTTTAATAATATTTGTGCTGACCTCTTCAGATACGCTTCGCTGTTCGACGGCGGCATTAGCGACTTGGCTATTCATGTCATTAATCGTATCGACATTGGTCATAATACTGGTTAAAGAGCTTTCGGTTGCTTGGGATTGATCAACGACGGTAATGGCTTTTTCTCGACTACTCTCCATGGCATTAACCGCTTGCTCTGTCCCTAACTGCAAGCGCTCAATAATGGATTGAATTTCACTGGTAGACTCTTCTGTACGCGCCGCGAGAGAGCGCACTTCGTCTGCTACAACCGCAAATCCACGACCTTGTTCACCTGCTCTTGCCGCTTCAATCGCCGCATTTAATGCAAGTAAATTGGTTTGCTCGGCAATGCCTTGAATCACCTGAGAAGCATTACCAATAAGCGCACTTTCTTTGGCAAGATTCTGAATAACTTCGCGAGCATTCTCTACCTCGGATACCAAGGCTGAAATCGATTGAATATTTTGTGCCATAACTTTTTGTGAATGATGAGTATCTTCTTTGGCGTGGTTAGTAGCACTAGCGGCTTCGTCAGCATTGCGTGAGACCTCTTGTGCTGTTGCCGCCATTTCATTAACGGCCGTCGCGACCATATTGATTTCATCTTGCTGATTGTGAATGCCTTGCTGGGTCATTTTTGCAATTTTCTGTACTTTTTCGGCACCACCCGATACCCCTAAGCTTAAGTTTGCCATGACTTTTATCAACAATTGCAGGTGAGTGATGAATCCATTGAAGTTATCCACAAGGTCGCCTACTTCGTCTTTGGCGCGGGTCTGTAAGCGAATGGTAAGGTCGCCTTTTCCTGTCGACATATCCGCCAGTGAACGCACAATACGATTGATGGTTTTAGTAATAATGTTGGCAATAGACCAGGCGCTGAAGGTGAGTGTCAACATAACCAATAACGCGATGGCGATGCCAATTTGGGTGGTGCGTTTATTTTGCTCATTGGTCGATTTGATGGCTTGGCCAAAAGCCCCATAGCTTTGCTCTCTGAATGTTGAAAGCTCTTCATTAAAGTTATCGTATGATTGGTTTACATTGGCGGCGAGGCTTGAAAGTTGGGTGAAATCTACCGTGCCATTAAGCATGTCTTTAGCGAGTTGGGTTGCGGGTATATTGTAGCTTTTAAATGCTTGCTCTAGTTGCTTCGTATTTTGTGCTCGTTGTGCGCTATTAATTGATGACATTTCTTGCAATAAAATAGTCAGCTTGCTCGCCGACTTTTCAGCCTCATTAATTAAATCAGCATCTTCTTCACTGAGCGCTCGGCCTAGCTGATCGCGTAATTTAAAGAGCAGTACGCTGGCTTGGTCGGAGTGTTCGATAGTCGGGAAGATAATATGCTCAATAGTATCGAGTCTCGCTTCTGTAGCGAGTTGAGACTTAATTGTAAAAGCAAGATAGGCGGCAAAGCCAAGAATCCCGATGACAGCAATTGCCATAATCTTATGTTTTATTGATAAACTGAGAATAAACTTCATCGCTTTTCCTTGTTCTTTGTAAGGTTTAAGCCCTGCTGAGGTTATTAATAATTAGTTCAAGAAGCTGTTTAAGACAAGGAAGTGACAAGGAAAAACCGAAAAGCTATAAGGCAGATCTTTAGGTAGTCGTTATGAATATAGATGGGTACGAATAAAGTATGGGTTTTAAGTTATTGGTAACGTTAAAACCCATTGCTACTGATGTATTTTATGAAGCTCTTTTTATAAAGTTATTAGGTTCTATAAAAGGTCTTGCATGCTTTTATAAGCTTCTACCAAACCACTGGTAGAGCTATCAAATGCTGCGTTACCTTCTCTACCTTCGAGTGCAGCTAATACGGTATTCCCCATATCTTTACCAAGTTCAACACCCCATTGATCGAAAGAGTTTATTCCCCAGATCATACCTTGAGCGGCAACTTTGTGTTCATAGAGCGCAATTAAAGCGCCAATAGAGTGTGGGGTCGACTTTGGAAAATAGAGTGTATTACTTGGGCGATTACCTGGGATAACTTTTTGCGCCGCAAGCTCTTCAGCTTCAGTTCCATTAAGGCCTGCTTTTAAACACTCATCCAGCGCTTGTTGTTTGCTTTTACCGGTTAATAAAGCTTGGCTCTGCGAAAGGGCGTTAGAAACCAACATGGCATGGAAGTTATCAATCGGGTTATGGCTACGCATTGGCAGGATGAAATCACTCGGTGAAAAGTGAGTGCCCTGATGTAATAGCTGGTGATAAGCATGCTGACCATTAGACCCTACGCCACCCCAAATAATAGGCCCAGTATGGTAGTCCACCTTATTGCCATCTTTGCCTATAGATTTCCCACTACTTTCCATATCCAGTTGCTGTAAGTGAGCAGGTAAGCCACGTAGGTAGTGATCGTAAGGTAAAATGGCTTGGGAATTGATGCCAAAGAAATTAACGTACCAGACACCTAATAATGCCATGATGACCGGCATGTTCTTTTCTATGGGGGCGGTGCGAAAATGTTCATCCATTTCGTGAGCACCACGCAGCATATCGCGAAAATTATCGATGCCAATGGATATCGCCAAAGGTAAGCCAATCGCTGACCAAAGAGAGTAGCGGCCGCCAACCCAGTCCCACATAGGAAAGATGTTTTCTTTGGCAATACCAAACTCAACGGCTTTTTCGACGTTGGCAGACACTGCAGCAAAGTGCTTGGGTAAATCATCAGTAGTCCCGCCATTATCTAAAAACCACTGTCGACAGGCCAAAGCATTCTTTAACGTTTCTTGAGTACCAAAGGATTTTGACTGAACAATGAATAAAGTACTTTCAGGACATAAGTGCTTCAAGATTTCAGTAATATGCGAGCCGTCAATATTGGCAAGATAATGCACGTTAATATGGCTATCGTTGTAAGGCTTCAATGCACTTGAGGCTAATTTAGGGCCTAAAAATGAGCCACCGATACCAATAGAAACAACGTCAGTAAAAGGCTTGTTGGTATAACCGCGCCAGTGCTTACGGCGTACTTTCCAACAGAACTCTTCCATGCGGTTCATGGTATCGCGAACTTCCGGCATAACATCTTTACCATCGACCATAATAGGGCGATCGCTAAAGTTACGTAAAGCGGTATGTAAAGCAGGGCGTTTTTCACTGCGATTAACCAGCTCGCCTTCGAATAAGGCTTTAATCTGTTTCGGTAAATCGCGTTTCTCGGCTAATTGATTCAGCAGGTCCATGGTTTCGCAGGTAATGCGATTCTTGGAATAATCGAGAGTTAAGCCAGCAGCTTCGATATTAAAGCGATCAAAGCGCTTTTTATCTTGCTGAAACCAATCCAGCATATGTTGCTGGTGGATGGTATCAAAGTGTTTTTGAAGTTGTTGCCAGATGTCTAGGCTTTGTAGCGGCGTGCTCATAAATATCCTTATATGAGTCAAATATCATTATGCTGCAGTATAAACTTTTGCTGTCCTTCGTCATAGGGTGCAAAGACTTCAATTACCGTTTAGTGGGGGCCAATTTATAAATAACAGAAACAAAAACGCCACAATGATTGTGGCGTTTTGGCTGTCACATTGTCTTAATCGAAGGAGTATCGATTAAGCCACCTGAACAGGAATGTCAAAACTGGTATGGCTTACCGTATTATCGGCATTGGTATAAACCATTTTAGGCTTAAAGTTTTCCAGTTCTTTTTCGTCGTAGCTGGCGTATGCACAAATGATCAAGCGATCACCTACTTGTGCTAGACGAGCAGCGGCGCCATTAACAGAAATAATACCTGAATTATCTTCACCACGGATAACATAAGTGGTGAAACGAGCACCGTTTTCCATGTTGTAGATTTGAATTTGTTCAAATTCACGCATGCCTGCCAACTCTAACAATTTACCGTCGATAGCGCATGAGCCTTCATAATTCAATACGGCCTGTGTGACTCGAGCCTGATGTATCTTGGCTTTCAGCATAGTGGACTGCATAGAAAAAACCTTTAATCCGGTTACGTCTCAATGACTCAGCAGGCAAAAAGTGCCTCTGTTTTCATTGGTTAATTTATAGCCTTATTGAAGGCGGTGCGAAGTATGCCCTAATCGCTAGTCCGATTCAACGAAAATGGCAAATTATCAATAAGGCGCGCATTGCCTAAAAAGGCGGCTACTAAGACGACAAGCTTAGTATCATCGGCGGTAGCGGGCTTTAAATCTGATTCACGACACAAGGCCAAATAATCAACTTTGAACCCTTGTTTATTCAATCTTTGCTGAGTTTGCTCTAAAGTTGAGTCAAAGTCATTACTCTGTTGTATCGCTTCTGCCACATCTTGCAAAGACTTATACAGAGCAGGGGCTAATGTAAGCTCTTCTGTTGATAAATAGCCATTGCGAGAGCTCAACGCTAGGCCATCTTTGTTTCGTTCTGTCACGACGCCGATAATTTCAACAGGAATGCACAAATCTGCTACCATCTTGCGAATAACCGCCAATTGCTGAAAGTCTTTTCCACCAAAAAAGGCTTTGTCCGGCTGCACCATATTAAACAATTTGCTGACTACGGTCGCTACGCCATCAAAATGACCTGGGCGAGAACCGCCGCACAACCCCATTGAGACATCGGGAACGGAAACGAGGGTTTGGCTTTCTTGGCCATTCGGATACATTTCATCCACAGTAGGTGCGAATAATAAATGGCAGCCATTTTCGGTTAATAGCGCCTGATCTTGCTCGAGCGTACGCGGGTAATTGCTTAAATCACTCTGATCATTAAATTGCAGTGGGTTAACAAAAATACTCGCAATCACTAGATCGCAGTGTTTTTTAGCCTGTTTGATTAAGCTCATATGGCCAGAGTGCAAGTTGCCCATAGTTGGGACAAAACCGACGCTTAATCCTTTGAATTTTGCCTGCTGTACAAATTCACGAAGTTCAGCGACGGTAGAAACGGTTAACAAACTCATGTAACAACCTACTTGTTAAAAATTCTTCTTGTTAAAAGCTTTTAGACTTATGAAAACTTATGTTCTGCGCTTGGAAATATTCCGGTTTTTACTTCTTCGCCATATGCCGCAATGGCTTGCTGAGGCGTACGTCCATCGATCATGAAGTTTTTCACGAACTTAGGGGTATGGCCAGCGTTCAGTCCAAGCATGTCATAAACAACTAAGACTTGGGCATCGGTATCGCTGCCGGCGCCAATGCCGATAACAGGCACATCAACCGCTTCTGTAATGGCTTTGCCTAAGCTGCTAGGAACACACTCTAATAGAATGCAATCAGCGCCAGCAGCAGCTAAAGCAATAGAATGATCAATCATAGCTTGAGCTTTGGCTTCATCACGCCCTTGTACACGATAACCGCCTAATTTATTCACTGATTGAGGGGTTAAGCCAAGGTGAGCACAAACCGGAATACCTTGGCGAGCTAAGCACTCAACCAGTGGCACTAACCAATCATCACCTTCTACTTTGACCATGTGTGCGCCAGCTTGCATCAGGAGTGCAGCGTTTGCTTGGCCTTGTTCTAAGGTGCTGTAACTCATGAAAGGCATATCAGCCATAATCAAGGCGCCTTGATTGCCTTGAGCAACACAGCGCGTATGGTATTCCATGTCTGCCATGGTTACGGGTAGGGTGCTGTCTTTACCCTGGCAAACCATACCTAGGGAATCACCAACCAGCAGTACTTCAATGCCAGCACTACTCGCAAGGTGGCTAAAGGTTGCGTCGTATGCGGTCAATACGCTGAATTTCTCGCCCTTATTTTTACATTCGCTAAGGGTTCGGATACTGACATTATTCATGCTGTGCCTCAGGTATTCTAATTAGGGTAATAATTTATATAAGAGTGTTGAACTTTGTCGCTAAGATTAACAGCGGATGCGGATTAAATCATTATCCAGCTCGGTGAGCAATTGCTCTAGAGCTACGCCATCGGGGAAAACAAGTTGCGGAGCGATTTCTGCTAATGGCACTAAGACAAAACTTCGTTGCTGTGCGAACGGGTGAGGAACGGTTAAACGCTCACTCTCAATGACTTGGTGATCGATGAGAATGATATCCAAATCGAGGGTGCGCTCACCCCAATGGCGCTTGCGAATGCGACCATGATCTTGTTCTAGTTGCTGTAATGCATCCAATAGCTCAAGAGGTGATAATGTTGTTTCAATAAGTGCCACAGCATTAATATAATCTGGCTGATCTTGCGGGCCCACAGGTTTGCTATGGTAAAGGGAAGAATGTGAAATAAGTTCAGAGTGAGGCAGTTGAGCAAGCTCAATTAAGGCTTGCTCCAATTGCTGCTGGGGTTGATCAAGATTCGCCCCTAAGCCAATATAAACCAAAGACACCGTAATTACTCTGGACGACGTGAACGCTGGCGATCATTTGGCGTACCACGATTGGTACGACGTGGACGGCGTTTTTTAACATGACGTTCTTCAGGCTTGCGATTTGCCGCAACTTCCTTGTACTCGTCACTTTCTTGATAACGTGTCCACCAGTTGCCTAAACCTTTAAGATTCTCACCACATTGTTCACGTAATAAAATAAAGTCGTAGGCGGCGCGGAAGCGATTACTTTCAGCAACTTCAGCGGCTTTTTTGCCCTTTTTCTTTTCAAAGCGAGACTGCATGTCCCAGATTTCTTTCATCGGAATCGTGAAACGCTTAGGAATTGAAGTGCGCTGCAATTGTTGCTCGATGACGCGATTAGCCGCTTTATGTAACGCGGGTTGAGGCGGAATGTCTTGCTCTAAGAATTCAGCTTGAACGCGTTGCAGTGATGGCCATAACAACGCTGCAAAGAAATAATAAGGCGTCACCGACTTGCCAGCTTGAATGCGAGTATCGGTATTAATCATGGTCTGTTCAACAAAGCGTGCCGCGAACTCATCGTCGGCAACGCATTGCTCTGTTAGCGGGAATAATTCCCCAAACAACTTATATTCGCGTAATAAACGGTAGGTGACTAATGCATTGCCTGATAAAAACAGTTTCAATACTTCTTCAAATAAACGCGGTGCTGGAATTTGCTCCATCAAAGGCGCCATCATTTTAATCGGCGCTTTGGTTTCTTGTTCAATTTCGAAATCTAATTTACCCGCAAAACGAATAGCGCGCAGCATGCGCACCGGATCTTCTCGATAACGCGTTTCAGGGTCGCCCATTAAGCGAATCAGTTTGCTTTGAGCATCTTGATAGCCGTTAGCATAAGAGTGCACAGTAAAATCTTTAACACAGTAATACATAGCATTGATGGTGAAATCGCGACGCATAGCATCATCATTAATGTTGCCATAAACGTTATCACGTAAAATCATACCGCTATCGCCAGTCTTGGCTTGCTGACTATTATGTTCTTCTTTCGGAGAGGTACGAAATGTAGCTACTTCAATCACTTCGCGGCCAAATAAAACATGAACTAATTTAAAACGGCGGCCGATTAAGCGGGAGTTGCGAAATAATTGGTTTACTTGTTCAGGTGTGGCGCTTGTTGCAACATCAAAATCTTTTGGATGGGCACCCAGCATAGAATCTCGGACACAGCCACCGACTAAATAGGCGTCATATCCTTCTTTATTTAAACGATATAGAACTTTAAGGGCATTCTCGCTCAATAAACGGCGGCTAATACCATGTTCTTTACGCTGTAAAATTTGCGGCTTGATGTCGTTATCAGCTTTTTTAGCTTTACGATTGAATAAGCGCGCGACAGTATTAACTATGGACATACTAAGGGTGCCTGAATATTAGCGATTATTGTTCAATAATGAAGATGCGAGTTTACCTGATGGATGGGTGCTTTCAAAGGGTATGACAGATTAAATAAAGGCATCGCGTAAATAGTAGGGGGTAAAAACAGTGGGTATTGGACGGTAAAGCAGAGAAATAAACCAAGGTTCGACCATTATTATTTTTATTGGTGTCGAACCTGATTAAGTAAATTAACTGTTTTGAATACGCAGGAACTTAAAGCCCCATTATTATTCTTATTATACGTGTGCTCAATGACGCTCACTTCGCACTCAAAACAACCAATTTTTTGCGCCTCTTTAATTTTTATTATTATTTTATAAGGCCACCTCTTAGCGGGTGTTTTTTGATATTCAGCAGGCGCGATTATTATTTTTATTATTGCGCTTACCTTCAATCTTACGTTTTAGCTTTGTTATTTTTATCAGTGCTTAACGTTATATATTTAATATATAGCTAATCTCGTGCCAACTTTACTATTTCCTTATAAATCAAAGGCTTATGGATTCTGCGCTATGACTGATGGCAATTTGTTACGCCTGATGTGTTACCTGAAGTAATGTTCATTCGTAACAAAGGTAATCGGAAGGTAACACTGTGTAACTTTTTCGATGAAGTGCGCCACATTAATCAAATATGACGATTCGAGCATCCTGCTTTAGTATGAGACCTAAAATGCAGGCTTATCTGATTATTTAACACAGGCCGAAAGGGCTAGTTTATTGACGCTGAGATAATCTTTATTATTAGAGTATTTCAAAGATTATCACTGAATCGGATTAGATTGCTTAGTAATAGCAAAATTTTGACAGGCGTTATGAGATTTTAATCGTGAAGGTTTACTTGGGAATCGATGGGAAAATGAAGGACCAATTGCTTTACACTTCATTTGGAGTGTAAAGCAATTAGTGCTTAGTGAGCCGGGGTTTTATTATTATTAGAAGCTCTTGATCAGCGTTATTATTTTTATTGCTGCTAATCGTTAGTATGTTTCCCTAATTTTATTTTTATTATCTGGGTCACATTGTTGTTATTAATACTCTATGTAAAGCACTTGCCGTGCCAACTTTTAAATTATCAATAAAATCAATGGCTTGCGTGTTGTTGCTGGAAGGCGGTAACAAATTGGCACTTTTATTTGTTACCGATTAAGCTGAATTTTACTGAGTAATGATACTTGAGTGGCGAGTTAAGACCGATTTAAAAGTCTGATTTGGTGCTTTTAACCCGATTTTGTCGCTTTTTTGCGTGGAATCCCTAAGCGTTGGCGACGCTCCCATAAGCATTTACGAGAAACCCCCAGTTTGCGTGCTAGGTCGGTTTCATTCATACCATCTTCGTTTTCTAAAACAAAGTGCATAAAATAGTCATCTAATGATAAGTCGCCTTGATTAGCTTCGACCTGACTTTCAGACTTAGGTTCCAATAAATTTTCTTTTAGTTTCTGCGGTACTGCTTCATCCGGTGAAACATCAATCGCCATGTCTTCTGGAGTGATTTTATCTCCATCGGCTAAAATAACGGCTCTTTCAATCGCATTCTCAAGTTCGCGGACGTTACCAGGCCATTGGTATTGTAGAATTGCGCGGCGAGCATGGTCGGTTAATATCATTGTGCTGCGATTCATTTTTTTGCAGCTGCGTACGAGCATGAATTCGGCGAGTTCAATAACATCCTGGCCACGCTCTCTTAGTGCCGGTAAGTGCAGCTCTAATACGTTGAGGCGGTAGTATAGATCTTCACGAAATTCAGCTTTTGAGGCTAATTCTTTTAGATTTCTATGGGTTGCTGCAATTAAACGAACATCGACTTTTCTGCTTTGTACTGAGCCCACACGGCGAATTTCACCTTCTTGTAAAACACGCAATAGTCGCGCTTGTGCTTCTAGGGGTAATTCACCAATTTCATCTAGAAATAATGTCCCCCCATCAGCGGCTTCGACTAAGCCTAGGCGCAACGTTGCGGCACCGGTAAAAGCGCCTTTTTCGTGACCAAATAATTCTGATTCGATTAAGGTTTCAGGAATAGCAGCGCAGTTCACTGAAATCATGGGGGCATCTTTACGACGACTTTGAGTATGCAGAGCGCGGGCAACGAGTTCTTTACCCGTGCCGGATTCTCCTTGAATCAATACGGTGGCATCTGTAGGCGCCACTTTACTGATCTTGGTGAATAATTTCATCATCGGCTCGCAACTGCCGATGATGCCGGTCACAGGGTATTCTTTCTCTATTTCACTTTGCAGTATTTCATTACTGCGGCTGAGATTTCTTTGTTTGAGAATACGCTCTACCGTGATCGACATTTCTTCATGGTCAAATGGCTTAGCGATATAGTCAACGGCCCCGAGTTTCATGGCGTCAACGGCAGATTTAAGGCTCGCGTAGCTGGTCATGATGAGCACTGGCACATCACCGGCCAGCTCAATCAGTTCTGTACCATTACCACCTGGTAGGCGTAGATCACTGATCACCATGTCGTAATCGCTGAAGGTGAGTTCTTTTGCAATGTGCAGCGACTCAGCTTCAAAGATTTCATGACCTTGGCGCTCCAATAAACGCTTAACCGCCTGGCGGATGATTTTTTCGTCTTCCACGACTAGAATTCGGCTCATGCGGTTTTTTCCTCAAGTAATTCATCTTGCACTTTAGGTAGGCGCAGCGTAACGCACGTACCGGCATAATCTCGTGGCTGAGTTATGCTTTGTAGAGATTCTAATATGTATTCAGGTACTGGGCTTTCAATACTGATTTGGCCGTAGTGTTCTTCAATTATGCTATAGACTAATGCCAAACCAAGCCCGGTACCTTTGCCAACTTCTTTGGTGGTAAAAAAGGGGTCAAAAATGTGGTCCAATTTATCTTCTTCAATCCCACTGCCTTGATCGATAACATGAATAACCGCCTGATACTGATCTATACGACCCGTAATGTAAATGTTGCTAAAATCAGGGCTGGCATCACGGGCATTGCCTAATAGATTTATAAAGACTTGCACTAAGCGCTGAGAGTCACCAACAACTTGCCATTGAGGGTCGCATTGATTGATGTATTCGATGTCTCGCCCTTGATCACTTAATAGTAATAATTGAATCGCTTCGTCAATGCAGATGCTTATATTGACGGGTAAATGTTCGGTCGTTTGATGCCCTGAATGGGAGAAATTCATCAGTGATTGAACAATGCGTGTCACTCGTTTGGTCTGTTCTTGAATTTGCGCTGCCATTTCTAGCACTTCTTCGTTATCTGTTTCATAGCGCATGCTCTGTGCTAAGCAATCGATTCCTGTAATTGGATTGCCAATTTCATGAGCGACGCCTGCGGCTAAGCGCCCGATTGAGGCTAAGCGCTCACTGTGCATCAATTCTTCCTCAAGTCTTTGTGTCTCGGTTTGATCTTCTACCAAGATAACAATGCCACCCGGTTGCCCACCGGAGGCTTTAATAATCGACTTATGCAAGTTATACCAATGTGGACGACCTTGTTGTTCAATGCGTTTTTTGTGCTGATGAATCGCGCTATCGACTAAGAATTCATTAAGCATGCTACCCCAAGGTTCTGCGGCAGAGGTTAAGCGTGAACCTGTAACATCCCCAGGCGTGATGCTAGTAAGTTCTTCCATGGCGGTATTCCACATCAAAACTTCGCCATCATCCGATAGAGAACAAACGCCTATCGGCAAACGCTCTAGGGTTTGGCGGTGATATCGGCGTAAGTTATCCAGTTCACCCGCGAGCCCACTTAAGCGATCGTGGAAGCCTTCAATCCGCTGTTCTATTTGGTAAATATCTTCACTAAGCTCTGCATTTTCTTGAAAAGGCAGATTGCGATTAATAATTTCATGGGCCACTGTCGGTCCCATTAATCCTGACAGGTTGGCTTCTAAACGTATTCGTAAACGACGCAGAGCATAAGGTCGATCTTCGTACGAAGGTAGGCTTAAATCGGCCAATGCTTGATGAACTTCACGTTCAGCAACGTAACGCCCTAATGGTTTGCTTAATGAAACAATAATCTCGTTAGAGTTGCCTGCAATTAACGGTTTGCGGCTTGGGCGCGATACGGTATCAACAGAACAGGCTTCTGCCGCGGCTTTTTCGGAGGCTTTTTGCTTAGTGGTCAGACTAACAACAATGAACAGTACGAGGTTAATACCGAAACTTCCCATTGCTGCAATGTGCCAGTTTTTCATATTAGTATCAGGCAACGGGATAGAAAATTCTAAGCCTAAGGTTAACTGGGATAAAGGCAGTAATAAGGTATACAGCCATACCAGAATGCCCACACTTAAGCCGGTAATGAGACCCCAGCGGTTCGCGGTAGGCCAATACAGCACCCCTAATACCCCAGGTAAAAATTGTACGGCGGCAACAAAGGCGAGAATGCCAAGAAGGGTGATTTCTAAATCTGCGCCAATTAAGCGATAAAAGCCGTAAGCAGCTAATAGAATGCCACCAATTAATAAGCGACGAGTCCACAATAGCCACTGATAAAAATCTTGTTTAGGTCCCGGTTTGTAGCTAGGTAATATGATGTGGTTAAGAAACATTGCTGCGGTCGCTAACGTTGTAACAATAATGACTCCTGATGCGGCAGCCAAACCACCTGCGAACGCCATAATAACGAGAAGGTCAGATTCTAGTGCCATACCGATGCCTAAGGCATAAAATTCAACGGGCACATCCAGTTGTAAATAGACACCCGCCCATAAGATGGGGGGGACAGATAAACTCATAAATAATAAAAATAAAGGCAATCCCCAGCTGGCTTGGCGCAGTGCTTTAGGGTTAATGTTTTCTGTAAAAGTAACGTGAAACATGTGAGGCGCAACAACGGCTGCGGCAAAGAAAACCAGCAATAATGTGCGCCAAGGGCCATCTTGCAAATTGGTATGGCGACTAATCAGTTGCTCTTGATTATCCGCTAGCCAATTTTGCATATCTCCTGAACCATCAAAGACGAAGAATAACGCGACGATGCCTAATAGGGTAATGGCGACCAGCTTGACCAAAGACTCAAACGCCAACGCAAATACTAACCCTTCATGCTTTTCACGAGGGGAAACATGGCGCGCGCCAAATAAAATGGCAAAAATCACCATGGTTATGCAGAAACCAAAGGCTAATGTACTGGACGGTAGATCAGCATTTAATAAATGCATACTCTCTGAAACCGCAGTAATTTGCAGGGTTAATAAAGGCAAAGCAACGGCTAACGTAAACAGCGTTACCATCACTCCGGCTAAGCGACTGCGGTAACGAAAAGCAAAGAGATCTGCCAAAGAGCTGAGTTGGTAGGTGCTGGTAATGTGTAGGATGGGTTTGAGTAATATGGGGGAAATAATAAATGCCCCACTTATTCCCATGTAATAGGCTAAGAAGCCGTAGCCATATTGATCGGCCATAGCGACAGAGCCATAGAAGGCCCAAGCGCTGGCATAAACACCTAATGAAAGCACATAAACAGCAGGGTGATGCACCCAGCGCTTAGGAATCCAGCCTCGGTCAACCACGTATGCTGCGGCAAATAAAAAGAATAAATAGCCAAAAATAATCAAGCTTAATTGAACAAGACTAAAACTCATCGTGGCCTCGTTTACTTCCGACCCAAGCATAAACGGCAATCAGTAAAAGCCAGAAGGCAAAAGGGGTATACCATGCACCATCAGGTGCTAGCCACCAGTCGATAATGATGGGGGAGAAAACATATAGGCCGATCATAAATAGCAGCGCGACACGGTAATCATACATAACAGGCTCTTATTATTAGCTATGCGTTTATAGTGTTACTGAGAGTAACATATAGCAGGCTTTTAAGGGGATTAGATCGCGGCTTGGCTTTGGATATTTGATAGCACTTTGATATCCCAATGGGCGCTGGCCCATGCCAACATTTCTTTGACGCTTGCTGTGCGTAACTTTTCTGGCGGTTTTTGTCTAAGCCAAGACAAAGCGCGCCATAATGTATCTTGTGGATTATCAAGATCCAAAGCGGGTGCTAGATTTTGCTTACTCAGTTTTTGCCCGTTATCAGCACAGGCCACAGGAATATGAGCATAAGCAGGAATCGGATAGCCGAGTGCTGCTTGCAGCATGTTCTGGCGCAGAGTCGAATCGATTAAATCAATGCCCCTAACGACATGGGTTATTCCCTGGTGGTAGTCGTCAACCACCATCGCTAATTGATACGCCCACAATTGGTCTTTACGCTTAACAACAAAGTCTCCGATATTTTGCTGTAATGACTGCTGAAACTTGCCTTGCAAGGTATCTTGAAACGATACCTCATCATTTTTGCCAACAACAGAACCGCTAGGCGACTGGCAGTGAAAGCGCCAAGCAAAAGGCAATGCTGTTGAATGCAGTTCAGAATAACAGTTGCCAAAATGAATACCGTTAACGGTGTTTAATTGCTTACGAGAACAGGTACACGGAAATACAAGATCATTGTTAATGAGCTTATCGAGTGCTTGCTGATAAAGCTCGCTGCGTTGGCTTTGATAGACGATTGGGGCATCGGAAAAAAGTTGATAAGTATCTAGAGCTTCAAGAATTCGTTCTTGAGCATTGGCCATTTCCCGTGGAGGATCTAAATCTTCCATACGAATGAGCCATTTCCCATTATTACTGCGTGCATCAAGATAGCTTGCGAGAGCGGCTAATAACGAGCCAAAGTGCAAAGGACCGGTCGGGGAAGGGGCAAAACGGCCAATATAAGAAATATTGGCCGCAGTATCGAGCGAGTTGCTAAGCACCTGAGAGTCAGACATTGATTATTAAAAGCATCTAGCTATTTAATATTAAGCAACGAAACATCAAATACTAAACGCCAAGCTGACGTTCTTTGATCTCTGCTAACGTTTTACAGTCTATGCAAAGATTGGCTGTTGGGCGTGCTTCTAAGCGACGAATGCCAATTTCAACACCGCACTCTTCGCAAAAGCCATAATCATCTTTTTCGATCAACTCTAACGTTTTATTGATTTTTTTAATCAATTTACGTTCACGGTCACGAGCGCGCAATTCCAGGCTGAATTCTTCTTCCTGACTTGCACGATCACTAGGATCCGCAGCGTTGTTCGCTTCAGATTGCATATGTTCTTTTGTACGATCAACTTCTTCCATCAATTCTTGCTTCCAATTAGCAAGGATCATGCTGAAGTGTTTACGTTGTTCGACATTCATATACTCTTCACCGGCCTTTTCTGAATAAGGGGTGAAGGTTGTAATTGCAAAAGCTTTATTATCTTCTGGCATAATTGCAGCAGCCTCGTATCGCTACAGGGTTCGAATTTATGTCGAACTGAGCATTTATTCCGCACGTTCTTACTAACGCCGAACGCTTTATTTTTTAACGCAGGCAAGCTATCAGATAAATGGCTTGCTGACCATCAACTTAAGCACTTTTCTTCAATTATATTAACACTTTAGTGGTGAGGCTGGTTAAATCTGGCACAATATGATGATTATTGATGAATTTTAAGACATTTAAGTAAACCTTTGAGCGAAAATAAACCTCCTCAAGACTCGTAGTGCAGGTATCAAGGGTTGATAAACTAAAGAGCATTTAGAGATAGAGCCGCGATGGAATATGAACGCCCGCTATTAACGGGTAAATTAATACAGCGCTATAAACGATTCTTGTCGGATATAGAAATCATCACTCCGACAGAGCGTGCTGGAGAAATAGTGACGGCACATTGTGCGAATACGGGCTCGATGACTAATTGCAAAGATGAAGGTGCGAAGGTGTGGTTATTTGATAGCCAGAATCCAAAACGGAAACTGCCTTTAAGCTGGGAATGGGTTGAAGTTGAAGGCCAATACAAAGCCTGCATCAATACTGCTCGTGCGAATCAATTAGTAAAAGAAGCATTATTAGCCAATCGTATTAGCCACATCAAGGTACACTCTGCTGAATGTTTAAAAAGTGAACCTAAAGTCGATGAAGGGCGCTTGGACTTTTTAGTTTCCAACGAGTTGAGTGAGCAGACCTTCATTGAAGTGAAAAGTGTGACTCTCTTAGACGAGCAATTGGGCGAGAAGAATACTGGCTATTTCCCCGATGCGGTGACCAGTCGCGGTTTAAAACATATTGAAGTATTAATGCGATTAAAAGCGGAAGGGCATCGCAGTATTTTATTCTTCTGTGTACCGCATGAGGGTATTAATGAAGTGAAAGTTGCAGAACACATCGACCCTGCGTATGCGCAAAAACTGCGTGAAGCAATGCAAGCGGGTATTGAGGTATTGGCTTATCGTATTGAGTTTCAAGACTCTCAGCTTAGTCAGGGCATGCAATTAAAAACGCCTATTGCCGTTAATATATAACCGCTAAAAGGTATTGATAAGGTGGTTATTGTTCTAGCAATACATCAATTAAACCATCACGAAGGCTGAAATCGATTTTCGTGAGTGATTGGCCTTGGCAGGGGCCCAATAAACATTCGCCACTTTCAATGTTAAAAAGAGCACCGTGGCTGCTGCACTGAATCATATTAGCATCGCTATCTAAGAATTCATCAGGCTGCCATTCCAGTTGAATGCCTAAATGTGGGCAAGTATTTTCGTAAACATAAATTTCACCATATTTCTTTACGACAAAGAGAAATGTATCAGCAATTTGAAATCCTTTGCTTTTTCCTTCAGCAATTTCGTCGTGATGGCATAGAATGGACATATTAGACCCAACAGGTAATTAGAGGCATTAGTTTAGCCTTGTTTTGATCATGATAAAAAAACTTTTAACATCGCCACTAGGATGGCTGCTTGGTATTTTATTAAGTATTAGCATTTGCACCGGCGCTTTATTTTTAGGCTCGGTCGATTGGCAAACTCTTATGCATACCGACATTGGTGCCAAAATATTATGGGATATTCGTATTCCAAGAGTTTTGTTAGCCTTTGTGATTGGCGCCAGCTTGTCGTTAGCAGGGGTGCTTATTCAGAGCAACGTACGCAATCCATTAGCCGATCCAAGTTTAATTGGTGTTTCTGCGGGAGCGGCACTTGGGGCAGCTTTAATGATTGTCGCCGCAGATCTGGTTGGCATTCAACTGCAATATTATATTCCTATTGCCGCTTTTATTGGCGGCATCGTCGCAACTATTACAGTATTAAAATTAGGGCGTAACGACCTTCCAGGAGGCATGGCATTATTAATTTTGGCGGGTATTGCTATCAATGTTGTGGCGGCTTCTTTAATTGGTTTATTAAGCTATTTGGCGACTGACAGTGCATTGAGACACATTACTTTTTGGTCGTTAGGCAGCTTGGCTAGCGCCAACTATTTTTGGTTGATTTTGTGTTCTATTGCTTTGGGCATGGTATGTCTTTGGTTGCCTAAACAGCATCGCAAACTGGATGCTATTTTATTAGGACAAGCGGAAGCAAATACCATGGGCGTTGATGTTAAGCGATTGCAAATGCAGAGTATCGTTTTTGTTGCTTTGTTAGCTTCACTGGCGGTATCTGCGTGTGGCATTATCGGTTTCATTGGCCTCGTCACCCCACATATTGGCCGCATGCTCGTGGGTGCGAGTCACCGTTATTTATTGCCATTATCTTTTTTTCTTGGTGGTAGCTTATTGGTTATTGCCGACAGTTTAGCGCGTACAATTATTGCACCAGCAGAACTACCGATTGGTATTGTGACGGCATTAATCGGAGCACCTGTTTTTATCTGGTTGTTAATACGAGAAGGGAAGCGCTTACAATGGTAATGTCTTTGCACGGCCTTTGTCTTAATCGTAATGGCAAGCAGGTTTTAAATAATATTTCTGGAGAACTTTCCCCAGGAAAAATAATTGCCTTACTTGGTCCTAATGGTGCTGGCAAATCGACTTTAATTCAAGCAATGGCACGATTATTAGAATGCGAAGGTCGTATTGAAATAAAAGGGCAGACAATTGAAAATTTATCTTCTGAGCAACTTGCCCAGCATCTCGCCTATTTGCCCCAGCATAGCCAGCTGCAATTTCCTCTTGAAGTAGAAGAAGTGCTATCTCTCGCGACGTTGCCATTTGGCTTAACGCGGTTGCAGCAACGCCAACAAGTTAAAAAAGTAATTTCCGATTGGGGAATAGAAGCCTTAGCGCACAAAGATTTTCGACAGCTCTCCGGCGGAGAGCAACAGCGTTGTCAGATAGCGCGTACCTATTTGCAACTTTCTAATATGGTGACTGACGGCCAAGGTCATGGCATCTGGTTATTGGATGAGCCTGCAAGCAGCTTAGATTTAGAGCATCAGCAGCAATTAAAAAATATTTGTATACAGGCTGCAAAAGAAGGGCATTGTATCGTGATTGTATTACACGATCTGAACCAAGCCTTTAACTTGGCTGACGAAGTCTGGTTATTAGATAAAGGTCAGATATGTGCTCAAGGGAGCATGGCGGAAGTTATGACGGAAGAATTAATAAGCCGTGTATTTAAGGTGTCTGTAAGGCGTATCGAAGATAGCAGTGGCAGTGTTTTTCTTTTCAGTTAGTACGTCGTAAATAATGGGATTAACACAGAGTCGATG
>CAWVSY010000041.1:0-34541 GCA_963933055.1 uncultured Oleispira sp.
CTGAAAACTCTCCAACTGAAAATCCTCTAACCGAAAACCTGACCAAAAATGATAGTGACCAAGATACATAATGACTGAACAACAATTTCCTACAGAGTTAGAACTGCAGCTAGACGTCCAAATTGCAGTAGAAAAAGAAAACGACTTACCCACTGAAGAACAACTGAATCAGTGGGCAGTCGCTGCATTACTCAAGCGCACTGAACATGAAGAACCGGAATTAACGATTCGCATTGTTGACGAAGCTGAAAGCCAAGAACTTAACCATGAATACCGCGGTAAAGATAAACCAACCAACGTATTATCTTTCCCTTTCGAAGCTCCAGCACATGTGCCGATCCCATTATTAGGCGACCTTATTGTATGTAAGCAAGTTGTCGAACGTGAAGCCATTGAACAAGATAAAACCTTAACGGCCCATTGGGCGCATATGATCGTTCATGGCTGCTTACACCTTCTAGGATATGACCATATAGAAGATGAAGAAGCGGAAGAAATGGAAGGCATAGAGCGCATTGTTATGGCAGAACTTGGTTTTGAAGATCCCTATAAAAATGATGAAGCCGAATAAAATCATGCAGCCACTCACGCATCAGCGATGCAAGGCGATCTAGCCATTCATATTGGCATTCCCAAAGACTATTCTTTGATAGCGCGTATTATGTATGAAGAGTGATTTATTCTATGCGCTAGCCCAAGTTATCTTGAAAAATTGTCTGACTTACAGCTATTCCAATAATGCAGATACTTGGCAATTCAATGCGATTAATCAAGACAGTCAAAAGCATACAATTAAAGTAAAAGGAAATTACCGCGTTAATAACAGTGCCTCTTTAAAACAAGCATTAATTGCGGGGATTTACCCGGAGCGACAATATTTACCGACTAAAGTGCGGGCATTTTTAGATTTCTTAATTGAACACCTTGGAACTGATGTGCCTTTTTGGGACAATTTTTAATTAAAAAAATCTTATTGCAATACCACGGATTTTAAATTGCTAATCGACGCAGCGGTATTACCACTATTATCGGCTTGGTTTTCATCGGCGCCTTGATCAATTAATAAAGCTTTTAATTCTTCACGGCCAAACAAACTGGCATACATCAAGGGTGTTTGACCGGCATTATTTTGATGGTTTTCATTGCAGTCTGCTGCAATTAAACGCTTAGCTATCGAAAATTCACCCTTAAAAATGGCCGCCATAACCGCGGTATTACCACGATTATCTTCAGCACAAGCATTTGCACCTAAAGTTAATAATTTATTAACTGCTTCTGGCCTTCCATTATAAGAGGAGATCATCAAAGCGGTATAACCCTTCCTATTTTTTATATCTATCGGAAAACCTGCATTTACAAACTCATTAATGATAGCCGTATCGCCTAAGCGTGCGGCGGCAAAAAAATATTGCGTCAACTTTTGCCATTGTTTTTCTTGATCATTTTTTTCAGCCAGTGAATACTGAGACATCAGTAATACACTAATAATAAAAAGGAATTTCTTCACTGATTTTACGTAAAAAACAAACATAACCACCTCATACTTTATAAGTGTCATAAAAATAAAAGAGCCTCCTTGCTCTAGTATTTTATTTCGCCTTATTACAAACCAGCAGCCAGTTCCTGAACTTGCTGAATGTTACCACCCACGGCTTTTGTTAAGCGCGTGCCGTATTCGTTATCAGCTTTATAAAATTGACTCAACATCATGTGCTGTGTCTCTTTATTTTTTACAGCCGACAAATCACCTGACAAGTTGTTAATCAAATTATCTTGTTCAGACTTACTAAAGCTACGATATAGATCACCCGCTTGCTTAAAGTTCATAGGATTTTGTATCCCACGCTGCTGTACATTTCCTTGCAAAGAGATTGCAGAATGACGAGCATTAGAGTCTTCTGTAATACCTTCATGACTTGGCTGATAATTCACATTGGTATCGGTATTTCCCATGTTCATCGCACCATCTTGATTGTAATTAGTAACGCTTACTAAACTACGATTAATAGGTAATTGCTGATGGTTAACACCTAAGCGATACATCTGCGTATCGCTATAAGAGAATATACGACCCTGTAGCAAACGATCTTCTGAAGGTTCAATACCAGAGATTAAATTCGCAGGAGCCATCGCGACTTGTTCGGTTTCTTGAAAGAAGTTAGTCGGCATACGATTTAATGTCATCGTACCTACTTTAGTATCTTTAACGCCTACCCAAGCTTTCGTCGCATCCAAAGGATCGTAAGCAAGCGTATTTAATTCAGCAGGTGACATAACCTTGATGTATAAATCCCATTTTGGGTAATCACCTGCATTAATCGCCGTGGATAAATCATGCGTTAAATGCTGAAAGTCTTTTGACTGAATAGCCGCAACTTGATCTGAACTTAGATTACTGATGCCTTGCTGACTCTTCCATTGGAACTTCACATAACTAACCGCGCCATCTTGGTTAATCATTTTATAAGCATGAACACCAAAGCCGTCCATTTTTCTGTAACTTGCTGGCGTACCGTAATCACTATAAACCCAAGTCAACATATGAGCTGCACTCGGCTGAGTCGAAAAGAAATCAAAGAAGCGATTCGGATCTTGTATATTATCAATCGGTGATGGTTTCAATGAATGAACCATGTCTGGAAATTTAATGGCATCGCGAATAAAGAAAACGGGCAAGTTGTTACCGACTAAATCCCAGTTACCTTCATCGGTATAAAACTTAGTTGCGAAACCTCGAGGGTCTCTTAATGTTTCTGGGCTTCCTTTACTGTGAATTACCGAAGAGAAACGCACAAAAACAGGCGTCTCTTTACCTTCTTCTGCAAAAGGAGCCGCTTTCGTCACTTCACTAAAATCTTTAGTCGCAACAAAAACACCGTGTGCTCCAGCACCTCTAGCATGCACTACTCGCTCAGGAATGCGCTCACGAGCAAAACGTTGTAATTTTTGAATTAGCTGAACATCTTCTAATAACACACTGCCTCTCGGTCCAGCAGTGATTGAGTTTTGGTTATCGCCCACCGCCGCGCCATTATCCCGGGTTAAGGTACTGGCATTAGCGCTAGCAGTTGCTGCTAACGAAATCGCGGTGACTATTACTTTAAAAGAAGTTTTCATTATTTAGTCCTAATTAGATTTTTTCAACGCAAGCAGTGTACTTCTCAGCAATAAATTAACTAAAACAATTAAAACTATAATATCGATAATAAAAAACTATTAGCAAGTGTCGTTGATCAATAGCTATTAACTATTAATAAAACATAAAATATTAATTTTTATTATTAAAATAATAAGAATACAGTAACGCTCTAGCCATTAAATTCAGTCTAAATCTTATGCAATACTCCGCCGCTACCATTGATCAAACAAGCCCATGCTTACCCACGATCGCGATGAATAACACAGCCTTAGTTGCAGAAGGTGGTGGTCAGCGTGGAATTTTCACCGCAGGTGTTTTAGACAGCTGGCTGCACTCGGGCTTCAATCCATTTGACTTATTAATTGGTACATCAGCGGGTGCCCAGAACTTATCTAGTTATATGACTTGCCAAAAAGGCTTTGGCCGCCAGTCCATCACATCATTATCGAGAGGTCCTAAATTCTTTAAACTCTCTCGAACATTGGTGGGTAAGCACGCGGTCGATTTAGACTGGTATTTTAATCAGGTTGAACACGCTGAACATCGCTTAAATATTGGCTGCGGAGAAGAGCGATTAGCAACTCGGCAATTATTATTTTCAGCGACAAAAGCAGACGATCAGAGCGCTGCGTTTTTTTCACCTACTCGGGAAAACTGGCTGACCGTATTGAAAGCTTCAAGCGCCTTACCTATTTTGTATAAAAAAGGGGTAAAAATAGATGAGCATTATTATGTTGACGGAGGTGTCGCAGCACCCATTCCCGTAGAAGAAGCTTATCAACGTGGAGCAAAACGCATTGTGGTTATTCGTACGGTGCCAAAAGATTCTAATATTCAGTCGCCTTGGGCTCACAAATTAAAAACTCTATTTTGTAATACAAATCGCTGTCCAAAGGTTTTAGATTTAATTACTCGGCATGAGAATGCATACCAAGCAACGCTCGATTTTATTGAGCGCCCGCCAAAAGGCCTAGAAATAATACAAGTCTATCCCAAGCAAGCATTGGCCAGCCGTTTAGTGGGAAGTGATCTTACTTCGTTGGATGATGATTATGCGCTAGGGATTCAAGCAGGGTTGGACTTTTTAATGCAGCATGAAACACGCTATAAAAAGTAATAAAAAAGATCAATACCTAGACCGAAGATACGGTCTAGGTATTTTTTAACGCTATGCACGACGACTTCTAAATGCATAAACCCCAGCATTTAATAATGTACTAAAGAATACGCCCCACTCACTCAAATTAGGCTTTGGCTTTTTACCATTAGCCATGCGCGCCAATTGGGCTTCGTACCATGTAATGTCCAGCATCGCCATTTTATCAATGGCTGGTTTACCTGTGGTTAATACTTTCAATTGCTGCTGGTGATCTTCATTAGCAATTAATTTATTCGGAAAGTCAGGGTCAACCGCTGTTGTACGCGCGACACCAATAAAATCTGTCGCTCCAGAATCCAACGCGTCTTGCATCGCTTTAGCCGAACGAAATCCACCCGTTACTACGAGGGGAGTATCTACCAGTGCACGCACTTTATCAGCATAATCTAAGAAATAGGCTTCGCGTTGAACCGTCGATTTTTTAGCGTCACTGCCCATCATCGACGGATTTTCGTAAGTACCTCCAGAGATCTCGATTAAATCGATACCGGCATCAGCAAGAGTTTTAACCACTTGCATAGAGTCTTCCTCGCTAAAACCGCCCTTCATAAAGTCAGCAGAATTTAACTTAATACCAATTGGAAAATCATTACCCACTTGCTCGCGAATAGCATTATAAACTGAGAGTACAAAGCGCATGCGGTTTTCTAACGAGCCGCCCCATTGATCATCACGCTGATTGTGGCGTGGTGATAAAAACTGACTGACTAAATAACCATGCGCGCCATGGATTTGCACACCAGTAAAGCCCGCTTCTTTTGCAAGCTTCGCACTGGTCGCGAACTTTTTAATAATCTCTAAGATTTCATCTTCTAATAATGCACGCGGTTTATTAAAGCCTTTTTCTAAACCACGAGTTAAGGCAATCGCAGAAGGTGCTACAGGCACTTCAGCAATAAAGTTAGGAATTTGCTTACCTGGGTGATTCAACTGAGTCCAAATATGAGAACCGTTTTTCTTACCCGCCGCCGCCCAGTTTTTGAATTCTGTTAAATCACTTTTCTCATCTAGAACAACGTTCTTAGGCTCGCCTAACGCCGTGCGGTCAATCATGATATTGCCAGTCATCGACAAACCAATGCCACCCTCAGCCCAACGACCATAAAGCTTTGCTAGTCCTGGCTTAGGGCTATGATCGCGTGTTCCTAGCTGCTCACTCATGGCTGATTTAAATAAGCGATTTTTAATCATTTGGCCATTTTTTAGTGCAAAACTAGAGCCTAAAAGTGCTGTCATGTTGGTATCCTTAATTCTATTTAGACCGATCGTCTTAAAGTTGTTTCAAAAAAAGTACACGCTGTGCACTTATCAATTTTTTATAAAGTATTTGGCTATAAATTTTGATGCTCTTTATTTTTTGAGCAAAGTTTCAAGCATTAACTCCATAATTTTTTTAACGGGTTTAGTATCTGCCGACATTTTCATCGTCATCAACGCCCCTTCCCAAACCGACCAATAAACTGCCGCCATGTCCATCGCACTCACATCATCACGTACCAGTTTTTGCGACTGAGCCTGAGAAAAAACAGAGCTAAAAAAGTGCAACCAACTCTTCAATGCTTTATCCAGTTCTAATCGACACATTTCACTTTCAGCGGATATTTCGATCGCAATAGCTCCCACTAAACACGACTTTTTAAATTCATGGCTAGCGTATTGCTTCAAACTGTAGCGATAAATTGATCTGAGTTGATCAATGGGGGTCAGTACTTTACCTTCACCCTCAACAAAATCTGTTAGCTGACGCAGTAAATTACGACTGTAATGGGCGATTACTTCAGCCACAAAAGCCTCTTTACTGGCAAAGAAATTATAAAATGAACCTTTGGGCACATTGACTACGTCTAAAATCTGCTTAATACCCGTACCGTGATAGCCGTGCTCAGAGAGTTGCTCTATGCCGGCTTCAATCAATGCTTCTCGGGTATGTTCACTGCGTCTTGGTCTGTTCATTTCTACACTTTATGACCGATCGTCTTAGAATGGAAGTTATAACTGCATATTCCATATAAAAGTCACTGTTGCAGCAGTGGAACAATCAAACAATATCAACCAATAAGCCATTCATATTACGAACCGCTTAAACAATGAATTGCCCAAGAATAGTCTCTTGGTCTCCTACTTGTTTAACTTGCACTTTCATCACTTTATTCGTTTGAGTCGCGTTATCCATTACTTGTTGAGATAAATCGCGAATGTTTGAGGTATTTCGATTCATTTCCTCAGCAACCTGACTTTGCTCTTCTGCGGCACTGGCTATTTGTAAATTCATATCGGTAATTTGACGAATGCTTTCGCTAATCAATTCATTAGTCGCATTCGCTTGCTGCGATTTTTCAACGGTTATTAACGTTGTTTGCTTGCTGCTACCCATTACATGAACAACCGCTGTCACCCCCATTTGTAATTTTTCAATTTTTCCACGAATCTCAGAAGTAGACTCTTGCGTTCTTGCCGCCAAGCTTCTTACCTCATCTGCCACCACGGCAAAACCACGCCCCATCTCTCCCGCTCGTGCGGCTTCAATAGCGGCATTCAACGCCAATAAATTGGTTTGTTCGGCAATCGCTGTAATAACGCCAAGAATTGATTCAATACTTGCTGTATCACTTTCAAGCTCTTGAACGGCTATTACCGCTTCTTCAATTTGGCCCGATAGCTGAGAAATACTTTGAGTTGTTTCATTAATCGCATTCACCCCTTCGACAACAGCATCATCCGCTTTTTGCACCGCACCCGCAGCTGTTTGCGCATTATTGGCAACTTCTAAGGCCGTACTCGCCATTTCATTCATGGCCGTTGCTAGTTGTTCGACTTCGCTATTTTGTTGCTCCATCGCCTCTGTTGCAATACTGGCACCCTGAGCCGTTTGCTCGGTACTCAGCATCATGCTGGTACCAATAACCTTCACTTCGGTAATCATATTTTGCAGCTTTTCAGCGAAAGTATTAAAACTTTTTGCCAGACTCGAAAACTCAACATCCGTATTAGTATTCAGACGACGGGTTAAATCACCTTCTCCCGTTGCCACATCTCGCATAGCATCATTAAGTACTTTTAATGGCTGCATTAGCTGCTTAAGAATGCCACCCAACAAGACTACTCCAATCATTAGCGCTAATATTGAATATAAGATCGCATCACGACCCAATTTACTGACGGGTGCAAAAACGATATCTTCATTAAGCGCTGCCCCCAAATACCAACCTAAATCTCCTAAAGGCGCAAAAATTAATAAATTGTCGTGATTATTTATTTTGGTATAAAACATTCCCTCGGCAATGGCGATATCGCTATTGAATTCCTTAGACAGGGATTTTCCATTATATTTAGCATTTGGATGTGCAATGAAATTGCCATCCTCACCGACGATAAATGCAAAACCAGCACCAAATAAATGAACACTATTACTGATATCGGCCAAATGTTTCAAACTCACATCCGCAAAAATAGCCCCCTTAAATACACCATTAACTTTTAACGGCCCGACTACCGATACCATAATTTCACCTGTAGAAGCGTCCGCATATGGCGCAGTAAAAGAAATACGATTGTCCTTTTTAGCTTTCTGGTACCACATTCGTTTTCTTGGATCATAATTAGCAGGCTGCCAGTTAGGATCATTACCAATAAAGTGGCCGTTCTCTAAACCTATACCCGATAATAAAAAATGTTTCTTAATGATGGGTTTATTAAGAACATCAACAATATGTTCATCCGATAGGTCATTACCAATGAGAGAAATAGCATAAGCTGCTAAATCAAATTTAGTTTGCATAACGTTCTCAACGCTATTACCCAGAGAGGCTACGATTTCTGTGGTAGACGAGTTAACCTGATTATTGATCTCATTTTTTACTTGGTAATACTGATAAGTGGATAAAAGTCCTAAAGAAAGAACTAAAATTAAGCTAGCGGCAAGCGTGACTTTGTATGCGAATTTCATGATTTAAGGCCCAAATATACGGTGTTATTCTAAAGGTAGGACTGAAATCATCATTTTTCGTATAGAGGTGTATAAAATTTCTGATAAAAACCGATAAAAACCGATAAAAATTGATATAAAACCACGCTATTAATAGTTGTACCAACAGCTCAGTAAAAACACCCAACAATTAATAGCTTTTAACTATCAATACGATTTATACAAACAATTATACCTATTTTATAATTTACCCCAGAATAGCGCTCATGGATTCATTAGAAGCCAACAGAAACACACTCAACATAACCATTACTTTTAAGTAGGAATACAACATGATTAATACTCAAATCAAGCCATTCAACGCTTCAGCTTTTAAACAAGGCGAATTCGTAGAAATTTCTGAAAAAGACGTACTCGGTAAATGGGCAGTATTTTTCTTCTACCCAGCGGATTTCACTTTCGTATGCCCAACTGAACTAGGTGACGTTGCTGATCATTACGAAGAATTGCAAAAGCGTGGCGTTGAAGTTTTCTCTGTTTCTACAGACACTCACTTCACTCACAAAGCATGGCACGATAGCTCTGAAACAATCGGTAAGATCAACTACTTCATGGTAGGCGATCAGTCTGGCAACATCACCAATAACTTCAACGTTATGCGTGAAGGTCAAGGCCTTGCAGACCGTGCTACTTTCTTGATCGATCCAGAAGGCACGATCCAAGCAATGGAAATTACTGCAGAAGGTATTGGCCGTGACGCTGAAGACCTACTTCGTAAAGTGAAAGCGGCACAGTATGTTGCTGCTCACCCAGGTGAAGTTTGCCCAGCTAAATGGAAAGAAGGCGAAGAAACTCTAGCCCCTTCTCTTGACCTAGTTGGCAAGATCTAAGTAACAGTCCAACTGTTTACACTAAACAACTGTGTGCTAAATAAGTGTGTTTAGTGTCTTGTTAGATCGAAGTTCTTAATACTGGTTGACGATATTCAACCAGTATTAAGATACTTAAAGCGTTACGACACCTCTGTGCTGTTTGTTTACAACTTAAGTCACAACTTAGCGACACCCTAGTTATTACTCGGCCTCCAATTTAGGAGAGACAAACATCTTACGCAATCAACAACTAATGCGTGGATATATACATCTATTAAAAAGTTAAACATTAAAGAATTTAGAAGGTATCACTATGTTAGATCAAACAATGAAAGCCCAATTAAAAGCTTACTTAGAAAATTTAAAAACCGATGTTCACTTGGTTCTTAGCCTTGACGACAGTGATACCTCGGAAAAACTAAAAAATCTTGCTAGCGACATTGCATCACTAAATGACAAAGTAACAGTGATCGAAGACCAAAACGCCAGTGCGCGTAAGCCGATTATGCAAGTGGTTAATCCAAGCAAAGAAACAGCGATCGGTTTTGCAGGCCTACCGATGGGTCACGAGTTTACGTCATTAGTATTGGCCTTACTGCACAGTGGCGGCCACCCAATGAAATTGGAAGCTGACGTTATTGAGCAAATCGCAGCTCTTAATAATGAAGAGAATGATGGCGAAATGAATTTTGAAGTATTCATCTCATTAAGCTGCCAAAACTGCCCGGATGTCGTACAAGCCTTAAATATGATGGCGGCGATTAATCCACAGATTAAAACAACCATGATTGACGGTGCGGCTTTCCAAGATGAAATCGCAGAACGTAACATTATGGCTGTTCCAAGCGTTTACCTAAACGGCGAAGTTTTCGCTCAGGGCCGAATTTCATTGGCTGAAATTCTAAAGAAAGTAGACACAGGTTCTGCGAAAAAAGAAGCAGAAGCATTAAGCAAAAAAGAACCTTACGAAGTACTTGTTGTTGGCGGTGGCCCAGCGGGCGCATCAGCCGCTATTTATGCAGCACGTAAAGGTATTCGCACGGGTGTTATTGCTGAACGTTTTGGTGGCCAAGTAATGGACACCATGTCGATTGAAAATTTTATTTCTGTTAAAGAAACTGAAGGTCCAAAGCTAGCGGCAGCATTAGAAGAACACGTTAAAGAATACGACGTGGATATCATGAGCGAGCAAAAAGCAGACAACATTGTTTCTGCTGAAAAGAACGAAGATGGCTACATCCACGTTCAGCTAGAAAGTGGCGCTACCTTAAAAAGCCGCAGTGTTATTCTTTCTACTGGCGCACGCTGGAGAGAAATGAACGTCCCGGGTGAACAAGAATACCGCAACAAGGGTGTTGCCTACTGCCCACACTGTGATGGTCCTTTATTTAAAGGCAAGCGCGTTGCAGTGATTGGGGGGGGTAACTCAGGTATTGAAGCGGCGATCGATTTAGCAGGTTTGGTAGAGCATGTAACGGTTTTAGAGTTTGCCGATACTCTTCGTGCTGATCAAGTTTTGGTTAACAAAGCGAACAGCATGGGCAATATCGAAATCATCAAAGAAGCGCAAACGACTGAAGTGATCGGTGATGGTACTCGAGTAACCGCTCTGAACTACCTTGATCGTGCCAGCGGTGAAGCGAAGCAAATTGAACTTGCAGGAATCTTCGTACAAATTGGTTTAGTACCAAACAGCGAATTCTTAAAAGATTCTGGTATCGAATTATCACCTCGAGGTGAGATTGAAGTGACGCCTAAAGGCGAAACTTCTGTTCCAGGTATCTTTGCTGCAGGTGATGTTACAACCGTACCGTACAAGCAAATTATTATTGCGATGGGCGAAGGGTCTAAAGCAAGCTTAGGGGCATTTGATTACTTGATTCGTAATCCAGCGCCAGCTAAAAGTTAATAGAACTTAATTTAAATAAGTGTCGCTAAACCCAAAAGCCAATACTCATCGCTGAGTATTGGCTTTTTTGATGTCTGAAAATTAAGCGATAGTCGCAATAGATTCATTCAATAATGCCTCAATCTGAGCTAAATACTTTTTATGAGCATCACTATTCATTTCGGCATAATTCAGATTTTTAAAGGTATCCGTCATACGGCTAAACCAACGTCTAACCAGCGCCTTCGTAGCAAAATTCATATCAGTATTAATCACTTTAAGTAATAAAGAAAAGCTGTGCTTTTGACGCTCAATACTGGTGGAAACATCGATGCTATCAAAGGCATCTTGCTGCAAATAAACCATATCGACTAAAGTCGATTTTTGCTGAGTGATAAAGTCGGCTTGACTGACGCCTTCCTCTCCTGTCACTTGCATCATACGAGAGATTTCATCCCCACGAATTAATAATTGATTCACGTGAGCAACACCAGTTAACCAAGAGCTTCCCATATTTTCGAGGAACCAAGGCGCTAACTGCTCGGTATAACGACTCCAAGACTGTAAAGGATCAACCGCTGGATAAAAACGTTTATACGCGCGGTCATAACTCAAACCCAAAAAGGTTTTTACTGTATTCAAAGTACCTTGTGTTACAGGTTCTTCAAAATTCCCCCCCGCCGGTGAAACTGTACCAATTAACGTTAAAGAACCAATACTTTGATCATTGGTGCGAATTACCCCAGCACGTTCATACAGGTTTCTAATTGAAGATTCTAAATAGGCAGGGAAAGCTTCTTCACCCGGTATTTCTTCTAAGCGCCCAGACGTTTCACGCATCGCCTGCGCCCAACGCGAGGTCGAGTCAGCAATTAATAAAACCTCATACCCCATCTGGCGATAATATTCGCCCAAAGTAACACCGGTATAAATTGATGCTTCACGAGCAGCTACCGGCATAGAAGAGGTATTACAAATAATAATGGTGCGATCCATCAAGGTTCCACCAGTATGCGGATCTTGTAATTGCGGAAATTCGGTAATGGTTTCGACCACTTCACCCGCGCGCTCTCCACACGCAACGACAATCACAATATCCACATCGGAATAGCGCGAAATAAGATTTTGCAATACGGTTTTTCCGGCACCAAATGGCCCTGGAATACAGCCCGTGCCGCCTTTAGCAATAGGGAAAAAAGTATCAATCAGTCTAAGCGTCGTGATTAAAGGTTGCGTAGGGTATTGGCGCTCACTTTGACCACTTTTAAGCAACTTTGCAGGGAGTGGCATGCGTACCGGCCAACGCTGCACCATAGAAACATCATGCAGATTTCCTTTATCATCACGCAAGCGCGCAATCACAGTTTCTACCGTAAAAGTTCCCTCTTGAATCCACTCAATGGTAAGCTTTCCCCTAAGCATAAATGGCACCATAATTTTATGCTCAAATCGACCTTCCTGAACCGTGCCTAATACATCTCCAGAATTTACTTTATCTTCAACACGACCTTTTGCAGAGAAAGCCCATTTTGATTTACGATCTAAAGCAGCAGCCACTTCACCTCGTAATAAAAACTGCCCATTCATCGCCTCCAAACGGTGTAATGGATTTTGTAAGCCATCATAAACCTGTCTTAATAAACCAGGCCCAAGCTCAACCGATAATAACTCGCCACTTTGCTCAACCCCATCACCGATGGCAATCCCCGTTGTGTCCTCATAAACCTGAACATCAGCGCGATTCCCTCTCACTCTAAGCACTTCTGCTTTTAATTTTTCTTGCTTACCTGCTACTAAAGATTTGGGGCAAATAAAGACCACTTCATTCTTTACCAACGGAACAATTTTTTCACCTTCGACCTGCTCCAGAGTTTCAACAGTTACAACATCATCACTAACCGACACAACACGCGCACTCACTTTACTCATGACATTGCCCTCAATTCCTTCATCGGCTCTTCAAGTCCTATTTGTACTAGCTGGTCAAAATGCTGCTTAGCAAGCTCGGTATTATAGCGGCACCAGCGATCGACCAAATCCCACTTCATCGCATAAAGCCACACATCCGATAGCGAATACTGTTCATCCGCTTGCTGGCGAGAATAATAATGCCACTCAGTCGTCAATAAATGGCGCTCTAAGGCAAAACTATCATCGAGCTCTAATAATTCTTTTGCTTTCGGTAACCAAGGAAATTGTGCTTCAAGTTTAAAGGTAGGGTGATTCCAGTTATTAATAATTTGGCTAACATAACGCCCATAACCCCATAATGCTTTTGCATCAGGAGCAGGCTGATTTAATTTACGTCGCCTAAGCGCCGCCATGATGGTGCGCAAATCCATCCGCCACAATTGCCATGCTTTTATATCCGATTCCTGTAACTCATCCATTAACCGTCTTGCCTGGCGAACCAAGTCTTCGTCCTTATCTTCTAAACTAAGATATCCCCAATAAAAAGTATCGGCAAATTTCTCAATCAAATCTCTCGCTTCAAAATCGAGCATGTTCAAGCGTTTGCGAAACTGCACCGCAGTAATTGGCGGGCGCTTGCGAATAAAAGGATTTTCCAGATAAGGCAACGAGCACAATAAATCGACATAAATCACTAACCTACAACCCCTTCTAGAATGGCACGAAAGCGTGGCTGTAAATGCTGTAGCAGCATGGATGATAATGACTTATCAGTTACCTCAATACTGACTTTACCACCATCCAATAAAAACGTAAGGCCACTGTCGATGCCTCGCTCTGAGTTCTTATCTAAATGAACCTCAACACCTTGCGTTAGCATTTCTTTCGCGGTATTCGATACAAGCTCAACCAATGCCCCTTGTTCAAGTGACTTAGGATCTTGTCGCAACTCATCCACCCCTTTTGCGCGATCAGGTAAGACAATAGTTAACGGCTCATCCGGAATTTCTGTTTTGGATAGTGCAGAGATCAACAGTGCTTTTAACGTATCTGGATCTTGTAGTTCTTTTTCGACGAGCTTGCGCAGTTGCTCAGAAAACTGAATAGAGAGTTCATCCTTGAGTTTTAACTTGATATCTCTAAACGCTAAACTCAAAGCATCCTTACCCGCCTCTTTCACGAAACGAGCATCCTTATCAGCATTTTTTTTAATGGTCTCAGCTTCTTCTTGCGCTTGTTTAATAATCCATTCAGCGCGCTGCTCGGCATCACTCACAATACGAGTGCCTTCGGCCTTACCTTTGCTAACGCCTTTCTCACGAATCTGATCAATCAGCTCTTGTACGCCGCTAGCGGTTTTATTAGAAGGCTCTTTTATTAAAGACTGTGACATAGTTTGTCCTCTTTTGATATCCTGGTTAAGCAGCGCTTTAAGCAGGGATGGAACCCGCAAGTACAAGGGCAAAAACAAAAGCAAAAACGGCAAAGCCTTCCACAATAGCCGCAGGCGCAATCGCTAAACCAAAAATTTCAGATTTATTTTTAGCGGCATTAATTGCCGCAACCAAAGCCTGACCTTGATAAACCGCACTCATCATCAAAGCTAAACCTGTTAGCAGACCAATAGCAAAAATACTTGGTGAATTAACAAGTGTAATCTCGCGGTTGAGTGTAAACATCACAACGATACCAAGAATAACTTGGGTAGAAGGCATCGCCGCTAAACCGATGTACTTTCCATAACCACTTTCCGTATCCAACAATGCACCCGCCGCCGCTTGCCCCGCACGCGCACAGCCATAACTACTGCCAATAGCGCCCAAAGCTGTCGGGGCGAAAACCCCCAGCCATCCTAAAGCAATTACGAATTGTTCCATTTCGATTCTCCTCGTTTCTTAAACGCTTTAAAGGGGTAGCCTTCACCTTTGACTCCCCAATTATAAAATTCCAGCAAATTCAAACGCAGACCATGAATCACACCACTCATAATGCCCAGCGCAAAATTCAAGCTATGACCTAATACAATAATCAAAGCAAACAGAATAAAGCCACCTGCTGAAACTGAATCTCGAGCCTCAACGGCTAACGTATTAAAGGTCACTGCCAATGAAGCACTGGATAAACCTAACGCAAACAAACGCATATAACTCAATACATCACCAAAGGCTTTAGACAGTCCATACAAGGCAGAAAAACCATCAAAAAGCTGCATAAAATACGCTTTATTACTATCAAGTTTTCGTTGCCCCGAAAATAAGACAATTAATACTATGCCACCGAGAATGATTTTAAATTGAAGCGTTGCCAATACATCTAACGCAACAGTATTCATATAGCTCAGCCATAAAAAGAAAGAGCCTATCATCGTCATTACCCAGCCAATAGAAGACAGCGCAAACCAAGAGTCTCGTCGCACCCAGGCCACCATGATATTGGCGATCACCAAATGCAGCACACCTGCACCTATCGACAAGCGCATCATCGAATCAAAGTCATTCATATTAATAACATGCAGCATACTCAGCACATTATCTTCCCCTGGAGTAATGCCAAAGTAGCTACCCACCATGACGCCATAAACAAAAGCGGCACTCACCAGCGCTAACCATAAATTACGAATACGAACGGCCGTGACACTACCACGGCTCAGCTTTGGCCAAGAAAGGACTAATATAGTGCCTAAAACAAGCGCATAACCCGCATCTGCAATAATCATTGAAAAGAATAATGAAAAAGAAAAAAAGATTAATAATGAAGGGTCCCAAGTTCGATACCCTGGTAATTGAAAAAACGATACAGCTTCTTCACCACCACCAACAAGATCACTATTGCTTAATAACGTCGGTGGTGATTCATCGACACCAGGGGCTTCCAGTTGATAGGCAATCGGAAAATCATCGGCCCATCGCGAGAATTTTTCTAAATTTTCTTCCGCTATCCACGACTGTAATACAAAAAAATCACCAAGGTCTAAAACTCGCTGCTCAGCCAATGTCAGTTCATGAGCATCAATGGTTTCATTCAGTGATAAAGTCAGTGGTAAAATCCAGCGTGTTAGCGATTCTCGCTCACCATTTAAATCTTCTAGCTGCACCAAAGCTTGTTCTTTTAATTCAGCTAAACGAGACATTGAATCTGGACCAATGTGTGCACGAATAAATGGAACATCACTCTCTGCTGGCTCATTAATAGCAATCACGACCAGATAAATATGTTTATGATCACGATTAATAATCTTCCAAGGAAGATCAATCTTATTGAGTAGCGCCTCTTTACTAAGAGGTACTAAATAAAGCCACAAACGGTGCTGGTCTAATGCTTCTAACGGAGGAAATTCAAAATCTCCCCACTCTTTTAAACGCCGCTGACGAGCATGTATTAAATCAATTTGATCTACCGCTTCTTCACGAGCAATTTTATTTTCAACAATGCGAGTGACAATATCTGTAACGCTAATCGACTCAACGGGAATCTGCATTCTTCTTTTTAAGGGGGCGGAGATTAAATAATTAAGTGCTTCTCGCACGCCATCAGAAACATCCGCACTAGGTTCAATTGCTTGCTCAGATAACGTAATAAGGTGGGCCATGCCAAACGCTTGAAATTGCGTCATGACGTTATTTTTTTCACTCACTTCGCCAATCAGGGTGAGTTTTTTAAGTGCGGTAATACTCATAGTTTTTCTCCTCCCTGTTTAACCATTAGCAATGGCTGCTTTTTTTTTGGCTAGCTTTGAACGTACAACCCCAGCTCGTTCTTGATCGGCCAGAAACAAAGCAATTTTTTTAATGTTACTTTCAGCCTGAGGAATAAGCACTTTTGAGAATAAATTAACCCGCTGAGTAATGGTGCGCGCTGCTGTTTTTAAGCGAGAAAGACGAATATGAAGTACTTGCTCTTCCATTTTCAATTTCATCATTTTTTCCAGTGCAATCACCAAATCATCAAACCAATGAGGCCGTGCCAGATAGCCATAATCAGCTCGATTAAATGTAATACTTTCTAATAAAGGAACCTTTGTACCGAGTAGATTTTCTTCAATCAACTTATAACCTGCGACGGTCACTAACCCCTGCATTTCGATATTTTTAACCGCTAGCATAGGCAACTTCTGATAGACCGCATCTTCTAAAGCCGCAATATCTTGGTTATGTTGAAGCAAGGCTTGTTCGGCCTTTTTACGCTCTAATAACAGCTGCTTCTGTTTCATTTCAAGAGACGGCAGATAGCGACCATAAGAAACTTTCTTTTGTTTCTCTTTACTTAGAGCACTTTTATTTAGCGCTAACTTTGCCATTAGCCTAAACCCAGTATTTTTCTTTTAAATCTTGCTTTATAATCACTTCATCTTTATCAAAGCACTCTGCCAAAAGCGTCCAACAAGCATCCAGAGCTTCTTCCAAGGGCATTGATATATCAAGTTGCATAAAGCGCGCTTTAAATAACCCACTAAATTTCAATAATTTCTCATCAAACTCACTCAGATCAAACGCCATCGCTTGCTTTTGCTCCGCTTCAATTCCCTCTGAATAATAACGAATCATGGTATTCATAATCTGACCATGATCTTCCCGAGTTTGCTTACCGATAACATGCTGTTTTAATCGTGATAGTGATCCAAAAGGATCAATTACCCCATTATGAAGATAAAACTGCCCCTCAGTAATGTAGCCCGTATTATCAGGAACAGGATGAGTAACATCATCTCCTGGCATTGTCGTCACCGACAAAATTGTAACGGAACCCGCACCTCTAAAATCACACGCTTTTTCATAGCGCCGAGCTAGCTGAGAATATAAATCCCCCATGTAACCACGGTTCGATGGAATATGTTCCATGGCGATACCAATCTCTTTCATCGCATCGGCATAGGCCGTCATATCGGTCATTAATACCAAAACCCGCTTACCTTCTTCTACCGCGAATTTTTCGGCTACGGCTAAGGCAAGATCAGGCACCATTAATCGCTCAACCACCGGATCGGACGCAAGGTTCACGTACATAACAGTACGAGACATCACCCCAGCATCTTCAAACATTTGCTTAAAATTGTGGTAGTCATCAAAAATTAATCCAAGCCCCGCAAAAATAACCACATCTGCATCAGCCTGAATGCCAATACGAGCAAGAAAAATATTAAAAGGTTCACCCGCAACCGAGAAGATAGGGATTTTTTGACTTTCAACTAAGCAGTTAAAGACATCAATCATCGGCACATTGGTGCGAATCATACGAGAAGCTAAGATACGCGAGGTTGGGTTTACGGTAGGGCCATTAATGGCGACTTTTGGCTCATGAGTTAGACTAGGGCCATTATCGATAGGAAGTCCAGAGCCATTGAATATACGGCCATAGATGTTATCGGAATAAATCGCCTGCATGGTTTCACCTAAAAAGCGCACCGAGGCATTATTAGACAGCCCCTTAGTGCCTGAAAAGGCTTGTAATGATACAAGATCATCAGATAGCTTGATGATTTGAGCTAAAGAAAAGAACTCACCCTCTTGCTCAATAATGGCAAGATCACGATTGCGTGGTGGTATTTGCATTTTTTGGGTATCGCCAATACGAAGATTAACAATATCTCCGATAATACTAGCGATGCCTTGGTAACGAGTAAATCCCAAATCCATTGATAGACCCCATTCCTTTTCTGCAGAGCAAACGTTCAGTAACGATGTTTAATGGGTTTATAATATAGAGTATTATCAATAAAAATCCAATGCTCTATATCAACAATCACAATTCATTTTTTATTAGCCATCATGGGCGCTGAAGCTCTAACATATCAGATGTTAAACTAAAAAAGTCACTGCCCATTTTGCCCACTGAATTCACGAGATGCTGATTTATAATGCCATTATCATAAAGGTCATCTCGAACATATATGCTCGTTACATCTAGCATAATAACTGTTCCGCCCATTGCATTAATAGGAGCATCACCAGCAGGCAAGCCGTTCATAGACGTATGATTAATAGAGAGTGTTTCACGTAAAGTACATTCGTAACGAATCAAAGAATCTTGTACTGAGCGAGGTGATACAAGATGACTCGCACAACTTTCAATTCCAGCAAAATCAAATTCACTTTCATCATGAGCAAGACTAGCGCTGGTCTGGTTCATTTTTTCGACCAGATCAGCGCTGACAATATTAACCACACATTGCTTAGTCGCTAATAAATTTTGCAATGTATCTTTATCAATACCACTTCGTTGAGTCACTTGCGTATAAAGCAATACAGGAGGATTACAGCTAGCGACTGTAAAGAATGAATAAGGGGCTAGATTATCAACCCCCTCTGCCGAGCGAGTACTAATCCAAGCAATCGGCCGTGGGGTAATGCCGCCCGTTAAGAGTCGATACTTTTCTTGGCTTTCTAATTCAGTAACATCAAAAATCATCGGCCTTCCTTACAGAAGTCGTTCAAATTAAGTGCGAAATTGAAATAATTATTCGCTTTTAAATAATACTATTATTTAAAATAACACGCTGTTTAAAAAGAATCATCAACCAGCACAGGGTTTTCTTGCCAACGTTTAACCCAGTTAGGCAAATCACTTGCGGGCATAGGTCTTGCGATGCCGTATCCTTGTGCTAAAAAACATCCTAGTGCCATAAGTTCTTCACCATGCGCGGGGGTTTCAACACCTTCAGCAATGACTTTCAAATTGAAAGCTTTCGATAGTTCGATAATCCCTTTTATAATGGTACGATCATCCGCATCCACCAGCATATCTCTGACAAAGGATTGATCAATTTTCAAATACTCTGCCGATATTTGTTTTAAATACGATAAGGAAGAGTAACCCGTTCCAAAATCATCAATTGAAAAAGAAATACCCAGCTTTTTACATTGCTTAATGACACCGGATGCAAGATCAATATCTTCAATCGCGCTGCTCTCTAAAATTTCAAATTCAAGATTTTTCAAATTTCGTTTCGGAAACTTAGCTAACATTTCCTGCAGTCGCACAATAAAATCAGGATGCTGTAATTGCATTGGGCTAATATTGACACTAATAGGCACATCCATCTGTGTGCCATGCCATTCTTCTAATTGTGTAAGTGCTGTTTTTATAACCCACTCACCCAGTTCGATACTTAATGCATCAAATTCTAAAATGGGTAAAAAGGCCACCGGCGGTAAAATTCCGCGCTCGGGATGATTCCAACGAATCAGTGCTTCCATACCAATAAGCTGCTTGCTGCGTAAGTCAATTTTCGGCTGATAAAACAGAACAAACTCTTCGTTATGCAGTGCGAGTCTGATTCTATCAAGTTCCTCTAATTTATGCTTAAACGCAGAATCTTGCTCAATATCAAAAACATGCCAGCAATTTTTTCCTAGCTGCTTGGCTTTATACATTGCCTGATCAGCCTGCCTTAAGAGTTGATCGGGACTGCAATTAATTTGTGGATAAAAGGTAACACCAATACTGGCAGTGGTCTTTAAACGATAGCCATCAACATCCACTTCATTCGCGGCCGCGGCAAGCAAACGCCATAAGGCCGGATGACTATCTTCAGGCTTATTCAGTTCATCAATAACGGCTACAAATTCATCACCACCGATACGAGCTAAGGTATCACCTCCTCTTAATGACATTTGAAGCTTTTGGGTAATCATGCGCAAAAACTGATCCCCTACATTATGCCCATAACTATCGTTTATTCCTTTAAACCCATCCAGATCGATAAACGCGACGGCAATCAATTTATTATTGCGCGAGCTTTTGGTCATGGCTTGTTGCATTCGATCAGAGAGCAAAATTCGATTAGGGAGGCCTGTTAGTTCATCATAATGCGCGGATAACAATAACGCGGCATTGGCTTTTTCAAGATTTTCATTCGTTAATTCAAGCTTACGCTGAATGGCTTTCTGCTCACTAATGTCTTGAAATATACCGGTTAAACGAACAGATTTCCCATTGACTTGGGTCACGTGACAGGTTGTGCGCACATCAATTTTTCGGCCTTTGATTGTTAAAGACTCAAGTTCTAAATCGTAGTCTATACCATTATTAATGGCTTGATCGATGGCAAGCGAGATCACCTCGCGGGAATCGGGTAAAAAATAACTTACTCCCGCATCAACCGAGGGGTCAAATTTATCAGGTGACGTATCGTGAAGACGATAGGTTTCAGCGGTCCAATATAAATGGCCTGTTTCTAAATTAAGCTCCCAGCCACCAACGTGGGCAATGGATTGTGACTCTTCTAATAATTGACGGGTGATCATGAAGTCTAGTTCATTGGCTTTGCGCTCTGAGATATCTTGATGAGTGCCTAACATTCGCTTTGGTAAGCCGTCCGATTCCCACTCAACCACCCTCCCTGATGCCAGTATCCAAATGTACTGCCCATTTTTATGGAGCATACGAATTTCAACGGAGTAAAGATCCAGTTCGTCACGCAGATGTTTTTCAAGGACCTCGGTTGCCAACGTTAAATCATCAGGATGTACCTTGCTACTCCAGGTATCAAACGCCATTGGCATAAGCTCTTCAACCGAATAGCCAATAATTTCAGCCCAGCGCTGATTAAACGTTATTTCACCCGTTTGGACCTGCCAATCCCAGATCCCCACCGCCGCGGCTTCAATGACCAGCTCTAAACGCTTTTCATTGTCACTTTTCATCTGTTGTATCGTTTGGAAAGGGGTAATCACGAGTAATCCTAGCCGTTAAAAAGCCATGTTTAATAACTCAGTATGGTAGAGGAAACCCGTTCAAGCAAAAATTAGAGCGCTCAAAAGTGATCTAATTTCGATTCACCTATACCGCTCTTTCATCAAGGCATTCGTAAGAGCCTTCTTCAAATTCACGGCAGATCCAAGGGCGATTTTCATAAATAGTACACATTAACGTTTCACGATCTACTGCTGCACACCAGCCGTCATCTAAACGTAACATCGTTTCACCGCCCCATTGATCAATAGCAATGTATTCCTCGGGAACGCCCGTATCAGTGATAATCATAACTTCTAAGCGACAACAGCAAGCTTTACAGTTTGAACAGCTAACCTCATCCTTCGCTATATCTTTAATCTCAATATTAATAATGACACATACCCAACCAATAATTGTTGAACAATTATAAGTCATACCAGCTTATCGTGTATGTAGATTTGAATGCTGAAAAGAAGAACGGACACCAAAGTATGGGTGCCCGTTAATATTGAAGGATGCTAAAAGAATTCTAAGCCGTATTTAGAAAGACATTATTCTGCAAACAGCGCTGTTACTTCCTGAGCTGTCAGTGCCTTGTGATAAAGTTTTACATTATCAAAGGCTTGGCCATCTCTCATGCTGCATACCTGAGGATCTCCCTCCACAGCGGCATTAACACACGCTAATCCTGCATGACCACCGATACGAAATGGCGAACCACCTCCGTAGCTTGTGCTATTCATGGCGGCCATAATCGGACCACTTCCTATCGGAAGGTCTGCTTGAGTTGGTAGAGCAATACCATCAAGATAGCCACGCAATTGATTATTTTCGCGATCAATCACCATCACGGCATGATGCCAACTACCATCCACTAAGGCATTTTCTTGAGCAATCTGAGCTACATTATTCTTCATTAAGCGATCACGATAACTGGCCTGCATTTCTAAGCTGCTACCATCAGTACGAATTTCCCAGCCACCATATTGCATGTTATTAGGAACAGCAGATGATTTGCCCATCAATAGCTTCTTACCTTCGATAGCAGAATACTTAAACCATAAGGCCGCCGTAAAACTGTTATGCCCCGGATCAAGTTTATGAGGCAGCAAGCTATGACCAATACCATCATCGGCTTCTTCATCAGAAGCTATTAACGGAATTGATAACGCTTGATTGCTTTGATTATTAGGCCCTAGTACCTGCACATCAGCAAGATGCGATGCTGGGGTAAGACGAGCCAAATCGGGTGCCGACAAATCATTACCTTGCCCAGATAAATCGGTCACTACATCCTCATTCAGCGTATCCATATCCCAATGACCGGTTAAGCCATTGGTCAAAACTTGAATTTGCACAGGGCCCCGCGTTTTATAACGCCCATCCGTTGCCACATACGCGAACTGATCAACTCCAACAAAACCAACGGCAGGGGTATAGTGCAAACTGCCATCTCGGTTTTGTCTGACACGGCCATTTTCTAGCGTTGTAGCATCAAAACTTTCAATGGTTAATACATCACCATTCGCATCATAATCATTTGCTAACGGATCAATCGAAGCAGACTGATCTTGGTAAACGGTTAAATAATCTTTAAACGTCGCCGGTAACATCGGATTGCTCAAGGCCTCTGCCGGTTTGAACTTAGATCCCTCTTGTAAACGTTTTGTTGTTTTCCACGCCTGCATATTTCCCATCTGCGTTGATGGTTGTTGAATATGATTGTTATTATCGGTTTGTTCACCATGGCCTAAATCAAAGTTATGGCCAACTTCATGAATAAAACCCCAATTCATCGTATAGTTAGCAACACAACCTAACCAATCACCGCCCCCCCAACAATAGCCAACACCATGAGGATCTTGAAAATCCATACGGAAGTTTGTGCTATCGGTTGCGACAGGTCGCTCTTGAGTCGCTTCAGAAATCACGCCATTCACTTCAATTAATGAACGGCCAATGTCCCAACGTAAGCCCGTCTTTTGCGCCCAGACATAATCCAACTCATTAATGTGCCCTTCCATCTGCGCGATGGCATTAATAATATTGCCACCCGCTTCATCTTTAAACTGACTATTCTCATGTAAGAACGAAACACGCGCGAGATTATTATGAAAATCACGCCCCGGTTGTGGCAAATACAAACGATTATCTATAGACGCAGGAATATAAAAATCGATCATCATTTCTCTTGTTGAATGCTCGCTATTTCCTAACGCATCCGTATTAATTTGATCACTGATATCGAGAGTAGAGCTCCACTGTTGACTGTCTCCGCCCCAACCTGAAAGGTAAATCGTACCCGCTTCATCAACAACACCGGTCACAACTTGATAAGGATTATTCGAAACATAACCACGATAAGTTCTGATTTCTGGCATCGGAGAAATGGCCTGAAATTGCTGAAAGCGGCGAGCATCAAAGGTTAATAACTGGAAATTGGGAGAGCGTACGGAATGCTTTGCTAACTCAAGAAAGACATCCTCATTATCAATATTAACCGTTAGCGATAACGTTTGTGGCAAGCCCTCACCCACGGTTTTGCCTTCATCAATCACTACCGTATCAACCTGCGTCGCAGGAGACCAACGAATACCCGCAGGGCCTGTGCTTTCAAAGCGTATGTAATAACGATCACCTGGCACAATATTCGGCAAAGAGAATGAATTATTTCCCGCCAGCAATTCACCCAAAGTCATTTGATACTGCCAGCCTTGAGATGACTCACCGGCATCCGCATTACCGTAATAAACGATCACTGGAAAACCAGCAGCACTTGCCGCAACAAGGTATTCAATCGTAATTTCATTACCCAAAGTCTCAAAACTAGATTGATACGCTGTTTGCACTTCAACTTCTGTAGGAAGCAAACTACTTAACGGAATGAAATAACTTGCGGATAATGGTTGTTTAACAATACCAGGTCCCTGCCAAGCAACGGACAGATGATCACGACCACCGCCTTCTTTGTGCAAGACTTCAAAATAATAATACTGCCCTGCTACTAATGAAATATCGCGCTTAAGCACCTTACGATCATGCCAAGCATCAATACGGGTATAACCTGTAACTTTCGCAATGGCTTGGGCTTTATTCATGCTCATATCGGCACTGATACGAACTTCACTATCATCATCAGAAGCAACCCAAAAAGTATACTCCCCAGATGTAGGAACTCTTAAATAGCCTGCTAAACGTTGGCCATAATCATCCCCCATATTAACGAGGCTTTTAACTTCGGTTAAAATATTTTGAATGGATGAGGATTTTTTCGTATTAATAAGGTCAATTTTATTGCCATCAATGTCATTCCAAACCTGCTGAAAAATACCTGTTTTATTCAAGCGCTTAGAATCAACAACGTTAACATTTACCGCCGCGATACTTGATTTACCAGCCAATTCGATTTTGACAACCAATTCAAAAATTCGACTTTCATCAACCTCAGGCATTCGCGCCAGAGACAGCTCACCTAAATTATTTATCGAAAAATATCCATCAGCATTACCCGATTCAATGGTCACAACAGGGGTAGCTTCAGCCTGAAATAACAATGTTGCAAAAACACTATTCGCGGCCGCATTCCCTGCGACGGCATAATCAAAAGAAGGGTAATCAAAAATAGGCGTGCCGGGAGCATATTCTATTGTCGACGCATTTAAAATAGTAGATCGTGCACTGCTATTACCCGCAGAATCCAGTGCTTCAATTTCAAAATCATACGCAGTGCCCGCTACCAGAGCATTCACTTGCAATTCTGTTTCGTAGCCTTGGTGAATTAACTGATCATTTTGATAAACACGGTACAGTACAGGCGTATTATTCTCATCAAGCGAAGCAACCCAGCTGAATTTAATATGATTGGGACCTGTCGAGATTAGCGAGATGTCAGAAACAATAGAAGGGGAAGTAAAATCATCCATCTGAATTAATAAAAGCTTACTTAGCGCAGATTCATTGCCAGAAATATCAAACGCTTTTACCATCAACTTATAAAGCTTAGCGCTTTTTAAACCTGTTAACTCAAATGCGGTATTAACCGTTGTCGCTATTTTCTGGCCATCTTCATAAATATCATAATGGCTGATGCCTCTATTATCAGATGCGGCATTCCACTCTAATAATATTTTGTCATCTTCTAACTTTATCCAATTTAAATTCTGTACGGGCAATGGATTTTTTAAATCGAGAGGCAAACGCAAAAACTCATTACCGATAACCGCTCTTTCAATACCAGGCCCTTGCCAAGCGACAGAAAGATGATCACTACCACCATCTTCTGTCATGATCGCCTTAATATAATAAGGCTTACCAGCAACCAGAGTTTGTACTGACGACTTCTGTGATCGATAACGATCCCACTCTTGTGAATAACTACGAGAAGTTAAGTGCGCAATTTTTACAGCATCTTCTGATTTTTCACTATCACAGCTCTGACTGATCATCAGAAGCCATCCAAAAATAATAATCACCACTCACAGGGGGAATAATGTAACCCTGCATCACCTGGCCATAATTATTATCAACATCAGAAGGGGCAACAAACTCAGGCTCTATCGTTGTTTCTGTTGGCGCATCAGGGTAATTTTTCAGCGATTTTAATGTATTAATATTATAAGTAATGCTTTTATCTTTAAATACTTGGCGGCTTAGACCTTGGTTTTCACCATTGGCGGTTAACGGAAAAATACCAACCTTAATTTGGCGAGTAGTCACACTATAACCATCACTTACTTCAATCGTCAGTAATACCGTTTTTCCAGACAGACTTAATAGGCTGCTAGCCACTCGAACGGTGCCTTCGCGATCAATTTCGAACAACGCACTATTAACAGTATAAGCTAATTGATGGCCATCAGCATCGGAAGCGTTAACCTGAGCAGCAACATCACCTGGTGCAAGCGTATCCAATAAGATCTTTGTTTCTAGCGGATCAACCACGGGGGCTGTGTTCATGATGGATTGTGCGGTAATCGTTTGAGTACTTGATTCACTGCCATTTTCATTAAAGGCTATCACCTCATAGCGATAACGATTATTGGCGACTAAACCGGTATCGGTATAAGTAAATAAGCCTTTTTCAACAATAGCAATCTGCTCACCATTACGACGAATAAGATAGCCAGCCGCGCGATTATCATCTGCCCAACGCAATACGACCTTATCCACCCCAGTACTAAAAATAACTAAGTCAGTAACAGCAGGAACTTCAGCATTCGGGGCTTTGTCATCTACATTTGGATTAATATTAGCGCTTTCAGAAGCCTTGCCAGAATCACCACAAGCAGACAGCATTAGGGTGAACAATACCCCGATTAAATACTTCATTACCGAACCTTACTTTATTATTGCTATTAGCTGCGTCAAAGCGCATGTTTTAAAAGGCGCATAGTAACAACATGAAGAATAAATTAAGTGTCGGTAGTCACACTCTAAATATCTCTTTTTACTCAGTATGAAATTTATTGGGGTGAGGTATTTTTAACCAGACGCTATACCAAAACTTGGCGCGTATTGGCGATAAAGAAATGAACTTGCTCTTCCACGATAGGAGCAACCATTTCTTCAGGACGACGGTCATTAGGACACGCCATACTCGGCGTCGTACCAAACAATCGACAAATCAACGGGCGATCTTCATAAACCGTGCACCCATCAGGGCCTAGGTGCACACAATTCAAATGTTCCAAGGCGGCATCGTGCTCAGCATCCGACTTTATAGGCAAGCGTGACATCTCTTCAGAAGATGCAGTCACAGGGCCGCAACAGTCATGACAGCCCTTCACACATTCAAACGATGGAATTTGCTCACGCAAACGGACGATAATATCTCGGTTATTAATCATTAGTATTCTCCCTAAACTGCTCTTACCATTAATACCTATTATTATGCGCACTATACACCGCCATCACGCTTGGGGCTTGCTTAATTATCTGCCCTAACCTTGCTTCCACCTTCTACCTGATACCAATCTATATTCCGAGTAGCCATCATAACCGCTGCCAAGACAATGAATACCAGAGCAGAACCCATTAATAATGCAAAATCTTCAGCACTCACAATGATATACAGAGTGAAATACAATAAAGTTAATAAGCCACCAAATAGAAACGCTGTTTTCTTATTCCTTAATACAGTAATTAGATAAAAACTGATTAAAAGCACACTGCCAAAAGCGGCAATTAAATAGGATAATAAGAAATTCATATGCTCAGATAAGGATAATAACAATAAATAAAATAATGCGATGGCCAAACCGACCAAAGCATACTGAATTGGATGAATAGGAAGCCTCTTCAGTATTTCAAAAAGAAAAAAGGCAACAAATATTAATACAATAAATAAAAAACCGTATTTCAAAGAACGTTCAGATTGCAGATAAATATTAACAGGTTCAATAAAGCCAACACCAAAACTGCCTTGCATAATATTTTCACATTTATTATTTTCACAAAGAGCCATTTTTTCTTCAATATTGCTAGCAAATGAACTCACTTCCCAAAGTGCATCAAAACCTTGATCGGAAATCGTTCGAGATAATGGTAAAAAATCACCTTGGAATTTAGGGTGTGGCCAAGGTGAACTCAGCGATAATTGATAATTAAGAGCCGTAGGATAAAATTTTATCTCATCCATACCACGCAGACTTAAATCAAGAGAAAAAGGAAATAGCAACTCAACATTGGCACTATTATTTGATGATGACTTAATTACTTTCAATAAATCTACCGATAATGGCGCGTGTATACCACGATCCATAAAAGATAGCTGACTACCGGCTTTAAAGGCATATTCTTTAGTGCTCCACTTCAATAACGGAACACTATTAATACCACGAGCATCACTGACCGCGACAGAAACGTAAGGTTGATCGTAAGTAACCACGGCCCTTGGGCTTGGCAGTTTCACATGAATACCCTCAGCCATACTGTCTAAAGTGAAATTTCCACTGATGTTTAAATCTGTAGAATACACCGGAAACTGATAAATTCCTTGGTAGCGAATGTCGGTTTCGACGCGAGAAATAAGCTGCGCTTTTTCAGCAAGTATGTATTTCTTACCATTGCGGGTTTTATTACGCACAATTTTTCTCTTGCCATCTTCAGACCATTCTTCTGTTTTCCATTTAACAGAGTAAGGCACAACCAAGACAGGGCCAAATACCTTCTGTGTCCCTGTCCAGCTTCTGGCAACCGAACTTTTAGCCTCTCGTTGATAGTTCTGACGCTCCCAGATTGTGCCTGAAACACTCTCTAGCACCAACAGTAATATAACTCCAATAACAGCAATGACCGCCGTTTTTATTAACAATGTTTTGTTCATATCGAGCCTCCTAGATAAATAGAAAGCTCACAATAATAGATAAATGTGTTCTGAAAATGTGCTGAGTGTGTGCTGTGCTAAATAAAGCAGAACTTTATGCTTTCGGTAAGGTAATCGACGCACAAGCACCACGAGATGCTAAGTTCTCAAGAGTAATACTTCCGCCATGCAGTTCAATGACTCGCTTAGAAAAGGTTAGCCCAAGACCAGAACTTCGCTTACCGCTTAATGGCCTAGGTAAAGAGTAGAAACGCTCAAATATACGCTCTAAAGCATAATCAGGAATGCCTTCTCCTTCATCGACAACTTCAATCGTGACATTATTTTTTTGTACTCGACACGCCACCGTGATGCGTCCCTGTTTGGGTGAGAATTCAATAGCATTCACAATGAGATTATCGACAACTTGCTGCAACATAAATTCATCGCCTAAAACATTCGCCTCACCTTCACAGCTAAGCAGAAGAATTATGCCTTTTCGATCAACGTCAATTTTTTTATATGCGACAACCGCAGTCACTAAACTATTAAGATTAATACGCTGTGTTTTTTCTAAGTGTGACAAATTTTCTACACGAGCGACTTCAAGCATTCGCTGAATAAAACCATCTAAACGCTGACTTTCTAATAAAATATTTGCGGTAAAATGTCGAAGATCTTCCTCCGGCATGGCAGGATCAATAATCTCTGCGGCCCCCATAATGGCCGATAACGGACTTTTCATTTCATGCGTCATTGTCAGCAAATACTCTTCAACATATTCTTTGCCTGACAGCTGCTCTCTCATAGTTTTCATCGCCTCAGCCAGAGACGCTAATTCTGATTCACCCAGCTTAGGGGGTGTAATGTTCTTTCCTTTCGTAAGCTGTTTAGCATAACGCACTAATTTACGAATTGAGCCTGTTAACCAGTAAGAAAGTACAGCCCCGGCAAGTAAAGATAATACGAGAAATAAACCACCCCAATATTTAAGTTTGTTATTAATCAATGCAAAGAAAGGACGCAGCGATTGATTACTTTTGGCTACCGTCAGAACACCAATAATATCGCCTTGATGTTTAATTGGGGCTGCTACATGCATAACCGAAGAGCTTTCATCACCCGCAATATTTTGGCTACTTCGCGCTCCGTATTTCCCTTGTAAGGTTAAATACACATCATTCCATTGCGAGTAGTCTTCGCCGACAGCCAACCTAGCAGAATCATAAATAACCCTACCCAATGCATTAGTTATATAAATTCGGATGCTAGAATCTTCTTTTTTCACCCCAAAAATAGTAGCGCTGTAATGACGTTTAAGAAAGTTATCAACATGCTGCGAAAATAGTTTTTCTTCTGATTTTAAAACAACAGGTAAAGCGAATTCAGCCAAAAGATTACTCATCTCTACCAGCGTCTCTTCAGTCGTTTGACGAATAGTCGGCTTAACCTGAGATGATACGACATTAAATCCCAAATAGGCTGCAATACCAATTAAAGCAAAGTACACCAGAAATACGCGTAAACTTAGATTAATAGAAGCCATTAAACAATTTCCAGACTGTAACCAATACCTCGATGGGTTTTGATAAATTCTTGCGTTTCATTCACCCCTTTTAATTTAGCGCGCAGTGTTTTTATATGAGTATCAACAACACGATCCATGCTGCTATCAGGTTCAAGCCATACTTTTTCTAATAACTCTTCACGTGAGTAAACACGTCTTGGGTGCTGTTTCATGACCTGTAATATACCAAATTCGTAGCGAGTAACGTCGATCAACGTCCCATAAAAATGAACTGTACGGTATTCATCATTCAAGACTAGAATTTCAGGTTTCTTCATATCAGATTGCTCTACTGCTGTAGCAAAAGAAATCTGATAACGACGTAAGTTTGTTTTTACCCGCGCGACAAGTTCTCTGGGGCTGAAAGGCTTACAAATATAATCATCGGCTCCCATTTCCAACCCCACGACCCGATCAATTTCATCAGAGCGCGCCGTTAAAAATAATAGCGGCAGCTGAGATTTTTCACGTATTTGCCGACAGACTTCAAAGCCATCAATATCAGGTAGGCCAATGTCTAAAATAACCAAATCAATAACCTGCTGCTGAAAAATCACAAGCGCTTCCATACCGCTTACCGCATGTAATACTTCAAAGCTGGCCGCATTTAAAGCGTACTTAATATTATCAGCAATACTGGATTCGTCTTCAACTAATAGCACACAAGCATTGGGCTTCATAAAGGATTCAGCACTCAAGTATTTTAAGAGGTGTTATTGTAAGGCTTGTTGGAAGAAATTACAGAGTTTACAAACGCCATCGAATAAAATGACTTTATCACCTGAACTGACATTCGGTGGTAGAGTCATTTATAAATCCAAATCCACAACATCAGATCCTCCTTTCGTAATGCCTCGCACTAACGCGGCCATAACTCGATAAGGTAAATCAAAGACGAACTCAAGAGCCTCATACCAAGCACTATCACCATCACGCCTCTTCGGCCAGATTATATGAACAAGAATAAAGCCAACAATGGCGGCCAATAAAACAGACCAAGAGAATCCAGTATAAAACAGGTCAAAAACGAGATACCCGCTGATACAAGAGATAAAGATTGCGACTACGGCTAGAAAATCATCCATGTAAACCACTCCGTTATGATTATGCTTGATAATGTCATTATTCCAAGCTCTGCAGAGTATACCGTCTAACTATATGATCATTAATAAAAACCACCAATACGAATGATAGCAATTATCATTAACGTTTGTTATATTGCCGATTCTCATGATAAAAGCTCAGAAAGGCAGCCCAATGCTCAAAAAACACTCTATCAGCATTATCCTCACACTATCGGGGATCGTGTTTTCTAACGCATTATTTGCTGAAATAAATGAACTCGACGCTGTTACTGTAACCGCATCGGCCATTGATGATTCAGCGCAATTGGCACATGTAGCCAAGCAAAATGCGTTAAACGGGCAAACCATTATTCTAGCTGAGCAGCTCAACCAGTTTGGCGATCAGCCTTTAGGCGATGCACTGCGTCGTGTTTCAGGTATCAATTTTGACGGAGCGAACCGAGCACGAGAAATACAACTGCGCGGACTAGGCGCAGAATATACGCAAGTGACCATTAATGGTCGCCGCATCATCGACAGCAGTTCATCACGCTCAGTACAAGTAGACCGCATTCCAAGTTCAATGGTTGAACGCATCGAAATCATACATACACCCTTGGCGAGCAACGACGGCCAAGGTGCCGCTGGTACGGTAAATATAATATTAAAACAAGGTAGCGAATACCTGCCTAATCAAGTTGGTATTGGCTTTGGTACTTTACAAGACAATGGCCAAATAGGTGACGCTACATTCCAATACAGCACAGGAAATGACACCGTAGCCGTAACACTAGCAGGCGGCATTCAACAGCAGCGCCGCAACGAAAGCAAAGATGAACTCGAATACTCAGCCGATAATCAAGCCGATGGTGGCGAAATAAAAACCAATGACCGCCGCTATGAACAAGTTAATTTAATACCTACCATCGATATTATACTTAACAATTCAAACTCACTTTCATTTGAACCAACGTTTTTACAAACCATTGAATTCAGAGATGATATTAAAAGATCACTGACAGATGATCAGTTAACGATTAAAAAACAGTCAAAAGAATTTCGCAAACGTACACGACAAAATACTGGGCTCTATGCCGAACTAGAAACTCAGGTTTCACCCGACATTGAATTGAAAAGTTTTATTGATTGGCAAGATGGCTACGAAGATACCACTCGTGATCAAGATAACTTCGATGATAAAAATGTATTAACTGGCACAAAACAGCGAGAGCAAAGTGTTGATTTAAATCTGATTAAAGTAGGATTCAAAGCCAAGCACTTAGTAGGACAGCACGCCTTAGAATACGGGTTAGGCTTATCGCAAGAAAAACGAGAAGAAGATAACAGCGAAATAAAAAATGGTGAATTACAAGATCCTAGTATCGATAACATTTATGAATTAACTGAATCCATTAACCATGTATACGTACAAGATTCGTTATCATTATTTAAAGGCAACCAGACAACGTTTGGCCTGCGCGCTGAAAAATCAGAAACTGAAACCGTTGATTTCGCAGACGATAGCACAACCAAACGTACAACGTCTTTCTTGCCTTCCTTTAATTTAAAACAAGCCATTGATGACAACTCTTTTGTACGCTTAGGGGTTGCTAAAACTTTACGCCGACCTGATTTAAGAAGTTTATCACCAACAATCTCTGAAGAAGATGGCACATTTTCCGACCCTGATACCGCGGGTAATCCCAATGCAAAACCTGAAAGTATTATTGGCATCGACTTTTCGTTTGAACATTACTTTTATAACAACAACGGTTTAGTGAGTCTTTCTGTATTTGATAGAAGCTTTGAAGATAAATTAGAAACCGTTATGACCAATGTCGATGGCCGTATTGTTGCAACACCTGAAAATACAGGAGACGGTACAATGCAAGGGGCTGAAGTAGAACTTCGCTTACCACTGAATAGCATTGGTTTGAATAATGTAACGGGGTGGTTTAATGCAACGGCAATTGAAACCGAAGTGAATATTTCAAGTACCGGAGAGAAAAGACGTTTTCTTGATCAACCTGATCATTTAGGAAATCTAGGTTTTGATTGGACACTTGCAACCTTTAACTCAACCATCGGACTCAGCATTAATTACTCTAGTGGTTATGACCAGACGCAAGCATTGTCAGATGGCACATTCGAAAAAAACATCGTAGATTCAAATACTCGCGTAGATTTAAGTATACGCAGTGAAATTACTGAAAACACTTCGATCAATGTAACCGCTTTAAACCTTTTCGCACAAACAGCAAAGCGTGAAGACAGGTTCTTTGATTCGTCAAATGCTTTAGATTCATATAGCACTACAGACGAACCAACGTATCGTTCTATCTATTTAAAGCTTAATCATACGTTTTAAGTAAAACTTTAACGATTTTTTTAAATTAAAAAGGTTATCAACATTCTGGCATGATAGATGATAAATGATAAATGGGTTCTATTTTGGCCTTACATTATCTTCTAGCATGGCCAGAAACTTGTCGAAGCGCTTCTTACGAGTATCTTCTCTTTTAGCCGATGTTAATCCGTAAGCAATAATATTGCGGCTGCTCTTGCTTAAGGTATCAAAGAACTCTTTTGTGTTTCCATTATTTTTTGTACTAGCCTCAACCGCTGCCAAAAAGTCTTCTGGCATCACTAGCCCATCTGATATTGAATACGCCGCCTGCCAGCGCCCATCGACTTTGGCTGCCTCTACATGGATAAGTCCAGCTGGTTGCATTAACCCTTGCCCGATCAATGCTGCGACATGCTCGGTATTGCGTTTCGACCAGATGCTCTTTGCACGCCTAGGGGTAAAACGCTGAGTATAACAATCACCATCGACTGATTTTTTAATACCATCGATCCAACCCCAGCATAAAGCCATTTTAACGGCTTCGCTCCAATCGATTGATTGTATGCCTGATGCTTTTTTGTATATTTTTAACCACAGCTCAGTTTCCGTATTGTGGTTATGCCTCAGCCATTCATAAAAGCACTCAGGGGTTTCAAAAGGTTGCATTAACTTGTCATCAACTATTGGCATTAT
>CAWVSY010000042.1:0-33500 GCA_963933055.1 uncultured Oleispira sp.
GTTAGTAGAAGTAGTTTCAATGTTAAATCTAGATGCGCTGTCTCAACTTAAGTCTTTAAAGCAAGAACTTCACGAAAGTGTTCCTCGTCATGAAGGCAAGGTCCGCGCAACTGGAGGCCGTTATGGCTTTGTAAATACTGACGATAATCAGCAGTTTTTTCTTAGCCCTGATGAGATGGACAAAGTTTTATCAGGTGATGTGATTGCTTTTCGCGTTGAAGAGACAAAAGAAGGCAAATCTCAGGCGATCATTGAGAAGTTAATTTCTACGGCTCAAGATGAATTTGTCGGTCAGTATATCGTTAAGGGCAAAGGTCATTTTATATCCCCTGACCATCCAACGTTCAATCGTTGGGTTTTTGTTCCTCCCGCTCAGCGTAATAGCGCCAAAGATGGCGATTTAGTCGCTTGTAAGATCTCTCAGCACCCTTATCCACATGGCAAAGTCCAAGCTCAAGTATTAGACGTTGTTGGTCAGGCCAGTGATCGTCAAATCGAAAGTTCGATGATGATGCGTAAGTGGGATATTGCGGGTGACTTTTCTGAGCATTGCAATAATGAAGCTCAAGCTTTGCTATCGGTTATGGATGCAGCAACAACCGCAGAAGCGCGTAGTGATTTGACCCAAACAACGTGGTTGACTATCGATTCTGCAATGAGCCGAGATTTAGATGATGCGCTTTATTGCGAGAAGACTAGCGAAGGCTGGTTATTGCAGGTAGCGATTGCCGACCCAAGCTGTGCCATTAAGCCAGGCTCAGAGCTTGATAAAGAAGCTTTACGCCGTGCGACGTCGACTTATTTTGCTGACAATATGGTACCCATGTTGCCAAGTGCCTTATCTGAAGGCGCTTTCTCTTTGCTGCCTGAACAAGTACGTCCAGCGATGGCGTGTTATTTAACGGTTTCGAGTGCTGGTGAAATCACCGATTGCCGTATTGAAAATGCGTTAATTGAGTCCAAAGCAAAATTGAGCTATGTACAAGTTGCAGCCTTTTTAGAGGGGGCTGACAGTGATTTGGTTGATCAGATTTCTGATACGGTTAAGCCAGTATTAACGGTATTAAATGATTGTGCGCTGGCCTTGAATAGCTATCGTCGTAAGAACAATTTAGTGCTTGATGATCGTACAGAATTTAGAGCAAATCTGAATGAGAGTGGTAAGGTTGAACAGATCGTCTCTTTAGAGCGTAATCAAGCTCATAAGTTGGTTGAAGAATGCATGGTCGCGGTTAACCGCAGTATTGCTAACTTCTTAGCGGAAAAAGAGCATGGGCTGTTTATTCAGCATGCGGGTATTCGCTCTGAGCGTCAGGGTGAAGCTCGAGCATTGATTAAAGAGCAATTGAAGATAGAAAATCCAGAGAAGGTAACGACTTTGGAAGGCTTCGTTGAAGTTCAGCAGTTAATCGCTGCGGGTAATCCGGATGCCGATGGCGCGCCTTTTGAATTGCCTTTGCAGGCTATTCTTGCGCGTCAGTTAGAGCGCAGTAAATACGGAACGGAAGTAAAACCTCACGTTGGAATGGGGTTGCCTGCTTATACCACCTTTACGTCACCTATTCGTAAGTACAATGATTTATTGGTACATCGTTTAGTGAAATCGTACTTGGCAGATGCGCCGATCAGCCCGATTACTGACGATGTTTTAGAGCAGGTTAGTAAAGGACAAAATAATAGCCGTATGGCCGCTTGGCAGACGGATCAGTGGTTGAAAGCTGAATGGTTGCTGCGTCAGTTTGCTATCGAGAAAAAAGAGCAAGCAGGCTTGGCGCGTAGCGGTCAAATTGTTCAAGTGAATAGTGGTGGTTTCACGGTTCGTTTGGATGATTGTGGTATTGAAGGTCAGGTAGATGTTCGTCGTAATAAAGAATGGAAGTTTGATACTAAGACCATGACTCATACGAAGGGTGAAACAACTTATCGCTTGGAGCAAAAAGTGAACGTTAGTATCGCCAGTGTGGTGCCGGTATTACGTGAAGTAAAATTCACCCTGTGTGAAGAGGGCTAGTCGCGTAAATTATTTTACGGCTGTACAAAAAAAGGGCTTCTTATGAAGCCCTTTTTTTATGTTTGTTAATCTTTTAGTTCAATCCAAAGATCAACTTGTTGCTCTAAAATATCCAGTGGTAAAGCACCTTGCCCTAAAATAACATTATGAAATTCTGCAAGATTGAAATCTTTTCCTAAGGCTTTTTTTGCTTTTTTGCGTAAACGCTCAATTTCAATAGCACCAATTTTATAGCTGGTGGCTTGCCCTGGCATGACCAAGTAGCGCTGAATGGCTTTCATTGAATCTTGTTCTGAGAACGGTGTATTGGCTATGCGATAGTCTAGTGCTTGTTGCTGACTCCAACCTTTCGCGTGTAATCCCGTATCGATGACTAAGCGAACAGCGCGCCACAGTTCCATAATAAGTTGACCATAGCGTTCTTCATCAGAGGTGTAGCCACCCATTTCATCAGCCAACTTTTCGGCATAAAGTGCCCAGCCTTCACTGTAAGCGTTAAAGCCCATTAAGCGGCGGAAGCTTGGTAGGTTGGTATTCTCTCGTGCTAGTGCTATTTGCATATGATGTCCTGGCAGCGCCTCGTGGTATGCCAAGGCTGCTAGACGATATTTAGGTAAATCGTGCTGGCGTGCTGGGTTTACGTAATAAAAGCCGGGTCGGGAACCGTCCATCGCGGGCTGTTCGTAAAAAGCAATCGGAGCGCTTTGCTGGCGATATTCTGCAACAGGACGAACAACGATGGGGGTTTTTGGCAGTGTTGAAAAGGCCGTGTGTAGGCGCATGGACATGGCCGCAACTTTGTCGCGTTGATAGGCAATGAAGTCGGCTTCACCTTGTGGCGTTTTTTCAAAACGTTCTGCGCTATCTTCCATCCAAGTGAAGAACGGTTTTAATTCAGCGAGCTTTGGATCAAAGTCTTTATCTTGAGCTCTGGGGTATTCAAGCGACGTTAGCAGTGTGCGAATTTTTTGTTGGATTCTGCTAACTTCAGACAATCCGATGGTATGTATCTCATCGGCACTTAATTCTGTTGTGGTATAACTTTGCAGCAATAATTGGTAATACGCAGCGCCATTAGGTAAATCACTGGCTACTTGAAATTCGGGCGCGCGCAGTTGCTGTTGTTTTAAAAATTTAATTAATTCTTGATACGCCGGCAGCAATGATTTTTTCATCGCGTAATTGGCTTTTTTGATTAATACCTTATTGCTGCTTTGATAGAGCCCTAGCGCGTCAATCTTTTCATTGAAATCAGACCATATAGGGCTTTCGCCTTGCTTGCTAAAGGGCGCTCCTTTGATCACATTTTCAGCGGCAGCGATGATGCTTGGATAAACAAATGCTGGAGCGATGATGCCGGCTTCTTCTGATTTTTCTAGCTGACTAATTAAGTCATTAAACAAGTGACGAACACCCTCGATGCGTTCGATGTAGTCGTGGGCGTCTTGAATATCATTAATTTCTTGATAGTTGATCAGTACATTAGGCACCCGTGTATGCCAGCCTCCCATTTGAGTGAGTGGGTAGCCATGATGTTGAAACGGTGTAAATAAAAGTGATTCTTCAATGTCTTGCAGTAATAGTTCGTAGGATACTTGGTTTTCTGAGCTTAACGCGGGTTGCACAATGTTGATTAAGCGCTGACGAAATTCTTGCAGTGCTTCGTTATATTGCTGTTCTGCTTCTAGCGAAATATCATCCCACTCGAATTGTCCGGGTATCGCAAGACTGCTGCGTAATACAGGACTGTTGTCCAGCTGATATTGGTAAAATTCTTGGAAAATTTCTTCTGCTTGCTGTTGTGCTTTCTCAATGTCTGCTTGTTCAAAAACTTCGACTTCAGCAACTTGAGTCTGTAATGGGTTCAGCTGACAAGCGCTTAGAATATAAGTGCTGGCAATTAATGCAGAGGTTTTGAGTGTTGTGGCAATAATACGTCTATAAAACATCTTGAATCTCGAACAAAGAATATCGACCCGCATCATAGCAGGGGGAGTTTATCGCAACAAATTTACCAGCTGATTCTGCAGCAGGTTAAAATTGTTCATTAAAATGTTGGCGCTATGGTCGTTAGGGAAACCTTCACGAATTGCCCATTCGATTGCTTCCATTGTTGATAGTCCTTGCTGATTACGGCGCAGCACAAACTTACTGGTCGCAGAAGTAATACTGACTTGAGGTAAGCTTTTTAACCACGGACTTTGATTCAGCATTTTTTGTGCTTCTTGCCAGGTTCCGTCAATGACCCATAGGTGGGTGATGGTTTGCATTGACGGTGTAATAGGGAGGCTATTGTCCCCGGGAAATAATAAAAAATGCCCAGGTTCTGGTTGCGAAGATGGCATGCTGAGCCTAGGGCTGATTAATTCAGGCTTTCTATGCCAGCGATAACGCTTGATGTTCGGGCTGCTGAGCACGGCCCATTGTCCAGTATTATCATTGCGTTGCCATTCTTTGCTGTGGCTGCAGAGCATGATGGTAAAAGGCAGGCCAGTTTGTATGAGCTTTTCACACATACAAGCAGGCTCAGGCAGTCGGCAACGAATGCAATGGGCATTATAGAAAGGGGAGTATGGGCTGAGCATCTTTAGCACTACTTATTTAAGACTATGTATTTAAGATTATTTATTTAGGCTAGGCATCACAAAAGGTGACGTCGTAGAAGTAGTAAATACATGTTTTGTTAATGTTTGGTGTACGTGCCCACATTGGTCGCAATAGACTATGATAAACCAAGGGCTTCCATTTTTTGCCCGCTCAACGCTGTCTTTTGATTTAAAGTTTTCGATTCCTTCAGCAGAGCAGCTTGGGCATTTAGGTTCAGCCATGGTAACCTCATTTTTAATTAATTTTTTGTAAGAGTTTATAGGATGCAATTATCCGCTATGAGTTCCCATAAGCAAGTCATGAGCTTTGTTCTATCTGTATTTTGTTGTTTATTTTCGGTATTACTGACACCTATTGCTCTGGCAGATGAACCTTTTCCGCGTGCGGATTTGATTGAGTCTAAAGCATTTGATAATACAGAGTATCGCTTGGTTCTTTCGGGGTTACAGAGGCGTGAGGCGGTGACCAGTGGTGAGGTTGAGCGTTTAATTAATGCGGATGTGAAAAGAACGTTTTGGCAGTTGTCGAGCAACCATGAAGTTTCTCAGGTTATGTCACACTATCTGAATCAGTGGGATGGCGAGGTATTGTATCAATGTCGTGGCTTGGATTGTGGCAGCAGTAATTTTTGGGCTAATAAGATTTTTCATAATGCCAAACTTTATGGTCGAGATATTAATCAGGCCTATGCCGTGGTAATGGATCCTGAGAAAGAAAATAAGACGTATGTGTTGTATGCCATTCAGCGCAGTAAGAAAACCATCTATTTTAATATTGATGAAGTGGATAGTTCAGATGCAATCGAAAATGAAGAAGTTGCTCGTCAAAGCATAAAAACAGCCATCAATAATGGTGCTGGTTGGCTACCTGGCTTCAATACTATTGATGGTCGTATTGATGACAAAGCGTCTAAAGTTTTGATTGAAACCTTGAAGGGGCTTGATGCTGGTATTAAGCGTCGATTGTATTTGATTGTTCATTGTTATCAGGCCAATAACATGGCGGATAATTTTTCCTGTTCAACCCGTTTGTCACAACAACTGCGTGCAGCTGTGTATGAAGGCTTTGAAATTCCTGTTTTTGGTCATGGCGCTTTGACCTTGCCTCCAGGGGATGCTCTTAAGCCTCAATTGCGATTCATGCTGTGGCCTAAGCGCTAAAATCACTGAGTCTGAGCTTGGTTGCAAGCTTCGTCAATGTTAGAATGTTGCCCTATTTTTTTGTCTGGTGTGACTGTGTCCAGTAACCTTGAATCTGAAATCTCTTATCAACTATCTGATGAAGCCTGCGCTGAGGCGTTGGCTGAACTTTCAACGTTGCAAGATATGCTGCGTTGGAGCATAAGCCGTATGAATGAAGCGGGCCTTTATTTTGGCCATGGTACGGATAATGCCCGTGATGACGCCGTTATGTTGGTGACTCATGCTTTGCACCTTCCTTGGAATATTGATCACGACTGGCAAAATGCTAAGCTGACTCGCAGTGAGCGAGAAAGCGTGATTTCTATGGTTTCTCGTCGCATTAATGAGCGTATGCCAACACCGTATTTGACGGGTGAAGCGTGGTTTTATGGCTTACCTTTTTCGGTTGACGAGCGCGTCTTGATTCCTCGATCACCTATTGCTGAAATTATTGCGGCGCGGTTTCAGCCATGGTTAGGGGGGGGATCTGGTAATAAGTCTGTTCATCGGATTTTGGATTTATGCACAGGCAGTGGCTGTATCGGTATTGCGTGTGCAACTGAATTTCCTCAGGCGCATGTTGAGTTGTTGGATATTTCGTTTGATGCTTTAACCTTGGCAGAAGAAAATATTGCTCGCCATGAATTGAGCGACAGAGTGATGGCTTTGCAGTCTGATTTGTTTGATGCCGCTGATGGTAAATACGACATTATTGTATCGAATCCACCGTATGTGGATGCGGATGATATGAGCTGTTTACCAGAGGAGTTCCATAACGAGCCAGAGTTGGCGTTAGCCGCTGGCGAAGATGGGTTAGATCTTGTGCGCATCATGTTGGCGCAAGCGCGCCAGTATTTAGCCGATGATGGTATCTTTATTGTTGAAGTGGGTAATAGTTGGCCTGCTTTAGAGGATGCTTATCCAACGGTGCCTTTTATGTGGCAAGAATTTGAAATGGGCGGTCATGGGGTTTTTGTTTTGACCGCTGATCAGCTTGATGAGTGTGCTGAAGCGCTAAAGTTAAAGCTTTAAAGAATACTTTTTAAAGAATAGCTTTGTAGAATCAAAATAATTGTATCAAACAATCTAGTGTTGGGTGATTGTGGAGCAAATATCTAAAACATGGATGTTTTAGTTAAGGCTACAGGGAGGTATTTACGCCGTTTTACGGAATAAGTACCCAATGCTAGGTTGTTAATTAAAAATTTAAAACGGACAAAAATATGTCAGGTAATACGTTTGGTAAAAGTTTCACAGTGACCACCTTTGGTGAAAGTCACGGTATCGCGTTAGGCTGTATTGTTGATGGCTGTCCTCCTGGAATTGAATTGTGCGAAGCAGATTTGCAGCATGATTTAGATTTGCGCAAGCCAGGAACATCTAAGTTTACAACTCAGCGTCGTGAGCCTGATCAAGTGAAAATTTTATCCGGTGTTTTTGAAGGTAAAACCACCGGTACGCCAATTGGTATGATCATTGAAAATACTGATCAGCGTTCAAAAGATTATTCGAACATTGCCGATACCTTCCGTCCTGCTCACGCGGATTATGCCTATACCCATAAATACGGTTTCCGTGATTATCGTGGTGGCGGTCGTTCTTCTGCCCGTGAAACCGCCATGCGTGTTGCTGCTGGTGCCGTCGCGAAGAAATTCTTGCTTGCCAAAGGCATTGAGGTTCGTGGCTATTTATCTCAGCTGGGTCCAATTAAGATTGATCCTGCAAATTTTGATTGGAACGAAGTGCGTAATAACCCATTTTTCTGCCCCGATGCTTCAAAAGTGTCTGAAATGGAAGCTTACATGGAAGCACTGCGTAAAGAGTGTAATTCTGTGGGTGCCAAAATTAGTGTTACTGCGACAGGCTTAACGCCGGGTCTTGGTGAGCCGATTTTTGATCGTCTTGATGCTGAAATCGCCCATGCTTTAATGAGTATTAATGCGGTGAAAGGCGTTGAAATTGGTGATGGTTTTGATTGTATTGCGCAAAAGGGCACCGAGCATCGCGATGAAATGACTCCTGAAGGCTTCTTAGCCAATCACTCGGGGGGGATTGTTGGAGGTATTAGCACAGGCCAAGATATTATTGCGCACATTGCTTTGAAACCGACCTCCAGCATGGCCATACCTGGTCGTTCTATTAATAGTGTGGGCGAAGCGATTGAGGTCGTCACTAAAGGTCGTCATGATCCTTGTGTGGGTATTCGTGCTACGCCAATTGCAGAAGCCATGTTAGCCATCGTCTTGATGGATCATTTCTTGCGCAACCGCGGTCAAAATGCCGATGTTGTGTGTGAAACTCCAATTATTAAAGGTCAGGCTGAGTAGTTTTCTACTTTCTGATGTTTTGATATTTTAAGCTAGGCTCATATTCATGGGTCTAGCCATGTACTACCTCTTATATTTAGCCCTTCTACCCATCCTACGAGAAAAGTTATGTCTGTGCCTTATTGGCGTTTGTCTGGATTCTATGGGCTTTATTTTGCTCTGATCGGTTGTATCGTTCCATTTTGGGGAATTTATCTTCAGCATCGCTCGTTCAGTGCTGCAGATATTGGCCTATTGCTGGCGCTGTTTAGTGCTGTTCGTGTTTTTGCACCTAATGTTTGGGCAAGCTTAAGTTACTCTCTTGAGTCGATCATTTCACCGATACAGTTAATGCGTTTGGGTGGTCTGTTGATGACGTTCAGTTTTTTAGCCTTCTACTGGGCAACTGAATTTTGGCATTACGCGGTGACTATGATTATTTATGGTTTTTTCTGGTCGGCGATTCTGCCGCAATACGAAACGTTGACGCTAAATCATATAAAGGACAATGTGAGCATTTATAGCAATATGTTGTTATGGGGCTCGACAGGATTTGTTCTCGTCGTTACTGTTTTAGGCTGGTCATTTGATTATATAGGTATCGAATATTTACCCGCGATCATGTTGGGAATTATGGTTCTTATTGTCTTGAATAGTTTGGCCTTACAACCGGCGTCGCCCACTTTTGATCATAATCATGATGAGCCAAGTTTAGAGGCTGCTGATTCAGTGATTGAAGGCTCAGCGGTTGAGCACTCAGTGATTAAAAGCCAAGAGGAAAAAAATAACCGCCGTTCTCTTAAATTAGGCCTTTATAGTTTTTTATTGATTAATGTATTGCTGCAAATAACCCATGGCCCGTATTACGTTTTCTTTACCATTCATCTGCAGCAATTCGATTACAGCAATAGCATGATTGGTCTGTTGTGGTCTTTGGGGGTATTGGCCGAAATCGTTCTTTTCTGGAAGATTTCTTTTTTTATGCGTCGCTGGTCTTTGCGTGACTTGGTGATTGTGTCATTGCTGTTGACAACATTGCGCTGGGTCATTACAGCGTATTTTGCCAATCATCTTATATTACTGATTTTTTCGCAGTGCTTGCATGCATTCAGTTTCGCTTTATTGCATGTTGTTTCTATCAGTTATATCGGCCTCTTTTTTCCAGGTAAGCAGCGCTTGCATGGACAGGCCCTTTATAGCGGATTGGGGTTTGGTTTAGGGGGAGCGATTGGCGCTTATTTTGCTGGAATCACGTGGGCATCATATGGCTCTCAGTTCGTATTTATGTCAGCAGCCGGTATCGCCTTTGTTGCTGTAATGATTGCTTGGTATGGCTTACCACGAAAAAATGGATTAAGTTAAGTAATGGGGGAAGCATTTAAAATGCTAATCCAAATTAATGGCTAATTAAGGGAATGACGAATGAAAATTAATATTGAATTTGATATGACACCTGAAGAATTTAGACGGGTTATGGGATTGCCAGATGTGCAGGAGCTGCAAGGTGAGGTGATGAAGGCCATGACAGAAAAAATGATGTCAGGTGAAGAAGGCTATGATGCAATGAGTTTATTTAAACCTATGATGGCAGAAAATATGAAGTCTGTTGATCAGGTTCAGAAAACGTTTGTTGATCTTATGTCAGGGTATATGAAGGGAGGAGCATCTCCTAAGAGTTCTAATGGCTAATGAATAAACAATTGATAAATTAATAGCTGACTTAACTATCAACGTATCGACTTTTTCTCAATTATATACTATTATTAATTTTATCGATTAGTGCGAAGGTTACTCTCGCTGATCGAGCTTTAGAGCGAGTGCTCGCGATAAAATAGAGTATATCCTCTAATGTTTCATTTTTTATTAAATTGATTGCTTGCGTAATATTTTTTTATATTATGTAAGCATGAGCTTTTTTTACATTGTGTTACTGATGAAAAACATTACTCATACCTAGTACGTATTTTTCTGAAATAATGTTACTTTTAGTGGCATCTGTAACACAATTGTAAGATATTTGCTCGTACACTGTTTGTGCCATATCGGAAAACAAAACCTTGACGGAGTAAGACCATGCAAGAAAATATCTTAAACGCATTTGCGGAACAAACTAAAAACCTATACAGCCCAATGCAAAAATTTAGTGCACTGTTTGTTGGCAACATGGAAAAAATGACTGAATTTCAACTGAATGCAATTAAATCGTATGCAGAAGTTGGTATTAATCAGATGAAAAAAGCCGCTGAAATTAAGGATGCTGATTCTATGCGTTCTTTCTCTTCTTCTCAGGCAGAAGCAACGACTGAATTGAATAAAAAAATTATGGAAGATGCTAAGTCTCTTTCTGAAATGGCGACTGAATTTAAAGGTCAGGTTGAAGCTATTATGGAAGAAACTCGCGGAACTGCGACTTCAGCAGCAGAAGCAGCGACATCTACTACTAAAGCTAAAACGACTAAAGCAGCATAATCGCTTTAGTTAATTAAACCGCTAGCGAGTAACGGCTAAGGCTCGCTACTTCTAGCGGTTTTTTTATAGTTTTTTATCGATACTTCTTATCGATATTTGTTTTTTCAGGGATTAAAAAATGAGTCAACCAGTTGAAAATACCATTACCGATTTTATGGAAATGGCAACCAAGGCCAGTGATCAAGCTTATCGTTTTTGGCAAAAAGCAGCGAATCAAGAAACCAGTAATGACGATCCTTCTGCTTCAATAATGAATGATTTTAGCAAGGCGTTTGAAGAGCTGGGTGAGGCTTTTTATCGAAACCCAAATAAGATTATCGCTGATCAAGTTCAACTGATGCAAAAGCAACAAGCGCTTTTTCAAAGTACGGCATTGAGATTTTTAGGCCAAGAAGTAGAGCCTGTTATTTGTCCTGAAAAAGATGATCACCGTTTTAAAGATGCTGATTGGACTGATAATGTAATGTTTGATTACATTAAACAGTTATACCTTTTACAAAGTAAGTCATTAACCGACATGATTGGTGATGCAGATGGTTTATCTGAGAAGAGCCGTCAAAAAGTTGATTATTTAATGCGTCAATTTGTGAGCGCTTTATCACCAACAAATTTTGCTGGTTTGAATCCAGAAGTTATCCGTAAAACATTAGAAACGGGTGGTGCTAATTTATTAGACGGAATGGAACAGTTATTAAAAGATTTGGATGCGAGTCAAGCAGGCAGTCTTAATGTTTCTATGACGGATATGAATGCGTTTACTATTGGAAAAAATGTTGCGACAACAGAAGGTAAGGTCGTTTTTCAAACTGATATGATGCAGTTGATTCAATATTCGCCAACCACTGCAAAAGTTCAAAAACGTCCATTATTAGTGATTCCTCCTTTCATTAATAAATATTATATTTTAGATTTGCGCGAAAAGAATTCTTACCTTAAATGGTTGGTTGATCAGGGCCATACGGTATTTTGTATTTCTTGGGTTAACCCAGGACCAAGTTTGCGTAATAAAAACTTTGAAGATTATATGATTGAGGGCCCTGTCGCCGCACTTGATGCTATTGAAAAAGCGACGGGTGAGAAAGATATTAATGCCATTGGTTATTGTCTGGGTGGTACATTATTAGCGACAACCTTGAGTTATTTGCAAAAGAAAAAAGACGAGCGCATTAAGTCGGCAACCTTTTTAGCGACCTTGATCGATTTTAAAGATCCGGGTGAAATAGGCGTATTCATTAATGATACGGCGATTTCTGCATTAGAAAAGCAAATGGATGCGGTTGGCTACTTTGATGGTCGTGCAATGGCTTTCAGTTTTAATACCTTGCGCGAGAATGATTTATTTTGGTCGTTCTTTATTAATAACTATTTGAAAGGCGAGCGTCCTTCAGCCTTTGATTTATTGTACTGGAACTCAGATTCTACAAACTTACCTGCAACAATGCATTCTTATTACCTACGTAACATGTATTTGCATAATAAGTTAATTGAAAAAGATGGTCTGGAATTAGCTGGGGTTAAAATTGATCTATCAGCGGTTAAGATTCCAGCGTACTTCTTATCGACAGCACAAGACCACATCGCGCGCTGGAAGGGTACTTATGACGGTGCTAAAAGCTTCTCTGGTAATACACGCTTTGTCTTAGGTGGTTCTGGTCATATTGCTGGGGTAATTAATCCTCCGAAAGCCAATAAATATGGTTATTGGACGAATGACGCTTTGCCTGAAACTGCTGATGCGTGGTATCAGGATGCAAAACAAAATGATGGCTCTTGGTGGACCGACTGGCAGCAGTGGGCGACGAAAGATGATAAAGCCAAAGTGGCAAAGCGTATCCCAGGTACAGGTGAGTTAAAAGTTATTGAAGATGCGCCGGGAAGTTACGTTCAAGCAAAAGTATTGAACGTTATGGGTAAGTAGTTGTCACAATCGATAACAAGTTTTCAAGGTGTATTGTAAAAGTATCCTTTGACTAGTTTTCACTTCAGTTAGATCCTTTTGCCGGCGATTGTAATATTTAACAATATTATTTAATCAGCCGGCATTTTTTATTCTGTCAAAATAACTTATGATGCAGACTTACTATTATTATCCTTCAGATAGGTGGTCGTTTAACTGTGTCATCGTATGATCAAGAGTCGATAGTTTACGGTGTTATTCGAGATGTTCCCACAGGTGGGGAGCTTGAAGCATACCGACGCCGACGTAAAAATTGGGCGGCTATTCAGGAATTACCTTCTAATTTGGATGATGATTGGCCCTTTTTATCGCGTGAAATGTTTTCTATGCCAGGGCCCGATATTTATTCTGGTACTTTTAATACCCAGTTAATCCACTTTGCCGCTTCTTATAATTCAATAGAGTATGAATGGGAGCGATGGATTAGTCGCTTTGAGGCGATGCTTCGCTCTATGTATTGGTTGAGTGCAACAGTGCATTTAGAGACCGAATTGTCGGGCAAACATACTTTTTCTTGGGAAAGTACCGGTGCTGGGCATAATCCAAGCGATTCTGAGCTCAAGATGGTCTGTGAGTGGGAACGAGAGTCTACTTTCAGTACTCGCCCAAGATCTTAGTCTTTTTATTTTTCTTAGAGAAATTCGATGTCGACAATAAATGATGGACCACCCGACTATGAAGATGATGAGGCGGGTGTTATAGAAATTCCTTATCAAACATTGTCTGCTGATGCCCTAGAAGGCATTGTTCAAGAATTTGCGAGCCGTGATGGTACGGATTATGGTGAGGTTGAGTTCAGTTTGGCAGATAAAGTCATGCAGGTTGAGGCGCAATTAAAAAGCGGTCATTTGAGTCTATTATTTGACCCTGTCAGTCAAAGCTGCCAAATTGTTAATAGCCGAGATTGGAAGGCTAATGTGTCACTAGCGCATTGATCAAAAAATAGGGGGTTGTATGAGTGATCTTTCCCGCCAACGCTTAAAAAGTACCATCGCTACTGCCTTGCTAAATATTGATGATATGAAGCACGATCTTGCGATCATTCGTGATCAGTGTAAGTTATTAGAAGAAGAAATGCGGGCTATTAGAGTGCGCTCTAAGCGATCTCGTATGCACGCAGTCCCTCAGCAAATATCGCAGCACATAGCAAAGACCAAGAACAGCGCTTAGTTAAGTGATGCTATTAGCGTTTATTTCTTACCATTTCCCGAATAAAAAATCGGCCAGGCAGAAGAGCTTCGGCGTGATTTTTAGCGAGAGGGAAGTTCTCTCCACAAATATAAGCTGCGATAAGCTCCGCGCACAGCGGGGCTGATGTGAGTCCGCGTGAACCATGCCCAATATTCACATATAGGCCAGGATGAAACGCGACTTTTTGTCTTGGATAGCGTGCTAAGTTTTTACGAATGGCCGTAAAATCTTGATCAAATACTTGCTCATTAATCAGCGGCCCTGCCATGGGCAAATAATCTGGGGTCGTGCAGCGAAATCCTGTGCGCCCAGGAAAACTCTCAGCGGCTTGTTTTTGTAATTGGTGATGGAGCTGCTGAAACTCTTCCCCAAAATCCTCCAGATAATGAAAGTTTTTTTGATGATCGCTTAGGCGCATTTCTGTTTCGTTATCTTTCATGTTGTAGCTTGCCCCTAAACAGAATTTGCCTTGATGCGCAGGTGCAATGTAGCCTTTTCCGCACAGTACGGTTTTTAGACCAATGGGGTTCTGTTGTAAGGCTTCTACCGATTGATCAAGGTAGGTTAACTGACCACGAATGGATTTAGTGGGGAGGTAGCTGTCGCTTAAGAGCTCTTGGCTTTGGTTAGCGCAGGCGATGACCACATGACTAAACCCTTTGCTTTCTTTAAATTCCGTTAGGTTTTTGATATGTGCTTTTTCAATACGAATCAGCGGATGTTTAAGCAATTCTTGGCAGAGTCTTTGTGGGCTCACCCAGCCTGCTTCAGGAAAGAATAAGCCGCCACAGTTCATGGTTATACCACTGATCGTGGATGCTTCTTTTTGATCGATGCTGTGCAGTAGTTGTGACGGGTAGTCGGTATTGGTAATGAATTTTTGTTGGCGTAAGGCTTCTTTTTCGCTGCTGGCCAATTGAATTAATCCGCAATTATCCCAGCCATCACCTGCTTCTAAATGTTGATGCAGCCAGCGTAAGGATTGCAGATAGCCTTGTACATAAATTTCACTATGGGTCGCTTCTCCTGCCGCAAGTTTTGCGTACATGGCCCCTTGAGGGTTGCCGGATGCTTCGGTTGCGATTCCGTGTTTATCAAAAATAGTGACAGCAATGCCTCGGCGAGCGAGGGCATAAGCGGTAGTGCAGCCAGCAATACCTGCACCGATAATGGCGATGTTTTTGATCGCTTTTATGTCAGGTTTGAGCCAAGGCTTGAGCGTATTAAAAGGACTGTTTAAAGGGCCTTGGCTTTGAATGAATTCACCGTGCATCATCTCACGTTTCATGCCAAAGCCCGAAACTTTACTCAGCTTGAATCCGGCGGCAGAGAGAGCACGACGAACGTCTCCTGCGGCGGTGAAGGTTGCAAGGCTGGTATTTGCGCGACTGAGTTGGGTCATTGATGAATAGAGTATTTCGCTCCACATATCTGGGTTCTTTGCGGGAGCAAAGCCATCAAGATACCAAGCATCAATAGGGCCATTAAGCTGTGGGAGTGCACTATTAATATCATCGAAAATCAGCGTTAGGGTAAGGTTCTGATGTTTAAACTGCAGGCTATGAAAGCCTTTAATTAATAGCGGGTACTCTGCCGTGAGTTGGTCTGTTAGATGTTTCAGTTGGGGAAATAAACTCAGCGCTTGTGATATTTGATCTTTGTTCAGTGGAAATTTTTCAATACTGATGTAGTGAAGGTGATTGCTGTGTTGATGAGTGCTGGCGTGAGTCACATCGTTTTTAGCTTGGAATTCGATCCATTCAAGCCAGGTTAATATAAAATTAAGCCCTGTTCCGAATCCTGTTTCTACTAAGGTAAAGCTGCCTTGGTGCTGCTTCCATCGTGTCGGTAAGCGACTTGGGTTGATATATACAAAACGACTTTCATCAATGCCGCTATCGGTATTGAAGTAAACGTCATTAAAATCATCTGAAAAAGGCTGACCCTCTGCGTCCCAATGTATTTGTGCAGGGCGTAATTCTTGTTGCTGAAGAGAGTGTTTCGCAGTGGCTTTTTCAGTGGGGTTTTTCAAGGTTTTAGCTCGTAAGAATAACAGTGGCTGCTATTTTAGCCTGAGCTGAGGGTCTAAACAAACGACTCTGTCTTTTTCAATTCTGAAGATTTAGGACAAAGTCGTTATTGGCGATCAATAATCAATCTTCTTTTGTTTTTAAACGTATCATTTTTATCACAACAGGGTTTACCGGCACATCCCCAGATTTTGTGCGTACACGGGCAATAGCATCAACAACGTCCATGCCTTTGGTGACTTTACCAAATACGGCATAGCCATAATCACGACCGCCATGATTCAAAAAATCGTTGTCTTTGTGATTGATAAAGAATTGGCTGGTGGCGCTATCAACAACGCCTGTACGAGCCATGGCTAAGGTTCCACGATCATTCTTCAGGCCGTTCTTAGCTTCATTTTTAATCATTGCTTGTGTTGGTTTTTGACGCATGTGTTTATCAAAACCGCCACCTTGGACCATGAAGTTATTGATCACACGATGGAAGATCGTATTGTTGTAGTGCCCACTTTCAACATATTGTAAAAAATTGGCAACGGAAATAGGGGCTTTTTCCGCATTGAGTTCAACTTCAATTTTTCCCATGTTCGTTTCGATAATGACATCAACGGTTTTGGTATTGCTAACAGCTGGCAGCGGTGAGGCAGGAACTTCAGCTTGAGCAGTAAAGGATAGCGACAGTAGTAAGCTAAGCGCTAAGGTAATAGAACGCATGGTTCAGATCTCCAAACAGGTATGATGGTTATTTATAGAATGTGAGCATCATAATAGAGATCTGAAGTAAGTGCACCTTTCGTCTGTTAGCTTGATTTAAGCTGGTCGTGCAAGGCCGCATATTGCTGTGTGATTTTGTCCATTCGTTTCAGCATACTTTCTGTTGTACGTGAAATGACGTGCGGTGCATAGTTTCCTGAAGACAGTTGTTTGAAACCTGATTTTGAAAATTTTAACTGGGCTTCAACTTTTTTTAATGCTTGTGTTATTTCTAAGCTATTTTCTGGGGCTTTCATTAAGCTTGCTAGGCCTTGCTCGAATTCAGCTAGGCTGGTTTCAAATCGATTAACGGTGGTGCTTTGGCGTTGTCCTGCTAGGTGTGCAAAATAATATTTAGCCATACGCTGGCTTAGCATGCGCTGGCGTCCTGAGGTATTGACGAGGAGGGCGCTGGAGCTTCCGGAAAAATATTGAATGTCTAAAACTACTTGATGGCTTCTGGCGACAAGTTCTTCGCCTAATAAGATGAGTTCAGGAATTCTTTTTATTTCAGGTTGCTCTTGTACGATCTGTTCTACTTTATTCCATTGCTGTTGAACGGTTTTTAAGTTGTCTGAAATATTGCTATTAGGGGCGTAGCGGGTTAATTGCTGAAGCTGTTCTTGAAACAGCTGTATTGCACCTTGCAATTGAACATTGGCTTTTTCAGTATCAACATCAATACTCAATTGAATGTAGGCTTTAACCATGCGCTCGCTGAGCATGCGCTGGCGTCCCGCGATATTAATGGCCGTGCCATCGCTGATTTGTGCGTAAGGTAGGGTTTCTAGCGCAATTGTATTGGCATGAGCGCTTGTATGTATGAGTGCTGAAAAAATGAGAAAGGCGGTGGCAAGAGGCTTGCCTATTATTAGGCTTGTCAGGTTGTTTATGGTCATTTGAATGAGCTCGATCAAAATATAGCTTCACTATAGTATTGGTCGAGCTTGAACTCAAAAAATGTACAGAATGTAATAGCACTTTTGATGTTAAAGGGTGCTATTACTTGGCGGGGTGATTATTAAGACCAGCCGCCTGATTTACGGCCACCGCGCATGGCGGGAATGGCTAAGCCTAATATAATACCTAGAATGATTAAGGCGCCACCGATGATCATGAACGTGCGGTCTTTGTCATCTTTTAGTCGTGTATTATCAGCGGTTAATGTTTCTAACTGAATTTCTAGCTCTTGATTGCGTTTGGTTAGTTTGATGTTTTTACTATCAAGCTCTAGAGCGTTGGCTGAAATGTCAGTAATACGTTTTAATTCTTTTTCTAACGCTTTCTTTTCGCGACTTAGGCTTGAGCGATCACCACTTAAGGTGGATGTTTCTTTGGCCAACTCTTCTGTTTGCTGTTTAAGGGTATCAAGCTCTGCCTGTACTTTATTAAGCTTGCGTTCAGACAGAATAAGCTTTTCTTTGGCGACAGGTTCATTGACTAAGAACTGCGTCAATACCCAACCTTCGGTTCCTTTGTCGTTTTTAACTTTGGTGTATTTTTTATCTTCTGTCATTTCAAGATAAATAAGGTGTGAGCCGCTAGACAGTGTTTTTATAATACGAAATTCATTACCTGGGCCGCTGCGCATTTGTAGCCATAGCTGGTCACTAACATATCGTTTCTCAACGGCGGCATAGGCTGTTGTTGTCATTAATACTAATAAAAGCATGCAAAATAAGTGTTTCACAAAAATCCCCTAATTCTTCTAATTTTATTGCTGTAACTGATTTTTCAATTGTACACGTTTAGCCTGCTGTTTTAAGCAGATGAGCGCATTTTACTGTATTTAGGGTAGTACTTTCTTGAACGGTTTAACAATAACGTGTTGATAAACCCCTGCACCGATGTAAGGATCTTCATTAGCCCATGCTTGTGCGCTGGTTAATGAATCAAATTCTGCAACAACTAAGCTGCCAGTAAAGCCTTCAGCTCCTGGATCTTCACTATCGATAGCCGGGTGCGGCCCTGCAATTAATAAACGACCTTCGGCTTTTAGCGTTTCTAGGCGTTCAATGTGCGCAGGACGTACCGATAAGCGCTTTTCTAAACTGTTTTCTACATCTTGACTGATAATGGCGTACCACATATTAATTTTCCTCGCCTTTGGAGTTGTTAGATAAGTATAGGTAGAACGATTAAGCCACGTATTTCATTTGTGGAACAATACCCTAAAGCATACAATGGTTAGGCATTATTGAGGAATTTTTATGGCTTCGCAAATAGACCTTCATTGTCATACTACCGCATCGGACGGAGCGTTAGCGCCAGAAGCGTTGGTTGATCGTGCAGTAGATCGTAATATTAAAATATTGGCGATTACCGATCACGATACCATGGTGGGTTATCGTCAGGTGAAAGACTATGCGAATGAGCGTGGTTTGAGATTGATTCCTGGTATTGAACTTTCTTCGCAATGGCGAGGCATGGGCATTCATGTTGTTGGTTTGGGTATGGACCCAACGCATCCTATTATTGTTGAGGCTGAGCGTTCACAGACAGATGTCCGTCGTGAGCGAGCTAAGACAATTGCTTTGCGCTTAGAAAAAAAGCTGCAAAAGAAAATTGATTTCTCAGCGGTTGAGGCTTTAGCCGGAGGCGAAATCGGTCGCCCGCATTTTGCTCAGTACCTGGTTGAAAACGGCATGGTGAGTGATCGCCAAACAGCGTTTAAAAAATATTTGGGTGCTGGTAAAGTGGGAGATGTGAAGTCTGGCTGGCCCGATATGGAGACTGTGGTTAAGTGGATTGTCGAAAGTGGTGGTCAAGCGGTTTTGGCCCACCCACATCATTATAATCTGACTCGTACTAAATTATTGGATTGCATTGCTGCGTTTCAATATGCTGGCGGCCAAGCTATGGAAATTTGCTGTGGTTTAATGGATAAAAATCAGTCAGGTCAATTGAAGAAGATTGCTCAAGACGAAGGTTTGTTGGGGTCGTGTGGCAGTGATTTTCATGGCCCTAATAAGTTTGGTTTGGATTTAGGCGTTATGCCTCCGTTTCCTGAGCCTGCTGATCTTGGTCATGTTTTGAGTGCCATTCAAGCATAAAGATAGACATCTTTTGGTTATATTGTTAAAACTCACTTTTTTTGTAATTCGAAAGTGAGTAGACAATGGGTCTCTTGAATAACCAGGCAGTAAATAAGCTTCGCTCTATAGGTTTGGTGCCGCAAATTATTATAGGCATTATTGCGGGCTGTCTATTGGCATTGGCTGCGCCGGAGGCTGCACAATCTTTATCTATTTTGGGGTTGTTCTTTGTTTCAGCGCTAAAAGCGGTTGCGCCAATTTTGGTCTTTGTATTAGTCGCTTCTGCGATAGCCAATCAAAATACCGACGGTGATGTTAGCTTGAAGCCGATTGTTGGTTTGTATTTTTTTGGTACCTTGATGGCGGCTTTTGTCGCCGTTGCATTGAGTTTTCTATTTCCAACTACTTTGACATTGAATCTTGTGGGAGCAATAGAAAATCCACCACAAGGATTGCTTGAAATATTGCATACCTTGTTATTCAAAATGGTTGTTAACCCTATTGATGCTATCGCGTCCGCTAATTTTGTAGGGATTTTAGTATGGGGAATTGCTTTGGGATTTGCGATGAAGAAGAGCAGTGAAAGCAGTAAGCTTTTTATGTTCGATATCTCTCATGCGATTGCTGCGCTTGTAAAAATGGTTATTAAGCTCGCACCGATTGGTATTTTTGGTTTAGTCGCCAATACGGTGGCAACGACAGGTTTTGAGACCATAGGAGAGTATGGTCATTTAGTGGCCGTATTGCTCGCGTCTATGCTGACCATTGCATTGATTGTGAATCCGATGATCGTATTTGCATTAACTCGTCAAAACCCTTATCCCTTAGTCTTTACCTGTTTGCGTGAGTCAGGCATTACGGCATTTTTCACCCGCAGTTCTGCTGCCAATATTCCTGTCAATATGGCGCTGTGTGAAAAGCTGGGTGTCCATGAAGATGTGTATTCAATTTCTGTTCCTTTGGGGGCAACGGTCAATATGGCAGGTGCCGCTATTACTATAACCGTATTAACCTTGGCTGCTGCTCATACGCTGGGTATGCAAATTGACTTTGGTACCGCTATTCTATTGAGTGTGGTGGCTTCTATTTCTGCCTGTGGTGCGTCAGGTGTTGCTGGTGGATCGTTATTATTAGTGCCCCTGGCTTGTGGTTTGTTTGGTATTGCCGGTGACATTGCTATGCAGGTTGTCGCTATTGGTTTTGTTATTGGGGTTATTCAAGATTCAGCGGAAACCGCTTTGAATAGTTCAACGGATGTTGTTTTCTCAGCAGCGGCTTCGCAGTACGTTGCAAGTAAAGCTTAACGGCTTGTTAAATACTGAAGTAATATAAAGCATCAATGTAGAGGATTCACTATGAGCCAATTTTTTCAGATTCACCCGGAAAACCCGCAAGCACGTTTGGTGAAACAAGCGGCTGAAATTATTCGGCAGGGCGGACTGGCCGTATTACCAACCGATTGTGCTTATGTATTGGTATGCCATATAGGTGACAAATCGGCTATGGAGCGTATGCGGTCGTTGCGCCAGCTGAATGAAAAGCACAATTACACATTGTTATGTCGAGACCTGTCAGAGCTATCTAATTATGCCAAGGTTGATAATGCGACGTATCGTCAATTGAAGCAGCATACTCCAGGGGCGTTCACGTTTATTTTGAACGCTACCAAAGAGGTTCCAAAGCGTCTAATTCAGCCGAAGAAAAAAACCATTGGCATGCGTGTGCCTGATAATTCCATTCTATTGGCCATTTTAGAAGAGCTCAACGAGCCTTTGATGTCGACGTCATTGATTATGCCAGGAGATGAATTGCCTCTTTCAGACCCTTATGATATTCGCCAAACGTTAGAGCACAGCCTTGATCTTGTTATTGATGGGGGTTATTGCGGACTAGAAGCCACAACGGTAATTGATTTAACCGAGGATGACGTTGTGCTATTACGCCAAGGCGTAGGGGATGCTTCTGCTTTTTTAGACTAATGCTTCTTGGGTCTCGATTACCCTGAATTTAATCCTTAAATTAGATGCGTATTTTAGGTATGATGACGGGTTTTCGTACCGCCACTTTTATGTCATCTAATATTAGATTCAAATTCGGCGATCAGTATCCATGTATAAGTGAGCATTTGATGAGCAAGCAACGCGTTTTAACCGGAATTACCACCACAGGTACTCCACATCTTGGTAATTATGTCGGCGCTATCCGTCCAGCAATTGAAGCGAGTCAAAATAGTGAAATCGACTCTTTTTTCTTCTTGGCGGATTATCATGCTTTGATTAAATGCCAAGATCCTAAGCTTGTTCATCAGTCTACTATGGAAATTGCGGCCACTTGGCTCGCCTTGGGTCTTGATACCGACAATACCCTATTCTATCGCCAATCTGATATTCGTGAAATTCCTGAACTGACTTGGATGCTGAACTGTGTTTGCGGCAAAGGTTTGATGAACCGTGCCCATGCTTATAAAGGCGCGGTCGATGCCAATGTTGAAAGTGGTGAAGACGCTGATAAAGCCATCACTATGGGATTATTCAGCTACCCGGTGTTAATGGCGGCGGATATTCTTATGTTTGGCGCTAACAAAGTGCCCGTCGGTAAAGATCAGATTCAGCACGTTGAAATGGCGCGTGATCTTGCTCAGCGTTTTAATCATATCTATGCCAGTAAAAAACAGCCTATTTTCACTTTACCTGAATACGAAGTCGGTGATGATGTCGCTATTTTACAAGGTCTTGATGGCCGTAAAATGAGTAAGAGTTATGGTAATACCATTCCATTATTCTTAACTGAAAAACAGCTGCAAAAGCACATCAATAAGATTCAAACCAACCTACTAGAGCCAGGCGAAGCAAAAGATCCTGATGACTCAACGGTTTTCCAAATTTGGAATGCGTTTGCTAACGAAGAACAAACGGCTGAGATGCGTCAGGCATTTGCTGATGGAATCGGTTGGGGCGATGCTAAAAAGCGTTTATTCACCTTAATCAATGAAGAAATTGGTGATGCGCGCGAGCGTTATAATGATTTATTAACGCGTCCGCAAGATATTGAAGAAGAGTTGCAAAAAGGTGCGAATAAAGCACGAATTCAGAGCCAGAGCATGATCGAAACTGTGCGCCAGGCTGTTGGCATTTATGGTTTAAAATAAGCATGACGAAGGCTTCAGACTCTCAACAGAATGATCTTGTAAGCGATGCTGAAAATGCATCGCCAGAGATTTCTTTGCCTGAAAATAATGAGTCTGTTATTAAAGAAGCTGTTGTTAATGGGCCTGTTGTTAATGGGCCTTTAAAAAAGATTCCAGCTGCGCGCCAGCATGAAATGCCCTTTGCCTTGATTCAAGGGCAGCCGATGACGCAGCTACCGATGGATTTGTACATTCCGCCGGATGCGTTGGAGATAATTTTAGAGCAGTTCGAAGGCCCGCTTGATTTATTGTTGTACCTTATACGCAAGCAAAATCTCGATATTCTTGAAGTAAATGTTGCTGAAATAACAACTCAATATATGGGTTATATAGACATTATGCAGTCTATGCAGCTCGAGATGGTGGGTGAGTATCTTGTTATGGCCGCGATGTTGGCTGAAATTAAAAGCCGTATGCTCTTGCCTCGAAATAATGAAGGGGAAGAGGAGGAAGAAGGCGATCCGCGTGCGGAGTTGATTCGACGCTTGCAAGAATACGAACGCTTTAAAAAAGCCGCTGAAGATATGGAAGAGCTTCCGCGTATGGGGCGAGATAACTTTATTGCCCAAGTGGATGCGCCAGAGAAAATTCAACAGCGTGCTCATCCTGACGTTGATATGAGAGAACTGATGCTGGCGATGGGATCGATTATGCGCCGCGCCCAGATGTTTGAAAAACACGAGGTGGCGAAAGAAGTGCTATCTACTCGTGAGCGTATGTCGAGCATTTTGGCTCAGCTTAAAGGCGGTCACTTCGTCAGTTTTGTTGACTTGTTCACGCCGGAAGAAGGGCGCCTTGGTGTTGTTGTTAGCTTTTTGGCCATGCTAGAACTGATCAAAGAGTCGTTATTGGATATCGTACAGCATGAGGTATTAGGCCCTATTCATGTGAAAGCAAGAGTAGATGGTCCGGGACATATTGAATCAAGTTTATTGAGCGAAGATTACACCTCAGACTTTGATTCGGTTGAAAATAATAGGGTTACTCAATAAGCATGGAATTAACTCAGCTAAAACAGATTATTGAAGCGGCTTTAATGGCCAGCGGTGAAGTACTGTCAATTGAGCGTTTGCAGTTGTTATTTGATGAGTATGAAAAGCCAAAAAGTACGGCGATTAAAGAAGCGTTAGACAGTTTAATGGAAGACTTTTCTGGTCGTGGTATTGAGCTGGTGGAAGTTGCATCGGGTTTTCGTTTTCAGGTGCGTAAAGATGTTGCGCCTTGGGTGACCCGTTTGTGGGATGAAAAACCCGCACGTTACTCTCGAGCTTTATTGGAGACGATGTCATTGATTGCTTATCGCCAGCCAATTACCCGTGGCGATATTGAAGATGTGCGTGGGGTTGCGGTAAGCAGTAATATTATTCGAACGTTGCTCGATCGTGAATGGGTTCGAGTTGTCGGTCATCGAGATGTTCCTGGTCGACCTGCAATGTATGCAACAACCAAAGAATTTTTGGATTATTTCAGTCTAAAAAGTTTGGATGAGTTGCCGAGCCTAGATGAAATTCGAGAAATTGATGATGCTAATGAGAATCTTGATTTAATCAATGCCGAGAAAAAAGCCTCTGTTACTCGTGAGTATGACTTTGCAAATGAAGATGATGTTGAAGCTCGTGGTGAAGAAGTCCTTGCGGAAACTGAACTTGAGCTAGAAGAAGCTGAAAAGTTGGTTAAGCAGGTTGAAGATAATGTCTTTAACAAGCCGAGTGAAGAAGAGTTAGCGGCAGAACGTGAAGCTGAGCGGCAAGCGAAGGCTGAAGAAGAGCTTCAAGCGGAAGAAAGGCTTGCAGAAATGGCCAATAGAGCGCAGCAAAGGTTGTCTTCTGATTTGGTTGAGGGCGATGCCCCTACGGTTATTGATTTGGCGGATAAGATTGCTGAGCATCAGGCTCGTTTGGCTGGTAATCTTGACGATGAATTATTAGAAAATACGGATAAGGAAGCGTTAGGTATAGAACAGCCTGAAGAGGCGTTGACGTTACTTCAGCAACAAGAGCGTTTGATGCAGCAGTTAATGCAGCAAGAGGCACAGCGCCAGTCTCAGCAGGCTGATTCATCTGATGATCAGGCGTTGAATTCTGGAGTATCACTATCGGCGCTAGCGTCCAATTTTGAACAGCGCTCTGAAGTGAGCGATCAAGAAGATAGGGAAGCTCAAGAAGCTCTTGAACGAGAGCAGCTAGAGAAAGAACGTCTAGCAGAAGAGGCGTTAGAAAATGAACTAGGCTTAGCAGATGACTCTTTAGAAGAGAGCTCTCTATCACAAGGTTCAAGCACAAAGAAAAATTCCTTGTTTGACGACTGATGGTAATTATTCGTCAAATATAACTGTACGAAAGAGAAAGGTTAGATAAGCCCTATGAATGAGCGCTTACAAAAATTATTGGCGGTTGCCGGTTTAGGTTCACGTCGTGAGATTGAACGTTGGATTGCCGATGGTCGTATTAAAGTGAATGGCGAAATCGCTGAGCTAGGCCAGCGTGCTAGTCACTTGGATAGAATTGTTGTTGATGGCAAAGAAGTTAAGCTAGAAGGTGTGGGTAAAACACGTCGAATTCTTGCGTATAACAAGCCTGAAGGTGAAGTCTGTACTCAGCATGATCCAGAAGGTCGCCCAACGGTATTCGACAAACTGCCTAAATTAAAGGGTGAGCGCTGGGTGAATGTGGGTCGTTTGGATATCAATACCAGTGGTTTGTTATTATTCACTACTGATGGTGAATTAGCCAATAAATTGATGCACCCTTCTTCGGGTATTGACCGTGAATACGCTGTGCGTGTGCGTGGTGAAGTAACCGAAGAAATGATTAAAAATCTAAAAACGGGCGTTATGCTAGAAGACGGTATGGCGAAGTTTACCGATGTTCAATACTTTGATGGTGATGGTTCTAACCAGTGGTATCACGTTGTATTGATGGAAGGTAAAAAGCGCGAAGTTCGTCGTTTGTGGGATTCTCAGGGGGTGACGGTAAGTCGTCTTAAGCGCGTGCGTTATGGCTGTATTTTTATGCCTAAGCAAGTGCCGGTGGGTACTTGGATTGAGCTTAAGCAAAAAGAAGCCGATGATTTATGTACCCTTGCGGGTGTAGAGGCTAAGCCTGTTAAGCACTTGGATGGTCAAGAAAAAGAGAAGTTTGATCGTCAGGCGCGTAAGCAAAAGGTTCGTCAGAAAACAACGTTTAAAAAGCGTTTTTAAGCGCTTCTGTTGAATTAGTTGTATAAAAAAAGCCTGCTTGAGAAAGCAGGCTTTTTTGTTTGAGCTGTACTAATTTGAGATGTGCTTAATTTGTGGCTAGTAGCGCTTCTTCTCGATCGCTAATAACTTGGTTGCGACCGCTGTTTTTTGCTTTATATAAAGCGCTATCGGCACGCTCGCAAATACTGCTCATGGTATCTGACGTGTACAGGGTAGCGCTGCCAATACTGCTGGTAATACTTAAGCTGCCTTTTTCATGACTGAATATCGCTGCTTCGATGGAGCTGCGAATGCGTTCTGCAATACGGTAGGCGTCTGCACTATCAGCGCTTGCGAGCATGATTAGAAATTCTTCTCCGCCATAGCGAAAACACATGTCGGTTTGGCGAATGCAGGCACTGATCGATTTTACAACTTGCTTTAATACTTCATCGCCCATCGCGTGGCCATAAGTATCATTCACATTCTTGAAGTGGTCGATATCAAGCATTAGTACAGATAAAGGCTGGCTATGGCGTTTGGCGAGTTCAATCTCTCGCTCTAGCGTTTTATCTAAAGCAACGCGATTACCCGCCCCTGTTAGTGGATCACGAAATGCAGCAGCTAAAGCTTCTGTATAGCGAACGGCATTGCGCAGTGGGTAAACTAAAGTGCTGATTAAGCCTTCTATGTTGGCCAGCTCGTGTTCGCGAAAGCGTGTGCTGCGGCTAAAGGTTAATTCCCCCATGTAATCTTTGTGGGTGGTTAAGCGATAGGTGCAGGTATGGATACCTTCTTTGCCGAACGAATTCAGTAGGTTCTGGTTGCTATTGCTATAGCACATGCTATCAACCAATACGGCATGCTTCATTTCACTGAAGAAGATGTCGAGAAGTTGCTCAAGCTCTAGCGTTGTTTGTAAGCGGCTGCTAAGTTTAAGCAATAGCTCGGGTTTTATATCGGGTTTGGGCATTAAATCCGAAAAGGATGTGACTTGTTTATCTTCAGTTAATGCTGCTCGACCGCTGCTTTGCAAACGCGTAACCATATGCAACCTCTTTCACAGAATGTTTTTATTCAATTGCTGAAGTAAATGCTAAAACTGTGCCAGTATTGCTTATCTTTTTATTTCCTTATAAATCAATAGCTTACGATTTATAATCGGTAACTATGTCAAATAGATTAAAGTTTGACAGAGTTTTATGATTTTTTACGCCGGATTTATGGCTCTAATTTTACAGAAAGTGTTTGGATAATTGACGTGTTTGGCTGTGCAGAGATTCGTAGGTGGGGATTGATCGTAGTATTTCAGACCGGTAAGCCCATCTTTGATGAGGATTAACGGTCTGAGGAGTAAGTAGCGCTTATGTCTTTGGCTGGGCATCCAGTGCTTGACCGTTGACATGCTTTGATTCATCGCTCATTAAATAAACGTGAATATCCATGATCTGATCAGGTGTTTTTAAATGCGTTGGATTTTCAGCAGGATAGGCGTCAGCACGCATGCTAGTGCGAGTAGCGCCAGGGTTGAGAGTATTGACTCGGATGTTGCGGCTATCATAAAGCTCTTCGGCTAAAATTTGCATCATGCCTTCGATAGCGAATTTAGAGACCGAGTAAGCACCCCAGAAAGCGCGTCCTTCACGGCCTACGCTTGAAGAGGTCAGTACTAATGATGCACCATGCTCTGAACGCTCCAGCAGCGGTGTAATGGACTTAGCTAGTAGAAACTGGCCGTTGACATTGATATCCATCACTTGCTTCCACGCAGCCCATTTGTAGCTTTCAAGTGGTGCTTTCTGGCCTAGAACACCGGCATTCAACAGTGCACCATCTAGACGGCCAAATTCACGGGCAATTAAATCGGCCAGTTCGATAAATTTTTCTTCATCATTACAGCCTAAGTCGAATGGCAAAACAGCGGCTTGCGGCAATCCTTCTTCTTCAATTCGGTCATACACGGTTTCTAGCATATCTTGGGTGCGGCCTAATAAAATAACCGTTGCCCCTTCGCGTGCGTAAGCCAGTGCGGCGTGTGCGCCAATGCCATAACTTGCGCCTGTCACTAAAATGACGCGATTTTTTAACTTTTGTTGATTTTCAGCGACTGTTTGACTCATTTTTTTCTCGATATCTGTCTATTTAAAAAATTAATCATACGCTAGCGGCAACTACGTTCCGCTAGCGGCGGTATTTAACAAAGCGGCTTGCCGTTCTTTGTTTGTGCTTATCTGTACTTAAAGACTGTGCAATAAATCGGTGACTTCTTGAGCGGTTTTTACCAAGAGATCCGCTTGCCAGTTTTCTGGATTATCATGTGGCTCAATATAGCCGTACAGGGTGGCAATGGTGAACATATTTGCCGCCCGACCTGCATCAATGTCTCTAATGTGATCGCCAAGGTACCAGCAATCTTTTGGGGCTATTTTAATTTTTTTGGCGGCTAAAAATAGTGGGTCAGGAAACGGCTTGGTTTTTTCAACATCATCTGGGCAGACAAGTACTGAGCAATGTTCAAGTATTGGTAATTTAGGTATTAAGCGCTCTAGCAGTAATTCGGTATATAAGCGTGGCTTATTGGTCACGATGCCCCAAGGCAATGATTGCTGATTGCAGCTTTCTAATAATTCAAATATGCCGTCGAATAAACCACTTTTTTCAGCAATGTGTTCGAGGTATAAATCGAGCAAGCGCTGTCTTTGTTCTTTAATCGGATCGTTTCTTTCAATTGCGGTCTTTGAATCCGTACTTGCTGGCAGTTGAGGCATGTCTAGTGCTAAGCGCGTTAATGCCCAGCCCCCGTTCGAAACTTGCAGGCGGATAATGTCATCCGGCAGTGGTGGCAAGTTGTGCTCTTTTCTGAGGGTATTTACCGTTGGGAAAAAATCCGGTGCCGTATCCATTAGCGTGCCATCTAGATCAAATAGCAATGCTTTTGGCTTTATGATGTTTGCCGTTTCTAGCGAAGCCATTAAAGCGTTTTCTCGCACGCTATTAAGTAGTTTACGTCAACATCATTATCAACCAACTTGTAGTTTTTGGAGATAGGGTTGTAGGTCATGCCTGTCATGTGAAGTTGCTTTAAATTAACCGGGCGACACCAGCGAGCAAGTTCAGCAGGCTTGATGAATTTGTTGTAATCGTGGGTGCCTGTTGGGACTAGCTTTAAAATGTATTCAGCACCGATTACGGCCATTAGGTAGCTTTTTGGGTTACGGTTAATGGTCGAAAAAAATACGTGGCCGCCAGGCTTAACCAATTTGGCACAAGCGCGCACAATGGATTCAGGATCGGGTACATGTTCAAGCATTTCAAGGCAGGTCACAATATCAAAAGATTCTGGGTGTTCTGCCGCAAAATCTTCTACGGGTCGACATTGGTAATTAACGTCTACTCCAGATTCTAAGGCATGCAGTCTTGCCGTGGTTAGGTTGGCTTCACCTAAATCAAGGCCTGTCACTGTAGCGCCTCGTAGAGCCATGCCTTCGCTTAAGATGCCGCCGCCACAACCAACGTCGAGCACTTTTTTACCCGCGAGTGGCGCATGCTCTTCGATGTAGTTGGTGCGAAGTGGGTTGATTTCATGAAGGGGTTTGAATTCGCTTTCCATATCCCACCAACGTGTTGCGATGGATTCAAACTTGGCAATTTCTGCGCTATCGACATTCACGCTTCTTAAATCTGTTGCCGCTTCAGTATTGGGCGTAGGTTTTGAGTTGGGCATAGGTTTTGTATTGGTCATCGTTAAGCCTCGGGTGCGCAGCTAATCTTTTATATAAGTATTGGATGCTATTCTAACTGTATTAAATTTTACTTAATAGCTATCTGAATCAGCTTGTAAGCGAAGATCGAATTTTATCTGCCCAATTCTTTGCTTGGTTGATCAAGGGTATCTCATTCAATGTCGTTAACTGACCATCTTTTAGTACGCATTTTCCATTAACCCATACATGGCTAACTTGGGTCGATTTGGCACAATAAACTAAATGAGAAATAGGGTCGAATACAGGCTGGCTCGAAAGGGTATTTAGGTTAACGGCTTGAATGTCGGCCGCTTTGCCAAGTTTGAGCGATCCTGTAATTTCATCTAAACCTAAGGCTCTGGCACCACCCAGTGTCGCCATGGTTAATGCTTCAATGGCCGGTATTGCGCTGGCATCTTGACTAACCCCTTTGGCTAATAAAGCCGCCGTTTTAGTTTCGCTGAACATGTCTAGATCGTTATTGCTGGCAGCGCCGTCTGTACCGATTGCTAGCGGAATTCCAGCCTTAGATAATTTTGAAATAGGACAAAAGCCACTGGCTAGTTTTAAATTGGATTCTGGGCAATGAACAATCGATGCCCCGGTTTTTTGAAGAATTTCAATATCGTTATCATTTATCTGGGTCATATGAACACAGCTGACGCGTTCATTTAAGAAGCCAATATCCATTAATCGTTGAGTCGGGCGCTTGTTGAATTTTTCTAGGCTCTCATCGACCTCAAAAGCCGTCTCGTGTAAGTGGATTTGTACGGGCATGTCGAGTTGGTCGGCGAGTATTGTTATTTCTCTTAAAGGCTCGTCAGATACGGTGTAGGGCGCGTGAGGGCCAAAGCCGATTTGTACCAGCTTATGCCCGTTCATTGGCGGCTGATTTAATGACTGCTGATTTAATGGATGAGAGTTAAATCGATCGTTGCATTCAACGGCTTTACGAATGTATTCGTCGGCATTTTGTGCGTAGTTGGTCGGGAAATCCAATACGGGCGTAAAGCATACTGCACGAATGCCAGCTTTAAGTGCTGCTTCAGCGCTTTGCTGGGGGTAAAAATACATATCGGCAAAGGTCGTAGTGCCCGAGTGAATCATTTCTGCAATTGCCAGTTCGGTGCCTTGTTGTACGAAGTTTTCATCAACATGCTGCCCTTCGGCTGGCCATATGTGTTCTTGCAGCCAAGTCATTAATGGAAGATCGTCAGCTAAGCCTCGGAATAATGACATAGCGGCATGGCCGTGGGCATTCACCCAGCCTGGCATTAATACTTGTTCGCCGAGCTCTAATGTTTCGTTAGCGGTTCTGGAGCAGCAGCTCTGAGGCTCAATGGCCATGATGATCCCGTTTTTAATGAACAGGCAATGATCGATCAGCACTGAATGATTTGATTCTGACTCAATGGGGACTATCCAGTGGGCATTGATACGTAAGTCAGCGATTTCAGTCTTCGATAGGCTCATTGAATAGCACTCAGTTTGGCGGGTTGTTTAAAAAATGAATTAGTGATTTTTCGAACAGTATAATCAAACTTTGATCGAGGTGAAGCACCTTCCTTGATCAATCCTTAGTCACTCAGGATTTTGGTAGCACGAAAGAAAGGCGAAATACTAGGTATCTTGTTGATTTGTGGTATGATTTGCCGTTAATTATAAACGTTAATAATAAGGATTGAATGGGGCTTTCAATAGATACGTCATTCGACAGAGACGGGCCAGCATTCTATGGGTAAGAACTATGGGTGAGTTAACCAAAGAAGTATTGCCAATTAACATTGAAGACGAGTTGAAATCGTCTTACCTTGATTATGCAATGAGTGTAATCGTTGGGCGTGCATTACCGGATGTGCGTGATGGCTTAAAACCTGTGCACAGACGCGTTCTTCATGCGATGAATGTACTGGGTAACGATTGGAATAAAGCCTATAAAAAGTCGGCCCGTGTGGTTGGGGACGTCATCGGTAAATATCACCCTCATGGTGATTCTGCGGTTTACGATACCATTGTGCGAATGGCACAAGACTTCTCTATGCGTTATACGCTGGTGGATGGTCAAGGTAACTTTGGTTCTGTCGATGGTGATTCTGCCGCCGCCATGCGTTATACCGAAATTCGTATGGATAAACTCAGTCATGAGTTATTAGCCGATATCGATAAAGAAACCGTGAACTTCGTACCCAACTACGATGGCACGGAAAAAATTCCAGAAGTTATGCCAACACGTGTGCCGAACCTATTGATTAATGGTTCATCCGGTATTGCGGTAGGTATGGCAACGAACATTCCACCTCACAACCTGAGTGAAGTGGTGTCTGCTTGTTTGGCGTTGATTGATAATCCGAGCATGGATGTTGATCAATTGATGGAGCACATTCCAGGTCCGGATTTTCCAACGGGCGCATTCATTAATGGTCGTGAAGGCATTATTGAAGCGTATCGTACGGGTCGTGGTCGCATTCATATGCGTGCTCGTCACCACTTCGAAGAAAACGAAAAGAACGGCAAAGTATCGATTGTTTTCACTGAAATTCCTTATCAGTTAAACAAAGCGCGCTTGATCGAAAAGATCGCCGATTTGGTTAAAGAAAAGAAAATTGAAGGCATTACTGAGCTGCGTGACGAATCTGATAAAGACGGTATGCGTATTGTTGTTGATTTACGTCGTGGCGAAATGCCAGAAGTAACGTTGAACAACTTGTTTGCTCAAACGGCTCTGCAGTCAGTATTCGGTATTAACGTGGTTGCTTTGATGGACGGTAAGCCGCAAACGTTGAACTTGAAGCAGATGCTTGAAGCCTTCGTTCGTCACCGTCGTGAAGTCGTAACGCGTCGTACAATTTATGAATTACGTAAAGCACGTGAACGTGGTCATTTATTGGAAGGCTTAGCGATTGCACTAAGTAATATCGATCCAATCATTGCCTTAATCAAAAAATCTCCGACGGGTGCTGAAGCAAAAGAAGCATTAATCGCTACCCCTTGGTCTCCAGGTTCAGTAACAGGTTTCTTAGAGCGCGCTGGTGAAAATGCCTGTCGCCCAGATGACCTAGGTGAAGAGTTTGGTATGCATAACGGCATGTACAATCTTTCGCCGCAGCAAGCTCAAGCCATTCTCGATTTACGTTTGCAAAAACTTACCGGTCTTGAACACGAGAAACTGATTGAAGAATATCAGTTGAAGTTGACTGAGATTAAAGGGCATCTGGATATTTTAGATTCTCCTGAATTGTTATTGGAGGTGATTCGTGACGAATTAGCCGCCATTAAAGAAGAATACGGTGACGAACGTCGTACTGAAATCATAGCGAATAAGCGTGATTTGACCATGGCGGATTTGATTCCAGAAGAAGATTTAGTATTGACCATTTCTCATGGTGGTTATGCCAAAACTCAGCAGTTAGACGTGTATCAAGCTCAGCGTCGTGGTGGTAAAGGTAAATCGGCCGCATCGGTTAAAGATGACGATTATGTTGAACACCTAATGATTGCCAATAGCCATGATACGGTTTTATGTTTTACCGATGCCGGTAAAGTATTTTGGCTGAAAGTTTATGACATCCCTCAGGCGAGTCGTAATGCCAAAGGTCGTCCCATGGTGAATGTGGTTAATTTAGGTGACGAAGAACGTATTACTGCGATCTTGCCATTACCTGAGTTTACTGGTGAAGAATTTATCTTTATGGCGACCTCTATGGGGACTGTGAAAAAAACCAGTTTAGAACACTTCCAGCGTCCACGTTCAAGCGGCTTGATTGCCTGCGAATTGGATGAGGGAGATCACTTGATTGGCGTTGCAATTACTGACGGCACGAAAGATATTTTATTGCTGACTGATGCCGGTAA
>CAWVSY010000043.1:0-32482 GCA_963933055.1 uncultured Oleispira sp.
GAGAAATCGTGTAAAACGTATTATTCGTGAGTCTTTCCGCCTGAATCAGCATCAGTTGGCTAACAATGATTTTGTCATTTTGGCTCGTCCTGGGATTTCCGATCTCGAGAACGGCGAAATACGTGAAATGATTGATAGTCTCTGGTTCAAGCTGAGGCAATCTAATGGTAAACGATCAAATAAAAGTAAAAAACGCTAGTACAAAAGCTCCGTCTTTTGTCGCTAAGTCATTTTTATTGTTAGTTAATTTCTACCGTTACGCAATCAGTCCTTTATTTCCCAGCCGATGCCGTTATTATCCTACATGCTCTGCGTACGCGCACGAAGCGATTGTAAGATATGGTGCTTGGACAGGTGGAAAACTGGCCATGAAACGCATTTTGCGTTGCCATCCTTGGGCGAGTCATGGTGTCGACCCTGTACCAGAACTCAACCCTTCCCACTCATGCTGTAGACGGAACCCTTAATCATGGATATCCGCCGTTTTGCCATAATATTTGGCCTAGCCGCTTCAACTTATTTTTTAATTCTTGCGTGGAATGACGATTATGGTCAAGCCACGGTTGCTAATGCTCCTATTGCACAAAATTCTGCAATTGAGGTAGGTGATTCACCTGCTGCGGGCGATATTATTGCTGCTGGTCAAACCAGTGACATTGATAGCGACATTCCTAATATTGTTCCTGCTGTTGCAGAGCCTGTTATTGAGGCGGCAGCGAGTACACAGTTAATTCAAGTTAAGACCGACGTATTGAACGTAACGATTAACCCTCTTGGTGGTGAAATCGTTGAAGTGTCTTTGCCTGCTTATCCTGCAGATATCAAAAATAAAGATATTCCTTTTGTCTTGATGGAAAACAATGCTCGTCGTGTGTATGTTGCACAAAGTGGCTTGTTGGATGCGAAGGGTAAACAGTGGGAAAAAACTCAAGCGTACTCAGCGTCTCAAGTTAGTTACCAGCTGGATGAAGCTTCCGATGTTTTAACTGTAGAGCTAAGTACCCAGCTTGATGATGTTGAAGTGAAGAAGATTTTTACCTTTCAACGTAATAACTATCTAATTGATGTTAAGTATCAGGTAGCGAATGGTTCTGATAGCCAGTGGCGTGGTGTCTTCTTTGCTCAATTAAAGCGTGATCGCAGCGAAGATCCTTCTAAGGGCAGTTCAATGGGAATGCAGGCTTATTTAGGGCCTGCCATTACAACTAACTTATCTAAATACGAAAAAGTTAGCTTTGATGACATTGATGATAAGCGCTTAGCTGAAACCGTTGATGGTGGCTGGGTTGCAATGTTGCAGCATTATTTTGTATCAGCTTGGGTTGCTAACCCTGAAACTACGCACTCTGTTTACGCTAAGCCGAATAAGCAAGGCGAATACATTGTTGGTTTCCATGATGGCAAGACGCCATTGCAAGTTGCTGCAGGTGAGACTGGTACGATTGGTGCTCAACTTTATGTGGGTCCAAAATCTCAATACGTACTTGCTGATGTCGCTGAAAACCTTGATCTAACAGTTGATTATGGCTGGTTGTGGTGGATTGCTCAGCCGTTATTCGCAATTATGAATTTTATCGAATCGGGTTATATTAACTTTTTAGGTTTGGTTGATATTGATCTTGGTGGCGGCCTTGGCAACTGGGGTGTGGCTATTATCCTGCTGACGGTATTCATTAAATTGTGTTTCTTTAAGCTGTCAGCTACCAGTTATCGTTCAATGGCGAACATGCGTAAAGTTGCTCCTAAGCTTGCGTCTATTCGTGAAAAATACGGTGATAATAAAGAAAAGCTAGGCCAAGAAATGATGGCCTTGTATAAGAAAGAGAAGATTAATCCTCTGGGTGGTTGTTTACCGATTCTGGTACAAATGCCGGTATTTATTGCCTTGTATTGGGTACTTGCAGAAAGTGTTGAGCTGCGCCAAGCACCGTTCTTCTTGTGGATTAACGACTTGTCTGCAATCGACCCTTACTTCGTATTACCATTATTGATGGGTGCGAGTATGTTTGTTCAGATGCAGTTGAACCCGACACCTCCAGATCCAGTTCAAGCACGTGTTATGAAGTTGATGCCTGTTATCTTTACGGTATTCTTCTTGTTCTTCCCATCCGGTCTTGTACTTTATTGGGTTGTGAACAACTTGCTATCGATTACTCAGCAGTATGTAATCACTAAGCAAATTGAGAACGCTGATAGCTAAGCTAGTAACTATTTTAGTAACTTAAGAAGATTATTAAACTCTTTAGTTAGCTTGTGCGATTAAAAGGCCGCTGTTGAAAGACAGCGGCCTTTTTTGTGGATAAAATACAATTAATATAATCAGTTCAATCTAAGCATTTGAATTTAAGCGACCCATGATTAGGTATTTATTCCACAAAACGGCGTAAATAGATCACTCAGTACATCCTGTACTTCGCCCTACGGGCAACTTGCAGTTGTGCAAACTTAGCGTCCTGCTATTTTGTCCCTGTTACAGTGTATAATGCGCTCATGTTTTAGATAATTGCTTCATAATTACCCCGTAATAAATCTGGCTCCTTCATAATATTAGGAAATTTTAATGTCGACATCCGAGTCCGTTCACCAAGATACTATCGCCGCTGTTGCTACTGCTCCTGGCCGAGGTGGGGTAGGGATTGTTCGTGTATCTGGCGCTAAGGCACAAGAGATCGCTCATGCGGTATTGGGTCTGCTACCAAAGCCACGTTACGCGCACTATGGGGCTTTCATGGATTCTGATGGTAATGAACTGGATCAAGGGCTAGGCATATTCTTCCCTAATCCACACTCCTTCACTGGTGAAGACGTTTTAGAGCTACAAGGACATGGTGGCCCAGTTGTTCTCGATTTTATCTTACAGCGCTGTGTACAGCTGGGTGCTCGTATTGCAAGGCCTGGTGAATTTTCCGAACGTGCATTCTTGAACGACAAGCTCGATCTTGCTCAAGCAGAAGCCATTGCTGATTTAATTGATTCATCATCGGCTCAAGCGGCACGTTGTGCGTTGCGTTCATTACAGGGTGTTTTCTCTGACAAAGTTCATGGCTTGGTTGATCAATTAATTCATCTGCGTACTTTCGTTGAAGCTTCAATTGATTTTCCTGAAGAAGAAATCGATTTTTTGAGTGACGGTAAAGTCTCAGCGATGCTGCAAGATGTTAAAAGTGCTGTTGCAGGGGTATTAGCTGAAGCTAATCAAGGTGCAATCTTACGCGAAGGTATGAATGTGGTGATTGCTGGGCGTCCCAACGCTGGTAAGTCCTCACTTCTTAATGCATTAGCGGGTCAAGATAAAGCCATTGTGACTGATATTGCAGGTACGACTCGTGATGTTTTAAAAGAACATATTCACATTGATGGTATGCCATTACATATCATTGATACTGCGGGTTTGCGTGATGCACTTGATGAAGTCGAACGTATTGGAATTCAGCGTGCTTGGGCGGAAATATCGCAAGCTGATCGCATTTTATTAATGATCGACAGTTCGCTAGAAACCGATGGTCAAAAAACCAATCCTAGAGCCTTATTACACGCACTTTATGATGAACAAGGCCTGAAAGAAGAAACCGAAAAATTGATCGAAAGTGGTCGCATTACCGTTATTCGTAATAAGGCCGATTTATTAGCCGATGATCACGTATCCGCTAAATTAGGTCTTCATCAGGAAGCGGATTTTCCAACACTATCGATTTCTGCCAAACAGAATTTAGGCATTAACGCATTACGTGAACACTTAAAAGAAGTCATGGGATTCAATTCAACTAATGAAGGCGGCTTCTTAGCGCGTCGTCGTCATATCGAAGCTTTAGAAAAAGCGCAAGACGCTATCCAAGCGGGTGAAGACCAGCTTCTAGGCGCTATGGCGGGTGAGTTGCTGGCGGAAGACTTACGCATGGCACAACAGTCGTTAGGTGAGATCACGGGTGAATTCACCGCCGACGATCTGCTAGGCAATATTTTTGGTAGTTTCTGCATTGGTAAGTAATCACTTATAAGTTTTAGTAATAACTAAAGCCTGCATAATTTCAGCCGACATCTATAGTTATATCAATGCGTTGTACTTATTGAATGTAACTTGTGGGGTTGGCTGTGTCTTTGACTTATTTTTATCGTAAATATCTAAAAACATTATCGGTATTCTTTTTAGCGTTATTAATCGTAGGTTGTTTGCCTGAAGAAAAGGATGATGACGATGATAATGAGAGTAATAAAATCTCAGCGCTTAATGGTTTTTGGAAAGGGGGCTTTGAACAAACGGATACCCTAAGAGTTTTAATTTATAACGGCTCTGTTTATGCTTTAGATAAAGAAAAAGCGTTATTCGGTAGCGTTACATCACCTAGTGATGAAGAGGTCGATTTCTCTTTGACCGCTTATCCTTTCGCTTATGAAGACGAGCCCAATTTTGAATTTGTATCCGATAGAACGGCCACAAATTATACCGTAAATGGCTTGCTCGCAACCACATCCCTTATTGTTGGAGATTATGAAACCAGCAGTCGAGAGTTCGGTTCTTTAGAATTAACCAACGATGGCACATTTACTAATCCTTCTTCTCTTGCTTCATTAACAGGCAAGTGGACCACAACTGATTTGGAATTAAATATAACCAGTCGTGGGCGTTTTCTTGGGGTGAATAATGGCACCAATAAAAACTGCTCTTTTGAAGGCCAGATTCAGCTGATTAATACGGCTCAATCGTTGCTTTCGATGACGTTAAATCGCCGAAACTGTGATGATTTCAACGGCGAATCTACGGGCTTTGTTGCGATTAATAGCGATGGAGCTTTAGAGCTTTATAGCAAGATGGGTAATCAATTATTGTTTATGAAATTTTCAGCACCCGCTTCTTCTTCGGGAACTGATACTACAGGTAACGAAACGGGTTCTGGAACCGAAGAAGAAACAACCACAGGTGATGGAACGAGTGAAGAGCCTGCGGCAGAGGGCACAACCTAGGAACTTTGATTGTGAATAACTCTGTGAATTACCTGTAATAACTTTGCTTATTTCTCGGTATTAGCACTTAGTAAATCACTGTATAAGTTTTGCTTTTAAATTTTATCCACATTTATGCACAGTTTTATACCTGCTCTGACTACTTGATTATTAAGGCTTTTAGCAATTTATACTAAAACTTTAATAACTTTTCGCACAGGCTTATTATTGGATGTGAATAACTATATTAAATAGTTGAACAATTTTTAATCATTATAGTTTTTCTATCCACTGCCTTTAACGTCTATTTCAGGTATAATGCGCGCCATTTTTAGGATTCAACGGTTGTTGCTGCATACTCGTAATGCCCGTGGAATCAGCTTTGTGCTCAATTGAGCCTGTTTGAGGTTGTGCTTGTGGATTATCCAGTTCGTTATGATGTGATTGTTGTTGGTGGTGGCCATGCGGGAACGGAAGCTGCGCTTGCTTCTGCTCGTATGGGTGCAAAAACCCTGCTACTTACCCACAATACCGATACCATTGGCGTTATGTCATGCAACCCTGCAATTGGTGGCATTGGTAAAAGTCATTTAGTAAAAGAAATTGATGCCCTTGATGGTGCTATGGCGCGTGCAACCGATAAAGGCGGGATTCAATTCCGTACGTTGAATGCACGTAAAGGCCCAGCCGTGCGTGCAACTCGAGCACAAGCCGATCGTCAGTTATACCGCGGTGCGATTCGCGACATTGTTGAAAACCAAGATAATCTCGATATTTTTCAAGCGTCTTGTGATGACCTCATCATGCAAGGCGAAAAAGCCGCCGGTGTTATTACCAATACCAACATGCGCATTTATGCGACGACGGTTGTATTAACCGCGGGTACTTTTTTAGGTGGCACCATCCACATCGGTTTAGAAAATCACAGAGGTGGCCGTGCTGGCGATCCACCTTCGATTGCGTTGGCCAACCGTTTACGTGAAATGCCATTTAATGTTGGGCGTTTGAAAACCGGAACGCCTGCGCGTATTGATGCGCGTTCTGTTGATTTTTCTGTGATGCAGGTTCAACCAGGTGATTTACCGTTACCCGTTATGTCGTTTATGGGTAACGTAAATGAACACCCTGAGCAGGTAAACTGCTACATCACGCATACGAATGAACGCACCCACGATATTATTCGCGCCAACCTAGATCGCTCACCGATGTATTCTGGGGTGATTGAAGGCATTGGCCCACGTTATTGCCCGTCTATTGAAGATAAGGTGATGCGCTTTGCGGATAAAAACAGCCATCAAATTTTTGTTGAACCAGAAGGTTTGCGCACACACGAGTTATACCCAAATGGTATCTCAACCAGCTTGCCGTTTGATGTTCAGCTAGATCTTATCCACAGCATGGCCGGCTTTGAAAAAGCCCATATTACCCGCCCTGGTTATGCGATTGAATACGATTATTTCAATCCTCAAGATTTGAAGCACAGTTTAGAAACTAAGTTTGTTCCTAACTTGTATTTTGCCGGCCAAATTAATGGAACTACAGGCTACGAAGAAGCCGGTGCTCAAGGTCTATTAGCCGGAGCAAACGCGGCATTACGAGCTTTTGAAAAAGAAGCTTGGACCCCTCGTCGTGATGAAGCGTACATCGGTGTATTAGTTGATGACTTGATTACAATGGGAACCAAAGAACCGTACCGCATGTTTACTAGCCGTGCGGAATACCGTTTGATCCTTCGTGAAGATAACGCCGATCTACGGTTAACCGAAATTGGTCGTAATATTGGTCTTGTTGGTGATGGACGTTGGGCTGCTTTCTGTGAAAAGAAAGAATCCATTGAAAAAGAAAATCAGCGTTTAGCCACGACTTGGGTGCAGCCGAATACCCCAGAAGGCGATGCGGTAAATGCAATGATCGAAAGCCCATTAAGCCGTGAATACAGCTTAAAGGATTTATTGAAGCGCCCTGGTTTGAACTATACCGATATAGCGGGACTTAAAGGCGAAGTGGTTAGCGATCCGCGAGTGGCTGAACAGGTAGAAATTCAAGCGAAGTACGATGGTTATATCTCTCGTCAGAAAGATGAAATCGAACAGATGCGTCGCTATGAAGAAACCCCTCTGCCTGAAAACTTTGATTACACCGTCATTGGTGGTCTTTCTAATGAGGTTATTCAGAAGTTGGATACTCAAAAACCAGAAACTTTGGGTAGTGCTTCTCGTATTCAAGGTGTAACCCCAGCGGCGATTAGCCAAATTTTAGTGCATATGAAAAAGCTAAAATTAGCACGTAAGAGTGCTTAAAAGGTGTTAAGTGATACGGATTTGGATCTCTCATCAAAAGAGCAAATTGAGTCTGTAAAACTAACTGAGCGTATGAAAATGCGTTCAGGCCAACCTTTTAATAGCCTTGATATCGAATTAAGGCTATTGCGCGAAAAAGCACGCCTTGCCTGCGGTAAATACAACGCTCATCCGAGCAAAGGCAACTTCAAACACATTAGCCGGTTATTCAACAAGTTATCCACAGCGGTGATTGAGCCGGGATTTCAGTGTGATTATGGCAGCCAAATCTCTTTAGGTGAAAATTTCTACGCCAATTTTAACTGTGTAATGCTCGATAGTGCGGCTATCACAATTGGTAATGACGTTATGTTAGGCCCTGGTGTGCATATTTATACGGTTGATCATCCGCGTGATGCTAAGGCTCGACGTGCAGGCGGTTGTATCGCGAAACCTGTGATCATTGCCGATGGCGTCTGGATTGGTGGTGGGGCGAAAATATTGCCTGGGGTGAATATTGGTGAAAATGCCATTATTGGTGCTAATGCGGTTGTGACGAAAGATGTTGCGGCTAATAGCCGTTTTTTAGGCTGAGGCCCGTTAGTAAGCGCTTTTCATCTTTTATGTTAGAATCCGAGCATTATTAAAACCACAGATTTAAACTTGGCAAATTATGGCTAACTACTCTTCAGCGATTTCCTCTGGCGCGACCCAAATGGGTATTTCTTTAAGCGATCAGCAACTTGAACTTTTGGTTCAATATTTAGAATTGTTTATAAAATGGAATAAAGCGTATAACTTGTCTGCAATTCGCGATCCACAGCAAATGATTCCGCTGCATTTATTGGATAGCTTAATTGTTCACTCTTATATCCAAGCTGTGGATAACATCATCGATGTCGGTACTGGGCCAGGTTTACCCGGTATTGTACTGGCCATTATGAATCCTAATAAAAAGTTCACCTTGCTGGATAGTAATGGTAAAAAGACCCGTTTCTTGTTTCAGGCTAAATTGGCTTTAAAGTTAGATAACGTGACGATTATCAATGATCGAGTAGAAGCCTATCAACCTGAGCAAGGTTTCGATATGATCGTATCTCGAGCTTTTGCATCAATTACGGATATGACGTATTGGTGTACGCATTTATTAGCGGAAAAAGGCATCTTTTTAGCGATGAAAGGTATTTATCCAACCGAAGAGTTTGCTGCGGTTGCGGATAAATATGAGCTAATTGAAAGCCACGAATTAAATGTTCCTGGGGTCGATGGTGAACGTCACCTTTTAGCCTTTAAACCAAAATAATTTAAATCCCTTATTCTTTGGGCTGCAGGATAGCGAAATGAGTAAAATTTTAGTCGTTGCCAATCAAAAAGGTGGTGTGGGTAAAACCACCACTGCAGTTAATCTATCGGCTTCATTGGCAGCAACCAAGCGCAAAGTCTTAATGGTCGACCTTGATCCACAAGGTAATGCGACGATGGGCTGTGGTATCGATAAGCACGATCTTGAGCAATCGTTATACGAAGTATTAACCGGTAATTGTGATATTAAAGAAGCGATCGTTAGCGCTGAAGCGGCTGGTTTTGATGTGCTGCCGACAAATTCAGATTTAACCGCCGCAGAAGTTGAATTAATGGATCTTCCTAATAGAGAGACTCGTTTACGTTCAGCTTTACAGCAAGTAAGTGCTAACTACGATTACATTATTATCGACTGCCCACCTTCGCTGAGTATGTTAACCGTGAATGCTATGGTCGCGGCGCATGGCGTGCTTATTCCAATGCAATGTGAATACTATGCACTAGAAGGCTTATCGGCTTTAATGCGTACGATTGAAAAAATTAAGTCGAATTTGAATCCAGAGTTAGAAATCGAAGGCATATTGCGCACTATGTATGATCCTCGTAATAGTTTAACGACAGACGTCTCTACACAGTTGATTACGCACTTTGGCGATAAAGTTTACAGTACCGTTATTCCACGTAATGTACGTTTAGCGGAAGCCCCGAGTTATGGTTTACCTGCGCTGTCTTACGATAAGAATTCTCGTGGAGCCGTGGCTTATTTAGCCTTAGCCGGTGAAATGAATCGTCGCACCAAAAGTAAAAAAAGTGCGGCTAAAAAATCAACTGCAAATAAAGCAGCTGGCAAAAAAGCCAGCCCAAAAGCGACTAGCCAAGCATAATTGCCGCTAGCACTGAAATGATTGGAACATAGCATGTCAAAGAAACGTGGCCTAGGTCGTGGCCTGGATGCATTATTAGGTGATGCATTAGCACATAGCAAGCCTGCAGCGGATGCGGTAAATAATCAGACGCAAGAGGTGAGTATTGAACCTCATGCTGTTGAATCGGTTGCCGCTCAAGCGGGTGGCATAAAGCATCTGCCGGTTGAATTTATTCAGCCTGGCCAATACCAACCGCGTAAAGACATGCATCAGGAAGCATTAGAAGAGCTTGCGGCCTCTATTAAAGCACAAGGCTTAATGCAGCCGATTGTGATTCGTCCTCTGTCGAGCAATGTTCCTGGTAAAGATGAGCGTTATGAAATTATCGCCGGAGAACGTCGCTGGCGAGCTACTCAGCTGGCAGGCCTTGATACGGTACCGGTAATCATTCGTGATGTTCCCGATGATGCGGCAATCGCGATGGCCTTGATTGAAAATATCCAGCGCGAAAATTTAAATTCGATGGAAGAAGCGCAAGCTCTTCATCGTTTGCAGCATGAATTTGAACTGACCCAGCAAGAAGTAGGCGATGCTGTGGGTAAGTCTCGGGCAACGGTAGCGAATCTATTACGATTAATGCAGCTTAATGAGGATGTGAAAATCATGCTCGAGCGTGGCGATATCGAAATGGGTCATGCAAAAGCCTTGTTGGGCTTACAAGGTCAAAAACAGAGTGAAGCTGCACGTCATGTTGTCGCCAAAGATATGACAGTGCGTCAGACTGAATCTTATGTGCGTAATGTGCAAAATGATGCCAATTCTGGCGATCAAACAAAAGAAAAAGCGCGGCCTAATCCTGACATTCAGCGTCTAGAACGTACGTTAGGTGAACGCTTGGGGGCCAATGTGGCCATTCAACATTCAGCGAAAGGCAAAGGTAAGTTAGTGATTAATTACAGTAACTTAGATGAGCTTGATGGAATTTTAGCGCATATACAATAAAGTCTGGTTACTTACTAAAGTTTAACGTAGACACTACTAGACAATTAAATCAGTGCAATTTTCGACTTTAGGTTGAAGAATAGGCTGCGAATCAATATAATCCATGCGCCTAAAATTAGTGGGCGTAAGAGGGGTCATCTGTGACATCGATAACTAGACCTCCTGTTTATCGCATCATTTTGATGCAGTTTGGCTTAAGTTTTATCGTCGCGTTATTCGCGTTGATACATAGCTTTGAAGCCGGCTATTCCGCCTTGTTTGGTGGATTAGCCAGCGCGATACCAAATGCGTATTTGATATGGCGTTCGTTTAGATATCGCGGTGCTCGATCTGCTGGTCAGGTCGTGCAATCGTTTTATCAAGGAGAATCAGGAAAGTTTGTGCTCACCGTCGTTTGTTTTGCGGTGATATTTTCTTTGGTAGATCCCTTGGTTCCCTGGGCATTGTTTGGGGCGTTCATCACTGTGCAGTTTAGTCATGTGATGACAGCAATAATTGCGAAGCTCTGATGAGTTCATTCTCACGATTGAATTGATCAGAGCTTTTTAACATTTTTTTAAACTTATGATTGAGAGTGAAAGATGGCAACTGATGCTACTGGTTACATCAAGCACCACCTTACCAATCTGACATACGGCGAGTTACCAGCAGGTTACGAGCGTATTGATGCAGACGGTAATGTAGTGAACGAATTGACGGAAGCAACTTGGACGCTAGCACGTAGCGGACAAGAAGCTGTGGATATGGGCTTTTGGGCATTTCATGTCGATTCCCTAATCTGGTCAGTCGGCTTGGCAATATTGTTGATGACTATTTTTGGCCTAGCGGCTAAAAGAGCAACCACGGGCGTACCAACAGGTATGCAAAACTTCGTTGAAGTGATTGTTGATTTTATCGACAAGACAGTGAAAGAAACTTTTCACGGTAACAACCCTGTTGTTGCACCACTTGCACTTACGATTTTCACTTGGGTATTCATGATGAACCTAATGGATTTGATTCCAGTAGACATCATTCCTAAGTTGTTTGAATTATCTTGGGCTGCAGCCGGTAACGATCCCCATCATGCATTTATGAAAATCGTACCTTCTACGGATCCAAACATCACAGCAGGTCTGGCTATTTCAGTTTTTGCTTTAATGATTTTCTATGGCATTAAAGTAAAAGGCATTGGCGGGTTTATGGCAGAGTTAACTTTGCATCCTTTCAATATGAAAAACCCAGTAGTACAAGCTCTTTTCATTCCAGTAAACTTTGCTTTAGAAGTACTAGCGTTAATCGCTAAGCCAATTTCTTTAGCATTGCGTTTGTTCGGTAACATGTATGCCGGCGAGATGATTTTCATTCTTATCGCATTAATGTTCTCAACTGGAATGGCCTTGGGTCTATTTGCTGGCGTATTGCAGTGGGCATGGGCAGTATTCCATATTCTAGTAATTACTTTGCAAGCATTCATCTTCATGATGCTAACCATCGTATATCTAGGCATGGCTCACGAAGATCACTAAGTAATATGGGCGGTATAATATGCCGCCAGTAGTGCTGAACTGAACGATTTTACCCTTTAACTTAACTGTTAATTTTAACTTTAACCTTAACTAAAATAGATAGGAAACTACTATGGAAATGATTTACATCGCAGCTGCGCTTATGATCGGTCTTGGTGCCCTTGGTACTGGTATTGGCTTCGCACTTTTAGGCGGCAAATTACTTGAGTCTACTGCTCGTCAACCTGAGTTAGGTCCTGAACTTCAGACTAAAACTTTCTTGATGGCTGGTCTACTTGATGCTGTTCCAATGATCGGTGTTGGTATTGCTATGTACCTTATCTTCGTTGTTGCTGCTTAATTGTAACTAGTACAACTAAAGACAACGAATTTAGAGGACTAAGGCGTGAATATTAATTTGACTTTGATCGGCCAGATCATCGCCTTTGCTGTCTTTGTAGCCTTCTGCATGAAGTTTGTTTGGCCTCCGCTAACCAATGCAATGGCAGAACGTGCAAAGAAAATTGCAGATGGTTTAGACGCAGCAAACCGCGCTGAACGTGATCTTGAACTTGCTCAACAAAAAGCAGGCGAAAAACTACGCGAAAGCAAAGTAGCAGCAGCAGAAATTATTGAGCAAGCGAATAAACGTGCTAACCAAATCATCGACGAAGCTAAAGAAGCTGCGCGCGAAGAAGGTGCTCGTTTAGCCGCTGCAGCTCAAGCTGAAATTGAGCAAGAAGTGAATCGTGCTAAAGAAGGATTGCGTCAACAGGTTTCTGCTCTTGCAGTTGCTGGTGCATCTAAAATCTTGGCGAAATCAGTTGATCAGTCAGTTCATAACGAATTGCTAGATCAGTTGGCTAACGAGCTTTAAGCGAGGAAGCCATGGCTGAATTAACCACTCTTGCGCGGCCTTATGCCAAAGCGGCTTTTGCCCAAGCAGTAGAACAGAATGCTCTAGTAGAATGGTCTGACATGTTATCGATTGCGGCTCAGTTCGCAGCCGATGACAGTGTAGAGAAACTACTCGTTCATCCTGGTTTAACTGCTGAGCAACAAGCTACGGCATTAACCGACTTGTGCGGTGACAAGTTAAATCAGTCAGGAAAAAACTTCCTGATGATTTTAGGCGAAAATAAACGTCTAACTTTGTTACCACAAATTGTTGAAGCCTTTGAAGAATTAAAAGCAGCACAGGAACACGCAATTGACGTGACTGTAACTTCTGCTTTTGAACTAACAGACGCACAACAAGAAACATTGTCTCAAGCACTGAAAAACAAATTACAGTGCGACGTACGTTTAACAGGCGAAGTTGACCCATTATTGGTCGGCGGCGCAATTATTCGTGCTGGAGACTTAGTCATCGACGGTTCTGTTCGTGGTAAGTTAGCTAAGCTAGCCGAAGCGATGAACTCCTAGTTGAGGGATGAGCATGCAGCAACTGAATCCATCTGAGATCAGCGAAATCATTAAGAATCGCATCGACAACCTTGATGTGACTTCTCAAGCCCAGAATGAGGGCACCGTTGTTTCAGTATTCGACGGTATCGTTCGTATCCATGGTCTTGCCGACGTAATGTACGGTGAGATGATTGAATTTGAAGGCGGCGTATACGGTCTTGCACTTAACCTAGAGCGTGACTCTGTAGGTGCAGTAGTATTAGGCGATTATAAAAATATCGCTGAAGGCCAAACCGCTAAATGTACCGGCCGTATTTTGGAAGTACCTACTGGCGAAGCTTTGCTTGGCCGCGTTGTTGACGCACTAGGTAATCCAATCGACGGTAAAGGTCCTATTGAAACGACTACTAAAGCGCCTGTAGAACGTGTTGCACCTGGTGTAATTTCACGTCAAGGCGTTGATCAGCCGTTAGAAACTGGTTATAAATCTGTAGATTCCATGGTACCTGTTGGTCGTGGTCAGCGCGAGTTGATCATTGGCGACCGTCAGACTGGTAAATCTGCAATGGCTATCGACGCCATTATTAACCAGAAAGGCACCGGTGTTAAATGTGTATATGTTGCTATCGGCCAGAAGCAATCTTCTATCGCGAACGTTGTTCGTAAGTTAGAAGAGCATGGCGCGATGGACCACACCATTATTGTAGCCGCAGGCGCGTCTGATCCAGCATCTATGTTGTATCTTTCTCCGTACTCTGGTTGTGCAATGGGTGAATACTTCCTAGATAAAGGCGAAGACGCCTTAATCGTATATGATGATTTAACCAAGCAAGCTTGGGCTTATCGTCAGATCTCCCTATTGTTGAAGCGTCCTCCGGGTCGTGAAGCATATCCTGGTGACGTTTTCTATCTTCACTCTCGTCTATTGGAACGCGCATGTCGTGTTAACCCAATCTACGTTGAGAGAGAGAGCGGCGTGAAAGGTCAGACTGGTTCTTTAACTGCTCTACCGATCATTGAAACTCAGGGCGGAGACGTTTCTGCTTTCGTACCGACTAACGTAATTTCGATTACCGATGGTCAGATCTTCCTTGAAACAAGCCTATTCAATGCCGGCGTACGTCCAGCAATGAACGCAGGTATTTCTGTTTCTCGTGTTGGTGGTGCGGCGCAAACAAAGATTATTAAGAAGTTGGGCGGTGGTATTCGTCTTGCTTTGGCTCAGTACCGTGAACTAGCAGCATTTGCTCAGTTTGCTTCTGACCTTGACGATGCTACTCGTGCTCAACTTGAGTTCGGTCAGCGCGTTACAGAGTTAATGAAGCAGAAGCAATATGCACCTATGTCTACTGGTGAAATGGGTCTGTCGATTTTTGCTGCTACTGAAGGCTTCCTAGACGACGTTGAAGTAAACAAAATTGGTGATTTCGAATCAGCATTGATTTCTTACGCTAACAGCGAATTCGCTGACTTAATGGCTCAGATCAATGTGAAAGGCGACTACAGCAAAGATATCGCTGCTGGTCTAAAAGAGTTAGTTGAGAAATTCAAATCTACTCAAGCCTGGTAATTTTGTGAGCTGAAGTCGAGCTGCAAAGCTCGGCTTTAAATTTAACGTTAATGAGGCAGCTTTTATGGCAGTCGGCAAAGAGATTAAAGAGCAAATAACGAGTGTACAAAGTACACAGAAGATTACTTCAGCAATGGAAAAAGTTGCTGTAAGTAAGATGCGTCGTGCTCAAGCTCGTATGACAGCAAGTCGTCCATATGCGGATCGTATCCGTGTAGTGATTGGCCACTTGGCTGAAGCGAACTCTGAATACCGTCATCGTTATTTGCAAGACCGCGAAGTTAAGCGTGTTGGCTATATCGTGGTGTCTTCCGACCGAGGCCTTTGTGGTGGCTTGAACAATAATGCGTTCAAGCAACTCGTAAAAGATGTTAAAGCTTGGAAAGAAAAAGGCGTAGAAGCTAGCTTCTGTGCTGTCGGCTCAAAAGCCGTTACTTTCTTCAATAGCTTTGGTGGCGACGTTCTAGCATCAACAAGCCATTTAGGCGATGCACCAGAACTGGCTAGCCTTATCGGTTCGGTTAAGTCCATGTTAGATGCGTTCGATTCAGGTGATATCGATCGTCTTTACGTAGTAAGCAACCGTTTCGTAAACACTATGACACAAGAACCTAAGGTGGAGCAGTTATTACCACTTAGGGCAGAACTAGACTCTGAAACGAAAGGTCATTGGGATTACATCTACGAACCAGATGCACAGCAAATCTTAGATGGTTTGTTATTGCGTTACGTAGAATCTCAAGTGTATCAAGGTGTTGTTGAAAACAATGCATGTGAACAAGCAGCTCGTATGTTGGCGATGAAAAATGCGACCGACAATGCTGGTGACATCATTGATGACTTGAACATGCTTTATAACAAAGCACGTCAAGCAGCGATTACCCAAGAAATTTCAGAAATCGTCAGTGGTGCTGCAGCGGTATAACGCTCAGCAACATAGGCTTATAAAATTAAGAGGAAGACGGATATGAGCGGAACTATTGTTCAGATCATTGGCGCCGTTATCGACGTAGAATGCCCTCGTGACGAAGTGCCGAAGGTATATGACGCCCTTACTGTTAATGGTACAGAAACAACTCTAGAAGTTCAGCAGCAGCTGGGTGACGGAATCGTTCGTACTATTGCGATGGGTTCTACTGAAGGCCTTAAACGTGGTCTTACGGTAACTAATACTGGCGCTCCTATTTCTGTACCGGTTGGTGTAGAAACTTTGGGTCGTATTATGGACGTGCTTGGCCGTCCAATCGATGAATGTGGCGAAATTGGTGCGAAAGAAGCTTCTTCTATCCACCGTGACGCTCCATCTTTCGATGAGCAAGCAAACTCTACAGATTTGCTAGAAACTGGTATCAAAGTAATCGATTTGATCTGCCCATTCGCTAAGGGTGGTAAAGTAGGTCTTTTCGGTGGTGCTGGTGTTGGTAAAACTGTAAACATGATGGAACTTATTAACAACATTGCAAAGGCACACTCCGGTTTGTCTGTATTCGCAGGTGTTGGTGAGCGTACTCGTGAAGGTAACGATTTCTACTACGAAATGGCTGAGTCTGGTGTTGTAAACCTAGACGATAAAGTTAAGTCTAAAGTAGCAATGGTTTATGGTCAGATGAATGAGCCTCCTGGTAACCGTTTACGTGTTGCTTTGACGGGTCTTACTATGGCTGAGAAATTCCGTGATGAAGGTAAAGACGTTCTACTTTTCGTAGATAACATTTATCGTTATACATTGGCGGGAACAGAAGTATCTGCACTATTAGGTCGTATGCCTTCTGCCGTAGGTTATCAGCCAACTCTTGCTGAAGAGATGGGTGTTCTACAGGAACGTATTACTTCTACTAAGAACGGATCTATTACTTCTGTTCAAGCGGTATACGTACCAGCGGATGACTTAACGGATCCATCTCCAGCAACAACGTTTGCTCACTTGGATTCTACCGTTGTACTTTCTCGTGACATCGCATCTAAGGGTATCTACCCAGCGATCGATCCATTAGACAGTACTTCTCGTCAGCTAGATCCTCTAGTTATCGGACAAGAGCACTACGACATCGCTCGTGGCGTTCAAGGTGTTCTTCAGCGTTATAAAGAGCTGAAAGACATCATCGCTATTCTTGGTATGGACGAATTGTCTGACGAAGATAAGCAGTCTGTTAACCGTGCACGTAAGATTGAGCGTTTCTTGTCTCAGCCTTTCCACGTTGCAGAGATCTTCACAGGCGCACCTGGTAAATATGTTTCTCTGAAAGAAACCATCGCTGGTTTCCAAGGTCTTCTAAACGGTGACTATGATGATCTGCCTGAACAGGCGTTCTACATGGTTGGCGGTATTGATGAAGCCGTTGAGAAGGCTAAGAACCTGTAATCAAAGAGGCGAATACTATGACCATGTTATCTGTCCATTGTGACATAGTCAGCGCAGAGGAAAATCTTTTCTCTGGGTTGGTGCAAATGGTAGTAGCAGCCGGTGAAATGGGTGACCTAGGTATTATCCGTGGTCACGCTCCTTTGCTTACTGCGTTGAAGCCAGGTCCTATTCGAGTCATCAAACAAGATGGCAACGAAGAAGTGATCTACGTTTCAGGCGGTTATTTAGAAGTTCAGCCAAACGGTATTTCTGTTTTGGCTGATACCGCAGTGCGCGCTGGTGATCTCGATGAGGCCGCAGCATTAGAAGCACAGAAGCATGCTCAGAAAGCGTTAGAGAATCAGAGTTCAGACTTTGATACCTCTCGTGCTATGACTCAGTTGGCAGAAGCCGCAGCTCAGCTGCGTACGATCCAACAGATTCGTAAAAAAATGGGTAGATAATTTTAGTTTAACTAAAATTATGCTTCATAAAAAAACCGAACTCCAGCAATGGGGTTCGGTTTTTTTATGTCTAAAATTTAATGAATGTTCGTTGAACTGTTAGCCGTCTTGGTTAATGCGTTTAATTAAGATATCTAGAACTTCGCCATACTGATCATTTGCAACTTGGCAGGTTCCCGCATTTCTATGGCCGCCACCTTCATGCTCTAAACACAATTCTCCGATATGGGTCTGGTGACTGCGGTTGATAATTGATCCGCCGATGGCAAAAACAGTATTCTGCTTTTTCAGCCCCCACAGAACGTGAATAGATATATTTTGTTCAGGGAAGAGGGCATAAATCATAAAGCGATTGCCGGCATAAATAATTTCTTCATCACGAAGATCAAGAACCACTAGGTTACTGTGAACCGTACTACAGCGTTTTAACTGGTCTTCAAATTGTTGTCGGTGTTCGTTATAAAGCTCTACGCGTTCTTTGACATCATCGAGTTGTAAAATTTGTTCGATATTATGGTCACGGCAATAATCAATTAATTCCATCATCAACTGATAGTTGCTGACACGAAATTCTCTAAAGCGGCCAAGTCCTGTGCGGGAGTCCATTAAGAAGTTGAGCAATACCCATCCAGTAGGGTTAAGAATCTCATCACGATCGAATTGTGCTGAATCGGCTTTATCAACGGCCTCCATCATCTCAACGGATATCTCAGGAAAGCGAGTCGCACCGCCATAATAATCGTATACTACGCGGGCGGCAGAGGGCGCTTCGGTATCGATAATGTGGTTGTCTGGATCATTATCGCCGCGACGCTTAAGTTCAGAGGCGTGATGATCAAAACTTAAATGACAGCCTGCTACGTAGGGTAGATTGGTTGTTATGTCATTCGCGCCAATATCAATAATGCCATCTTGCATGTCTTTCGGATGGACAAAAAGGATATCGTCAATCATGCCTAAATCTTTGAATAGAACAGCACATACCAGTCCATCGAAATCACTACGAGTTACTAAACGAAATTTTTGCTCTGCCACGATACTCTCCAAAACGGTATTCTTAGAAACGGTACTTAGAAACGTTTGCTCTTTGAATTCAGCATAGTCTAGATTTCAGTGTCAGCTATATTTAGTCTTCCCTTTTTCATTCACTTCTCAATTTACTACAGAGCATTCCAAAGAGTATCGAACATCATTTGGTGTGTGCCTGAAATCGCATCGCTATCAATCACAACAGCGACAGGAAAGTCATTTTTGGTTAGGCTAATCATGGCAACTTTCGGCGGGTAGATAGCAATGTATGATGCATCACCTTCGCCTTTCATCCATTTACGCTCGGCTAATTCCGCTTCATCACCGCCTGCGCCAATCGCTAATACCCGTACGAAAATACCTTTCGCAATCCGCTGTTTAGTAAATGTTGGGAAGGGTCTATAGAGGTGTTCTCGTAAGGCTTGAGTGGAGATGACAGAGTAGGATTTGTCACCTTTGTCGGTAGAGCTAAGAATATCTTTGAGAACGTACTCAACCCCTTCATCACCTTCATAGAAGCGTACATTACTGGTCGCAAATTCTGGTTTTAAATGACGAAGTGCCGGAATAATTTCCGTTTTTAAACTCGCTAATGTCGCTTCTAATTCTTGTTGTTTTTCTTCCGCTAATGCCAATAAACGTGATGGATCTTCCGCTTGAAAGATGCGACGTTTCCCTTTTGGAAGGTAATTAACAATGCCTTTTTTCACTAATATTTTTAGTGTTTCGTAAGTACTGCCGCGGTTTATATCTGATTTTGCGGCAAGATCCCTAATGGATGCTGGGCCTAATTCTAATAAAGCAAGATAGATAGCAATTTCGCGGTCAGTAAGATCCAGAGATTTTAACGATGATAGATTCATGTGTTGTGCTGCTAAAAGAAGATCGTTCATAGTAAATCATTGTCATTTATTTTGTGACAAAAATTATTGTAAATACCTTCAAAGTCAATAAACTGGCCTCCTAATAATTAATATGACAATCTTTAAGCTCAATTTTTACTGCACAATTTCTGCTTTAAGAGTCACCCCCTTTTGCTACATGGAAGAATATCCAAAAATGACCATTGATGTCGTTGTACTCGCCGCCGGTCAAGGCTCGCGAATGAAATCTCTATTACCTAAAGTTTTGCACCCCATTGCTGGCAAACCTATGCTAGCCCACGTATTAGACAGCGCTAAAGCGGTTAACGCCGACGCGATGCATGTGGTGATTGGGCATGGCGCAGAAAAAGTTAAAACTGCATTCGAAAATGAAAAGAACTTAAGCTGGGCGTTACAAGCCGAGCAAAAAGGTACCGGTCATGCCGTCATGATGGCGCTAGACAGCTTAGCAGCAGAAGGCACCACCTTAATCTTATACGGTGATGTTCCGCTAACGCAGCCAGCAACGTTACAAGCCTTGATTGAATTGTCGACGGAACAGCAGCTTGGCTTATTAACGGTCAACATGGCTGATAGCACAGGCTATGGCCGAATCGTTCGTGATGCAGACAAAAAAGTAACCGCAATCGTTGAGCACAAAGATGCCAATGCCGAGCAGCTATTAATCAAAGAAGTGAATACAGGCATTCTAGCGGTGCCAACGGCTAAGCTGCATGAATGGTTGCCGACGTTGAGCAATGACAATGCTCAAGGCGAATATTATTTAACCGACATCATCGCGATGGCGGTTGCTCATGGCTTAACGGTTGAAACCTTGCAGCCAGAAAACGAACAAGAAACTTACGGCGTGAATAACCGTCAACAGCAGGCAGAACTAGAGCGCTGGTATCAGACTCAGCGTGTGAATGCTTTGATGGCGAACGGCGTAACGGTATTAGACCCAGCGCGTTTAGATATTCGTTTAGGTAGCTCTTTAGATAAGACAGCTAATGCAGGACTGACGGTCGGTAATGACGTCGTAATCGATGTAAACGTTATCTTAGAAGGCGAAGTAACCCTAGGTGACGGCGTAGAAATCGGCCCTAACTGCATTATCAAAAACTCGACACTCGCCGCAGGCACTAAAGTTGAAGCTTTCTCGCATATCGAAGATGCAACGGTCGCTCAGTCTTGTGTGATTGGTCCTTACGCACGTTTGCGTCCAGGTGCTGATCTGGCTGATGGCGCGAGAGTTGGTAATTTCTGCGAAGTGAAAAAATCTCAAATCGGCGCTGGTGCAAAAGTGAATCACCTAACCTATATTGGTGATGCAACGATCGGTGCAAACGCCAACATCGGTGCAGGTACGATTACTTGTAATTATGATGGTGTGAATAAATTCAAAACAAATATTGGTGAAAATGCCTTTATCGGCTCCAATTCCTCGTTGGTGGCTCCTGTAAAAATCGGTGCTAATGCAACGGTTGCCGCCGGTTCGACCATAACAAAAGAAGTCGCGGCAGAAGAACTTGCCGTTGCACGTGGTAAGCAAAGAAATATCAGTGGCTGGCAGCGTCCAGTGAAAACTGAATTGAACGCAAAATAGAATTAAAACGGAATTATATAATCATGTGCGGAATTGTTGGTGCTATTGCACAGCGTAATGTTAGCGAAATTTTATTAGAAGGCCTTCGTCGCCTTGAATACCGAGGATACGACTCTGCGGGCTTAGCCATTTTAAATGCAAGCGGTGATATTCAACGTACCCGCGCATTAGGTAAGGTCATTGAATTAGAAAATGCTATCTCAGCCAAGTATGGCGAAGAAGGCTTACACGGATCTATCGGTATTGCTCATACTCGCTGGGCAACCCACGGTGTACCCAGCGAAGAAAATGCCCACCCACACATGTCTTCCGACGAAGTGGTATTGGTGCATAACGGCATTATTGAAAACTACCAAGAACTAAAAGTAGAGCTACAAGCACAAGGTTATGTGTTTAATTCTCAAACCGATTCCGAAGTGGTTATTCACCTAATTCATCGGGAATTGAAAAGTAACGACTTTGCCCAAGCGGTTAAAAATGCGATTTCACATCTTCACGGCGCGTTTGCCTTAGCCATTATGCAAAAAGGCAATCAAGAAGAAATGTGGGTTGCTCGCCAAGGTTCTCCTTTAGTAATTGGTGTAGGCATGGACGAGTTCTATGTGGGCTCAGATCCATTAGCACTCTTGCAAGTGACTGACCGTTTCATTTATTTAGAAGAAGGCGATTTGGCACATATCACGCGTAAAAAACTAACGATTTTAGATAAAGATCATTCAGTTGTTGAACGTGCCATTACCGTATTCGATCATAAAATCGGCACGGCTGATAAAGGTGAATATAAGCACTTCATGCTGAAAGAAACCTTTGAGCAACCAACGGTGATTAAGCAGTGCTTAGAAGGTCGCATCTCAGAAACTAAAGTTCTCGATCAAGCGTTTGGTGTTAATGCCGGAGAGTTGTTAGATAAAGTTGAAGCGATTCAGATTATTGCCTGCGGTACCAGCTACCACTCAGGTATGGTGGCTAAATATTGGATTGAGCAATACGCCAATATCCCATGTCAGGTTGAGGTGGCGAGTGAGTTTCGTTATCGCCATACCGTGATCGCGAAAAATACTTTATTGATTACCATCTCTCAATCGGGTGAAACTGCTGATACGTTAGCCGCACTTCGCAAAGCGAAAGAAAAGGGTTTGCTTGCTAGCATGACGGTTTGTAACGTGCCGGGGTCTTCTTTGGTGCGTGAATCGGATCTTTGCTTAATGACCAATGCCGGTCCTGAAATTGGTGTTGCCTCAACCAAAGCCTTCACGACTCAGTTAACCGCTTTGCTATTGTTGACGGTTGCCTTGGCGAAACGTAATGGCATGAGTGAAGAAGCTGAAACTGAAATTGTTAACGCCCTTCATCAGCTACCTAGCTTAGTAGATCAAGCTTTACAGTTAGATCCAAAGATTGAAAAAATTAGCCAATTGTTTGCCGATAAACATCACAGCTTATTCTTGGGCCGCGGACCAATGTACCCAATTGCTCAAGAAGGTGCGTTGAAGTTAAAAGAAATTTCGTACATTCACGCTGAAGCCTATCCTGCGGGTGAATTGAAGCATGGTCCATTAGCATTAGTTGATGAAGACATGCCGATTGTTACCGTTGCGCCAAAGAATGACTTGTTAGAAAAGCTAATTTCTAACCTAGAAGAAGTGAAAGCCCGTGGTGGTGAGTTATTTGTATTTGCAGATGAGTCAGTCAACATACATGACTTAGATGATCAGCATTTGCTATCGCTACCGACCGTACCAAGCTGCCTTGAACCGATTGTTTACATCATACCTCTACAGTTGCTGTCGTATCACGTGGCAGTATTGAAAGGAACGGATGTGGATCAGCCGCGTAACTTAGCAAAATCGGTTACGGTTGAATAATAAAATCGTAGATTAAGCCGAGCATGGATAGAAATCGATACAATATGGGTTTCTATTTCTGCTCGTTTTTATATTTCTTTTAAGCGCTTTCTTTAGATTCTTCTTTTATTTGTTCATCTTTTATCTTTTATCTTTTATCTTTTATCTTTTATCTTTTCATTTGCTCAAGAGCTCTTTATTCAAAAAGCGAATATAAAACTTTGTGTGCTAGAAGTTGAGCGATCGTTCAAGTTGTCTTATAGTATCTCTCGTTACATTATTAATGTGCTAAATTTTATATGCCAGCGAGGAGTGCAACCATGAATAACCAGGTTAAAACGAACGAGACGATGGGAAGTAATGACAAGATCAAACTCGATATCGTATCGGATGTTATGTGCCCATGGTGCATTGTGGGCTACAAGCGTTTAGAAGCCGCGATTAACGAGCTGGGCCTACAAGATAAAATCGAGATTGAATGGCAGCCCTTTGAGCTGAATCCTGATATGCCGCAGCAGGGTGAAAATCTTAGCGAACACATCATGCGTAAATACGGCTCTAGCCGTGAAGATAGTGCTAAGGCTCGTGATGATTTGACGACGCTAGGTGCAGAGTATGGATTTACCTTTGATTATTTTGATGGCATGAACATTGTGAATACTCGCGATGCGCATATCTTATTAGATTTTGCTCATGAGCAAGGTTTGCAACATCAACTAAAGCAACGTTTATTCACCGCTTTCTTTACCGAGCGTAAAGACGTATCTGATCGTGCAGTATTGCTAGCAGAAGCTCAAGCGGTAGGCCTTGAGCCTGAAAGCGCAGCCGTCGCCTTAGAAGATGCTGAACGCCGTAGCCAAGTGGTTGATAAAGAGGTGTTTTGGCAGCAGCAAGGAATCTCTGGTGTACCAACGGTTATCTTCAATCGAACCAGTGCGATTACCGGCGCTCATGCTCAAAGTACCTATAAGCAAGTTCTGCAAGAGTTGTTGGAACAAGGCTAATATAAAATGATGTTTAGTGAATCAATCTAATTATTTGTAGGAGTGACGGCAATGGAAAATCAATACATCCCACCAAAAATTTGGACTCAGGACGGAGAAAGTGGTGGTAAATGGGCAGGCACTAATCGCCCAGTTTCTGGCGCAACGCATGAAAAGACATTGCCTGTTGGCGATCATGCTTTGCAGCTTTATTCCATGGGCACGCCTAATGGTCAAAAAATCACTATCATGCTGGAAGAGCTATTAGCATTAGGCAAAGACGCAGAATACGACGCTCACATGATCAGCATTCTTGAAGGTGATCAGTTTTCATCGGGCTTTGTTGAATTAAATCCAAACTCAAAAATTCCTGCATTAGTTGATGTGTCTGATAAAGACGGCGCGCCTATTTTTGAATCAGCGTCGATCTTGGTTTATCTTGCGGAAAAATTTGATGCCTTTCTACCAGCGCAAGGCACTCAGCGCACGCAGGTTTTTAATTGGTTATTCTGGCTACACGGCTCTGCACCGTATTTAGGTGGCGGATTTGGTCATTTCTACGCCTACGCTCCAGAGAAGTTTGAATACGCCATCAACCGATTCACCATGGAAACCAAGCGCCAGTTAGATGTATTAGATAAACAGTTAGCGAAGCATGAATTTCTTGCCGGTGATGAATACAGTATTGCCGATATCGCAACGTGGCCTTGGTATGGCAATTTAGTATTGGGCAATGTGTACGATGCCAAAGAATTCTTGCAAGCAGAAGATTACATACACGTACAGCGCTGGGCAAAAGCCATCGCAGAGCGCTCAGCTGTTAAGCGTGGATGCATCGTGAATCGCACTTGGGGAGAGCCTTGGGAGCAACTTGAAAATCGTCACAGTGCCGCAGATATCGATAACGTATTGGCGTTAAAAGATTAGTATGAGTAAGCAAGCAAAATTCGATCGTGATGATGTGATTGAAAAAGCAAAAAATCTTTATTGGCAAAAAGGCTATCACGCCACATCGATGAGAAATCTTCAAGATGTGGTTGATATGCGACCTGGTAGCATTTATGCCGCATTTGGTAGTAAAGATAACTTGTTTAAAGAAGCATTGAATCGCTATGCCGAAGAAGGTGCTGAGCAACTCGCGAGCTGCATGATGCAAGAGCGATCGGTACTGGCAGGGCTGAAACGATTCATGCGTAGGGTCGTTATTGATCATCAAGATTCAGCGCCAAGCGGAATGTGCATGATCGTTAAAACGGTCGCGGAATTAACTCAAGCGGATAGTCCAGAGTTGCTCGCGGATGCGACACGTATTTTGGCAGGTATTGAAGCCTCTTTCATCCGGCTGTTTCAACAAGCCATTGATAATGGTGAAATACAGGCAGATAAAAGTCCGGCTAAATTAGCGCGTTATGTGCAAGTTCAGCTCATAGGCTTAAGAACGTATGCACAAATACACAATAATATGACCGCAATAGAAAGCTTCATTGATGATGTATTTGAAGGGCTACTTTTATAAAGCGTTAGCCCTATCAAATCATGTATACATCAAAAAATCAGATGCCTTCAAAGTAATACTCATCTAAATCTTTTTCTAGGGTTTTGCGTTCAAGGTGAGCTTCAATGGCGCGCCGAGCCATTAGCTTATTAGAAGCAGAAGATTCTTTATTTACGACCACATTGCCTTCTTTATCAAAAGAAACAATTTGCTCAACAGATTTCTCATGTGCACTTAATGCTTTCTTAGCAGCCTTAGCCATAATCCTTCTCCTTGGTCTTGCAAGCTCATAGTTCAGTTAGAATTGAGATTCCTTCCTACTACGATTGTTATTTTTATTGTTTACAAAATCATGACAGCATTAATATTAATTGCAATACGCTAATTTTCTAATCTAAGTGATTTTATACTCTCTTTGATGGCATTCAGGTGCTCTACAAAATCTGGCCCGCGGCGCTGAGTCACAGAGATAGCCAGCATATCAATGACCATTAAGTGAGCAATTCGCGATGTCATTGGGGTAAATTGGTCAGTATCTTCATCAATATTAATATAAATCGGGATATCAGCGGCGAGACTAATCGGCGTTCCTTCTGGTGCCAAACAGATGACTGTGGCGCAGTATGTCTGGGCCAATTTGATCGAATGCAATAAATCTTTGGTACGGCCACTTTGAGAAATAGCGACCACTACGTCCTGTTCATTCAGCGTCACCGCTGACATTGACTGCATATGAGGGTCGCTATACGTCGCCGTTGCAATTTGTAAGCGAAAGAATTTATGCAGCGCATCGGTAGCAACGGCGGCTGAGGCACCAAAGCCATAAAACTCTACTCGGCGTGCTTTACTGATCACCGAAGAAGCGGCAGCAATTTGCTGGGGAAGAAGCTGCTCTTTTACTTCATGCAAACGCTGAATGGTTGTATCGGCGACCTTCTCGCAAATATCTTCAATGGAATCATCTTCTGCTATGGCAAACTGGCCAATGTTATTCGCTACGGCTAAATCTTGTGCCAGTTTAACTTTAAATTCTTGAAAGCCGTTACAGTGAATGGCGCGACAAAAGCGGACAATGGTAGGTTCACTGACCAATGCCTCTTGGGCAAGATCCACAATGCGCATATGGATAACAGACGCAGAATTAGCAATCACATAATCAGCGACTTTCACTTCTGATTTACGCATGCTGCTGCGGTAATGTTCTATGGTCGCTAGAATTCCGTGACCGCTACTGGATGAGTTTGACACTGTATTGTCCATTTTATAGATGATGGCAGTATAGCAGGGCTCTGATAAATGCGTGTCTGTATAAATAAACAGTCTTTTTAATACCAGCTCTGGAGCTAGGCCAGCATTCTGGTACACTGCTGAGTTATGGACGTATCAAGTATTTTAGATCATTTAAATGATCCGCAACGCAACGCCGTTGCCGCTAATAGCAAGCATCAAATGGTTCTCGCCGGAGCCGGATCTGGCAAGACCCGAGTGCTGGTGCATCGCATCGCCTGGCTTTTACAGGTAGAGAATGTCTCGCCGTTTTCAATTATGGCGGTGACCTTTACCAACAAAGCGGCGAAAGAAATGCGCGCACGTTTGGAGAGTCTTATTCAGGTGCCGGTTAATGGTCTTTGGGTAGGCACCTTCCATGGCCTTGCTCATCGCTTATTGAAGCAGCATTGGCGCGAAGCAAATTTGCCGCAGAACTTTCAGATTCTTGATAGTGATGACCAACTACGTTTGGTTAAGCGCATATTAAAAGCGACAGGAGTGGATGAAACAAAATTCCCTCCTAAGCAATTGCAGTGGTACATCAACGGTCAAAAAGACGAAGGCCGTCGCGCGGCGCACGTTAAACCTTCTGCGGATCCTTTCAGCCGTACTCAACATCAAGTATATGAAGCTTACGAGCAAGCTTGCCAGCAAGGCGGCATGGTCGATTTTGGTGAGATTTTATTACGTGCTCACGAGCTATGGCTGCATAACCCAGATTTATTAGCCCATTACCAAAGTCGCTTCCGTAATATCTTGGTCGACGAGTTTCAGGATACCAATGATATTCAATACGCTTGGATTCGTATGCTGGCGGGCGATCAAGTTTCTGTGATGGCAGTGGGGGATGACGATCAGTCTATTTACGGCTGGCGTGGCGCTAAGATTGCCAACATTCGCAATTTCCAAAGCGATTATCCGGGCGCAGAGCTGATTAAGCTTGAGCAAAATTACCGTTCAACGGCGACGATTTTGGCCGCGGCCAATGCCGTGATTGCCAATAATACCGGCCGTATGGGGAAAGAGTTAAAAACAGACGGCGAACTAGGCGACAAAATTTCGCTTTATTCGGCGTTTAACGAACAAGATGAAGCGCGTTACATCGCTGATCAGATTGAAACGTTTTCGGCAACGGGTCGAGCTCGTAAAGATATCGCCATTCTTTATCGCTCCAACGCTCAGTCTCGCACTCTAGAAGAATCCTTAATTCGACAAGGTATTCCTTATCGAATTTACGGCGGTCAGCGTTTTTACGATCGCTTAGAAATCAAAAATGCCTTGGCGTATTTACGCTTATTATTGAATCGCCATGATGATGCCGCGGTTGAGCGTGTTATTAACGTTCCTGCCCGTGCCTTGGGTGATAAAACCGTTGCGACTATTCGATCTCATGCTCGTGAGCAAGGCTGCTCTATGTGGCAGGCGGTCTGTGAATCGGCTTCTCTAGGTCTTTTACCTAAGCGAGCCAGTGCCGCGGCGCAAGGCTTTGTCGATCTAATTGAAACCCTGTCTACTGGGGCTGACGAATTAGAGCTGCACGAAGTTGTTGATAATGTGATTCAGCAATCTGGATTAATTGATCATCATAAAAAAGAAAAGGGTGAAAAAGCGCAAGCGCGTTTAGATAACCTTGATGAACTCATCAACGCCGCGCGCCAGTTTGAAACGGCAGACGGTGTTGATATGACGATGATGGCGGAAGAAGCGGCTGCTGAATCGGGTATCGATCCTGAAAGTTTAATGGAAGGCGCAGCTGATGGTTTATATGATCTCGCGGTTTTCTTAGATACTGCGGCACTTGATGCCGGTGATACTCAAGCGAGTGAGCATGATGATGCGGTTCAGTTAATGACGCTGCACTCGGCGAAAGGCTTGGAATTTCCTCTTGTTTTCTTAACAGGTTTAGAAGAAGGTTTGTTCCCGCATAAAATGTCGATGGACGATGCTGATGGCGTTGAGGAAGAGCGACGTTTAGCGTATGTAGGCATCACTCGCGCGATGGAGCGATTGGTCATTACATACGCTGAAAATCGACGTTTACATGGCCAAGAACATTTCAGCACACCATCACGCTTTATTCGTGAGATTCCTGCGGAATATGTGCAGGAAGTACGCTTAAAGAATACGATTACACGCCCGGTTACGGCCTCGAAGTCTTCTAGTTTGAGTTTTGCGGAAGATGCCCCTGAAGGTGTACCGTTCAAGCTAGGTGAGCGGGTTTACCATGCCAAGTTTGGTGAAGGTCAGGTCTTACAGTTTGAAGGCAGTGGTGCAAGTGCGCGCATTCAAGTAAATTTTGAATGGGAAGGTACTAAATGGTTGGTTGTAGCGTATGCCAAGCTCCAATCAATGGACGACGACTCTTAAAAATTAAAATAAAAAAAGGAATACCTCATGCAGTCAAAGAAAGCCTTTTCAATGATTAAGCTGGGTCTGATCAGCTTAATTGCAACGACCTTAATCGCTTGTGGGCCAGAGAAACAGGCCGATGCGACCGGTGATACCGCTGTGCAGAAAACCTATAACTGGAAGTTGGTTACCTCATGGCCAAAGAACTTTCCAGGTTTAGGCACCGCACCAGAGCGTTTTTCGAAAATGGTTGAAGAGATGTCTGCAGGTCGGTTGAACATTAAAGTGTATGGTGCAGGCGAACTGGTACCCGCGCTGCAGGTATTCGATGCCGTATCGCAAGGTACAGCAGAAATGGGCCATAGTGGTGCCTATTATTGGAAAGGTAAAACCCCCGCGGTGCAGTTTTTTACCACAGTACCTTTTGGTTTAACCGCACAAGAAATGAATGGTTGGATTTATCATGGTGGTGGTCTTGAGCTATGGCAAGAGCTGTACGCACCATTTAATTTAATCCCATTAGCGGCTGGCAATACGGGTGTGCAGATGGCGGGTTGGTTCAATAAAGAGATTAACTCGGTTGAAGACCTTAAAGGTCTTAAAATGCGCATCCCAGGCTTAGGTGGCGAAGTATTAAAACGTGCCGGTGGTACGCCAGTGACTTTGCCAGGGGGTGAATTATTTACCTCATTACAAACCGGTACTATCGATGCGACGGAGTGGGTCGGTCCTTATAACGATTTAGCCTTCGGTCTCTATAAAGCGGCGAAACATTATTATTACCCAGGCTGGCATGAGCCAGGTTCTATGATGGAATTAACCGTTAACAAACCCGCATTTGAATCGCTACCCAAAGATTTGCAAGCCATTGTTACTGTTGCTGCTCGTGCCATAAATGCAGATATGTTGGCTGAATATACCGCGCGCAATAATGCGGCGCTTACTGAATTGGTTGAGAAGCACGGTGTCGATGTTCGTGAGCTACCCGCCGATGTATTGAACAAGTTGCGCGAGCTATCAGAAGAAGTCGTTGCTGAAGTCGCTGCGCAAGACCCCGCATCACAAAAAGTTTATGATTCTTATAGGAAGTTTCGTGAAGGCGTTGTGAAATATCATGCGATTAGCGAGCAATCTTTTATTAACGCCCGTTAATAATATTATTCGCTGTGTCATACATGCAGCAGCAAAACGGACTGCCTGAGTCGAAGTTGACTAGGTGGTCTTTGTTAAGCCCATTAACCCGACTGGCGTAATGACACTTTTATACTTTTAGAGTGCTGTTTTGAGCATTTTATAATCGAATATCAGTGGTATTATTATGTCACTTAACTTTCATAGACAGTCCTTTATGACCCACTCATTTGAACAACCTACAACCTTAGATAAGTTCGTTTCGCCTATACTTAGTGGGCTCTTAATTGTATTTTTTAGTTTTGCTTACATTGTGCTGCAGATGCTTGATGCTAACGAATCACTTTTTTTATTAATAAATCATGCTTCACAGCAATTATTGTCTGATGCGCTTGCCGCCCACCTAACAGAATTAGGCAATGGTGCTTTAGTGGGTGTATTAACCTTGTTATTAGTCGTACGCAGCCCTGATTTAGCCAAACGCTTTTTAATCATTACCTTGCTTGCGGCTGTAGTGATTGCAGGTTTAAAGCAGCTGTTTAATGACCCACGGCCTGCTGGAGTTTTATCGATTGAAGAATTTCACATCATTGGTGATGTGCTTAAAAAATTCAGTTTTCCATCGGGTCATACGACCACAGCTTTTTCGATAGCGGGCTTTATTCTATTAACTTGCCAAAGTTTTGCCTTACGGTCGGTCGTTCTTATATTGGCGGTATTAGCGGGGTTAGCGCGGATTTCAGTCGGTGCTCATTGGCCTGAAGATGTATTGGCTGGAGCCGCATTAGGCTTGGTTTTGGCATTCATCGGTAGCTATTTTAGCCAACAGTCATTCGGACCTATAGGGAATTATGCGACGGCGATATTCTTAGCTTTAGCCTGTTTAATCGGTGGCTTAACAACACCGGCTGATTTTCCTGATATTGCGAGCATTGGCTATACCCGAATCGCTTTTTCTGTACTTTCAATCTTGCTAGGCGGCTACTTTATTATTCGCTTGCTTCAAACGTTTAGCGCACAAAAAAAAGCCGCAGCTGAGTAATCAGACACGGCTTTGCTTTCTAATTATTTGTGGCGAGTTTCTTTTTCAATGGATTCATTCAATGGTTTGAAAACGAATACTCGAGCCATCATGAAATTGAAGCCCATACCTAAAATCACACCAATAACAAAGGCTGCAAACTGATTTTCCATAAAGAATGGAACATGTTCAGTTAATAAACTGTAGCTACCAAAATTAATCGCGAAGCCAAACAATGACGTCGAGACAAAGGATATCCATTGGGTAAACTTCTTCGATTTTTCTCTATGGGTAAACGTTACCGTTCTGTTCCAGAACCAGTTCCAGGTTACCGCAGGCCAGAAAGAGATTGCGCGAGCCGTGGTATGGTTAAGACCAAAGAATAACTGCAATGCAAAATAGATCAGGCTATCAACGATAAAACCAGTACCACCAATTAAACCGAACTGCATGAACTCAGATGCTGTTGGGAATTTAAAGGTATACAAACGACGCAGATGCTTTAAGTAAAGTAGCTGCTCTTTGAAATCTAATTTACTTTCCCCAAACTCACGATCTTTAAAGTGAATAGGTTGTTCAGCAGGTTTAGAGAATTCACCCTTCACCATGATTTCTAGGCCAATTTTATAACCCGTTGGAGCCAAATCCTTAGTGCTTTCTAGGCGGTCACGCTCGAATGAAAAGAAACCGGACATTGGATCTTTTACATGGCAAAGCGGCAGCGCTAACCAAGTCGCAACTTTAGAGTTTAATAAACGGAAGAAGCCCCAGTCTTCATCAAACGAGCCCCCTTCAACATAGCGAGAACCGACAACGAAGTCGGCTTCATTACTTTTCAGTTTTGCTACCATATGCGGAATAGCAGAAGCAGGGTGTGATAGATCACAATCCATCACAACCACATACTTGCCTTGCGCTTCTTCGATACCACGAATAACCGCTGTGGATAAACCACGCTCTTCAGTACGCACAATAATACGAACAGGCAGCTCATGGGCTAACTTAGTGACTGCATCGAACGAGCCATCTTGAGAGTCATCATCAACAAAAATAACTTCGTAATTTTCATTGCTTAAAATACTATCAATTTCTTGTGCAATTAACGGGATATTCTCTACTTCTTGATAAGTAGGAATAACAATTGAAATTTGTTTTTCAGACATTTTAATAACCATTACTATTTGATTGCATCAAGGTAATTGCTGCATCGATATACTTTGAAATAATTTA
>CAWVSY010000044.1:0-30153 GCA_963933055.1 uncultured Oleispira sp.
GTCTCTGTATTGATACCGCTGCATTAAAGAAAGAGCAGGAAGAAGGCAAGCGCAGCGATGAGAAGTATTTTACCTTCAGTTTTGGGCGCGGTGATAAGCCCGTGCAAAAGCTCTTTTCAGATTTTGCAGGTTTCATAGATACCTTGGATACCGAGCAAGAAACTCAAGAGTTTTTACAGATTGTTGAGGAATACGCGTCGACATTGCCTGAAGATCAATCAGTAGAAACAAAAACGAAAGTCATCGAGTATTGTGTTGAACAAGACAAACAAGGGGAAGCGGTTGAGTTTAAAACGTTGTCGGGTCAATTAGATAGCAGCGCCCCAGAAAAATTCGAACAATTTGTTGCCCTAAAAAAACGTGAGCGCCGTGAAGTTCGTCCACGCAGTGAATCTACAATGAATGATTCAGAGGCATCAAACGAGCTCGCTCATGGTGAAAGCGTAATTAAAACCGAGCTTATTCCTGATCGTAAAAGTTTGAAGAATTATTTGCGCTACAGTGGCAAGAATAAAGAAGTGACTCTAAGCTTTGCCGCGACTGCGCTAGGCAGCGATATTAGCTTTGACCCAAGTGAGAATTCATTAACCATTAAGAATCTGCCAAGCCGTTTATTAAAGCAACTTAAGCCTGAAAGCTCTGACAAATAGGCGTTCTGAAAAGTAGCCGTTCTGGAAAGTAGCCGTTCTGGAAAGTAGCGCGGCATTCTCAATACCGATCAATTTCATCAGAGTGAGTTAAATTATTTATGCATTCAACAAGCTCTGATCTTACACATCCTGATTCTATACACACGGATACGGTATACCCTCTTGTCTTATTGGGCGGAGGTCATAGCCACGTATTATGGTTAACCTATTGGCAGCAACTCAGTCGTGATGATGCTTTAAAAGATATTCGCCCGTTATTGGTATCAGAAAATACCAACAGTCCCTATTCTGGAATGCTTCCTAGCTTATTAAGTGGCGCTTGCCATTATAACGATTGTCATATTGACCTAGTGCGTTTATGCCAAAACAGTGATTGCGATTTTTTACAACGCACTTGTATAAACATTACCGCCGTAGAGCATGCCTGCTACGAAACACTCTACCGTTTAGATTTCTTATCGACTGACCAAAAACCATCTTTCATTTATTGCGAAAAACTGTCAATTAATATTGGAAGTCAGCCTACGCCATTGCTAACCGAGTCTGATAATAAGCCCGGAAGTAATACCTGCTGGAAAGTTAAACCCATTAGCCAATTTTACAATAATTGGCTTACCCTACAGGCCGCGTTAATAGCGCCTGAAGCAGGCACGGCAAGCCCGACTATTAGTATTATTGGAGCAGGTGCTGCCGGTATTGAGATTGCTTGCGCCATTAAACTTGCACAAAGCGATTGTCATATACAATTAATCGCAACCTCAAAAACCCCGCTGCCTAGCTTTTCCGCCAAGATACAACAGCGCTGCCTACAACGACTTAATACATTAGGTATAAAATTTATTGGTGAGACAACCGCGACAGACAATACGACTGACTTCACCCTTCTCTGCACACAATCTGCCGCACCTTTGTGGCTGAAAAACAGTGATTTATCGCTTTCTGACGCGGGTTTTATTGCTGTTGATGAACATTTGCAAACATCACTCCCAGGGGTTTTTGCCGCAGGTGATTGCATTCATTTTAGCCCTTCTCCTTTGGCTAAAGCCGGTGTCTATGCTGTTCGCCAAGCCAGTACATTATTTCTCAATACGTGTTCTTCAGCTAAGCCTCTCGCCCGCTTTAGACCTCAGACAAGCTTTCTATCCATTATTAATATGGGAAATCACTACGCACTCGCACAAAAAGGACGATGGTCACTGACGGGCTATTGGCCTTGGCGATATAAGCAGTACCTTGATAGAAAGTTTATGGCGCAGTTTAAATAGATATTTATCATTTGGTACAAACTTTTATGCCTACTTCATCCTCTTTCACTGTCTAATTATTGATCTACCCATGGTGACTTAAACGGTATTTTTCAGGTATAATATTGCGCATTAAATTCGTACTATTGTTAAGTTGAAAGCGTTTTCGTTTTCATTTCAACTCGTTATATAGGTATATACATGGCTACATTTGATTTAGAAACTCCAGAAACTAACGAAACTGATAATCTTGTTTGGTTAGGCCACCTTAGCCCTGATAGCGATACAATTGGTTCTGCTATTGGTGCAGCTGAATTATTCGGCGGCGAGCCTCGTCGTGCGGGCGAACTGAATAAAGAAACCGCATTCGTAATGGATTATTGCGGCGCTGAATTGCCAAAAATGATTTCTGTGGTTGAAGGCCAAAAAGTCGGCTTAGTTGATTTCAACCAAAAAACACAGCTTCACCCATGTGTTGATATGCATGATATCGTTGCGATTATTGATCACCACGCGATTCAAGATCAGCCTATTACATTCAATACGGTTATTTCAATGGACATTCGTCCATGGGGTTCAGCGGCAACGATCTTAGCTGACCGTTTTGAAAAAATGGGAAAGGTTCCTACGCCATCGACTGCGTGCGTATTATTAGCGGGCATCTTGTCTGATACCTTGGTATTTGAATCTCCAACGACCACGAGCTTTGATCGTCCTTTTGCGGATAAGCTTGCCAACATTGCGGGTATTGAAGATGTCATCGCTTTTGGTAATGCCATGATGGAAGCTAAATCTGATTTGGCTGACGTATCTACTTACGATGTATTGAAAGGTGATTTTAAGCACTACGAAATCCATGGTAAGAAAGTGGGTTACGGTGTTGCTGAAACATTGAAACCTGACATGCTGATTGAGCGTAAAGCTGAATTCTTAGAAGAAATGGAAAAAGAAAAAGCTAAGCAAGGTTTAGACTTTATCTTCTTCGCCATTGTTGATACTAAAAACAAAACAACTCACCTTGTTATTTTTTCAGACGCTGAAGCCGAGTTAGCCGCGAATGCTTATGGCGCGACAACGACGGATCATTGGATGGAGTTACCTGGCTTAATTTCTCGTAAGAAACAGTTAATGCCTGTGATTCAGGAAACATTATCAGCGTAAATCGATAATTTCTGACTCGATGAAATGAATGCCTATGGGCTTTCATTTCATCTTTTACTTGCTTGCTCTACCTCACCGTTTGCCCCCTGCCTTGCTTAATTTCCAACGAAACGTAATTATTAATTTATACTGCTTATAACGTACTAAATAGAAGTGTGTTTGTGATGAAGAATACGAAGCTTTATAAATGGCTACTTCGCAGAGCTGATCGACAAGCTGACAATGTCTGGATTTTTACGCTTGGTGCCGTCTTGTTTTTCTTTGGCATGGGCATCATCCTTTATTGTGAAAGTACTTTGACGCCCTCACTAGGCCAAGAGATAATCGTATTAATTGGTTTTATATTAGCGATAATTGGTAGTATTGCCGCTATAATCGGCTACTTATCTTTGAGTCTATTACGCTTCTTGCGCTTCACTACCGGTGAACGCATTAAACTTCCAACTGCTGACTCCCCTACAGATCCTATTGAAGAGAATGGCGAAAGCCAAAAGAAATCATTATGAGCGAACGCTTTCCCGATATTGAAGTTTACCTATTAAAAGCTGAAGCAGCTGAAATCCAAGATTGGTTAGCCTCTCAGTTTAACCAAGTTGAACAGCAAAAGAGTAATGCCAAAAGTGTTCAATGGTTAGTTGATGGTATTGAAGTATTATTCACGCTAAACAGTAATAAAAACTTTGCTAGCCTTTGGTTTAAAGAAAACAAAACCCCTTGGAATAACGACTTAGAATGCGGCCGAGCAATACACGCAGCGCTCGATAAAGAAGTTCGTTGCTCTAAAGCCGCTTGGCAAGAAGGTGATGATGGCCCAGCTTGGACGAAACTCATTCGTGGCGAAGAAAAAGACCTCGACTGGGATTAATAGTGGCCATTAATACTCTCGATAATAGCCTGTCATTAAAAGATCTTCAGCAACGCTACTTTCGCTTATTAGACGCGATGTCAGAAGGTGTGTATGGCCTCGATGCCGATGGTTTAGCCACCTTCGTTAACCCTGCGGCCGAGCACATTACAGGCTGGAGCGCTGAGGATATTCTAGGCAAAAACATTCATCAGTTTCATCATCATAGTCATGCTGATGGCCGCCCTTATCCTGATATTGACTGCCCAATATATAAAACGCGCTTAACTGGCGAGAGTGCTCATTGTGAGCACGAGGTATTTTGGCGCAAAGATGGCAGCTGTTTTCCCGTAGAGTATTCAAGTACGCCAATTGAAGAAGATGGCAAACGCTTAGGCGTTGTGGTTGTTTTCAAAGACATCAGTGAACGTTTAGTTCAGCAGCAAAAACTGCATTCTGCACTGCAACAAGTCGAGCACCTAAAAGAACAATTGGTTGCTGAAAATCATCTGTTAAAACAAGAAATTCAGCAGCAGAGGCAGCAAGATATTATTGGTCAAAGTGACATCATGGCTGCGCTTTTGGAACGGGTAGATCAAGTTGGACCAACCGATGCTTGTGTCTTAATTCAAGGCGAAAGTGGCACAGGTAAAGAGTTAATAGCATACGCGTTGCATCAAGCGAGCAATCGTAAAGACTACCCTTTGGTAAAAGTAAACTGTGGCGCCATTGCAGAAAACTTAATTGAAAGTGAATTATTTGGCCACGAAAAAGGCGCTTTCACGGGGGCGACACAGCGTCGACAAGGGCGCTTTGAAATAGCGGATGGCGGAACACTGTTCTTAGATGAAATTGGTGAGCTCACGCCCGCAGCACAAGTTAAATTATTACGAGTATTACAAGAACAAGAATTTGAGCGCGTTGGCAGTAGCCAAACTGTAAAAGTTGATGTGCGCATTATTGCTGCAACCAACCGCGATTTGCAAAAATTGGTTGAGCAAGGTGAATTTAGAGCAGACTTATTCTATCGCATTAATGTTTTTCCTCTTTGGTTACCAGCATTACGCCAAAGAGCCAACGACATTCCTTTGCTGGCCCATTATTTTTTCACCAAACTTAAACACTCTATTGGTCGCCAAAGTTCTGGATTTACACCACGGTCGCTCGAAAAGATGATGGTCTACGCTTGGCCAGGAAATGTACGAGAACTTTATAATATTATTGAGCGCTCGCTCATTCTGCACAACGGAACGGGCTTATTAACGGTTCAGCTAGAGACAGATACTCGCTTATCTAAAACCCTCGATAGCGCTTCTGCTAATGACCAGCTGACTCAACCTCAAGGGTCTAACCTATGCTCGCTCGCGGAGGCAGAAAAGCAGCATATTGTCTCAGTCCTCGCTTTTTGCAAGGGTAAAATATCGGGCAAAGAAGGGGCGGCTGAAATATTACAACTGCCGGTTTCAACCTTACGCTCTCGCATGGCAAAGCTAGGAATTCAGCGCTAGCGTTGCTCGCTCATTTGCCAACTCACAAGATAGCGATATATCGACACACAAGCGAAATATCGCTTATATAAGTATCCACATATCGTTTATCAATTGCCTAAGCATCGCTAAAGATCAGCAAATTCTCGTTAAACCCCTTATAAATCAATACATTAAAAGTAAAGCAACAACTGGCCTAAGGATTGCTATCTAGCCTCAGCATTTTATGAATTGAGAGCTTTATGAGCAAAATAATCGCGACCTCCCGTACGCATAGCGAATCGGGTTTAAGTATCAAGCCACTGCTGGCTTGGTTTCAATCTGCCCCCGCCAGTCATAGGGTTCGACTGATTGCAGGGCGTTTCACAAACCTACGTCGCTTATCAAGCTGGCCTTTGTTAGCGCTCTGTTTTATCACCCCTTGGCTTAGCTGGAATGATTTACCCCTAGTTCACTTAGATTTGGTCGCCAAACAATTTCGTTTTGGTGCCGTTATTTTTTGGCCAGAAGACTTAATGATTTTAACTTGGATGATGATGGCAGGGGCTTTTGGTTTATTTTTTGTTGCCATGGCATCTGGTCGCCTTTGGTGTGGTTTTTCATGCCCTCAAACTATTTGGACTTTTTTATTCATCCGTTTAGAAGAACTTATCGAAGGTTCACGCCACAAGCGCTTAAGAATGGATCGTACCAGAATTGCCTTCAATAAAACGATCTTCAGCAAAGCAAGTAGTGAGAAAATACTACGTAAGCTAGTGAAACATAGCGCTTGGTTAACTCTCAGCTTAATCACAGGTATTACCTTTATTTCCTATTTTTATCCATTATCAGAGATGGCTAGCGATTTTTTAGCCAATGATTTATTCGTCGGCAACCTATCAGGCAGCGGCCTATTTTGGATTATCTTTATTGCAGGATTTACCTATTTGAATGCAGGATTTTTGCGCGAACAAGTGTGTGTACACATGTGCCCTTATTCTCGTTTTCAATCGGTTATGGCTGATAAATCCACCCTTACTGTTCAATATAACGAACAGCGAAATGACTGTATTGATTGCGAAGTCTGTGTGCAAGTTTGCCCTACAGATATTGATATTCGCGATGGCATTCAACTTGCGTGTATTGCATGCGGAGCCTGTGTTGATGGCTGCGATGACATTATGGCGAAAATTAATAAACCCAAAGGGTTAATCAGTTTCCGTCCAGCTGAAACCAACATTCAGCACGCTCTTAATGTAATAAAACGCCCACGTTTATTAGGCTATGCCATCGCTTTTTTGCTTTCTCTCTTTTTATTATTCAATCAATGGGAAAGTCGTGAAGGTATTAATGCAAGCTTAGAACGAGATCGAAATTCTTTATATCGGATCAATGCCAATGATGAAGTTGAAAATAACTATTCACTTAAATTGCATAACAAAACAAATCAATCATTAGAATTGGTACTGCTAATCAACAATGATGAGCGCCGAGTATTCAGCATTAACCACCAGCGCTATAAAATTGAACCAGGACAGCGACAGCAATTTCCTTTTACGATTACACAACAAGAGAATGCTGAGACTAAGCAGGTGATGCATGAGAATAAAAAAGCAATCACCATCGATATTATGTCTATAAAAAATGATGAGGTATTAGGAAGTATCGAAACATCGTTTATCGCTCCCCATCAATAATGATAAGGAGCTTAAGCAGACTATTTTTTGACTAAAGACTGGCTGGATATGCGAGTAGTGAAGCACTGCTTCTCTGCATCGCATAATTCTAACAAAGGTTTCTCGGGTAATTGCGTGATACCGAATATCATTAAATGCAAACCACCTGGCTCTAATATCACAGCTTTTCCTGCTTCAACCTTTAATTCGTGTATCTGACGCATACGCATCACACCGTTATAGTGTGTATGAGTATGAATTTCAACCTTGTCTGCGCCTTCTAGAGATGCACTGGTTAATACAAAGTTTTCTATGCCGGTATTACGTAAAGTCATAAAAGCCGCGGTCATGCTACGACCTGGAATCGGCTTTCGAACATAGCCATCTTCAACTACCAGCTCAGCTAAAGCGGATAAAGATACGGTGCTGGCCAATAACAAACTGGCAGCTTGACTCACTAAACCTGTCAATTTCATTCTACGCCTCTCTTAAACTGAGTATATTAATACTGTAACAAATTCATCGTCCTCAGTTTACCGAGTAGTGCAATTTTTACCAGTGACAAGTTGTCGCATTAAATACCGCTTTAACTGTTTTTATTAGCCTGCCATGAAAGTGCTTCCGCCAAAGAACTAATAGGACGCGTAAAATAATATCCGCCCATACCATCAACACCGGTTTGGCGTAATGCTTCAATATCTTCCTCGCTTTCAATGCCCTCACCCAATACCAACAAGTCTAAGTTATGCGCAATTTGCACCATAGATTGAATGAAAAACTTGTGGTCCATTGCCAAGTGCAAACCGCGATTGAAACTTCCTGCAATGCGTAGATAGCTGAGAGGCAATCGCTGCAAATACGCAAAAGCCAACGAGCCAGTACCGACTTGGTCAATGCCCAGATCTACGCCTTGTGCTTTTAAGCGATGCGCCAAACGCGCAAGAGACGATTCAATGTGGGAAATAGAAAATTCTGCGACTTCTATCGCTAAATATTCATGCCACTGAGGGTATTCCGCAAATAGCGCTTCTAATGAATCATGAAAAGATTCACTTAATACGGATGCTGGTGATAGATTAATGCAAAACTTCTTATGCTTATGCTCATCATTTCTTAACTGTGGGGATTCTTGCAATTGATGCAGCAGTGTTTTGATAACCAATAAGTCAAATGCAGGCGCAAGCTGATGACGTTCGATCATTGGCCAAAAACGGGCGGCTGAAATAATACCTTGCTGATCATGAATACGGCTTAATACTTCAAAGTGCAGTACGTGTTCGCCACAGGTATCCAAAATAGGCTGATAATGTAATTCAATGGCTTCTGCCTTGAGCACATTCTTTAAGGCGACCTTCCATTCACTCGCCGTTCTTTCACTGTGCCCTTCTGGTCGCGCATAAAATTCAAAACCGCTATGCAAACTATGCTGGGCCTGGCGTAAAGCGGCATCTGCTTTACTCAATACATCGACGAGTACGATAGGCTCTTCAGTTTGCGTTCCTTCCTCAATTAATGAGCGCTGTAGGAAAATAGCACCAATATGAAATTGAATTTCAGAACGTTGCGATAGTGCGGTTGTTGATAATAAATTAAAGCAGTTCTTCACCTGCTCTTCACTATGCAACATATCAGCGGTGGGTATAAAAAGAGAAAAATCAGCACCACTACGACGACTGATTAAGGCATTATTATATTCACTGTGCCATTGCCCTAGTACCTCACCGACTCTTATTAATAGTTCATCACCCGCTTCACGCCCTTGCTGTTGATTAAAGGTTGAAAAGTCGCGTACTTGTAGCAGTAATAAAACGCCGCTATAGCCTTCTGGCTGTTCTAAAAGATGCTGCAGGCGTTGGTCAAATCCTTGTCGGTTCAATAACTGAGTTACATCATCAAGGTAGCTTTCTTCGCGTAATTTTTCGGTGATGGCCGACTGCTCTGCAAAAATTGATTTTAGCTTTCGCACCATCTGGTTCATTGCAAGCACGACTCGCTTTAACTCACGCGCACGCGGTAAGTTATCCAATTCGTATAAATTCCGTTCGCTGATATCAAGAGCTTGCTGTTCAACACGTTCAAGTGGCTTAAACATCCAGCGTAGAATTATTTGAAGACTGACCAAACTTAAGAAGGTCATCCATAAGTACCAATTTATCTCTGCACGTACAATATTCCATAAATCACGGTAGGCAAAATCGGTATGACTTTTCACCGTTAGGCTACCAAGACGCTGCCAACCTTGCGTCACATCGGTTTGGGCTGCGACGGTTGATAGATCAACAAGCGAGATGAAAAAATCAGGAGCAGGTTTATTCTGTGTTGCTTGCTTGGCTTGGCGCTGTAACTTGCTGCCATCGATAAGCTCTAATGTTATGTCCGAAAAGAAACCCCGATCAAATAAGACGTCAATCATGCGGGCTAATTTCACCTTATCGCCATCGGCAACGGCATTTGACATCGACAATGCTAATGACGTCGCAGCATCATACGCTCTAGAATTCAGCTGCTGCTGAAAATAGTAGCTTGAGTTCGTTAAGGTTACGAAGAGATTCCCTGTTAACAATAACAGAATAAGCGCACTCGCCATTAAGCTGAGTTGGCGTCTTAATGTCATATGTATTTCCTTTTCACAGCGGTCATAGGTCTGTCTATATTATTTAAGTTTGTTGAATAAAAATCATGTTTTCGGCGTTATATTTCCATATCTTGCGCGGCCATTCTTAAGCGCAACCCCGTCCATAAATCGAGTTTATTTGGATTCCCCATGCGAACACCTTGGCCCTTCATACGCTCTAACCACATGCCAGAACCATTAAAACTGTAAACCGGCTCTAAATCTGTGCGACGCGAAGCTGAGTATATTTTGCCGACGAGGTTGTCCAATACTAAAGGGATGGCATCTGGCGTTGGGAAATAGGTTAATACCATGTGCGCTTGGTTGATTCTTAATGCTTTCACATACGTGATGCGCATTTTTTCAACCTCTACCCCTAATTCTTTTAAAGTATAGTATTTGGCAATCACAAAATCTTCACAATCAGCACCTTGTGTTGTGAGAGATTCATACGGCGTGGCCCAATAGTCTTTCTGCCCCCAATGCTTTTCATCACTTACATATTTGACGTTTCTATTAAAGAAATCATTCACCCTGCGCAGTTTTGAATCTTCATCTTCATCACGCAATTCAAAATAGAGCTCTTGCCAGTCTAATAAACGCTGTTTTGCACCATCACCAAACTCTTTCTTTGCGCCCGCTAACAGCTCTGATGATAGCCATTGCTGATCATCGGCGCGTAGAAGGACAACCATGCTTAGCAATAAGCCCATTGTCAGAGATTTTGAAAGTTGTTTAAGGAGCAAAAATTTATCTCTCAGCTGATCACATCATTTATGGGCAGTGCTTTTTCTCGTCTTTTTAACTATAGAACAAGAAATCAACTTTGAGTTTTTTTGCCATCAGCAAAATTTATTATGGCTGCTAAACTTATAGCAACTCCTAAGACATAGAACATCATGGATATATCAAAAGCAGATAAGCTCAAGCAACATTTCTCAACTCGCGTGACCAATCAAGCGCGTCATGTACTTGATTTATGGCGCTGCTTACAAAATGATCAGTGGCAAAGCGAGCTTGTTCATGACTTGCTGCAAGCCAATGAGAAGCTGCTTCGATTTGCCCAACGCTTTGAATCGGATAGATACAGCAAGATCGCCGAAGACTTTGATCACATACTGTCTGGCTTAGAAAAAGAGGCGCTGCCCAATAGCACGCAATTAAACAGCCTCAATGATTTGATGCTACAGCTTAGCCAAGGATTATTGCGACGCAGTGATAACTGTTCGTCTGAGGAAGTGATTGTGGTAAAAAAGCCCATTTATATGGCGCTGAACGATACCGATAACGCATTACAGCTAGCACAGCAAATGGAATATTTTGGGCTACGAGCGGAATTGTTTAATACCCTAGATGAACTCGATCAGGCGATGAATAAACGCCACCCTTTAGCGATTATTATCGATATTGATTTTCAAGCAAAAGATAAAGGCCTCGATATTGTTCGCCACCACCAAGGCGGCGAAAAAGAGATATTAAGTGATAATAAAAATCATGCGAATATCCCTGTCATTTTTTACAGCTCAGTGCACGCGACATTGCGCCAGAAGCTATTATGTTTGCGGCTAGGCGGTATTAGTTGTCTGGAAAGTTTGGCCCCTCAAGCGATTATTAGCCAGCTTGAGAATCTCGTCAATTTAGTGCCACAGCAACCGTTTCGTATTTTAATTGTGGATGATTCCAAATCACAGGCTCTGTATACCGAAAAAGCGCTCAATGCGGCGGGAATGATTACCAAGAAAGTAACCGAGCCCTTAGACGTTCTTGATACCGTAGAGTCTTTTCAGCCTGAAATGATCTTAATGGATATGTATATGCCCGAATGCAACGGGGTCGAGCTCGCAAAGGTGATTCGCCAAGAAGATAATTACATCAATATCCCTATTATTTACTTATCAGGAGAGGAAGACAAAGAACGCCAATTAGCGGCGATGGCTGAAGGGGGTGAAGACTTCCTGATAAAGCCCATTGATCCTAGGCACTTATTATCAACCGTACGAACTCGCGGTAAACGCGCCCGAGAGCTGAGCCAGCTGATTGCCCGCGATAGCCTCACAGGCTTGTACAACCATACCCATATTCTGAAAGCATTAGATGACCAAATTAAAGTAGCGCAGCGCAATGATAACCAACTCTGTTTTGTCATGATTGATATCGATCATTTCAAACTAGTGAATGATAATCATGGCCACCCTGTTGGTGATGAGGTGATCAAAAACCTGGCATTATTTCTATCACAGCGATTACGTAAAACCGATTTTATTGGCCGTTATGGTGGGGAAGAATTCGCCATCGTTCTTCCAAATGTCGGTGCCAATGATGCAGCACATATCATGAATGAAATTCGCAATAACTTTTCCCACATACTCCATGGTGGCCAAGCCGCTATTAACTCAACTTTCTCTTGCGGCATAGCGCTTCATCAAGGGCAAAGCATCAGTGAATTAATCGATCAAGCAGATCAAGCCATGTATTTAGCCAAAAGAGACGGTAGAAACTGTGTAAAAGTCCACCCTTCTAGTGATTAGCCGCATTATGGACTAGACCCTAGACTTCTTTTTGTGCAAACTCGCCCGCCATTACTCTCAAAAAAATATACAATAGCTTAAATAGTTAATAAGCGGAGCGAATGATGCCATCCATCTTAGTATTAAACGGCCCCAACCTAAATCTTTTAGGCACGCGCGAGCCAGAGGTTTATGGCCATACAACGCTGGCAGATATTGAACAAACTCTGACGATACAAGCAGAAGCAAAAGGGGCGGAACTGAATGCCTTTCAATCAAATGCCGAGTTTGCATTAATTGATCGAATTCACCAAGCTGGCCGCGAAGGTGTGGATTTCATAATTATTAATCCTGCGGCCTTTACTCATACCAGTATTGCTATTAGAGATGCGATTTTAGGCGTTAATATTCCTTTCATCGAAGTTCATATTTCCAATGTTCATGCCCGCGAAGATTTTCGCTCTCACTCTTACTTCTCCGATAAAGCTGTCGGTGTGATTTGCGGCTTAGGGCCACAAGGTTATGAATTTGCACTTGCCAGTGCTTTAGAACAGTTAAAAGGATCAATCTAATGGCTTGGATACAACTAAAAGTTGACGTACTACCCGATCAAATTGAAGTGATCGAAGATGCAATGCTATTGGAAGGCGCGCAAGCCGTTACATTACAAGACGGTGCAGACCAACCCATTTTAGAACCTGAACTCGGCACTATGCCTGTTTGGGATAAAACCATTGTGATTGGTTTATTTGATGCCGAGATCAATGGCGAGCTGTTGATCTCTAATATGCAGTCGTTATTTGCGCTTGATCCTGCAACAAAAGATCAAGCATTCCCAGGCCATAAGCTTGAGTTAGTAGAAGACAAAGATTGGGAACGTGCTTGGATGGATAACTTCCACCCAATGCCTTTTGGTGATCGCTTATGGGTTTGCCCTAGCTGGAAAGATCCTGAAGAGAAAGACGCTGTAAACCTGATGTTGGATCCTGGTTTGGCCTTTGGTACAGGAACTCATCCAACCACCGCTCATTGCCTGCGCTTTTTAGATCAAGCCGTAGAAGGGAATGAATTGGTTGTCGATTATGGCTGCGGCAGTGGTATTTTAGGCATTGCGGCGTTGTTATTAGGCAGTGATCGTATGCTGGGTGTCGACAATGATCCGCAAGCATTAATTGCAACGCGCCAAAATGCTGAGCGTAACGGCATTAGCAACGACCGATACGATGTTGTATTGCCTGAGAATACTCACAAAATTCAAGCTGACATTATGGTGGCCAATATTTTAGCAGGCCCCTTAATTTCTTTAGCTGAAAATATCGCGAACCTAACAAAAGTTGGTGGCAAACTCGCTTTGTCGGGACTTTTAAGCCATCAAGCTGATGAAGTGCGACAAGCTTACGAGCCGTGGTTTAAGATGGATGGTATGCAACAGCAAGATGATTGGATCATCTTAACGGGCACTAAAAAGTAAAATAGTGTTCAATAGAATGAACGCACACTGGATTTAGGATTTTTGTAACTATGGCTGAGACACTGATTACTCGCTGCCCACACTGCCAAACTACGTTTCGCATTCGTTCAGAGCAACTGACGAAAGCAAACGGAGCTGTACGCTGTGGTTCTTGCTTGCAAGTATTTAAAGCGGGCGAGAATCTTGTGTCTACTCAGCAGACGGTTGCTCAGCCAGTAGTCGCAACTAAACCAGAACCTAAACCAGAGCCTAAACCAGCAGCGATCGAAGTCGATAATGATGAAGAGATGTCATTTGATGACATCCCTGATCAAATTGCTGATGATCCTCTTGAAGATTTTGGCATTCGCCAGCCTGATCGTGACCATGCAGAAACCTTTGCAAGCAGCCTGCAGTTGGATGATTCTGTCTTCAGCATGCAAGAGAGCAGCAAGCCTTCGCGTTTCTCGTTATTAGATGAAGATAATGAGCATAATTTCGATGACAACTTCGATAGCCATAATGAAATAGTCGATGACTCATGGGCATCGAGCTTAATTGAAGAAGAACCGACATCGCCATCAAAATACGATGAGCATGACGAATCGTGGGCTGATGCATTATTAGATGTCGATGATGACTTAGTTGAAGATATCGACATGAGCTTTAACAAAGCCCATGTTGCACAAGAAAAAGATGATTTTGTACCATCGCTCGATGATGACCATAGCGATGATCAATTCCATTTAGAGGGCGACGGCCAGTTCGATCAAGATACTGTTGAAATTGAGTTAGATGTTGCCAGCTCGGTGAATGATTTATTGGATGAACCTTTAAGCTTCAATAACAAAGGCAAGAAAAAAGCCAAAGTTAAAGTTCCAAGCTATACCCCATGGTGGCTTGCAGGTTCTTTAATTATGATGATAGCGGTGATGGCTCAAGTCAGCTATTTCAAGTTTGACTCTTGGTCACGCCATCCAGATTACCGCCCCGCTTATACGTTTATCTGCAACTTAGCCGATTGTAAGTTACCCGCGATTCAAGATGTCAGTAAAATAAATACTCAACACTTTATGGTACGCCTGCATCCTGATGTTGAAAAAGCGTTATATATCGATACTCTCTTGGTAAATAATGCAGAATACGAACAGCCTTTCCCAGATTTAAGACTGGTCTTTACTGGCCTAGAAAATGAAGTCATTGCCTCTCGTCGTTTCAAACCCAAAGAATATCTGGCGGGTGAATTAGCGGGCGCAACATCAATGCCGCTGAATATTCCCATTCACATTGCCTTTGAAATTATGAACCCCGGCGCTGAAGCGGTTAGTTATCGCATTGAACTGGCGGCTAATCATTAGTCTTCACCCTACAATTTCCCTCTTCTGTCAATCAAGCTGAGCCTCATTTATCGACAATCATCGATAAAAGGCTCAATTCTTCGAGTCAAGCTTTTTAGTTGCAAAAAACTCACTAAAAACTGCTCAATAGGCCTTTATTCATAGTCTTGATATGAGTATTATACGCCGACTTTTTCATCGCGCATTTTTTAACCAGAAGTCATACTCTCTATGTTAATGATAGGTCCTTACCAACTGCCAAACCCCGTGGTGCTTGCACCCATGGCAGGGGTGACCGACCTTCCTTTTAGGCAGTTGTGCAGAAAGCTGGGGGCGGGATTAGTCGTAGGCGAGATGGTTTCAAGTAATCCAAAGTTGCGAAATACAAGAAAGTCACAACTTCGCTTAAATCACGATGGTGAACCAGAGCCCATCGCGGTGCAAATAGCCGGTGGCGATCCGGAATCCATGGCGGCGGCCGCCAAGTTTAATGTCGACAATGGCGCTCAGATTATTGATATCAACATGGGCTGCCCCGCTAAAAAGGTGTGTAATAAAGCCGCAGGCTCCGCACTGATGAAAGATGAAGTTCTGGTCAGCGAGATATTACATGCGGTCGTTGAAGCGGTTGATGTACCGGTAAGTTTAAAAATGCGCACGGGCTGGGCCCCTGAGCATAAGAATGCCCCTAAAATTGCAGAAATCGCAGAGCAGGCGGGTATTGTCTCGCTCGCGGTCCACGGGCGAACCCGTGACTGTGGTTACAGTGGTGAAGTTGAATACCATACCATTCGTGAAATTAAGCAACAGGCCGGTATTCCGATATTTGCCAACGGCGATATTACCAGCGCAGTTAAAGCCGCTGAAGTAATGGACTTTACAGGCGCAGATGGCGTATTAATCGGTCGCGCTGCCCAAGGTCAGCCCTGGATTTTCAAACAGGTTGCTCATTACTTAGCAACAGGCGAGCTTATTTCAGCACCCGACTGGTCAGAAATTGAAACCATTTTATTAGAGCATATTGCAGAGCTCTACACCTTTTATGGTGATTATTTAGGTGTGCGCATCGCACGCAAACACGTGAGCTGGTATTTACAGACTCATAGCGAAGGCTTGGCCTTTCGCAAAAATTTTAATCGTTTGGAAAGCTCAGCTGAGCAAGTTCAAGCGATTCGATTATTTTTCAAGGATAAAATACTTAATAAAGGAATAGCGGCATGAATACAGAAGCATTATTAAGGAAGGTTGATACAGTGACCGAAGCGGCTAATACCCCAGCACAAGATTCATCATTCGACGCCAATACTCAAACACTACGCGATAGTGTTGAGCGTGCGTTACAAAATTACTTTGACAACCTAGATGGTCAGCCAGTATCCGATGTTTACAACATGGTACTGTCAGAAGTTGAAGCTCCCCTACTTGAAACGGTTATGAAGTATACCCGTGATAACCAAACCAAGGCCTCAACGGTTCTCGGTTTGAATCGCGGTACTCTGCGGAAAAAACTGAAGCAGTACGGAATGCTTTAAGCATTTACTTTTAATTATTCGGCGGCTATTTATAGCCGCTTTTTCGTTCTTAGACCTAAATTAACCATTTGGTCAGGTTTGTTTCACTTACTATTCGGAAAATCATGAGCATACTTAGTTCTGTCGATACCCCTACTGTTAGCATCACTCCTGTACGTCGCGCTTTAATCAGCGTTTCAGATAAAACAGGCATTGTAGAATTCGCCCGCGCGTTAAGCGCTAATGGCACTGAACTGCTTTCAACTGGCGGTACTTATAAGTTACTGATTGCAGAAGGCATTCCTGCAATAGAAGTGTCTGATTACACCGGTTTTCCAGAAATGATGGATGGCCGCGTTAAAACCTTACACCCTAAAATTCATGGTGGTGTTTTAGGTCGTCGTGGTATCGATGATTCAGTCATGACAGAACACGGTATCAACCCAATCGATTTGGTGATTGTGAACCTATACCCATTTGCAGCCGCCGTTGCTAAACCAGGCTGTTCTTTACCGGACGCGATTGAAAATATCGATATCGGTGGCCCAACCATGGTTCGCTCTGCCGCTAAAAACAACGCCCACGTTGGCATCGTTGTGAACGTTGGTGATTACGACAGAATTTTAGCTGAAATCGCTGAATATAAAGGTCTAACGACAAAAACGCGCTTTGACCTTGCCCTTAAAGCGTTTGAGCATACCTCTCAATACGACGGCATGATTGCTAACTACCTAGGGACGATTAACCTAGAAGCTGACCTATCGAATGGTGAAGAGTTAAGCACAGAAAATCGTATGGCCTTCCCACGTACGTTCAATAGCCAATTCAGCAAAGCGCAAGACATGCGTTATGGCGAAAACCCACACCAGAAAGCCGCGTTCTACATCGACGAAGATGCGACGGAAGCGTCTGTTGCTACCGCTAAGCAGTTGCAAGGTAAAGAGCTTTCGTTCAATAACGTAGCCGATACTGATGCCGCGCTTGAATGTGTTAAATCGTTCGTTAAGCCAGCTTGCGTCATCGTTAAGCACGCCAACCCATGCGGTGTTGCGGTTTCCTTAGACGGTATCGGCGAAGCGTACGAGCTTGCGTATGCAACCGATACGGAGTCTGCATTCGGTGGCATCATCGCCTTTAACCGCGAATTAGACGGCGCAACGGCTCAGAAAATTGTTGATCGTCAATTCGTTGAAGTGATCATTGCACCTAACGTAAGCGCTGAAGCGATTGCGATTGTGGCCGCTAAAAAGAACGTTCGTCTATTAGAATGTGGCGAGTGGGATACTGAAAACCGCGTACAAGATTTTGACTTTAAGCGTGTTAACGGTGGTCTGTTAGTGCAAGACCGTGACCAAGGTATGATTACCAAGGCCGATCTTAAAGTGGTGACTAAGCGTCAGCCTACTGATGCTGAATTAGACGATATGATCTTCGCTTGGAAAGTGGCTAAATACGTTAAATCAAACGCGATTATCTACGCCAAAGGTCGCCAGACGATCGGTGTTGGTGCAGGCCAAATGAGCCGTATTAACTCTGCCCGTATCGCCGGTATTAAAGCTGAGCATGCAGGTCTTGAAGTGGCCGGTTCTGTTATGGCATCGGATGCGTTCTTCCCATTCCGTGATGGTTTGGACAACGCTGCTGCGAATGGTATTAAAGCCGTTATTCAGCCGGGTGGTTCGATGCGTGATGAAGAAGTAATTGCCGCTGCAGATGAAGCTGGTATTGCAATGGTATTCACATCAATGCGTCACTTCCGCCATTAATTGGTTGAATGCGAGAAGCTATTGCGCTCCGTTTGAGGGTGTTAAAAATACAAATTTTAAAAATCATTATCATTATTTAGATAGTTAAAGTTAAGACATCGGTAGATTCATGGTTGGGTATTTGTAGAGCAAATATGCGAGGCATGGATGCCGAACCTAAGGCTACAGGGAGAGCGAAGCGACGTATTTACGCCGTTTTGCGGAATAAATATCCAGTCATGGATCGATTTATAAAACCTGCTGATTAGTTATAAATGATTTTAGTTTTCTCAAGTTAACTTGATAGACGAAGAACACAATTCTTCGGACGAATAAGGAATTTATTATGAAAGTATTGATAATTGGTTCAGGCGGTCGTGAACACGCGTTGGGCTGGAAAGCCGTTCAAGCAGACAATGTTGAAAAAGTATTCATCGCTCCAGGTAACGCAGGTTCTGCCGCTGAAGCCGGTCTTGAAAACGTTGCTATCGACGTTTTAGATTTCGAAGGTCTTGCCAAGTTTGTTGAAGACAATGACATCGAGCTAACCATCGTTGGCCCAGAAGCACCGCTTGTTGAAGGTATTGTTGATTTCTTCGCAGCTCGTGGCTTAAAAGCCTTTGGCCCTTCTAAAGGCGCTGCTCAGTTAGAAGGCTCTAAAGCTTTCACCAAAGATTTCTTAGCTCGCCATCAGATTCCTACAGGCTTCTACGAGAACTTTACTGACGTTGAGCCTGCGTTAGCTTACATCAATAAAATCGGCGCACCGATTGTGGTTAAGGCCGACGGCCTTGCCGCAGGTAAAGGCGTAATCGTTGCTGAAACCATTCAGCAGGCGGAAGAAGCCGTTAAAGACATGCTTTCAGGCAATGCTTTTGGCGAAGCGGGTTGTCGTGTTGTTATTGAAGAATTCTTAGCCGGCGAAGAAGCCAGCTTCATCGTCATGGTGGATGGCAAGAATGTTCTGCCAATGGCAACCAGCCAAGACCATAAACGTGTTGGTGATGGTGATACTGGCCCCAATACTGGCGGCATGGGTGCTTACTCTCCTGCTCCTGTGGTCACCCCTGAAATTCATGATCGCATCATGAAAGAAGTGATTATGCCAACGGTTGAAGGCATGGCAGCAGAAGGCAACGATTACACCGGTTTCTTATACGCGGGTTTGATGATCGATACTGATGGCACGCCAAAAGTAATCGAATATAACTGCCGTTTTGGTGATCCTGAAACTCAGCCAATCATGATGCGTATGCAATCTGATTTGGTTGATCTTTGCCTTGCGGCAATGGAGGGTAAATTAGACCAGAAAGACACTCAGTGGGATCCACGTCCTGCCGTAGGTATTGTTTTGGCCGCTGGCGGTTACCCTGCGTCTTACGGTAAAGGCGATGTTATCGCTTTGCCTGAAGATGAAGGCACGGATAGCAAAATTTTTCACGCGGGAACCGCAAATAATGCCGAAGGTGATATCGTCACTGCCGGTGGTCGCGTATTATGTGCCACAGCTTTGGGCAACTCAGTAACCGAAGCCCAGCAACAAGCTTATGTTCTAGCGAAAAAAGTAAGCTGGAATGGCATGTTTATGCGCAATGATATTGCTTATCGTGCTATCGCTCGCGAGCAAGGCGAATAGCAATAAGTTATTCTAATAATAGATAAAATAATTTTTATAATAAGGCGTTCTAGAATGAATCCTCTCTACACAGTTGTTTCTTTCTTACGCCTTTCAATTCTATTTATTGTTAGCTTTTTGTATTCATCCGTCAGCAGTGCGACGCCGACTATTCTGCTGCCGGATGCATCATTCGATCTTCAAATAACACCGTACATTTCTATTTATGAAGATAACAGTAATACACTCAAAATCGATGATATTCTGAGTAAACAGCTTCAGCTTAAATTCAGCCCCAGTCATAGCGAAAACTTACGCTTTAGTATTTCCGAATCAAGCTACTGGCTTAAATTCAGCATTACCAACCCTCACGAAAGCAGACAAAGTTTAGTGCTTAGCATTAGCAATAGTCGCTTAGACAATATTGAATTTTACGAAGTAAAATCTGGGAAAATCAATTCTCGTCGATCGGGCAGCGGCTCATTAGAAAAAATTCAAGGTAGCCATCGTCAAGCGTACCCTTTCTTAATTGAAGTTGATGCCAAACAACATCAAATTTATTTCATCAAAATTCAATCAACGTCAGCCATTAATTCACACCTGCGCTTACAATCAAACGACCAATTTTTACAGAGCCAGCAGTTCGATTTTAGCGTGCTCGGGATGGCATTAGGTTGGGTGATTTCTACGGCGGCGTTCTTTATGTTTATGTGGTACTTCTATCGCTTAAGTTTTGCGTTGGCGGCGGCGGCATTTTGCGGAAGTATTTTTGTTTTTATTCCTGCACGATTAGGGCAGTGGTCAAGCTGGTTCCCTCATATTCAAATACTGCAAGAAAACATCATGCTGGTCAGTATTACTATTGCCGCGGGACTTCAGGCTTTGCTCGTACTGCTGCTCGACTGGAAAGATTATAAGTCGAATTATATTGTGAAAGTGCTGCAAGGGGTTGTTGCACTCAATGTTATTGCCACAACGCTAGGCTTTATACTTAACCCTGGCTTACAAATGATTGTGATGAATATTACTATTTTCATCTCAACTATGTGCCTTGCAGGTATTCTACTATTCGCTCATAGCGCCCATATAAAAGCGCAAAGACTTTTATTAATTGGGCATGCCTTAGTCGGCGCGGGTGTTTTATTAAGCGTATTAACCAGCCATAATTTTTTAGCGTTTGATTTTCTTAATAGCTGGGTCGCAATCCTTCTTCCGCTCATTATTATTAGCTGCACAGTATTTGCTTGCTTAGCGATTCTAAATGATACGCGCTCTAATCGTAACCATAAGCGCAATAATAGCGATGGTATATTGCCTGAATTATTATCAAAACTTGGCCATGAATTTCGCACACCAATTAACGGCGTATTAGGAATGAGCGAATTATTATCGGATACTCACCTTACTCATACCCAAAGAGATTATCTGGAAACCATCAGTCTTGCGGGCGGTGATTTATTACACCTTGTGAGTGAGATGTCGGATTTCGCGAAGTTACAAAGCGGCCGTATAAACCTTGATCATAGACCTTTCGATTTAAACAGCTGCCTTTCACAATGCATGGCCCGTTATCAGCAAGAGGCTAGCCGCAAACAAATTGAGTTGGTATTAGATATTGCTGATGATATTTCGCCACGCCTGCTCGGTGACAAAAATCGCCTGCAAACAATCATTACTAATTTAATTGGCCAGTCGCTGCGTCATAGTGAAAGCGGTGAGTTAGGCTTAAAAGTATTCCGTGTCGGCTTAAATAATCATGAAGGAATTTTCTTTCAAATTCAATTAACAGGCAGTTTGATTGAAAATGATGAACTTAGACGTTTATTCCGCACAATGGCGGGACCACAAGAACAAAAAGCGGTATTCAATCTTGATCAAGGTCTTGGGTTAATTATTGTCAAACACCTCGTAAGCTTAATGGAAGGCTCTATTGAGGTTGAAACTCTTACTCATCATGGCTGTTCAATTACACTCTTCTTACCCATCAAAGAAGAGCTTACAGAGCATATTGAAGAAGATGAGACACAACTAGCAGGCCAGCGAATTCTTATTGTGGATGACAATACAACCTTCCGCGGCGTTATTGAAAAGCAAGTGAAGCGCTGGGGAATGAAAGCAGACTCTACTTATAGTGGTAAAGAAGCACTGGCACTGATGCGCAATCAATCAAATTTAGGCGAGCCCTATGATTTCATTGTTATCGATCACGATATGCCCATAATGAATGGCATTCAGCTTACTGAACGCTTAATGGCCGACATGGATATAGAACCTAAGCCGATGCGAATCATGCTGACAGGTTTGGGAATTGGCAGCGCTAATCAAGAAGCGAAAGAAGCGGGCATTCAAAAGGTCGTTAATAAACCTGTTACCGGACGCCACCTAAAAGAAGTCTTATTGGATTTTCATAAACTATCAAAACCTACGGTAGTGAAAGATCTTCATTAACTACTGCTTTAATACCAGCCTTAGATTCGCTTCATTTTAAGGCTTAGATCATGTATTCGTTATTACTTTAGCGTAAAATAAATGCATTATTAGTAAGAGCCGTTATTAATGTGAGCTGTTCTTCATTGAATTTCGTATTACTAGCCTACTCATTGTTAAGATTTAAGGTTGATTATCTATGCGCCACTTATCACCATTTGACAAGCTTATTCAAAATGCCGATTTAGCCTTGCGTACTTTGATCCCTGGCGCAGCCAATCAGCAGCGCCCTTCCCCTGCGCAAGCATCTGATGAAAATGAATTGGATGAACAGGAACGTAAACACGCTGCTGGACTGATGCGCATTAACCATACGGGTGAAGTGTGTGCTCAAGCGCTGTATCAAGGACAAGCATTAACCGCAAAGTTACCTGAAGTACGTGACGCTATGGAAGAAGCGGCCGCCGAAGAAATTGATCACCTTGTTTGGTGCGAAGACCGCATTACACAGCTTGGCAGCCATACCAGCATTTTAAACCCTGCATTTTATGGGTTATCGTTTGGTATAGGCGCAATTGCTGGAGCGATGAGCGATAAAATTAGCTTAGGCTTCGTAGCCGAAACAGAGCGTCAGGTTTGCAAGCATTTAAGTGAACATATGACGTCACTACCGACTCAAGATCAAAAGAGCAAAAAAATTCTTTTGCAAATGTTAGACGATGAGGCTAAGCACGCAACAGCGGCGCTTGAAGCTGGCGGTTATGAATTTCCATTACCGATTCGTTTTGCTATGACAGGGTTAAGTAAAGTCATGACAAAAAGTGTTTATAAAATATAATCTCTCTTGGTCGCGGTAAACCCACGACCTACATTTTCATCTGTAGCTCAAACTGTGGGTCGGTCTTTAGGCCGACAATCTCAAAGCCTAAATTTTAGACACAAAAAAGCCCAAATCTAATAAAAAATTTGGGCTTTCATCTTGAAAACGATCAGCTCAATAGAACTATAAACTAAGCACTTTCTCGCCGCGCGAAATACCAGAAACACCGGTACGCACAGTTTCTAATACACAGCTTGGGCCAATGGCTTCAATAAACGCGGCCAGCTTATCAGTAGTACCGGTTAGCTGAACGGTATAAACACTGCTGCTAATATCAACAACCTGACCACGGAAAACATCCGCAGTGCGTTTGATCTCAGCGCGCTGAGCGCCAACAGCCTTCACTTTAATCAACATTAGTTCACGCTCAATGTGCGGACCTTCTGTTAAATTAACCAGCTTAACCACTTCAATAAGACGGTTTAACTGCTTAGTGATCTGCTCAACCTTGCTCTCATTACCAATCGTTGTCATGGTAAGGCGAGACAAGGTTTCATCTTCAGTAGGCGCAACTGTTAAAGTTTCAATGTTGTATCCGCGCTGAGCAAACAAGCCTACAACCCGCGACAAAGCACCCGGTTCGTTTTCCAACAGAATGGAAATAATGTGACGTTGTGACTGACTCATTATGTGCGCTCCGTTTTGTTCAACCACATATCGCGCATAGAACCTAGTGGCACCTGCATTGGATATACGTGTTCTTTTTCATCAACTTTAACGTCTAGGAAAACCAAACGATCGTTGTACTTATTAAAGGTATCTTCTAATGCCTGCGGTAATTCATCACGCTCAGTAACGCGAATACCAACATGGCCATAAGATTCAACCAACTTAACGAAATCAGGTAGTGATTCCATATAAGAGTTTGAATGACGTCCTTCATAGTTCATGTCTTGCCATTGGCGAACCATGCCTAGAGAACCGTTATTCAAACACAAAATCTTCACCGGAATACCGTACTGCAAGCAGGTCGATAATTCCTGAATGTTCATCTGAATAGAACCTTCACCCGTTACACAAACAACCTTGTCTTCAGGAAAGTTCATCTTGATGCCCATTGCCGCAGGGAAACCAAAGCCCATGGTGCCTAAGCCACCTGAGTTGATCCACTTATTTGGCTCATCAAATTTGTAATATTGCGCCGCAAACATCTGATGCTGACCTACGTCTGAAGTAACAAAAGCTTTACCTTCGGTTGCTTCATACATTGCCTCAATAACTTCTTGAGGCTTCATTAAGCCATCGTCATTTTTTTCATAACGCATGCCATGGCGAGGACGCCATTCATTAATCTTCTTCCACCAGCTAGCCAGTGCTTCAGCATCAATGGTTTCACCACTACTCTTGATTAATGCAAGCATATCATCAAGAACAGAACCTACTGGGCCAACAATGGGCACATCAGCAGTAATGGTTTTAGAGATAGACGATGGGTCGATATCAATATGAATAATCTTCGCATCAGGGCAGAATTTGTTGGTCGCATTGGTTACACGATCGTCAAAACGTGCGCCGATGGCGATGATCAAATCCGCATGGTGCATAGTAACGTTGGCTTCATACGTACCGTGCATTCCCAACATGCCTAAGAAGCGCTCATCAGTACCCGGGAAAGCACCCAAGCCCATTAGCGTATTAGTTACTGGGAAACCTAAAACATCGACTAATTCACGTAGCTTATCTGAACTTTTATCCAGAATGACACCACCACCGGAATAGATAATTGGGCGCTTGGCTTCAAAAATCATATCCACAGCTTTTTTAATCTGGCCAGAGTGGCCACGCTGTGGTGGAGAGTAAGAACGAATCTTAACTTTCTTCGGATAGTTATATTCGAAACGCTCGTTCGGCATGGTCATATCTTTTGGAAGATCGATAACAACCGGGCCAGGACGACCTGTTTCAGCAATATGGAATGCTTTCGCAATGATCTCTGGAATATCCACAGGATCAGTCACGCGGAAACTGTGCTTAACGATCGGACGAGCAATACCCAACATATCCGTTTCTTGGAACGCATCATCACCAATAAGGTGTGAAGGAACCTGACCGCAAATAACAACCATAGGAATAGAATCAGTCTGAGCCGTCGCAATACCGGTTACCGTATTGGTTGCGCCAGGACCTGAAGTCACCATGACCACACCTGCTTTACCCGTTGCACGAGCAAAACCGTCAGCCATGTGAGCAGCTGCTTGCTCGTGACGGACGAGTACATGTTTCACGTGACTTTGCTTATAAACCGCATCATATACGTGCAATAAAGAGCCACCTGGGTAGCCATATACATACTCAACACCAGCATCGTGCAAAGCACGTACTAGCATGTCACCGCCGGAAAGTAATTCCACCGAACTATCCTCTATTTAAATCGATAATCGAATAAACCATTAGGGAATATTTGGCACTGTATTTATTAATACAATGCTTGTCGCTAAGACTCATAAAGCCCCAATGTATAATTTTTTTGCAGAACGTCGCAGCTAAAACAGTACACCTGTATTGACACAGCGTTGCGTAATACAAAAATCATCTAGCTACGAGTTTAAAGACTGGATGATCGATTCTTGGTCAATCACCGTAACGATTCTGCCTTGGTCTTAAGGTCGAGAATCTGAGGTGAACACAGGGGATAACCTATTCACTCTCTTAAACTATCTTTTCTCATAACACGTCGGTGATCGGCCCGAAATCCAGCATGACGAAAAGCCGCATAATTCTGCCATTATATGAGAGATTGTCAAGGCTCAGTTGGATAATCCCTTGACAAAAACGGTGCGATAATCGAATGTAAAATGAAATAGTTTTCAAATAAGAGATTTTCGATATGTTTGCCCGTCTTTACCACGCGTTACTGGTAGCCAGTTTTATATTCAGTATTTCAATATCGACTAGCCATGCGGCGAAAATTTATCACTGGGTAGATGATAATGGGCAAGCCCATTATAGCGAAACGCCTCCTCGCGATATTGTGTCTAAAAAACTCAACATTCGCCCAGCCGGAACCGGATCCAAAGGAAGTGAGGGGTCAAGCGAGTCATCAGATGAGCATAAGGCAACGACTAAAAATAAACCTGAAAAAGAAGAGCAAAAGGAAGAAGCAGCAAACGATTATAGTCCTGAAGAAAAAGCACAATACTGCCAGCAATCAAATGATTTAATGCAGCAAATGAACGGTAGCACTCAACGCCGCTTTAAACAGCCTGATGGTAGCTATCGTAAGCTAACAGAGAGTGAAATTGCCGATTATCGTAGCCAAGCTCAAGCAGGCATCGACAATTACTGTAAAAAGTAAGAAGGGGGTTAATTCTGCAACCAAATAATACTGGCCTGACGACCAGTAATTGGTTGCCGGCGATAGCTGAAAAATCGATATTCATTTTGATCGCTTGTATCTGAATACGTGCAAAAACCACGCTCTTGATCGGCACCATAAATACCGTTCAAGCCCAAGTGCTCTAACTGAATTCTAGCTAATCGATAAAGATTACATTGTAATCGATCACCCGAGCCGCGAATAAAACAGGCCTCATCTGCCCAAGCTTTACCTGCGCCTAGTGTTTCAAAGGCGGTATTCACTTCTGGCCCTACCTCAAAAGCAGCTTGCGAAATTGCAGGCCCTAACCAGGCAATGACTTGATTCGCTGGAATACCGCTATTGGTAAACGTTTTTAATGTATTGGCCAATACACCGTTTGCTAACCCCTTCCAGCCTGCATGAGCTGCGGCAACTTGACGCCCTTGAAGATCACAAAATAAAACAGGCAAACAATCAGCCGTCATAATCGCACACGCTAAACCCATTTTTTGGGTAAAACTCGCATCTGCTGAGTGGCCATTACTAATGATTTCAGCATCAGGGCAATCAATGCCATGGATTTGCTGCAACCAACGAATTTCATCACAGCCTGATGTGGAGATTGTTTCTAGCAGTTGTTGGCGATTGGCACGAACGTGAGCGGGTAGATCATTGACATGATCACCCAAGTTGAAGCGGTCGTAAGGAGGTAAGCTGCTGCCTATTGGCTGGGCAGACGATATTTCACGCTCAGTGGCCAGCGCTTTGACATTATTTGGGGCTGGCCATTGAGGTATTATCATTTTATCAATCCAATAAAAAACTTAATTTAGAACATTAAAATTCAATATCTTCGTACGTTTCAGATTGCTCATCTGACAAGGCTTGCAGTAAATCTGCAAAATCTTGCGGCAATTCAACTTCCCACGTCATGTACTCATCCGTCGTTGGGTGCCACAAGCTTAACTCACGGGCATGCAGTGCTTGACGCTGAAAATCTTGCAAGACTTGGCGTAGGTGTAAGGAAATTCCTTTAGGTAAACGGAAACGACCAAAATACGTTTGATCTCCTACCAACGGATATCCAATGTGCGACATGTGTACGCGAATTTGGTGAGTACGACCCGTTTCCAACTTGCAACGAACATGGGTATGAGCATTGAACTTTTTCAATACTCGATAATGGGTTACCGCTTCTTTACCCATATCTTCTGGCGCTACCGCCATTTTGGTACGCTGAGTCGGGTGACGTGCGATAGGGGCTTCAACAACACCACCTCCCGTCATGACACCCATCGTGATGGCTTCGTATTCACGCCCCATCGATCGATCTTGCAACTGATTGACCAATTGAGTTTGTGCTTGCAACGTTTTTGCCACAACCATCAAACCTGTTGTATCTTTATCCAAGCGATGCACGATACCCGCACGCGGTACATTCTCAATACCTGGGTAGTGATAGAGCAAAGCGTTTAATAAAGTACCGGTATGATTACCCGCTGCTGGGTGAACAACCAAGCCAGCCGGTTTATTGATAACGACAATGTCATCATCTTCATAAACCACATTTAATGGGATATCTTCTGCTTCCCAATCACCTTCGGCTTCAAGAACAACGTCAAGCGCTAGGTTTTCCCCGCCGATCATTTTATCGCGACCACGACGAATTTCACCGTCTACGGTCAATTGTCCATCGACGATCCACTGCTGCAAACGCGAGCGTGAAAAATCAGGAAATAACTCTGCCGCGATCTTATCTAGGCGTTTATTACCGAGATGAATTGGGACTAAAACACTGGCTTGAATAGAATTTGACATGAATGAACTTTAAATGATCTTTAGTGAAGATTAAGACTATGATTTAATGGCGCTACTTAAGCGGCACTATCTTGACCATCTAGTATACAGTTAAACGGAATATTCCTCCATGAGAAGCTTTGTTCAAACGTTGTTGATTTTATCCTGCCTAGTCTTGGCAGCCTGTTCGTCTACCGACAAACGCTCTGACGAGCTTACCGAGCGTGAGTTTTATAACGAAGCGCGTGAGGCAATGGATGATAATAATTTTTTAATCGCCAGTGAGCGCCTGCAGCAACTGGAGTCTCGCTACCCTTTTGGCCAATATGCTGAACAGGCTCAGCTAGAGCTTATTTATACTCAGTACATGATGTCTGACCTGGAAAGCTCGTTAGCGTCTGCTGAACGCTTTATTCGTTTACACCCTTTGCATAAGCAAGTTGATTACGCGTATTACTTACGGGGTTTGGCGGTGTATGAGTTAGGTTTCAGTTTTGTTGAACGTTATTTACCCTCTGACCAGGCTCGCCGTGATCCGACGCCGTTTCGTGATGCCTTTAATTATTTTGATGAGTTGATTCGTCGCTACCCTGATAGCCAATATAATGTGGATGCTCAGAAGCGTATGATTTTTCTTCGCGATCGTTTAGCGCAATATGAGATGGGCGTTGGCCAGTATTATATGAAACGCCATGCCTATTTGGCGGCGGCAGAGCGTGCTGAGCGCATTATGCTAGGTTACCAAGGCACCAGCGTTGTTGGTGATGCATTAGCAATGCAAGTTGAAGCGTACGATTTATTAGGACAAGAATTTGAGTCTGAGCAGGCTTTGGCGCTGTTAAAACTGAATTACCCTAAACATGAACAACTCGATGATGAAGGTAACTTTATCGTTAGTGGTTTAACGACCAAAGAGCGTCGCACCTTGATTGGCGTAATGAGCTTCGGGCTGATTGAGTAGCCCAATAAAATTGAAAAAGCCGATCTTCTGGTAATAAATTCGCTCGAAGATCGCCATTAAGCACTTCCTTCTACGACACGTCGTAAATCCATCCCTGGAGACTCTCTTCGGGATCCTTCCCTCAGAAGGTCTTGAACGAAGCACTCAACACCGATCCGCGAATTCAAGCACCCATCCAGATTCACACTTACCGACTAACGTCTTAATGTTTAGCCGCTATAACTCAACAATACAGAAATAATTAAATCTGAATTATCGTCAGCAGCAATGTATTAGTGTTGTTCGTTTTAAGGGGCTTCCCACAGCATGGATGCTGTTGAGAGCATACAGGGACGTACTTGCTGCGTCCCCAGAAACGAATTACCTGATACTGCGCTCACGAAAGTACTATGCTCACGAAAGCTCAACGCTACGGCTTTTAGCTACCCGCCTTCCAGCCATTAGTAATCGGATAACGACGATCTCGGCCAAAGCCTCGTGAGGTGATCCGCACACCAACAGGCGCTTGGCGACGCTTGTATTCAGACAAATCTACCAAGCGTGTCACGCGCGTTACTTCCTCGCGATCAAAGCCCTTAGCAATGATCGCATCAACACTTAAATCGCCCTCAATGTAATATTCAAGAATTTGATCCAGAATATCGTATGGCGGCAAACTGTCTTCATCCACTTGATCCGGTGCCAACTCAGCCGACGGTGGACGCGTAATCACACGATCAGGAATGATCTCAACTTCCCCTTGCTCTGCCGCTACTTCATTGCGATAACGCGAAAGCTGGAATACGAGGGTTTTATACACATCCTTCAGCGCACTGTAACCACCCACCATATCGCCATAAAGCGTCGCGTAACCCACCGCCATCTCACTCTTATTGCCTGTTGTGATGACCATGTAGCCTTTCTTATTCGAAATCGCCATCAGCATCACACCACGACAACGAGCTTGTAAGTTTTCTTCCGTCGTATCACG
>CAWVSY010000045.1:0-29698 GCA_963933055.1 uncultured Oleispira sp.
CTTCTTCCTCATCACTCATCCTTGATTACTCCGCTACCGCACGTTGTTTCTCTTTGACATAATTTTGCAGCATCGCTTCAATAACTCTAGGATTTTGACCACCTTGAATCGCAATTAAGGCATCAACAATCATCGATTGAATCAATCCTTCTTGCTCGGCGCGCAAGACCAATTTATCGGCCATAGGAATCATGATCATGGTGGCCATCATGGCACCATAAAGTGTCGTTAATAGGGCAACCGCCATCGCAGGGCCAATGGATTTAGGGTCATCCATGTTTGCCAGCATGGCTACAAGACCAATTAACGTACCAATCATTCCCATCGCGGGGCCGACATCGCCCATGTGAGTGAAGAAGGTAGCGCCGTACTTATGTCGCTCTTGTGCTAATTTCATGTCTTTGCCGAGTAAAGCTTTAACCACTTCAGGGTCGTGTCCATCAACGAGTAGCTGTATGCCTTTAGCAAGAAAATCATTACTTACTTCTTTGCCTTCAAGCGATAACAAGCCGCCTTTACGGGCTAAGCCTGCAAGTTCAACAGTCTCTTCGATAATTTCTTCAGGCTTACTGACTTTAAACATGAAGGCTTTAGCCATGATGCCGAAAGAGCCAAAAAATGCGCCGATTTCGAACTTCATCAAGACGACGAATAAGCTCCCCCCGACTACGATGAGCAAGGATGGCACGTTGACGAACATCATAATGTCGCCGCCTAGAACCATTGCCATGACCACGAGGCCGAAGGCTCCTAAGATACCAACCAGAGATGCGAGATCCACTGCTGCTCCTTGAAATATTGATAAAATCTAATGTTTATTACTGTGTCTATAAAAAGTGTAGACAAAGATTTTTATTCTGCCGTAATTCTCAGCATAAGAATGTGAGAAGATTCGTTACTTGATTAGAACGGATTGCTCGGTTAGTGTTGCGCGACAGAGACATGGCTTAAAGTAGAAAAACGGGTGCACTATGGCGAAAACAACCTTTCATTTTGAACAATCCCTAGCGGAACTAGAAGGCTTAGTCGAGCGTATGGAATCTGGAGAAATGACTCTAGAAGATTCCTTGAAAGCGTTTGAACAGGGTATTAAATATACCCGAGACTGCCAGAATGCGTTGGCGAAAGCAGAACAGAAAGTGCAGTTGTTATTGCAAAAAAATGGGCAAATGGAAGCCCAGCCTTTTGCGACACCGTTAGCCGATGGTGAAGAATAAACGCTCATGACATCGACTCATATCAATTTTCAGCAGCAATTAAATAACAGTCAAAAACGTTGTGAAAATGCACTCAATTCAGCACTTAACCAACTTAATATTAGTGATCCGTATTTAGCCGATGCCATGGCTTACAGTTTATTTAATGGTGGCAAACGAGTGCGTCCTTTTCTGGTGCAAGCAACGGCTCATGCGTTAGGCATTGATGATGTTCGAGTTGATATCGCCATGGCCGCGATTGAAATGGTGCACAGCTATTCTTTAGTTCACGATGATTTGCCAGCCATGGATGATGATGACCTGCGTCGTGGTCAGCCGACTTGCCATATTAAATTTAATGAAGCAACCGCGATTCTAGCGGGAGACGCGCTATTAACCGGGGCATTTGAGATTCTGGCGGATATGCCGGCGGATTTTTCAATCGCTCAACGTTTACAGCTTATTCGTTTATTGAGCCAAGGTTCTGGTGCATCAGGAATGGTGGCCGGACAGGCGATTGATTTGGCGTCTGTTGGTAAAGAGGTCGACCTTGCTCATCTTGAACGCATGCACGCCCACAAAACCGGGGCGCTTATTCGAATCAGCGTTTTAATGGGAGCGTATTGTGGCAATCCTGATGAGGAAACTCTAAAGCATTTAACGACGTACGCCAATGCCATTGGTCTTGCGTTTCAAGTGCAAGATGACATATTAGATATTGAGAGTGATACCGCAACATTAGGCAAGCAGCAAGGTGCGGATGTCGCATTAAATAAGCCTACATACCCGGCATTGCTAGGTTTAGAGGGCGCAAAAGAGAAAGCGAAACAGCTACACAAACAGGCGCTAGAGGCCTTGAAAAATCTTTCTGGCGATACCTCAGCTTTGGCGCAGCTTGCCGATTACATCATTACTCGCGATCATTAATCCCTGTCGAAAATGTATTATTGGTTCTACTTGCGGTGCGAGACGGGTAGAATAGCGAACTTTCTATAATGAATTAGAGCATGCTGGCAAAATGATGATTGTTTTGCCTTCAGTGCCAGCCAAATCGTGAAGTGCATGTTTACTGAAATACCAAGTGAAAGACCATTAACGCCTCTATTGGACTCTGTGACCAATGCGGCAGACCTGCGCTTATTAGCTTTAGATCAGCTCGAGCAATTTAATCACGAATTACGCGAATACCTTATTTACAGTGTTGGCCAATCGGGTGGACACTTTGGTGCGGGCTTAGGGGTTGTCGAACTGACAACGGCTCTTCACTTTGTTTTTGATACCCCTAACGACAAGCTCGTATGGGATGTGGGCCACCAAGCGTACCCGCATAAAATCATTACTGGCCGTCGTGAACAAATGCCGTTGATTCGCAGCAAAGAAGGCCCCGCCGCTTTTCCATTACGCAGCGAAAGTGAATACGATACCTTTGGTGTAGGCCATTCAAGCACCTCGATCAGCGCGGCCATGGGCATGAGCCTAGGCATGCGTGCGCTGGGTAAAGATAATCAGGCCGTTGCCATTATTGGTGATGGCGCCATGACGGCGGGTATGGCGTTTGAAGCGCTGAATCATGCAGGGCATGAAAAAGCCGATATGCTGGTTATTCTTAATGATAACGACATGGCAATCTCTGATAACGTCGGCGCCTTGAATAAATATTTCACCCGTCTTTGGTCTAGCCCAACGTATAGTTCTTTCCGCGAAGGCAGCAAAAAAATATTACAAAAAAGCACCACCGCTTGGGAATTCATGCGTAAGACTGAAGAGCACATGAAAGCGATGGTCGCGCCGGGCATCTTCTTTGAAGAGTTAGGCTTTAACTATTATGGCCCGATTGATGGCCACGATACCGAAGAGCTTGTGAATACACTGACCAATTTGAAAAAACTGCCAGGGCCAAAAATTCTGCATGTGGTAACGAAAAAAGGCAAAGGCTTTGCACCGGCAGAAGAGCAACAAATTAAATATCACGCGCTCAAAAAACAAGCCTCAGAATCAACGCCAGTCGCAATCGTGAAGCCAACTTACTCGAATGTTTTTGGGGATTGGTTATGCGATATGGCGGAAGCGGATGAGCGCTTGATGGGAATTACGCCAGCCATGCGGGAAGGCTCGGATATGATTCGATTCTCTGAACTGTACCCTAAACGTTATTTTGATGTTGCCATTGCAGAACAGCATGCAGTCACACTTGCCGCGGGAATGGCATGCGAAGGGGCTAAGCCGGTTGTGGCGATTTATTCGACCTTTTTACAGCGTGGATATGATCAACTGATTCACGATGTGGCATTACAAAATCTCGATGTGATGTTTGCCATCGACCGAGCGGGGCTGGTGGGCGAAGATGGCCCAACGCACCACGGCGCTTACGATTACAGCTTTTTACGCCCAATTCCTAATATGGTCATCATGGCACCGTCGAACGAAGATGAATGTCGCCAGATGCTCTACACAGGCTACCAATACCAAGGGCCAGCGGCGGTCAGATACCCGCGTGGTTCAGGCACTGGCATCGATGTGCAAACGAAGATGGAGCTATTAGAAATTGGCAAAGGCATCATGCGTCGTCAGCGTTCTGCTGCCATTCATGCTGAAAAAGACGCGGGCAAATCCATTGCAGTATTAGCGTTTGGTTCTTGTGTGAATTTTGCATTAGAAGCTGCAGAAGAATTAGCCGAGCAAGGCATTGAAATCAGTATTGCGGATATGCGTTTTGTGAAGCCGTTGGATGAAGCTTTAGTTACAGAATTGGCGGCATCTCATGATCAGTTAATTTGTATCGAAGAGAACGCCATTATGGGGGGAGCAGGATCTGCGGTATTGGAATTCTTGGCCAAACAAGGATTGCAAATCCCTTGTCAGCTAATGGGCATACCTGATCGTTATATCGAACATGCATCCCCAGTGCAGCAGTTTGAAGATATTGCGATCGACAAAGCGGCGATCGTCGCTAAAGTGACGAGTTACTTATAACTCATCACTTCATTAAGAATAAACGACGTTATTTAAGCGTCGTCATCTTGATGACTAACGATAGAATTAACCGCTGCTTCTGCTTTAACGCTACTGTTTAAATAGTGCCCTAGCTTGCTCGCTTTTGTATTCAAATACCCATCATTGTGTGGATTACGACCTACTTCAATCGCTACACGCTCTAAAACATTCACCCCTGCTTCAGATAATGCTTTTACTTTGCGAGGGTTGTTGGTCATCAGGCGAATCGTTTTAACGCCTAAGTGTGCAAGCATTGGCTGGCACATATCGTAGGTGCGCATGTCTGCGCCAAAACCTAATTGTTCGTTTGCTTCTACCGTATCGGCACCTTGGTCTTGCAGGTTGTAGGCTTTGATCTTATTTAACAGACCAATTCCACGACCTTCTTGGCGTAGATACAAAACGACCCCACGGCCTGCTTTTGCGACAGAACTCAATGCGGTCTCTAATTGATATCCGCAATCGCAGCGCATGCTGAAAAGTGCATCCCCTGTTAAACATTCTGAATGTGCGCGTGCCAGTACAGGTTCGCCGGAATCGATATCCCCCATTGATAAGGCAACATGCTCTTTCCCCGTACTTTCATCCTCGAAACCATGCATGGTGAAGGTGCCAAAAGGTGTCGGCAATTTAGAGGAGGCGATGTATTTAATGCTCAAAAGGGAAACCTCAGATACTGGAAGAAATTAATCGCCATTAAATAGCAATTATTAATAAGTTGATAGTTTACGGAAACTGTCTCAAATTGGCCCACATTTTAACAAGATTAATGGCCGCTGACTAACTTTGAGGCGCAGCAATGTTAATTCAACCTTGATATGATGCGAAACAGTTTATTATTTAGTGATACATTTTTAGATATTTTTAAAATACAGGTAAGCGGGTATGGTATGGATTTTAGTTTTTATCTTAGCGCTTGCGCTATTTTTCTTTCCCCAATGGTGGGTCGGCCGAGTTTTAAAGCAGCATAGCAATGAGCGAAATGATTTTCCTGGTACGGGTGGAGAACTTGCGCAGCATTTGATTAAAGTACACAACTTAGAAGGCGTGCAAGTTGAAGTCACAGAAGCGGGTGACCATTATGACCCTGTGGATAAAATGGTCAGATTGACGGCCGATAAGTTCGATGGCCGATCATTAACCGCTATTGTTGTTGCCGCCCACGAAGTCGGCCATGCAATTCAAGATCATAATAAAGAAAAAACGTTTAATGCACGTATTACCGCAGCTAAGTTTGCCAATATCGCGCAGCGAGTGACTCCGGTTGCATTTTGGATAAGCCCAATGCTGGCGTTTGTTAGCCCTGCGGCGAGTCGAGTCACTTTAGGCATTGCTGTCTTGTCGATATTAGCCAGCACCTTAGTACACTTGATTACATTACCCGTAGAATGGGATGCAAGTTTTGCTAAGGCGCTGCCTATTTTAGAGAAAGGCGAGTATCTTAATGAACAAGATATGAAAGACGCGCATCAAATATTATTAGCTGCCGCTTTAACGTATGTGGCTGGTTCATTAGCGAGCTTGTTGAATGTTTGGCGTTGGTTGCGTTACTTTCGTCGATAAACTCATTAATACTGATATTCATAGATATAAATATTAAGGCATATTATGAAAAAAATAATTCGAATGGCTTTAACTCAATCCGCGTGCATCTTATTTGTCGCTAGCGCTGGCATAATGATGACGGGCTGCGCTTCAAATTCTGGACATGGAGAGATGAGCCAAAGCCGCCAAGGTTTTGCGATGGAAGCCTCCTCACTTCAATCACCACAGATGAGCAATGACAGTAATGCACATGTTGAAGACTCGTCGCGAAAGCTAATAAAACGCAGCTGGCTGACGCTAGGCGTTCAAGATCTAGCCAAAGCCGAGACACAGGCAAAAGCTATTGTTGTTCAACAGTCAGGTTATATTAGCAATACCAATGGCAGTGAAGGGAAATCCTTTAATTTATCGATTCGTGTACCACAAGATCAGTATGCTATGACCTTAGCCGAGCTTAGAAAAGTAGGGGATGTGATCTCAGATAACGAGAATGTACAAGACGTTACGACCGAATTCATTGATAACAAAGCTCGCTTAGCGAATTTATATAAACTGCGTGATCGCATTCAACTGCTATTAAACCGAGCAGACCGAATAGAAGATATTCTGAAAATTGAACGCGAATTAAATCGTACGCAAAGTGAAATAGATCGTTTAGAGGGCCGAATGAAATATCTGAATGGCCAAGTGGATTATGCGACGATTGAGCTAACGGCAGAAAAGCAAAAGACATACGGACCGCTAGGGTATTTCTTTATGGGGATTTGGTGGGGAGTAGAAAAGTTGTTTATTTGGGATCAATAATCAATGGAAGATAAGAAGAGGATCAGCCTCTTCTTATCGTATCTCGGTATTTTTCCTAGAAGAAATACGCCAAGCCCTGCACACAAGCCAATGCAAATATCCCCGCAAGCACGTCATCAATCATAATGCCAAAGCCGCCATGTACTTTTTCATCCAGCCACTTAATTGGCCATGGTTTTAGAATGTCGAAAAAACGAAAAAGAATAAAACCAATCACGACCCACTCTATGCCAGCAGGCAATGCTAAATACGTTATCCACAACCCGATCCATTCATCCCAAACAATGCCGCCATGATCGTGTACGCCTAAATCTTTAGAGGTTTGCTCACATAGATAAACCCCAAAAGCAAAGCCTGCGATCAGTACACATAAATAAGGGATTAGGGGAACATCTTGTAATAATAACCACCAAAAAGGGATAGCGGCTAAGGTGCCAAAAGTACCAGGTGCTTTGGGGGCACAACCAGACCCTAAACCAAAGGCTAATAAATGCACGGGGTTTCGAAGGTTCGGTTTGGCTATGGCGGGGATCTCTGTCGTCATGGTCATGCTCGTAGGAAAATATGAATGATAAATAAATGCTATGATAAATCATAATCGCTCTAGCATCTTAGAATATTTCAGCTATCTTAGATGGCATAATTATTCATGTATTATCCCGCAGTCGTCGCAGCTGCGTCTGTATTCAGTTGTTTATTTCATTTTATAAGGTTCTTCATGTCGGACAGTATCAGTCGTATTCCTAAAATCGTATGGTTATTCACTCCTATTTTGGCCGTAAGCTTTGCCGCTTTTCTGTTTTATCTGAAAACGGTTCCTTCCGGTGATGAGCTGGATGCGGTGAAAGGCGATGCTAAAAAAGTCTTACAAACCGGTGTCAATAGAGCGAAAGAAGAAGCGCGGAAAGAAGTTGAGAAGCAAGTAGGTAAGCCAGGTTACGATTTCTATAAGCTATTGGAAAATAGCGATGTGCCTGTGCCTAAAGCCGAAGACTCTCCTTATAAGTCCACGCCAAAAACGGGAGCCGCGAAATATCAATATACCTTGCAAGCGGCTTCGTTTAGAACCAGTGAACAGGCAGATCGATTAAAGGTGAATCTTATTTTAGAGAATCTAGATACCAGTATTGAAGAAGTAGACGTGAAAGGAACGCAGTATTTTCGCGTGATGGTAGGGCCTTTCATCAACCGATCTAAAATGAATAAGGCGCAAGATATTCTTGCTAACCATAGAATCAATGCACTTGTGATCAAAAAGCCTATTGCTGAGTAAAGGGCATTAAAATACTTTAATCTGTGATTATTATTGATAAATAATCACAGCAGTTTGTCGTTTCATCTTACCTGCATTAAGACTATTCTGAGCGCCCTCTTGTAAACGGTGAGAAGCCAGTGCTGTCAGTTAAATCAGCTAAGTCGCCTCTAGCGACGATATCCAACAAAACCCAATTCAATCGAGCAGAACTTGAAGCGTGCAGTATGGGTGAATTATTCCCAAGCAGTGAAGCGCGCTTACCAGCCGACCAGCTTTTAATGATGGACAGAATCGTTGATATTAAGCCGCATGCTGGCCTGTTTAAAAAAGGTGAGATTCGAGCAGAGTTTGATATTAATCCAGATCTTTGGTTTTTTAAGCACCATTTTATTGGTGATCCATTGATGCCAGGCAGTTTAATGCTCGAAGGCTTGTGGCAAACCTTAGGTTTTTATCTGGGTTGGAGTGGCTATTCAGGTAAAGTGCGCGCCCTAGGGGTGGGTGACTTAAAGCTGAAAAGTGAGATAACACCTGATGCTGGCTGCATTGAATATAAAATCAATATTCGCCGAATTGTGGCACGACAAACTGTATTGGCGATTGCTCAAGGCAGTATTTATCAAGCCGGCCGAGAAGTCGCTAGTGCTAAAGATCTACGTGCTGGAATGTTTCAAGGTTGAAAATTGTTAATGCCGCCCCCAGTTAGTTTGAATCACGATTGCTATCACATCTTTTTATTAAGGCAATCAATCTAATTTGGGGAATAGGACATGACAACAATTGTATCCGTACGCCGTGGTAATGACGTTGTAATTGGCGGTGACGGCCAAGTATCACTCGGCAATACCGTAATGAAAGGTAATGCCAAAAAAGTGCGCCGTTTGTTTAATGGCCAAGTAATTGCCGGTTTTGCTGGAGGCACGGCTGACGCATTTACGTTATTTGAAAAACTTGAAGCTCAACTGCAAAAGAATCAAGGTCAATTGACCCGAGCTGCAGTAGAGCTTGCTAAAGAATGGCGCTCTGATCGAGCATTGCGTAAATTAGAAGCGATTCTTGCGGTTGCAGATCATACTGCGACGTTAATCATTACGGGTAACGGTGATGTTCTACAACCAGAAGACGACCTAATCGGTGTTGGTTCTGGTGGGAATTATGCCTTATCTGCTGCTAGAGCACTGCTGCAAAATACTGAATTATCTGCCCGCGACATCGTCGAAAAAAGCTTAACGATTGCGGGTGATATCTGTGTATTCACCAACCAAAACTTTACTATTGAATCCATGACTGCGCCAGCTGACATCAAAGCTATCGCTGCTACTGAAGGGGAAGCATAATGAGTCAGATGACCCCACGAGAAATTGTACACGAATTAGATCGCCATATTATTGGTCAAAGTGAAGCGAAGCGCGCCGTTGCGATTGCTTTGCGTAATCGCTGGCGTCGCATGCAACTTAATGAAGAGTTGCGTGAAGAAGTTACCCCAAAAAACATTTTAATGATCGGCCCAACAGGTGTGGGTAAAACTGAAATAGCTCGCCGTTTAGCAAAACTTGCCAATGCGCCATTTATTAAAATCGAAGCGACTAAATTTACCGAAGTTGGTTATGTGGGTAAGGATGTTGAATCGATTATTCGAGACCTAGTAGAAACAGGTTTCAAAATGTTGCGTGAGCAAGAGATGGAAAAAGTTGATCAGCGTGCTTATGAAGCCGCTGAAGAACGTATTCTTGATGTATTATTACCACCCGCTCGCACGTCAGAAAAATCCGAATGGGATACAACTGAAGAACCAAAGAAAGAAGATTCATCAGCCCGCCAAATATTCCGTAAAAAATTACGTGAAGGTCAGCTAGATGACAAAGAAATCGAAATCGATTTAGCGCAACAGGCACAAGCCGGTGTTGAAATCATGGCACCTCCTGGTATGGAAGAAATGACCAACCAGTTGCAAAGCATGTTCTCGAATATGGGTGGCGATAAAAAATCCAAACGCAAATTAAAAATTAAAGATGCGTTTAAGCAAATTAAAGATGAAGAAGCTGCAAAAATGCTGAATGTTGATGACTTAAAAGCACGTGCTTTAGAAGTTGTTGAACAAAATGGCATCGTATTTATTGATGAAATCGATAAAGTTTGTAAGCGTCAAGAAAGTGGTTCCGGTGGTGATGTTTCCCGTGAAGGCGTACAGCGTGATTTATTACCTTTGATTGAGGGCTGCACGGTTAGTACTAAATATGGCATGATCAAAACCGATCATATTTTGTTTGTTGCTTCGGGTGCTTTTCACCTTTCAAAACCTTCTGACTTAATTCCTGAATTACAAGGTCGTTTACCGATTCGTGTTGAATTACAGGCTTTAACACCTGAAGATTTACAGCGCATATTGACAGAACCTAAAGCGTCATTAACTGAGCAGTATGTTGCTTTGTTAAAAACAGAAGGCGTTGATCTTACCTTTACAGAAGAAGGGGCTAAGCGTATTGCTGAAGTTGCTTTTGAAGTGAATGAAAGCACAGAAAACATTGGTGCTCGTCGCTTGCATACTTTATTAGAACGTTTGCTAGAAAAAGTATCGTACGAAGCATCAGACCTAACAGAAGCGGTTGTGGTTGATGCTGAATACGTTAATGAACATCTGGGTAAAATTGCCCAAGATGAAGATTTGAGCCAGTTTATTCTTTAGTGCTATGAGTCGTTAGCGCAGCATAACGAAATATGAAGTTTAGGATTGAAGGCCATTCGATGGCATGGATGTCATCGTTGAGCTTATAGGGATATATTCACAGCGTGCCGTACGAGCCTAAATTTCATATTGAAGTGCTGAGCGATTTAAAATTTAAATTCACTCATTCTAGGATCTAACGATGTCATCACCAGCTGCTATTCCCTCCGATATCAAAGTTCGAAAAAAAACTCGTTGTTTAGAGCTTACCTATTTAAAATCTGATCAATCTAAAGAAACTTTTCAATTAAGTTTTGAGTTGCTTCGCGTATATTCTCCTTCTGCTGAAGTCCGCGGCCATGGTATTGGTAATGAAGTTTTACAGCATGGAAAAAAGAATGTTGCATTACTGAATATCGAACCATCCGGTAATTATGCGCTTAAATTAATTTTTGATGACGGCCATGACTCTGGTTTATACGACTGGAAATATTTATATCATTTATGTAATCAACAAGATGTATTGTGGCAAGATTATCTTACTCGTTTAGAAGCGGATGGTTTGACTCGAGAAAGTAATGTCATTCAGTTTAAGGCGTTATAAACGCAGAATATTATGATCGTATTCTAAAAAATAACATGGAGGATTGGGGTAATGAATCTCAATGATGTTAGAGCCTATTTACTGAGCAAACCAGAGGCGCAAGAGGACTTTCCTTTTGGCCCTGATGCGATGGTTTTTAAAGTAAAAGGGAAAATGTTTGCGTTATTGATTGAAGGTAATGAAAAAGCTTCTGATAAGCGCCCACGCCTGAATCTTAAATGTGATCCATTAGAAGCGATTCAGTTACGCGATATTTTTGATGATGTTATCGCGGGCTATCATATGAATAAAAAGCATTGGAATACATTGTATTTAGCTGATGACGAAACATCATCAGATATTCCTGATGCTGAAGCTGAACGACAAATCGATAATTCATTCAGCTTGGTTGTGCAAGGGATGACTAAAGCACAAAGGCGCTCACTCGAAGTACTTTATTCAGGTAAGCAACTGTATGCTGATAATTAGATAATGAAATAAAATTTCATTATCTAATTACACTTTAAATTTACTGATCATGCTACTGAGTTCAGTTGAAGAGTTACTGAGAGTTTTGCATTGATCATTAATATTTTTACTTTCTACAGCGGTACTGTCTGACATGTTTTTAATATTTAGAATATGAGCGTTTAGTTCTTCCACTGCAAGGCTTTGCTCTTCGGTAGCCGTTGCTACTTGGATACTTAAATCAGTAATAATATCAATTGCAGACGTTATGCTACTTAATGATTCTCCTGCTTTATCTGCATGCTCGACAGATGAACGTGCTGTTTTAATGCCTTCATCCATTGCTGTTACCGCATCTTTAGCACCATTCTGTAGTTTGTTAATCATGTTATTAATTTCTTCTGTTGACTCCTGAGTGCGTTGAGCAAGAGTTCTTACTTCATCCGCAACGACTGCGAAGCCACGACCTTGTTCGCCAGCTCTTGCAGCTTCAATTGCAGCGTTAAGGGCGAGTAAATTTGTTTGCTCAGAAATGCCTCTAATAACTTCTAAAACCGAGCTTATACCTCCAACATCTTCAGCTAAAGTTTGAATAACATTCGAAGCACTTTGCATTTTTTCAAATAAAGAATTAATTCCATCTATAGAAGCGTTAACAATATTTTGACTATTTGCCGTTTCATTCGCTGACTCTTTTGCTGCTGTGGCTGTATCATTCGCATTTCTGGCAATATCATGAACGGTTGCTCCCATTTCATTCATGGCAGCTGCGATCATATCAACACTCTGTTGCTGCTCTTCTGTATTATGCTGTGTTGCATGAGAAGACGCGGATAGATTACTTGCAATGGCATTTACATCATTGCTGTTATTGGCTATTGCAGTGATCAGTGTTTGTAACTGATTAACAAAACTGTTGAAAGAGCTCGCTAGTTTTCCTACTTCGTCTTGAGTATCCACAGGCATTTTTTGAGTTAAATCTGCCTCGCCACTAGCGATGTTTCCTAGCATTTTGGATGCTCTAATTATTGGGCGTGCAACACCTAATGCAACCCATAAGCCAATAGTGATTAAAATAATGGCGACAAATATATTCATCACGACCAATTGCATTGATGTGTTATTGATTGGTGTATAAATCTCGCTAGTAGGAATTTCGATCACTACAAACCAGTTTAATGATGGGATAAATTTAGCTGCTAAAAATCGTCCACCATTACTTGAGGTTTGGATGATATTAATAGCATCTTTATTTAATAAATTATTCTGGATATCGTCATCAAACAACTTGCTTAAGGCAGTACCTGATTTAATCTCTTTATCTGGATGGATTTGAATGTTGCCATCTTGATCGGCTAAAAATGCGAGACCTTGTTCGCCAATCGTATAATTTTTTATAAGGTCAGCAACTTGATTGATTCCCATACCAATTCCGGCAACGGATTTACCATCACTGGTGCGGTAATTAATAAACAGTGTTAACGTACTTAAGGTCGCATCATTATCGATATCAAGTGAATATTTTTTATCACTCTGGAGGAAATCATAAAACCAAGAGTCGTTATTGCTACTTGGGTCAAGTGTTCTTGATAGGCCATCGGGTACATAGTAGTTATTACTTAACCCAGAAACGATAAATGCGGTGATTGCGTCATTATTGTTTTTGGTAGCCGTGAGGTAGCGACTAATTTCATTAATTTTAGACGGGTCTTCACCCTGAGAGAGCCATTGGTTGGAGAAGGTGTTCTCTGCCATAGATTTAGAAATAGTAAGGGGTAGGCTAATTTCTTTTTCAATGGCATTAGCAACTGCATTTAACGTTGCAGGGATCTCTTCATTATTAATGCGGTCAGTCATCATACTACGCATCGAAGTATTACTAATAATTGTAGAAATAAGGACGCTGATTAATAATGAACCGCCGATAACAAGTGACAGTTTGCGGCGAATTGGCAGTGCATTCCACATAATAACTAAACCCGAAAGATGATCATTCTTTCAGCTTAGCTAAAAAGTGATGAATCGCGAGGTTGGACTCGATTTTCGTTAACTCATGTCGATTGGGTCAATATCCAAATTCCAACGCACTTTCTGAATACCTTTTAAATTTTCTAAAAAATGAACCAAGGGTTCTAATACTCTGTGCAATGAATTACGTTCATGGCTCATGATCTGCATTTGCTGGCGGAAGCGACCATTGCGACGCTCCATCGGCGCAGGGAAGGGGCCAAGCAATGTTACTGGTGTTGTATCGGCTTGTATTTCATTCATTGATAGCAGATTGCCTTGCCAATATTGATTCAGCCAGTTTTGGATAAATTCACGGGCTTGATTTTGCACTTGTTCAGCAAGTTGTTTATCGCTGCATTCTGTTCTTAGCAGTGCCATAAAACTGTAAGGCGGCAATTGAATGTGTTTACGTTCTTGTAATAAATTAGCGGCTAAGCCGTGATAGCCGCCTTCCAATAACATGTTGAGTTGTGGATGGTCGGCGTACAGGGTTTGAATCCACACTTCACCGGGTTTATCACCACGGCCAGCACGACCAGCAACTTGTAAGATGAGCTGGGCTGTTTTTTCCATTCCTCGGAAATCTGCACTGAACAAGCCGGAATCGGCATCCAAAATAACTACCATGGTAACATCAGGAAAGTGATGACCTTTTGCCAGCATTTGCGTTCCGACTAAAATACACGGTTCTCCTTTGTGAATCTCATCAAACAAATTATCAAAGGCATCTTTAGTACGAACCGTATCGCGATCAACGCGTTTAATATCGCTGCCAGGAAATAGCTGATGCAGATTTTCTTCGATTCTTTCGGTTCCTTGGCCTAGCGCTTCAATCTGCATGCTGTTGCAATTTGGACACAAGCGTGGAATTCCCACTTGATTATCGCAGTGATGGCAATGCATGTGTGGTGGATATTGATGCATGGTCATGCGCGCATCACAGCGAATGCATTCTGCCATCCAGCCACAATCGCGACAGGCCAGTGTAGGCGCGAAGCCGCGGCGATTAATAAAAATCATCACCTGCTGGCCAGCATTTAAATGCTGTTTGATTTTATCGACTACCGGCCGTGCTAAACCAAACTCCAACGGCTGATGCAGAATGCTATGCAACTTCATACTGGGTGGCTTGGCGTTCCCTGCGCGAAGGGTCAATTTGTGATGACTATAGCGACGAGAATATGCATTATGCAGTGTTTCTAATGCTGGCGTGGCGGAGCCAAGCACAATCGGTAACGATTCTTTGTGCGCGCGTTTAATCGCGAAATCACGGGCGTTATAGCGCAGCCCGTCTTGCTGCTTAAAAGAACCATCATGTTCTTCATCAATAATGATTAAGCCAAGGCTCGGCAAAGGCGTGAAAATCGCAGAGCGGGTACCAATTAAAATCTTTGCTTGGCTCTGGTTACATTGATGCCAAGCAATTAAGCGTTCTTTATCGTTTAGATTTGAATGCATCATGACCACAGGCACATCAAAACGTGCTTGAAAGCGGCGCAGTGTTTGTGGTGTTAGACCAATTTCAGGAACTAATACCAAAGCCTGCTTACCTTGTTTAATCGCCTTGGCGATCAACTGTAAATACACTTCGGTTTTGCCACTACCCGTTACGCCATCCAAAAGCGCAACATGAAATTTGCTAGCGTCGGAGTTGGGGCCCAGATACTCTGCAATTTTATCGACAGCAGAAGCTTGCTCAGCATTCAAAGTAAGCGCTGACTCGCTTTGTAGTGAAAGTGCTGCACCACTCTGAGGAATAGGGAGTTGCTGATAAGGCTCGATTAACCCTAAATTCGCTAAACGATCAAGTTGGGCTTTGGCAAAGCCTTGCTGAGTCAGATCTTTATGACGCCAATAAGGCTGCTGTTGAAAAAGCTGCAATAATGCGAGTTGTTTCTTTCCAGTAACTGAGCTGCTGATTTCAGCAGACCTCGATTCAGTTGCACACATGCGCCAGTGAGGTTCTGCGATATCAGAAATTTGGCCGCCTTTGCGTAATAATACTGGGATCGCAAGGTCGAGTACTTCGCCGAGTGGATGGTGATAATAGTTGCTAAGCCATTGGCATAGTTCAAGTATGTGAGGACTGACTAATGAAGCAGGATCCAAGCATTCCGTAATGGGTTTAAGCTTATCCACAGGCACATCGGTTTCACTGACAATTGATAAAACAAAGCCAATGAGCTGCTGACGCCCAAAAGGAACCCTTACTCGACTGCCTACGTGGTAATTTGAGGCAGCAGTATTGGCTAAAGGCAAATAATCAAATTGTCGGCGCAAAGGCACAGGTAATGCGATGCGAAGGTAATATGTGTCAGTCATGAACGTTAGTTTACAGGGTTTGTGGATAAAATCCGATGGAAAGTACTTGTTTGAATCCATCCCTCTGGTATGATTCGCGATCCAAATCGTCGACATTTGTGATTCTTTTAACGAGAATTCGTTATGTTGGCACTTTTGTGCGGTACTCCAGTGTAAGAATATCACTGCTGGAGAGAGCGGCACTTTTGAAATTATTAGGTGACTTATGAAAGCTGGTATCCATCCTGAATACGCTGAACTTGCTGCAACTTGTACTTGTGGTAATACGTTCACAACTAAATCAACTCGTACTGGTGCTATCCACCTAGACGTATGTTCTTCTTGCCACCCTTTCTACACTGGTAAGCAGAAGACTGTTGATACTGGCGGTCGTATCGACAAATTCCAGAAGCGTTTCGGTGGCTTCAAGAAGTAATTCTTGCACTGAATCCAAAGAACGCGCTCAGGATTATCCTCAGCGCGTTTTTTTATGCTTGTGAATAGAGAGCTGCATTTATGCAGCCCGCCTTAGCAACTAAGTTTATCTTGTGGAAAAAATATGAATATTAAAGAAATTGCGATTACCAGTAACCTGCGCAAAAAAATTCAAAAAGCGGTTAAAAATACCAGCATCATCTTTGAAGATGAAAATGGCGATATCGTAGTAAACGTTGAAGCCTATACCGAAAATACAGCACACACAGGACGTTTTCCTTTAGAAGACATTCTCGGTGAAGATGCTTTGGATTATGATGTAGAGTTTTGGGTGTTTAACTAGCTCTACCTCTATTTAGAATCAAGCGACGCTAGGTGATGTCATTATCTAGCGTGCTTAATGTACTTATGAAAAGCCAGCGCTATAACGCTAGCCTGCTTTACCCGCAACAAAAGGATTTGTACGTCGCTCTTGGCCGAAGGTAGAATTTGGTCCATGCCCTGGTACAAACGTAATATCATCCCCTAATGGAAATAACTTATTGCGAATTGATGCGACCAATTCCTCATGATTGCCTTGCGGAAAATCAGTACGGCCTATCGAACCTTGAAATAACACATCCCCAACCAATGCTAACTGATCATCTTTGCTGTGAAAGATGACATGACCCGGTGTATGTCCTGGGGTATGAATAACATCTAAAGTCACATTGCCGACAGTAACTGTTTCGCCTTCTTCTAACCAGCGATTCGGTAAAAAGCTGTGCGCCATTGGAAAACCGAACATTTGTGATTGCTGTGGCAGCATATCTAGCCAAAACTTATCATCTAAATGTGGCCCTTCGACTTCGATATCTTTTAAGTTGGCTAATTCAACCGTGCCACCAACATGATCTAAATGCGCGTGCGTTAATAGAATTTTTGTAATGGTTGCCCCCATCGCATCAGCCTGCGCAACAATACGCTCGACTTCGCCACCAGGATCGACCACAGCGGCTTGTTTGGTCTCTTCGCACATGATGATGCTGCAATTCTGTTGAAACGGTGTCACGGGGACAATGGCGACTTGTAATGGCATGGGAGTGCTCTCTTAAATATTTAACAATTATTTTTAAAATGCTTCTATTCTAGGTATTTTACCTTTGTACTGCGGCATAGTCATACCAGCGTTTGCATTTACATAAGTTGGGTCGGCGATTGTGTAGCGCTTGCCGTTAAATTTCCAGTTATCTCCTTGAACTGGCTGACTAAACTGGACGGCGGTCGCAACATGGCCTGGAAATTCAACAATGACGACATCTAACTTAAGTAGTGACTCCGCTAACCAAGCAAATAATGCGGCTCTATCTTCACAGTCGGAATAAGGGTAGTGAAGCGTTTCTAAAGGAAATAAATAATTTTCTTGATGGAATTGATCGCCATCGGTTTTATATTTAAAAGCCGTTTGTACAAAGCGCAATAAGCGATTAATAGCTTCAGTTTCAGTGTGACCTTCAATAACAGGTTTTAATTGAGTTAATAAACTATAAGCTGTTTCACTGGGCATACCTGCAGAAAAGTAATTTTCTAAATCCAATTGAGGGAAGGTACTAAAATAATTAACCATGTCTTTAGCATAAGAAATTGAAATATCGAATTTTTCATTATCGTAGACAAAAGATAAGTTACGTTTTATTTTCTGCTTGTTTGCAATAAATTTATTAGGATCTGAGAAATCTAAATTTCTTGTTCCATCTAAGTGCTTTCCGCTATAGGTAAATACGCTTCCAGGTTTCATTGCTTTTTCATTAAGAGAAACTGAATAATAGCGTTGGTTATCTAGGGTGAAGTAGGTTGTGCTAAATAATTTTTGCTTTGAAGGCATTAGCAGGAATATTTGATCGTTATAGGCAACGCGTGCATTGAATCCTGCTTTAACTAATAAAAACCAAGAGGTTAGTTGTCGGCTTGCTTGATTGCGTTGGTTTGAGCCTTGAAGTTCTCGTGAAAATTGATCAAATAATAATGCAGTCCCCCAATCATTTAACTTCAAATCTTTTGCTGTATTAGACAGTTGTTCAATGATGTCTTTATGCGGTTGTGTTGCTAACTGTTTCCAGTAACTTGCAATTGATTGATTGCTAATTTTACTGCGAAAATTTTTCTTGAAATCTTTATGGTATTTTATTGATATTTTTTCGCCAAAAAAATCAAACTTAGCTGTTCGTGAATTAATATCTTTTTTAATGTTTGGGACATTTTCTTTTTTAGGTGTTGCTGTAACAACCGGATCTACAATAGGCTCGATGAAGATGGGTTTTATTGTTTCTTTAATTGATTCAGGTTCTTCAATTACAGTGATTGGCTTGGCAGTAGGAATGCTGGAAGGCTTAGGTTCGGGGTCGCGTTTTATGGTTTTTTGTACTTCAACAGACTCCCACTTTTTATTCAGAAAACCGATGAAGGCTTTATCATTTTCATCAAGGTAATTTTTAAATTCGTCTTGAGTTTTTTTTAACCATTGCTCATATTCGTCATTATTTGCTTGGCTGTTTACGCTGCTTATTGAAAATCCAATAATGCATAGGCTAGAAATGATATTAAGAAATAATGAACGCTTCATTGATTAAACCTTTTATTAAATCAGAAAATGAAAAGCAAAAAAAACCGACATTAAGTCGGCTTTTTTATAAATAACAATGTTAGTTATTCATGTTAGCAATTTCAGCCGCTAGCTCATCTTGAGCTTTGCTTGCTTGAAATTTCTGCCATAGCGCTTGGTCATTTTTCATTGACGTTTTTAGTGCTTGTTCAGCCAGTTGACTAACCGTTTCTGGGCTTAAGCCTACCAATACAACAATGCCACCCGTTGGTGTTGGCATTTGACGGAAAATGCGTGAGCCAACCAGTGTTTCTTTGGTGATTTGCTTCGTTACTGACGTATTTACCTGATCAACGGTTTCACTATCACCAGCGCCAGTGGTTTCAGAGTATTGCTTAATCATATTCTGAACTTCAACTTTCATGGTTTGTGCTAATTCAACACGAGCCGCCGTTGCAGCCATTTGCTTCATAAAGTTGGCACCAGCGCCTGACTTGTCTGCATAACCAACAGCCGATAGGTCAAGATCGGCAATTGGAGCACCACAAACCCATTCTGGAGCAGGTTGATTTGAACCATCAGCAAACACACAGCTAGCAACGGCTTGAGGTGCTGGTTCATTCGAGCTACAAGCTGCTAATAAAGTAGCTGTGCCGGCAAGTATAAGTGAACGAAATTTCATCTTCTTCTCCCTGAGATAGGATCGCATTAATGCAATTAAATTGTGGATTTCAGCATAGCGTATGCCTCGGCAAATTACTATAAGCCCATAAAAAAACCGCAGCTATCTGAGACAGCTACGGCTTTCATATTATTGCTTAATCACTCGTGGCGATTAGAACAAACGGCGTACTTTAATCGTACCATCAACGCTTTGAATCTTATCAAGTGCTAGCTCGCTTGCGCCAGCATCTACGTCAATTACTACATAACCGATGTCACCAAAGGTTTGCAGGTACTGGCCGCAAATGTTGACATTGTTTTCAGCAAGAATCGAGTTGATCGCGTTCATAATACCAGGCTTATTCTGGTGAACGTGCAAGATACGGTGCTGATCAGGGTGAGCAGGTAGCGCCACTTCTGGGAAGTTAACCGCAGAAATAGTCGTGCCGTTATCGCTGTACTTACCGAGTTTCTCAGCGACTTCTAAGCCGATGTTAGCTTGCGCTTCCATGGTAGAACCACCTACGTGAGGCGTAAGAATCACGTTGTCAAACTCACGTAATGGCGTAATGAATTCTTCGTCGTTTGAGCGAGGCTCAACTGGGAATACATCAACCGCAGCGCCTAATAGCTTCTTGCTGCGAACAGCATCGGCTAGAGCGTCGATATCAACAACCGTGCCGCGAGAAGCGTTCATCATGATCGCGCCTTGCTTCATCTGTGCGAATTGCTCAGGGCCCATCATCCACTTAGTTGCAGCCGTTTCTGGAACGTGTAATGAAACAACGTCAGACATGCCTAGTAGTTCTTCCATCGTCGCAACTTGAGTTGCGTTACCAAGAGGAAGTTTAGTTACTACGTCATAGAAGAATACTTCCATACCCATAGATTCAGCCATCACAGAAAGCTGAGTACCAATGCTGCCGTAACCGACGATGCCTAACTTCTTGCCACGAATCTCAAAAGAGTTAACCGCAGATTTTACCCATTCGCCACGGTGACACTGAGCGCTTTTTTCAGGTACGCCACGCATCAATAAGATGGCTTGAGCGATGGATAGTTCAGCAACAGAGCGAGTATTTGAATAAGGTGCGTTAAAGACACAGATACCACGTTCGGTGGCCGCTTTAAGGTCAACTTGGTTAGTACCGATGCAGAAACAACCGACCGCAATTAACTTTTCTGCGGCATCAAAAATGTCAGCAGTTAATTGTGTGCGAGAGCGGATACCAACGAAGTGTGCGTCTTTGATACGCTCTTTCAGTTCGTCTTCAGGCAAAGCCGACTTTACGTAGTCGATGTTGCTATAACCAGCAGCTGTCAATGTATCTACAGCGCTCTGGTGTACGCCTTCAAGTAGTAGGAACTTGATTTTGCTTTTATCAAGAGAAGTTTGGCTCATGATGGTACCTATCGTTGGAATATAAAATCCGGTTTGAATATAAAATTCACGCGAATCTTTGATCAATTGGTCGGCTTTTTGCTTAACCCGTTTCAATCAAAGGCTCTGAAAAATTAGGCGCGTATGCTAACATATGCGGCAATTAAAGTGTCCCCCTTTGATGGGGACTGATGATGAAAAGTTTGTGTTTTTGATGTGAATTTTTTGCATGTTCAGAAAAAAATAGACTTTCAAGCGTCTATAAAGTGAAAAATTCAGTAAAATACAACGCATACGCATTAATATGTACCACTTAAGTAAGCGGATATTTAGATGACACAGTCTCAGACTTCTTTAAGCCAAGTAGAATTAGAAAGCCAACTAAAAGCCATTGTTGGTGATGATAAAGTGAAAACGGATGCGGATTCGTTAGAAACCTTTGGTAAGGACTGGACTAAGATCTATCCGCCAAATCCTTCCGCCATTGTATTTCCTAAAACCACTGAGCAAGTGCAAGCGATCGTTAAATTCGCCAATGAGCATCAAGTATCTTTAGTGCCTTCCGGTGGTCGTACGGGCTTAAGTGCTGGCGCTGTTGCAGCCAATGGCGAAGTGGTTGTTGCGTTTGATTATATGAACAGCATCTCTGGCTTCAATGCGATGGATAAAACAGTTCGTTGTGGCGCGGGTGTGATCACCGAGCAGTTACAAAATTATGCAGAAGAACAGGGTTTGTTTTACCCAGTCGATTTCGCATCGGCTGGCTCTAGCCAGATTGGTGGCAACATTGGCACCAACGCGGGCGGCATTAAAGTTATTCGTTATGGTATGACCCGGGATTGGGTTGCTGGTTTAACGGTTGTGACCGGTAAGGGCGATATTCTAGAGCTGAATAAAGATTTAGTGAAGAACAATACGGGTTACGATATGCGTCAGTTGTTTATCGGCGGTGAAGGAACATTAGGCTTTGTGACTGAAGCAACGATGCGTCTAACACGTCCGGCGAAAAACTTAACGGTATTGGTATTGGGTGTGCCTGAGTTCGAGGCCATTATGAGCGTATTGAATACTTTTCAAACGAACATTGACCTAACCGCGTTTGAGTTCTTCTCTGATAAAGCGATGCGTAAAGTCGTGGCTCGCGGTGATGTTCCTGCCCCGTTTGAAACCGAAGCTGAATATTACGCGTTATTAGAATTTGAAGCTGAAACCGAAGGTCATATCGATCAAGCGATGGAGTTGTTCGAGAAGTGTATGGAAGAAGGCTGGGTATTAGACGGCGTAATGAGCCAGTCTGAAACTCAAGCGCAAAACCTATGGCGCTTACGTGAAGACATTTCTGAAACGATTGCTGAATGGACACCGTATAAAAACGACATTTCTGTGGTTGTTTCTAAAGTGCCACCTTTCTTAAATGAAATCGAAGAAGTTGTTAAGCGTGAATATCCAGATTTTGAAATTATTTGGTTTGGTCACATTGGTGATGGCAATTTGCACTTGAATATCTTAAAGCCGGATGATTTGGCAAAAGAGATTTTCTTTGAACAGTGCGCCAAAGTATCGACTTGGGTATTTGAAATTGTTGAGAAATACAAGGGTTCAGTTTCTGCAGAGCATGGCGTAGGCATGACCAAGAAGCCGTATCTTGAATATACTCGCAGTGCGGCTGAGATCGGCTATATGCGTGCTGTAAAGGCGGTTTTTGACCCGAATAATATTATGAACCCTGGCAAGCTAATTGATATGCAATAATTTTAATTAGTTATTTGTAGATAATAACTTGGTTGCGGCCACTTTCTTTGGCTTGATACATAGCTTGGTCCGCAGCCTTGGTAAACCCTTCGATATTTTTGAAGTCTTTATTCCACATAGCAACCCCAATTGATAATGTCGTTTTAGTTTTTAGAAATTCAGTGATTTCTTTTTGATATCTAAGGCGTATTTCTTCTGCTCGTTCTAGGGCAATTTCAGCATTGGCTTCGGGCATTAAAATAACAAATTCTTCACCACCAAAGCGGCAGATAACATCTGTTCTCCGGCACTCCCCAATCATTATTTTTGCAAGTTTTATTAAAACTTGATCACCGATGTCATGGCCAAAATTATCATTAATTTTTTTAAAATAATCGGCATCTAGTAATAATAATGCTAGGGACTTGTTGCTGCGTTTTGATTTTTGGATTTCTTTTTTTGAAATCTCATTAAAATATCGACGATTAAAAAGCTGAGTAAGTGGGTCTTGAGTTGCTTGCTCCCATAGGGATTCTTGAAGTTGGGTTATTTCATTAATTTTGTTTTTTAATTCTTTGTTAGTTTTTTCTAGACTTTTTTCCAGTTTTATCTTTTCGGTAATGTCCGTCGACATACCGATTAAACCATTTATATTGCCTTCTTCATCGTAAAGAGGCGCTTTCACTGTCCAGAAATAATAAGTATCATCGCCATCAATAAAAGTTTCGACACCTTCTACGGTTTTTTTTGTTCTTAATAGGTCTAGATCTAAGCGCTGAAATTCTTCACCATTTACTTTATCTAAAATATCCGTAGGTGTTTTCCCTTCTATTTCTTCCATGGAAAGTTGAAAGAGGGACTGTGTCATTTTATTTGCATAATTAAAGCAGTGGTTGATGTCTCGAATATAAATGTAGGCCGCGACATTATCTAAGATGGTATTTAACTTTTGTTCCGTTGCTTTGTATTCACTGATATCGGTTGAGATACCAAATAAGCCAACAACTTTATTGTTTTTTCCGTGCAGTGGTTTTTTAACAGATAAAAAAGTTCTTACCTCATTTAATTTTTTTACAAATAAATTTTCTTCTTTCTCAATGCTTTTATTATTATCGATGACTAGGCGGTCGATATCTTCTTTGATGTTTTTCGGCCCAAGGTAATTATCATCTGTGGTGCCTGCTAGGCTTTTGAAATCTTTGCCAAATAAATCAGTCACCATTTTGTTAGCATAGGTATAGCGATAGTTTGTATCTTTGCAATACACATAAGCTCCTAAGCTATCCAAAATGCTTATGAGATTACTGCTTGGCATGTTGTAATTAAACTTCTCTTGAAGGTATATAACAAGATAGGCTTCTTGTATTTCGGCGATGACTAGAAAAATTTTGTCATCAATATAAATTTCATAGTTGAAAAAATGTAAGCCCGCATTAGACAGTTGGTGGGCTTTTTTCATTAATCTTATATACAGCTCGCTGGTGATGATAGCGTCGCTTTTCAGACCTAATAAATCAACGCAGTGATCATTGCTTGCAATCAACTTGTCGCTAGTGATTTCAACGAGCAGTGCTGGTTGAGAGCTTAGCTTAATGAGCTGAGTAAGCTTGTGTACTGGCTGGTTTTGCATGAGTAAGCAACTTGACCATGAAGTAAATGATGAGTCACTCAAGTATAGCTTAGCCATTTATTTTTGCATTTTGTTATACTTATTTTTTCAGGATTTTACGATTAAGGATCACGACTGTGCGCTTAACATTAGATCAACAAACATTTCCTCATACTTTAGGTAAGATAATATGCGTAGGGCGAAACTATGCTGCGCATGCAAAAGAACTTAATAACCCAATACCTTCCAGCCCTATTTTATTTATCAAGCCTGCCTCCAGTGCGGTGCCTTTTGCGCCGGCGTTTTCAATCCCTACCGAACAGGGCCGTGTGCATCATGAATTGGAAGTTGCGATTCTTATTGGTAAGGCACTAACAGGTGCTAGCGAAGCACAAGTCGCAGAAAGCATTGCCGGAGTTGGCTTAGGTTTGGATCTGACATTGCGTGATGTTCAGGATACGTTGAAGGAAAAAGGGCATCCGTGGGAGCGTGCCAAAAGCTTTGATGGCGCATGCCCTTTGACTGAATTTGTATCTTCGGCAGGCTTTTGTCTGTCAGATTGGCAGCAACTGGAATTGACCTTAATCAAAGATGGAGTTACTCAGCAACAAGGAAATAGCAGTGACATGTTATTCCCTGTTATTCCTTTGATTGCCCACATTAGCCAATATTTTAGCTTACAGCCTGGGGATGTGATTTTAACGGGCACGCCTGCCGGGGTTGGCCCACTGAAAGCCGGTGAGCAATTGTCCTGTCGTTTAGCATTGGCTAATAACGTATTATTAACCAGCGATGCAGAAGTTCGTTAATGGATGCAGTGACTCTACGCTTTCTCTTTCATCGCCATGATATGTTTGACTTGGCGGTCGATGAGTTTTTCTGCGTTGTCAGGTAAAGCATCTAGCCAGCGAGTATCGTGCTCGTTGGCATTAAGATCCATCAAGCTAGGTCCATCTTGCCATAAAATCTGTTCAGCATCGGTCAGTTGATCAATTAAGTCTTGGCTGACTAATAACTGCATTTCTTTACTTTGTTGTGCAAGTTGCGCCGTCCAATGAACCGTATCGCCAATTAAATTAAATTGCAGTTGTTGGTTCATTTCTATGGGGGCAACCAGTACTGGTCCCCAGTGGGCTGATAATTTAAACGTTAATTGCTGCAGCTGCTGATCGTGACGCTGAAGCTCTTGCACCAACCCGATGAATAGCTCTGCGGCGTAAAGACAATGGCTAGCATCTCTTGGGTCTTTATCGGGGTAGCCAAAAATAATCAAGATGCCGCCGCCGGTATATCGGTCTAAAGTGCCGTTATAAAGTTTGGCGGCTTGCGATAATAGTTGATGGTAACCGTTGATTGTTTCCGTAAGTTTTTCGGCGCTTAATCGTTGCTGCAGTTCTTGTAGGCCTTGTATCTCAATAAATAATAAAGCGCTATGGTGATACGCTAAGCTTTTATGCTTTGAAAGTGGTGGGCTGGCCATAAAGCTTTCTAATGATTTTTTGATAGCCGCTTTATGTTGTTTTTGTTTGACTAGGTTGTTAATCGCATCGTTTAAGGCAAGATCATTTTGGCTATTGGCCGACTCATTAAGTAATTCGTGCGATTCATTATCATGCAGCTTTTTGAGCACATCTATCTGCTGCTTGTTTGCTTGCAGTAAGTGCTCACCCCAAAAATAGGCCGCCAAGCCTGCAATAACACTCAGCATAATACTGGCAAGTAAGAGCAAGGTCGCATTACGTTGGCTAATGTCGTGTGCTTGGCTCATGTTAATGGCTACTCGTAAGTGGCCAATTAACTGTTCTTTATCGGTGACTACTTGGTTGATCCAGTACACATCAAAACCCCCGAGTTCGACTAAACCTTGTTCGGCAATGGGGGATTGAGTTGAATTATACAAGGTTGCTGAGAGAATAAGGTCTTGATCAACCCAGTCTTGTAAGATGACATTGGCACTGATGCGATCATCGTTATTTAAGCTGGCGCGCAATAATATGCTCGCGTCTTTCACTAGGCTTGTTGCCAGCTGTTGCTGCTGAATTAATAGTTGTTGGCGTAACTGGCTGGTCACTAAATAGCTAAAAGTTAGCCCTGTGCATAAAATCGCGAGGGCAATAAAAGCGGCCCATTGCTGACTTGTGGTTAAGCGCTGAGTGATCTTTAATGAGGATCGAACCATTGATTTCTATACCTGATAACAAACATTTCTACCTAGATGATGGTATCATACGGACCGTCTGGCAACTGCTAGATTAATCAAATTCAATTCTATCGTGGGATTATAGTGATGAGCGATACTAAGAAAGCATTACAAGAAAAGACTGAAAAGCTGGCTAAAGGCCTATATTTCATGAGTTCAGATTGCCAGCGCGCATTATCTGTTCACGAAACGGTTGATCTTATTGAAGAGCTTCGTGGCGTAGTTGCAGATATGCAAGCAGAAGTAGAAAAGCTTTAAGCATTAATAATACATCTTTTTGATTTAAGATTAAGTTCGGTTTAAGGGCAGATTCGTGATTGAGTTAGTATTAATTCGTGTTAGTGGGACGGATAAACCAGGTTTAACCGCAAATATTACAGCGATCCTAGCGCAGTATAAGGTAACTATTTTGGATATTGGCCAAGCCGAAATTCATGACAGCTTATCGTTAGGTATACTCGCCGCAATACCTTCTACAGCAGAATCTGCACCGGTACTGAAAGATGTATTATTTAAAGCTCATGCGTTAGGGCTTACGGTGAGTTTTACTCCTGTTGATAGTGAAAGCTATGAGCAATGGGTATCGGGTCAAGGTAAAGATCGTCATATCATTACCTTACTCGCTCGCACCATCAGCGCAGAACATATTGCCCGTATTACCGCCATCGTTGCGGAGCATGGTCTCAATATTGATAACATTACCCGCCTCACTGGTCGTGTCCCTCTTGAAGAAGAACTTGATAGCTCGATTCCAACCCGTGCGTGTGTCGAATTTTCGGTACGTGGTGAAGCGAATCAAGGGTTATTAAGAGAAAAGTTTTTAGCCGTATCCAATGATCTAAATGTTGATATTGCTGTGCAAGAAGATAACGTTTATCGACGCAACCGTCGTTTAGTCGCCTTTGACATGGATTCAACGCTAATTGAAGCCGAAGTAATTGACGAGCTTGCTGCAGCAGCTGGTGTAGGCGAGCAAGTCGCTGAGATTACTGAGCGTGCGATGCGTGGTGAATTAGATTTCACTGAAAGTTTCCATGAGCGTGTTGCCTTGCTTAAAGGTTTGAGCGGTGATGTGCTGCAAGAAATTGCTGAGCGTTTGCCTGTAACAGAAGGTGCAGAGCGTCTGATCCGTAATTTAAACTCTTTAGGTTATACCACGGTTATTCTATCGGGTGGTTTTAATTACTTCGGTAACTATTTAAAAGAAAAGCTTGGTATCGACTACGTATTCGCTAATGAACTAGATATGGAAGATGGCATAGTTACCGGCAAAGTAACAGGTACTGTTGTTGATGGTAATCGTAAGGCGCAGTTGTTACGTGAAATTGCCGAGAAAGAAGGCATTCGTTTAGAGCAAACGATTGCAGTAGGTGATGGCGCAAACGATTTACCTATGTTGAGTATTGCCGGCTTGGGTATCGCGTTTCGCGCTAAGCCGCTAGTTCAAGAGTCCGCTAAACAGTCTATTTCGACATTAGGCTTAGACGGTGTGCTTTATTTATTGGGATATCGTGATCGCGATATCGTTTAAAGGGCTAATAATTAGCCCTTTGCGCAGTTTCTACCACTCTTTTTAGCCTTGTATAAGCCTATATCTGCTGCTTCTAAAAGATGTTCTTGGCTAAGAATCTCTTGCTTATCCGTTGCTGAAAATCCGATGCTGATGCTCACATCGATCTCTTGCTCATTATGTATAAATCGTAATGCGTTTATATGCTCTAGAATCCGCTGACTGAGTTCTTCACTTCTATTAAATGGGCAATCTTCTAATATGACTAAGAATTCATCCCCTCCATAGCGTCCAATAGAGTCGGTAGGCCGCAATGATGTGCGTAGCGCTTCACTTATATCCTTAATTACTTTGTCGCCAAATGGGTGGCCATATTTATCGTTAATGGCTTTGAAATTATCGATATCGACCATCATGGCAGTGAGTGGGTGGTCGGTAAGTAAATGTCTTTGGTAGGCTCTTTCTAGCATCTGTTTAGTCGTCACCTGATTCCATAGACCTGTCAGTCCGTCTATTTTAGCGTCACGCTGAGCTTGGTCTAGGTCGGTGATTAATTGAACTTGAACATCACTTAGCTGGGTGAGGTAGATTTCAGTCTGCGCCCAAGAAACCATGTCTCGCATGGTTGCGATATCTTCTTGATCAAATTTTCTTGGTTTATCATCAACCAAGCATAGAGTCCCTATGTTTTGACCACGACTTTTTAGTGTGAAACCAGCGTAAAAGCGTAACTCTAGGCCTGAAGTGACAAACTCATTATCGCTAAAGCGCTTATCCTTGGTTAGGTCCTCGCAGACTATGTATTCATCAACGGCTAATGTGTGCGCGCAGATAGAGGCATCCCGTGTGGTGCTAATCAGGTCCAGCCCTTGGGCGGACTTAATCCATTGAGTGTCTTTGTCAATTAATGATACATAGGCGATAGGTATGTAAAAAAGTCGGCATATCGTACGAGTAATTTTATCGAAACGACTTTGCAGTGGGGTATATAAAATTCCTAGCTCATTGAGTGCTTCTAAGCGTTGTTGTTCATTTTCAGGAGTTGGAGCTGCTGGCATAAAGAATCTCAAAAGTTAACTGAAGCTGAACTCAGTATAGTTAATATTTGAGATGTGGCAGGATTTGTTTACTAAATTAAGCGTTAGTTAGAATGCTGCTCTAACGCCCATACGATATGCTCCTTCACTAAATCACTTGCGTCAGGTAAGCGCTGTTTCAGGGCTTCAATAATTTCAATGCTGGTGGGGGCATTGCCTAGTGCGACAGCGATATTACGTAGCCAGTTTTCATAACCCGTGCGGCGAATCGGATTGCCTTCGGTATGTTTTAAAAATGTCTTTTCATCCCACGCGAATAAATCCAATAAGGTCGCGTTATCTAATGGGTGACGCGGGGTGAAGTCTGTTTCTTGCGTTGTTTTACTGAAGCGATTCCAAGGGCAGCATAATTGGCAGTCGTCACAGCCAAAAATGCGATTTCCCATGCCTTTGCGTAAATCCGTTGGAATGGGGCCTTTTAATTCAATCGTTAGATACGAAATACAGCGTCGAGCATCAAGAACCTGTTCGCCAACAAAAGCTTGGGTCGGGCAAATATCAATGCAGGCAGTACAGCGCCCGCAATGATTTTTATCGTCAGGTTCATCTATTGGTAAAGGTAAGTCGGTTAATAATTCGCTGAGGAAAAAATACGATCCGGCTTTTTTATTAATCAGCATGGTATTTTTACCTAGCCAGCCTAAGCCTGCATTGCTCGCTAAAGCACGCT
>CAWVSY010000046.1:0-28912 GCA_963933055.1 uncultured Oleispira sp.
TCAGTGTGCTTATATTTTTAGCGGATACTTACTTTAATATATGAGCGTTCATAAATAAGATAGTCATTTGGCAGGTGCTGATTTGCCAGTATTAATTTTGGAGTGGGGTTTTAGTGAGTAAACGTGACGTATGCTACATGGGGAAAACTCAGTCGCAGATAGATGGCTGGCCTCAAGATGTCCGTGAAATGGTGAATACTAATTTACAGGCTCTTCAAGGCTCAAAGAGCAGTTGTTTTAGTGACCTTGCTGACTGGGTTAATGCAGGAAAATTAACAGATAAACCTTTGAAAGGCTCAAAACTTGAGGGTTCTTATCAGTTGACCATTAAGCACCGAGATAGCTATCGAGTCGTTTATGTCGCTGAGCTGGGCGATGACATTATCGTTTTACACAGCTTTAAGAAGAAGACAGAGAAAAAATCAAAGCCAGATATGGATCTCGTTGAGAAACGCCTTAAAGAGGTTAAAGCTTATCTTGATGAAGAGGCTAGACAGTCTAAATAATGACAAAATATATACAAAATTGTATATATTATACAAGTATTGATATACTGTGTACTGTATAGGACGGCATTGTCCGTCTGGTATATTGTTAAGAGAGAGGTAGCAATATGTTTACTAGAGCATCAAATGTTTGGGAATCTTCAGCAAAAACGCCAGAAGAGGCCAAGCTATTAGAGCTTAAAGCCCAAATGATGATTGTTATTCGCGGGTTAATTACGTCTAAAGGCTGGAATCAAGTTGAAGCGGCTAAACAGCTGAAAATTACACAGCCAAGAGTCAGTAATCTTACTAACGGGCAAGTCTCTAAATTCAGCCTAGATTCACTGTATGAGTTTTTGGCGATCTGTGGCTATAACTTTGAGCTTAACCTTGTTGATGGTATTCCATCGATTGAAGCTAAAGACGTCGCTTAGCGTTCTTTTCTCCCTATCTTCAAAGCTGCAAGTTTTAAGGCTGGTCATTCGATCAGCCTTTTTCGTTTAGCCTCTTCTAAAATTAAACTAACAGCACGTTATTCCAAATCCTTTAAAGCCACTCCGTTCTTATTCTTCCAGTTTATTAAACCGTTAGAAGAACCACCACGAATAATACCAGCGGCGGCGCTAGGGCTAGAGAATTCATAGTCTTGTGTAAAAACTAAATGATCGTCATTCAATACCAATAAGCCATCTTTTAAATACTGCTCACGTTTTTTCTTAATACGATTAGAAGACGCTCTGTCTATGGCAACGGCTTGCGAGCCGTTAAAAACCACAAAGCCATTAGCGGTGCGCTTGCCTTTAGCGGTAAAGCCTTTAATAGAGCAGGTTAAAACGCTCTCTGAGTTATTTATATTTAAAGGGTCATCATTGCTCTCGATTATCTTAAACGCGTCGACAGCATTGCCTAGAGAAAGCAGGGGCAGTAGTTGTAATACCTTTTCTAAAAAGACATCCATCTCTGCCTGATCAGATTCAGGTAGCTTGGCACCACTACTGGCATTATTTAATACCTGAACCACATTAGAATGATTAGCCCGTACTATAAGCGCACCTTCCAAATAACGTATGTGGGCTTTAGTTAGGTTTTCATCTTTGCTCACAAACGCAGCGACTTGGTTCCATTCACGCTTATCGTGCTGTTTTAGACGCTTAACTACTGATTCAGCTTCACCAATATAAAGCGTGGGCATATCCGTTTCGGCATCGACTCCGGTGAGAAAGTAAATCCCGGGGCTAAGCAGTTCTTCACGCTGTAAGAGCTTGGTTAATTCAGAATGAGGCCCTGCAATGGCTTTGCCTGTCCAGTTGGATATTTCCGCAGTGCGAATGCCAGCGGGTTTGCCGTCTGTTAGGAATAGTTTAATTGTGGCGGGTTGCATGTAGTTGATTCTCTTCTTGAATCTAGTATTTAAAGCACATAAGACAGTTCTAATATAAGTATTTATAGCATTTTAACTTGACGAATCCGTCATTTGTTATATATTTGACAGCAACAGGGCCCCTATCGGCTTAGTTCTTCGGAATTAAGTTGCTTAGGGGTTTTTTATTGCCTGTCAGTTATGAATCAAACTCCCATTCGTGCCATCCCTCAATAACTCCCATTCCTTTCAGATTCAATTCTAGGCTCTCAATATCAGGAAATGTGTGTAAATGCTCTTTAACGCGAGCCCACCAACTAGAGGTTGGATTGATGCGGTTTAACAGATGCTGCGCTATGCACAGTAATAAGAAGGTTCTAGCTTGTACATGATTATCATCCCAAGCCGCTGCAAACGTTGGCGCTTCACCCGTGTTGGGTTTTTTAGGCTGAACCGACATGTTGCGATTCCATAATCGACTATGGTGGGCGCTTACATTTCTTAAATAATTAAGACATCTTAACCAGGTGGCAAAAACACGACCATTGGCTATTCCGTACTTTGTTGATATCTCATCTTGATCAGCTTCCTTCAGCCCGCCATAAAGGTTCGACAAGGTTCCAAAATCCCAAACCTCACACGCAACCCAAATAGGAATAGGAAGGCCGTATTTGTCTTTGTTGTGCTTGATAAAGCCTTCTTTAGAGCGGTTAATCAGTTTGGCTTGCCGTGATAGCCAATCATGATGTTTGGTAATACCAGTTTTAGGGTCAATATCTTCAGAAAACGTACTGTGAAATGCATTGGCTTTATAATAAGCGCAGGCTTCTGTGCGGCCTAATAAATGTGATATATCAACTCTTAATGCGACTTCAATTCGTTCAATAGCGTCTAATACTAATAAACGTAATTTTTTATCAAACACATACAGGTCAATCGCTTTTTCGAAACTAGCACCTGCTTTAAAATCGTCCAAAATAATGCGATCTGTTTTGCCTTTTTTATACTTTCCAACCACCGTCGAAGGCAGAGGACAACATAAGTTGCTACGTTGTCTGAATGAATACCAATAACCGCTCAAGCGATAATAACCAACGCGCCCTAAGTACTCTAAAGCCTTGGCGTCATTGGTAATGGCTAGTCCTCGATCTTTTAATTGAGTGAGTTGATCTTCAAAACTTAGCCAAGGCTTAGGGTTGGGCATAACATTACCTTATGAGTTCAGGGCTTGTTCGGCCATGGCATCGGCTAGGTGGAGTTGGGTATTCTTTGATTTACGAATATTATTTTTTAAAGCGTTACATAAATCTAAAACAGAAGAATATTGGTTGAATATTCTTTTAGACTCTTTTAATGGTGGTAATGCAATAACGAGATTACGTATTTGCTCTCTAGTAACATTTCTCATTGAGCTACTTGTTCCGCCAGAGACAGCAGCATAATAATTACGCGCTACTTGGCTAGCGTTTACTAAATTAATATATTCACTTTCAACTGAATCAGAAAAAACAAATCTAATTATTTTATCGCTCATCATTAGTTTGTTTGGTGGGTTTTTTGGTACAACGACTGCTCTCGCTACAAGTTCAGAAGTATTGGCTCGTGAAATTAAAAAATCCCCCTCGTGAACCTCGTACTGCTCTCTAGGCTCTAGATTGTCAGGTAGTTCTTTGTTTTCCTCAGGGCGGTATTCTCCCCAAGAAACAGCGCTAACTTTAAGCACGCCCCATTTGTTATTCTCTCTGGCATGCCCATTACATTTTGGGCTCCATCCCGCTTCGGAGTTTAAAGACAACTCATCTAATCGGCACCACTCCCATCCCTTCGGCAGTTCAAACGGTTTTTCATCTTCGCTAATCGGTGGCAGTGGCTTTTGCTTTTTAATTACCTTATCTTTTATCAGCTGCTCTTTTTCAGCGGCGATTTTTTCTAGTAGTACGCTTGCGGGTTCATCACTCGGGTCTTGTGGTACTAGCTTACCCATGACCGCCAGTTGTAGGATGGTTTGCTTTAGCTGGTCGATGCTGTGTTCTGTGGTGAACAGTACGTCGAAGTGTTGTGCTATGCGTTTCCATGCTGGGTCAAAGCTGTTTTGGTCTGCGTTTAATAGTGTATTAAGTAGGGTTTCTACTAGGGTCTGGTGTGCAGAGAGACTTGATTCAGTTTGTTGTTCTAGCTGGTCACACAAAGCCATTAGCTCGTCGACTTTGGCGACGATGCGAGGTTGTTCAAGTTCGCTTGGTAGGCCGATCACGTAATTTAATAATTCTTCTTGTTTGATTCCTGCAACTGTTGTCCCAGTACCTTTAATTTTTAGGGTGGAGTAAGTATTTAAAAAATACTCAACGCTTACCTTGTTTGAAAGCTTTACGGCTTTAAGGTCTTGGTTAATTGCAATGGGGGCTGTTGTGATTGCTATTTTCCCCAGCCCCATTCTAGTGCAAATTAATATATCCCCTGCATCACTTAACTTGCTTCCAGCTAGCAAGCCTTCTTCAGTAATATAGTCTTGCGTATTAGATATGTACCTTGACGACCCAAGGTCTTTCACACTAGCCCAAGGAATCTGTCCTCCCCAGTAAGAACTCTCTCTCTTGCTAGGTGTGCCGCCACTCATAATTGAATTAAACAACGTGCCTAGACGAGCCCACGCCCAGCCTTTCGGCAGTTCAAAAGGCTTTTCATCTTCACTAATCTCAGGCAAAGCTTTTTGCTTTTTAATCTTTCCATCTTTTATCAACTGCTCTTTCTCTGCCGCAATTTTTTCTAGCGAAACAGAAGCCGGTTCATCATTCGGGTCTTGTGGCACTAATAACCCACGCACGGCTAATTCTAAAATCAGCTCACGCAGTTTTTTAATGCCATGTAGCTCAAACTTTTTATTACTACCACGGCCTTGTGAACCGCGTTTTTTAATGGCCGATGTCCAAATATCTATGTTTTCTGTAATCAGTTGTTCGGCAGGTGGGTTTGATGCAGCCATTACTTAGCACCTTTGTCGCTGTTAGCGGCTAGTGCTTGTGACAGTATGCCTTTTAGCTGGTCGCGCAGTGCTTGTATGTCGGCTTGTTGCTTTGCGTAGTCGGCTAATAGTTCTTCTGGGTCGTGGCTGATGACTTCACCCACGTGTGGGTTTTTAATATCTAGGTTGTAGTTGCGGGCAATAATGTCGTCTATGCTGACTTTCCAAGCGAACTCGTTTTCTTGGCGGTTCTTGCGTTTGGTTTTTGCATCGACTGCCTTTCCTTCACCCCACCAATCTGCGCAGGCGTCAAAGTCTGTTAGCTTCATGGGTTTGGTTTTGTTAAAGGCTTTTACACCTTCGGGTAAAGGTACTTCGTAATACCAAACATCTTTTGTGGGCTCGCCTTTTTCAAAGAACAGTATGTTGGTTTTAATACTGGTGTAAGGGGCGAATACTGAATTAGGTAAGCGCACTAATGTATGTAAATTGCATTCGTCTAATAGCAGTTTTTTGATTTTGGTTTTTACGCCTTCGCCAAACAAGGTGCCGTCGGGTAGTACTACGGCTGCGCGTCCTTCTTTTTTAAGCACTTCGATGATGTACTGCAAAAACAAATCGGCGGTTTCGCGAGTTTGATATTCCGACGGGAAGTTCTTTTCAATGCCGTCTTCTTCGGTGCCACCAAACGGTGGGTTAGACACGACGACATCAACCATGTCGTCATCGTCGAGGCTGGAAAGCGGTTTGTTTAGGGTATTACCGTGACGAATGTTTTTAGGCACTTCAATGCCGTGTAATAACATGTTGGTGGTGCAAAGCAGGTGAGGGAGTTGTTTCTTCTCTACACCGCGTACTGAGTTTTGTAGTTGCTGGTGGCCAGCTGAGTCTTTTACCTGGTCGCGCAAGGTGTCTACCGTGCAGGCTAAAAACCCGCCCGTACCGCAGGCTGGGTCAAATACGGTTTCGCCTAGCTTTGGGTTGATCATTTTTACGATAAAGCGGGTGACTGCGCGAGGGGTGTAGAACTCACCTGAATTACCTGCGCTTTGTAGGTCTTTTAAAATTTGCTCGTACAGATCACCAAACAAGTGACGTTCTTGCGAGTTGGTAAAATCGATTTCGTTTAGCTTGTTGATGACTTGGCGTAGTAGTGTGCCGTTTTTCATGTAGTTGAAAGCATCGCTAAAGGCTTCTTTTACTACAAATCCACGCGGGTTTTGTTTAATCGGCGCGACGAGATTTTTAAGTTCTACTATTAAGTCGTTATTCACAAAGTCTAATAGCTCATCGCCTGTAATGCCTTGGCTATCGGCTGCCCAGTTACGCCATAGAAACTTTTCTGGGATGGGCGCTTTGTAGTTGTCTTGTTCGTCTTCTAGCTCTTCTTCTTGGGCATCGAATATTTTTAAGAATAATAACCAAGAAAGCTGCCCTAAACGCTGGGCATCGCCGTCGACCCCTGCGTCTTTGCGCATGATGTCTTGAATGGATTTGATCGCTGACGAAATGGACATGATATAACTCGTTTAAATTTGAATGGTTGTAATAAAGAATAAAAAAATGGTGAGTGGATTTACTCACCATTGATAATAAATAGGCGCTCAGGCACGTTTCGGTTCATCGTTCATGCTGTTATCGTACAGCGCATCTTCTAATTCACTGATCGCTTGCTCGTACTGTTCTTTGCCACCAAAGGCACTCTTTTTAATTTCTAAAGGGCGGCCATATTGAGTGAAGGGCGTTACCTTGAGCACTTGTTTAGATTCTATTTCGCTAACACCGCTATTTTCATATTTCTCTAGCAGGTTGGTTAATACTTGCTGCGCGGTTTCGCTGTACTTGCCGAAGTAGTTGCGCTTTTTAACGTTGTTAGCTCGTTCTTTGCGGGTAAGCGGCGGCTGGTCGAAAGCAACGTGACAGATTAGGTCGAAAGGGTCTAAGTCGCGGCTTATGTCTTCTTCTAAGGCTGCCCAAATAACGCCAGCATCGGCAAGTTCGTCAATGATAGCTTGTTTGCGTTCGGTTGAGTTCCATTTTTTAATGAAGTCGTCCAAGGTGCCAAATTCTTTCATAACGGTTTTGCGGGTGTAATCTTTGAAAGACTCGGTGACTAGCTTGCCGTCGGAGTCGTAATATTGAACACGCTCGGCCAGCTTTTTAACCGTGACGCCACTGACGTGGAATTTGATGTAGGGGGGTGGTTCATCAATTCCACCACCGCCACCTGTATTCCCACCAAATGGGCCTTCTTGCCATTCGTCTTCATTGTTCCCTGAATTATCAAAGGTATTGCCAGTGCCGTCGTCGGCATAGCCTTGATCGGTTTCTGATATGCCTTCAGGGTCTTCACTGGTTTCGGTATTAGTGGCAGCAAACTCGTCGTCGAACTTATCACTCTCCAGGTCGATGATGTCTTCGGTTGTTGTGACCATGACTTTTTCAGGAGTGCCGTCAAAGCGTTCGTCGGCAAACAGTTCAGTCGCTTTTTTAAAGTCGAGAATGGTGAACCATAGCTTGCCATAACGATCATCAATGCGAGTGCCACGACCAATGATTTGCTTGAACTTGGTCATGGACTGAATGTTTTGATCTAACACAATCAGCTTGCAGGTTTTGGCATCTACACCTGTGGTCATTAGCTCTGATGTGGTGGCGATAACAGGGTACGCTTTTTTAGGATTGATGAAGCTGCCTAGCTGGGCTTTGCCTAGTTCATCATCACCGGTGATTTTCATCACGTACTTTTCGTTTTTAGCGACTTGTTCTGGATTTAGGTTCACCAAGGCGCGACGCATTCTTTCTGCATGATCAATGTCGTTACAGAAGACGATGGTTTTTGCCATTGGGTCGGTGCGTTTTAAGTACGCGGTTATGGTTTCTGCAACGACTTGGGTGCGTTCGTCGATGACCATAACGCGGTCGAAGTCTTTTTGGTTGTAGATGCGGTCGGTGATTAGCTCGCCATTTTTATCGACCATGCCTTTTGTTGGGCGCCAGCCTTGAACGTCGACGTCTAAATCAACGCGTATAACTTTGTAGGGGGCTAAGAAACCATCTTCAATCCCTTCTTTTAGCGAGTAGGTATAAACCGGTTCGCCAAAGTAATCGATGTTTGAGACTTCTTCGGTTTCTTTTGGGGTGGCGGTTAAGCCGATTTGGGTGGCTGAGCTAAAATATTCTAGAATTTCACGCCATGCGCTTTCTTCACTGGCGCTACCACGGTGGCACTCGTCGATAACGATTAGGTCAAAGAAGTCTGGGTCTACTTGCTTGTAGGCTTTTTGCGATTCTTCTGGGCCTGTTAATGCTTGGTATAGCGCGAGATGTATTTCGTAAGCGGGGTCAACGGTGCGGCCAGTGACTTTGGTCATGGCTGTGCCAAACGGTTGAAAGTCGTTGCTTTTGGTTTGGTCGACTAGAATGTTGCGGTCGGCTAAAAACAGGATGCGTTTCTTTTGTTTGGCTTTCCATAAGCGCCAGATGATTTGAAAGGCGGTATAGGTTTTACCTGTGCCTGTTGCCATCACTAATAGGTTACGGTTTTGGCCACGAGAAACGGCTTCAACGGTTTTGTTGATGGCTTGCAGTTGGTAATAGCGAGGGGCTTTACCGCTGCCGTCGTCAAAATAATCTTGGGTAATAAAAGGAAGCTGGTGTTCGGTATAGCCTTTGAAGGCGCAGTACTTTGCCCATAATTCTTGTGGTGATGGGAATTCATCTAGGCTAATTTCTGTTTCTAACTGGCCGCCATTAGCCGGGGCTGTCTTATCGTGAAAGATAAAGCCATCGCCATTACTGGCAAATACAAAGGGTACGTCGAGCAAGCGAGCATAGTCTAAGCCTTGCTGCATTCCTTTACCGATCTCGTGCTTATTGGCTTTGGCTTCGATAACCGCTAGCGGCATGTTGGGCTTGTGATAGAGAACGATGTCGGCTGACTTTACGGTTTTACGCATACCAACGTTACCACGAACAATAACCTTGCCATCACGCAGGGCAACTTCTTGTCTGATTTGCAGCATGTCATCCCAGCCAGAGTTTTTAACCGCAGGCATGATGTATTTGCTAATGATGTCGGCTTCGCTAAGGGCTTTTTTATCCATCGTTCTAACCATCTTTATTATCCGTGATGTCGCGCTATCCTATTTGCTTCAAATGCTGGTGGTAAGCGTGCTTGAAACAATGGCCTTACATTTAGGCGGGGGCTTGTAGATATAGCGACAATGCCTTATTTAGAGCGGTTTTTCAAGATTAGTGAGAGTTTTATAAATGAACAATTATTGAAAGATAGTCCATTTAGTTCACTCAATGAATTTAGGAGGAGGCATAAAAAAGCCCGATGCAGTTAAACTGTATCGGGCCGTTCTATTGTATGGTGGAGGCGGTGGGAATTGAACCCACGTCCGTCAATCCGCCACTAACTGATCTTCACATGTTTGGCCACTTTATTAAGTTAACCCGTCACGGCCCAAGAGGCAGGGAGTTCGGGGCGAGCTCGATTAGTTTTAGACCTTAAGCTACGAGCGAAGCCGCCAGTCGATCCTATTTTGCGTGCCCTTATCCGATGGTAATAGGCAACCATCTTCAAAGGTAAGCAGCCTAAGCTGCTAGTGCGTAGTTTTCGTCGTTTGCGACTATAATTTTGTATGACATTTATTTACGAGATTATCATACCCTCTCGACATGCACCTTTAGCTTTGTAACCAACGTCGAATCCAGAGCGCCCCCGAATTCTTGTTGCTTATGATTCTTTTATTAATAAAGCGCATTTATTAAAAATTTGCTTTAAGAAACAATCATTTGCTTGGTTTTGCTAGTTTACTCGATGTGTATCGAGTTTACTATGGTTCATTTGCGATAAAATGCTAGCGAACAGCATGTTTCATCGTTCGTTCTTTTTGCTTCGCCCAGTCTTTATCTTTGTCGGCATTTCGCTTGTCGTGATCTTGCTTACCTTTTGCGAGAGCAATCTCAACTTTCACGATGTGTCCTTTCCAATAAAGCGCTGTACATACACACGTATAGCCTTTGGCATTGATCTGCTGTTCTAGCTTTTCAATTTCACGCTTATGTAAAAGTAATTTACGTTCACGCTTGGGTTCGGTTACTACATAAGCCGCCGCTGTTGGTAAGGCTGTTATTAAACAGCCATATAACCATGCTTCGCCTTCGCGTATAAATACGTAGGAGTCAACGAGTTGACATCGTCCTGCTCGAAGGGCTTTTACTTCCCAACCAGTAAGAGCGACACCACATTCAAGTTTGTCTGAAAGGTGGAAGTCGTGACGTGCTTTTTTGTTTAGGGCAATTGTATTGCCACTGTTTCCAGATTTTTTCTTTTTAGCCATGTGTCTATTATAACTGTATGAAAGAATAAAAAGCACGGCTCTTGTGGCTTTGGCCGAAATTTTAGACAATAGGCGCTTAAAGTTAATAATAAATTTGCATGAGATTATAGTATGTCAGACCAGAAACGCGGTATGCACGGTATTTGGGCAGGTCGTTGGACCTTTATTTTAGCCGCAACAGGCTCCGCCGTTGGTCTAGGTAATCTATGGAAATTCCCCTATATCACCGGAGAAAACGGCGGTGGGGCGTTTGTTTTGGTTTATTTGGCGTGTATTTTATTGGCCGGTATGCCCGTGATGTTGGCGGAGGTATTATTGGGCCGTAAAAAGCGTATGAGCCCAATTAATACGATGGCGGCAATGACAGATGAAACCGGAGCACCTGGTTTTTTCCGTGGAATTGGTTGGATGGGGGCTTTATCGGGCTTCTTTATCTTATCTTTTTACAGTGTGATTGCAGGTTGGGCACTACTTTACGTTGGTAAAATTGCGTCAGGCGCGATGGTCGGTGTTGATGCTGATGGATCGGGCGCTGCATTTGGTGCCATGCTAGCGGATCCTGTGGGTCTGACGATTTGGCATACGTTGTTCATGTTTTTAACCGGTGCGGTCATTGCCCGTGGGGTTAATAAAGGATTGGAAGCATCTCTTAAAGTTTTAATGCCAGTATTGTTTATTCTGATGCTGATCTTGTTTGGTTATAGCTTAACGACTCCGGGCTTTATGCAGGGCTTTCATTTCTTATTCGATTTTGATTTTTCTAAATTGACCACAGAAAGTATTGTTGTAGCGCTAGGGCACTCGTTCTTCACCTTAAGCTTGGGTATGGGCGCGATCATGGCATACGGTGCTTATATGCCTGGTAAGCAGTCTTTAGGCAGAACCATTATCTGGGTTGGTGCATTAGATACGATAGTGGCGTTGGTTGCTGGTATGATTATTTTTGCGATTGTATTCTCAAATGGTCTTGAGCCTTCGTCTGGTCCTGGTTTGATGTTTGTAAGTTTACCGATTGCTTTTGGTAGCATGCCTGGTGGTATCTTTTTTGGTACCGTTTTCTTCATCTTAGTATCGATAGCGGCCTTAAGTTCGGCGCTTTCTATTGCTGAGCCAGCGGTTGCTTGGGCGGTTGAGAAGGGTATTAGTCGTCTAGTATCGACAATCGCTATCTTTGGTGTAGCTTGGTTTATTGGTCTTGGCTCGGTATTGTCGTTTAATGATTGGGCGAATTATCAAGCGTTTGTATTTGTTAGCGAAATGGATTTGGTCAGTGGTGCGGAAGATAAAATACATACGGCTTTCCACTTATTTGCCAATGTTGATGTTTTAAAAGCAGAATATGTGAATACGGCTGCGGTTTCTTATCATATTGTTGGGAAGACATTCTTCGACTCTTTAGATTTCTTAACCTCTAATATTATGTTGCCATTAGGTGGTTTGTGTATCGCCATTTTTGTTGGCTGGTTTATGTCTAGCGATATGGTTAAGAAAGAAGTGAATACTAAGAATGAAGCATTGTTTACAGTTTGGCGCTTTGTTTTACGTTTCGTTTCCCCTGTGGCTATCTTGTTAATCTTTATCAATGGCTTGGGTTTACTCTAAACCGTTGCCAAAAGGGAATAGAATAGAATGACTTCGATTACTCGCAGTGCATTAGTTATGCACAGCGCAGAGCAGATGTATAACCTGGTGAATGACGTGGAAAATTATCCGCAGTTTTTACCAGGCTGTGCAGCAACTGAGTTGATTTCAAAGACGGATGATGAGCTGGTGGCAAGTTTGACCATCAGCAAGGTTGGGGTAAATCAGACATTTACGACACGTAATAAGCTGCAATTCCCCGACCGTATGGAGCTGTCTTTGGTTGATGGTCCCTTTAAGCATTTTGTGGGCATTTGGCATTTTCAGCGCTTATCTGATGACGCTTGTAAGGTGACATACAATATGGATTTTGAAGTGAGCAGTCGGCTTGCGGGCATTGCGCTAGGGGCTGTTTTTAAACAAATGGCGACGACGATGGTTGACTCATTTGTTCAGCGCGCTGCACAAGTATACGGATAGGAAGTAGAAATATGAGCGAACAGATTGAAATCGAAGTCGTTTATGGTTTGGCGCATAAGCAAAAGCTTATTAGTATGAAGGTGGATCAAGGGACGACGGTTCGTCAAGGCGCTGAACTTTCAGGGTTGGATAAAGAATTTCCTGAGCTGAATATCGCGGAATCTAAATTAGGTATTTTTGGTAAGGCGGTTCGCAGCCCTGATGCCGAGTTGCTAAAGGAAGGGGATCGTATTGAAATATATCGCCCGTTATTGATTGATCCTAAAGCGGCGCGTGCCAATCGTGCAGCGAAAGCCGCCAAATAGGTGCTAAGTCGTTTTAAAGGCTAAATCACTTTAAGTGTTAAGGCGCTTTAGAAGGTTAAGGCGCAATAAAAAAGGCAGTAGGTGACCCTACTGCCTTTTTTTATGCCTTATTAACGACTTATTCTTCAGGGATTTTTAACAGAGTATTCTCTTTTTTCTCTTCGAGTACTTCTTGCTGCCCTTCGTCTATCTTGTCGTTAGGGACTTCGCCTTCGTAGTGGGTGTATATTTCATCGGTGAAAAATACGGTCACTTGATACGATTTTACGACTTCATCACGGCGTTCTAACGTATAAAGGTAATCCCAACGGTCTTGCTGAAAAGGTGACTTAATCAGCGGTGTTCCCATGATATAGGCCACCTGACGCTGGTTCATGCCCTCTTTTAGCTCGTCGAGCATGTCTTGAGTAACTATATTTCCTTGTTGTACCGTAAGTTTGTAGACTTCAGGTACACTACAGGCTGAAATAAATATAAAACCCAGTAAAATGGTAAGAATTCTAAATTGCATGGTATTTGCTATTTGCTTTGTCTAGAGAAGTCTTGATAATACCTGATAAAGTAACTTGCTGTAAGCCGCTGCGAAATATTCGAGGAAGAGATGTCAGATCAAAACGCCGAACTGCGTAAAGTTGGATTAAAAGTAACGCTACCCCGCGTGAAAATTTTACAAATTTTAGAGAACTCTGATGCACGTCACATGAGTGCAGAAGATGTTTATAAAGCTCTTATTGAAGCGGGGGAAGATGTTGGCCTTGCGACGGTATATCGTGTACTCACTCAGTTTGAAACAGCTGAATTGGTAACTCGACATAACTTCGATAGTGGTCATTCTGTATTTGAATTGGCTCGTGGTGACCACCATGACCATATGGTGAATATGGAAAATGGTGAAGTGATTGAATTCACTAACGAGCAAATTGAACGCTTACAGCATGAAATTGCTGAAGAATTAGGTTATGAGCTTGTTGATCATAGCTTGGTGCTTTACGTTCGCCCCAAGAAGTAATTGCGTGTCAAAGCCTCTGTTTATTGATTTAAACAGGGGCTTTTTATTATCTAAAAATCAGCCTTAGCCGTTAATTAGCCGTTTCCCATCGCCAGCATTTCTTGGGCGTGGTCAAGGGTATGTTGAGTAATCTCTACACCACCGAGCATACGGGCAATTTCTTCAGTACGTTGCTTATTGTCTAATGGGCGAATGTTGGTGAACGTCTGCTCATCCCCTGCAATTTTACTCACTTGTAAGTGGTTTTGCGCTTGCGCGGCTACTTGTGGCTGGTGAGTTACGCAGAGAACTTGGCTATGTTGGCCAAGCTGATTCAATAAACGACCAACACGTTCAGCGGTGCCTCCGCCAATACCGACATCAACCTCATCAAAGATCAGGCTAGGAATGTTACTGGTTTGTGCGGTAATCACCTGAATGGCTAAGCTAATACGCGACAGTTCGCCACCCGAGGCGACTTTGCATAACTGGCCCATGGGCATGCCAGGGTTGGTTTGTACTAACAAATCAATGTGATCAATCCCATACGCGTTGGCGTGTGAGTCACTGCTATTGATGTCGGTTTGTAGCTTGGCATTACCTAGTGCTAGTGCTTCGAAATGAGTATTCACTTCTTTATCGAGCTTGCTGGCTGCTTTGTGGCGCTTTTTGCTGAGCTGTTGTGCAAGCTTAAGATAGCTCTGTTCAAGTTCACTGACTTGTTGAATTAACGCATCCATATCGTCATCGCTAAAATTCAAAGCGCTTAGGCTATCGCTGAGCTCTTGCCATTTATCGTATAGTGCATCGGCACGGACGTGATGTTTTCGAGCTAGATCGAAAATTGCCCCAAGACGTTGATCGATTTGGTTTAAGCGCTGGGGATTAATTTCTACTTTGTTGATGTAGTTGTGCAGAGCATCGTTGGCTTCTTCAAGCTGAATTTGAGCTTGGTTAAGAAACTCACGACTTTCTTTTAATAAGGCATTATCGTCATCTATTTGGTCAAGTTGTTGGATGGCTTGCTGCACCTGTTGCAAGGCGCTATTTTGAGCGCTTGAACGAGCACTGGAAGAATCATCACTATGACCATCGGCGCAGAGCGTGAGTGCTTGTTGACCCGCAAACATAATGGCATCGGCATTGCTGAGGCGCTTTAGTTCAGCTTCTAATTCGGTTACTTCGCCTTGAATGAGCTCAAGATTATCCAGCTCTTGTACTTGATACGTCAGCAGTTGGCGTTGCGCTTGTTGTTCGGCGCTATCCTCTTGTAGATTATTTTTCTGTTTTAGTTTTTCTTGCCAAGCTTGGAAAGCGTGCTTGGTTTTTTGGCATAAACCGCGTGTGCCAGCGTAGTTATCCAGTAATTTGCGGGGTGCATCTTTTTGCATTAACGATTGATGAGCATGCTGACCATGAATATCGATTAACTGATTGGCCAAAGCTTTTAGTTCGGTTGCTGAAGCGTTACGACCATTAATATAGCCTCGGCTGCGACCTTCTTGGGTAATAACTCGGCGTAATATGCAGGTATCGTCTTCAATAGGATAGTCGTGGCTTTCAAGCCATTGCGCAACTTTTTCACCGATTATGAAGGTCGCGCTAATGTCGGCTTTTTCTGCGCCATTTCGAACCACATTACCATCAATCCGATTTCCGAGAGCCAGGCCAAGTGCGCCTAATAGAATGGATTTACCGGCACCGGTTTCTCCCGTGATGGTGGTCATTCCCGCTTTTAGCTCAAGTTCCAAATGCTCCACGAGGGTGAATTGTGAAATTGATAAATGAACAAGCATATTAGGCTCCTGCAATGCAGCTTAAGTCGTCGGTCTTTATTAGTGTAGTTGATTGTATGTTTATACAGTGTTTATTTGTACAGTAAAACTATTATTCGGGCAAGTGTCTGGGTAAGTAATAAGCAATTCAGTCTATTTTTGTTGGTTTTTCACCCTTGAAAGGCGATTTGCTAGCCCCATATAGAAATCACACAAAGAAACTCGTTAGTAAATACGAGTTAAGCGCATTTTTAGAGTAGAGGGAATATTCATGTCACAGCAGAATGACGAAAACTTAGAGACCACTACTGTTGATGTGGAAGAGCAGGTAGAAACAGCAGAAGAACAAGCTGTTGAAGCGTCTGTTGAAGAAGCATTGCAGGCTGAATTGGTTGCAGCGCAAGAAGAAGTGGCTCAATTAAAAGATCAGATGTTACGTGTACAGGCCGACGCGCAGAACGTTCGTCGCCGTGCAGAGCAAGATGTTGAGAAAGCACATAAGTTTGGCCAAGAGAAATTCTCTCGTGAACTACTGTCCGTGCTAGACAATCTGGAACGTGCTTTAGCAGCAACACCAGAAAGTGAAGAGACAATGGCATTGCGTGAAGGTGTTGATATGACTTTGCAGGGTTTTGTATCAACCTTGTCTAAGTTCAATGTTGAAGCGATTGATCCACAAGGTGAGGCTTTCAATCCTGAGCAGCATCAAGCGATGGCCATGCAAGAAAATGCAGACTTCCCACCCAATACGGTGATGGCTGTTATGCAAAAAGGTTACAGCTTGCACGGTCGTTTATTGCGTCCTGCGATGGTTATGGTATCGAAAGGTGCTCCAACGATCGATGAGAATGCGTAAAGCATGGCTTGAAGCAAGTTAAAGGTTAAAAATACAGCAAATAATGCAGATTTAGCCTTGAAAAATGAAAGCTAAGACTTATATAAGTTACATCAAAAGTTAAAACGTTTATTGAATTTAAAAGCCGGCTATTAGCGGGCGAATAGAAAATCGGAGATTAAAATTATGGGTAGAATCATTGGTATCGATTTAGGTACAACTAACTCTTGTATTTCTGTACTAGACGGCGACAAGCCTAAAGTAATCGAAAACGCAGAAGGCGATCGCACAACACCTTCTGTTGTTGCCTACACTGGCGAAGAAATTTTAGTTGGTCAGCCAGCTAAGCGTCAAGCGGTAACAAATCCAGCAAATACAATCTTTGCTGTTAAGCGTCTTATCGGACGTAAGTTTAAAGATGATGTTGTGCAAAAAGACATCTCTATGGTTCCTTACAAAATCATTGCTGCCGATAACGGTGATGCATGGGTTGAAGCGAACGGTAAGAAGATGGCTCCACCTCAGGTTTCTGCTGAAATCTTGAAGAAGATGAAAAAGACAGCTGAAGACTATCTTGGTGAAGCAGTAACAGAAGCTGTAATTACAGTTCCTGCTTACTTCAATGACCAACAGCGTCAAGCAACAAAAGATGCGGGTAAAATCGCGGGCCTAGAAGTTAAGCGTATTATTAACGAACCAACAGCCGCTGCTCTTGCTTACGGCCTTGATCACACAAAAGGTGACAAGACGATTGCAGTATACGATTTAGGGGGTGGTACATTTGATATCTCCATCATCGAAATTGCTGATGTAGATGGCGAGACTCAATTTGAAGTTCTAGCAACCAATGGTGATACGTTCCTTGGTGGTGAAGATTTCGATATGCGCATGATCGATTATCTTGCGGAAGAATTTAAGAAAGAAAGTGGTATGGACCTTAAGGGTGACCCACTAGCGATGCAGCGTTTGAAAGAAGCGGGCGAAAAAGCGAAAGTTGAGCTGTCTTCATCTCAGCAAACTGACGTTAACCTGCCTTACATCACGGCTGATGCAACAGGTCCTAAGCACTTGAACGTTAAAGTGACTCGTTCGAAGCTAGAAAGCTTGGTTGAAGATTTGGTGGCTAAGTCAATCGAACCTTGTCGTATTGCGCTTAAAGATGCAGATTTGTCTGCTTCTGAAATCGACGAAATCATCATTGTTGGTGGTCAGACTCGTATGCCTTTAGTACAAGCTAAAGTAGCTGAGTTCTTCGGTAAAGAGCCACGTAAAGATGTTAACCCTGATGAGGCCGTTGCTATTGGCGCAGCTGTTCAAGGTGGTGTTTTGTCAGGTGACGTAACAGACGTTCTATTGCTAGACGTTACGCCTTTGACCTTGGGTATCGAAACAATGGGTGGCGTTGCGACGGCTGTTATCGAGAAGAATACAACGATTCCTTCTAAGAAATCTCAGGTATTCTCTACGGCTGATGACAACCAGAGCGCTGTAACGATTCACATCGTACAGGGTGAGCGTAAGCAAGCGGCACAGAACAAGTCTCTAGGTCGTTTCGATTTAGCTGACATTCCACCGGCTCCACGTGGTATGCCACAAATTGAAGTAACGTTCGACATTGACTCTAACGGTATCTTGAACGTTTCTGCTAAAGATAAAGCGACAGGCAAAGAACAGTCTATCGTGATTAAGTCTTCTTCTGGCTTAAGCGATGAAGAGATCGAGCAAATGGTTCAAGACGCTGAAGCAAATGCTGAAGCGGATAAAGAATTTGAAGAAATGATTCAGGTTCGTAATACCGCTGATGGCCTTGTTCACGCAACTAAGAAAACATTAGAAGAAGCGGGCGACAAAGCGACAGCTGAAGAAAAAGAAGCCATCGAAAAAGCCATTGCTGATGTTGAAGAAGCGATGAAGGGCACAGATAAAGCCGCAATCGAAACGGCAACAGCCGCTTTGACTGAAGCATCTTCTGGTTTAGCGCAAAAGCTTTACGCCGAGCAAGCAGCAGCAGAACAAGCTGGCGCTGAAGGCGGCGAACAAGCTCAAGAAGCTGGCAAAGACGACGATGTTGTTGATGCTGAATTCGAAGAAGTTAAAGATAAATAATCACCGCGTTTTAGTGTGATTAATAGAACGCGGCCTCCTGTTAAACGGGACGCCGCGTTTTTGCGTTATAAAGAAATAGCCAAGTGTTAGGGCCGGACAATGTCTAAAAGAGATTATTATGAAATTCTTGGCGTCGCTAAAGACGTTGATAAAAAAGAATTAAAAAAAGCGTATCGTAAGGTCGCAATGAAACATCACCCAGATCGTAACGAGGGTGATAAAGCATCAGAAGAGAAGTTTAAAGAAGCTTCTGAAGCGTATGAAATTTTAAGTGACGAACAAAAGCGTGATGCCTATGATCGTTATGGCCATGCGGGTGTTGATGGCAGCCAAGGCGGAGGTCATGGTGGCGCCGGCGGCTTTGGTGACATCTTTGGTGACGTATTTGGCGACATCTTTGGTGGCGGAGGCGGTGGTGGCGGTCGTCGTGGCGGCCCTCAGCGTGGTAGCGATTTACGTTATACGATGACGTTAAGTCTTGAAGAAGCGGTTAAAGGCTGTGAAAAGAAAATTACCATACCTACCTTGGTTCCTTGTGATCCTTGTGATGGTTCGGGTGCTAAGCCAGGAACGTCTGCTAAGACTTGTTCTACGTGTGGCGGCCAAGGCCAAGTTCGTATGCAGCAAGGTTTCTTTGCTGTGCAGCAAACTTGCCCATCGTGTCGTGGACAGGGCACTACGATTGAAAGCCCATGTGGTAGTTGTCATGGCCGTGGTGTTAAAGAAGAAACGAAAACACTTAACGTTAAAGTACCTGCGGGTGTCGATACTGGCGATCGTATTCGTTTAAGTGGGGAAGGCGAAGCAGGTGCAATGGGTGGCCCAACAGGCGATCTGTATGTGCAAATGAGTGTGAAAGATCACGCAATTTTTGAGCGTGATGGTCACAACTTATACTGCGATGTGCCAATCAGTATTGTTGATGCTGCCTTGGGTGGTGAATTAGAAGTACCGACGTTAGACGGTCGTGTAAAACTGAAGATTCCACCAGAAACTCAGAGCGGTCGTATGTTCCGTTTGCGCGGTAAGGGTGTAACGCCGATTCGTGCTTCCAGCCCTGGTGATTTAATGTGTCGTGTGCAGGTTGAAACACCGGTTAAGCTGACAGAACATCAGAAGAAATTGCTGAAAGAATTCCAAGCGTCTTTGAAGGGTGAGAAGCATTCACCACAAAAGAATACTTGGTTTGCTGGCGTTAAGAAATTCTTCGAAGAATTGTAAGTAAGCACCGCTAGAATATACCGCTAGATCTAGTGTTGGGTAATTGAGTAGCAAATATGAGAGGCAGGGATTGCCGAACTTAAGGCTACAGGGAAGTATTTATGCCGTTTTGCGGATTAAATACCCAGCAGTGGATCGGTTTTGAAGATTAGATAAGCAACGATATCAGTAGGAATATTTAGAATGACTCGTATAGCAATTACAGGTGCAGCCGGCCGTATGGGCCGCATTTTAATCGAAGCGGTTGATGCTGTTGAAGACGCTCAGGTAGGCGCAGCGATTGTTCTACCTAACGACCCTATGGTCGGTGTTGATGCTGGCGCTATTGCTGGCCTTGGTAAAAACCTAAGCGTTGTTGCCGTAACAGACGTTGCAGCGGCGATTGATAGCTTTGATGTGCTCATCGACTTCACCGCCCCAGAAGCCACTATGGCGAACGTTGAAATCTGCCGTAAGGCTGGCAAAAAAATCGTTATCGGAACCACAGGTTTGGATGATGAACAGAAAGCTGGCTTAGAAGCTGCTGCAAAAGACATGGGCATCGTATTCGCACCGAACTATTCGGTAGGTGTGAATCTTTGTTTAAATCTATTACGCATGGCCGCTTCTGTTATGGGTGAAGATAGCGACATCGAAGTGATCGAAATGCATCACAAGCACAAAGTAGACGCACCATCTGGTACGGCTTTGCGCATGGGTGAAGTGGTTGCTGAAACCATGGGTTGGGATCTTAAAGAAGTAGCTTGTTATGGCCGTGAAGGACAAACAGGCGCACGCCCACACAAACAGATTGGTTTTGAAACCATTCGTGGTGGTGATGTGGTCGGTGATCATACTGTGATGTTCGCAACCGATGGTGAGCGTGTTGAAGTAACTCACAAAGCACAAAGCCGAATGACATTTGCGAAAGGTGCTGTTCGTGCGGCTAAGTGGATTGGCGCACAAGAAAATGGTTTATACGATATGCAGGATGTTTTGGGTTTTTAGCGCTACTGTAAAAGTTCAAGCATAAAAAAACCGAAGTCAGATTTTTAATAATAAAAATCTGACTTCGGTTTTTTTATGCTTGCTAGAATCAATTCAAGCAACCTTAAATCTATAAATTCGATTCAGGCTTTAGGCCATTTAATTAAATTAAACAGCACCTAGCATGTGCGCAAGTCCACGATCGATCATTTGTTGCATTCCGCGAGGTTTGCCACTTGGATCAAATGCCATAGATACAAGCATTTGTGAATTACCCAATAACCAGCGAGCACGTTCAGAAGCAGAAAGTCCTGGCGCAAGATCGCCATTTTTAATCGCTTTGTCTACTTGCTTAGCAATCATTGCTAATAATTTATTTTGGAACTCAATATAGCGCGCCCAAATTCCTTCACGAATAGAGCAGCTCCACTCTAACCAAACTTTGATATAAGCAGGTTCAGTTTCGCATAATTCCATAAATGCTTTTAAGTGCTGGCTTATGGCATCAAGAGGAGCATCCCCTTGGCTATAAATTTCTTCAGCAAGGGTTAAAAGCTTTGCTTCTACTTCGTCTAAAACAGCTTCGACTAAATCTTCGCGTGTATTAAAATAGTTGAATACCGTAGCAACTGATACACCACCCATTTCGGCAATTTCCGTATGCCCTCCGCGACCAATTCCTCTGTTAGCAAAAACTTCAACGGCGTCATTGAGTAATAGACGTTTGCGTTCTTCAGGAGCAAGACGGCGACGTCCATCAACAGCAATAGGCATAAGATCGTTCCTTTGTAGTGAATGTTTTGAATTTATTATTTAAAAATATTTATTATTTTTTAGCATTAGATACTTTTACAAAAGATTCGGCAAGTGGAAGATGGAAAAATCATAAATAAAGTAATCAATAACTGGTACAGTCGTTCAAATATTATTCATTACTTTGATTTTTATAATTGAATTAACAAAAAAGTATTTTTTTGGTTATTAAAAACGCTTAAAGCTTATTGTTTGGTTAGATAATTATTCTGATAGGGTTGTCATTAAATTATTTTCACTCTTGTTATTTAATAAAATAAAAGGCGGTTTAAAATTTTAAAAACGAAATAGTATTTCATTATTATCAGACGTTTATTGTTATCGAATTTTTTATTTCTTTGCCGTGATTGATCGCAATTATCTGTTTGAATTTCAGCGGCTATATTTTTATTTGGAGCGTGTTCATTTTATTTTTCTGTCGTCGCTGATATCAAAGATGACATGTTTAAGTCATTTATGAAGGTTGGGGTGGGTGTGCCGAAATTTAAGATAAATATGGACTTAGAATGGCTGTTTTGGTATGATTTGCGACCAGTTTATAGGCGTTCGTCCAGTTCAGTTATTGAGTGCTCTATTCAATAGCTTGAGAGACGGGCGTCAGCGTCTAATCTTATTTAAAGCTCTTAGATTAACAGTGCAGATTATGAAAGCGGGTGGAGCTTTAAGTTCCTCCCGCTTTTTTGCGACTAGACGCTAGGTAATATTGAGCTAAGTCTTTGATTTATAACTTAAAGAGTAGGCCAGTATTACCGCAAGATACTCAGCTTTGAGTATTCTACAATGACCTTATTAATTGATTATTCCGAGGATCATAGCCTTGTCTATAACAGCCATTCTAGCTCTAGAAGACGGTAGCGTCTTTAAAGGGACTGCCATTGGTGCAGCAGGTCAAGCCGTCGGGGAAGTTGTTTTTAACACTTCCATGACAGGTTATCAGGAAATTCTGACCGACCCATCTTATGCAAACCAAATCGTTACATTGACCTATCCACACGTTGGCAGCTACGGCACCACGGCGGAAGACGAAGAGTCTCGCGGCATCTTTGTTAAAGGTTTAGTGATTCGTGATCTTCCTTTGATTGCTTCTAACTTCCGCAGCGAAAAAGCATTGGATGTTTATCTTAAAGATAACAACATCTTAGGCATTGCGGATATCGATACTCGTCGTCTAACGCGCATCTTGCGTGAAAAAGGTTCTTTGAACGGTTGCATCGTTGCGGTTGAAGTTGCAGACGGTGAGCTAGCTTCAGAAGAGAGCATTGCTAAAGCGATCGAAACGGCAAAAGCTTTCCCTGGCCTTAAAGGGATGGATCTAGCAAAAGAAGTTACTACGGCAGAAAACTACAGCTGGACTGAGACCGATTGGGTACTTGGTAAAGGCTATGGTCAATTGGCGAAAGCGGACGCGAAATTCAAAGTTGTGGCTTATGATTTTGGTGTTAAGCGTAACATCTTACGTTTGTTGGCAGAGCGCGGTTGTGACCTGACGGTTGTTCCTGCTCAGACACCTGCAAGCGAAGTATTGGCAATGAACCCAGATGGTATCTTCTTATCGAATGGACCAGGTGACCCAGAGCCTTGTACTTATGCGATTGAAGCGATCAAAGAAATTCTAGAAACGGGCATTCCTGTATTCGGTATTTGTTTAGGTCATCAGTTATTGGCATTGGCCTCTGGTGCAAAAACAGTGAAGATGCCTCATGGTCACCACGGTGGTAACCACCCAGTGCAAGACCTTGAAACAGGTGTTGTAATGATCACGGCTCAAAACCACGGTTTTGCGGTTGATGAAGCAACATTGCCTGCGAATATTAAAGCGACACACAAGTCTCTTTTCGATGGTACTTTGCAGGGTATTGAACTGACTGATAAGCCAGCATTCAGCTTCCAGGGTCACCCTGAAGCAAGCCCAGGTCCACGCGATGTTGCTCCATTGTTCGACCATTTCATTGAATTGATTGAAGCTGCTAAGACTGCTTCGAAATAGACTGGGATTTTAGCTATGCCAAAACGTACCGACATAAAAAGTATCCTAATCATTGGCGCTGGCCCGATCATTATCGGCCAGGCTTGTGAATTCGATTATTCTGGCGCACAGGCTTGTAAAGCCCTGCGTGAAGAAGGTTTCCGCGTTATTCTTGTGAACTCTAACCCAGCCACAATTATGACCGACCCTGCAATGGCCGATGCAACCTACATTGAACCGATTACGGTTGATACGGTTGCTCGCATCATTGAGAAAGAACGTCCAGACGCACTATTGCCAACGATGGGCGGCCAGACTGCTCTTAACTGTGCATTAGGCCTTGAAGCGGCTGGCATCTTAGAAAAATACAATGTTGAAATGATCGGTGCTAACGCCGACGTTATCGACAAAGCAGAAGATCGCAGCCGTTTTGATACGGCCATGAAAGCCATTGGCCTTGAATGCCCACGTGCGGGTATTGCTCACTCAATGGCAGAGGCGGTTGAAGTTCAAAAAGAGCTTGGCTTCCCATGTATTATTCGTCCTTCTTTCACTATGGGGGGTACCGGTGGTGGTATCGCGTATAACAAAGAAGAATTCGAAGAAATCTGTACCCGTGGTTTGGATCTTTCTCCAACCAGCGAATTGCTAATCGATGAGTCGTTAATCGGTTGGAAAGAATACGAAATGGAAGTTGTTCGTGACAAAAACGACAACTGCATCATTATCTGTTCTATCGAAAACTTCGATGCTATGGGTGTTCACACCGGTGACTCGATCACAGTGGCACCTGCTCAGACACTGACTGATAAAGAACTTCAAATCATGCGTGACGCCTCTTTGGCTGTTTTGCGTGAGATCGGCGTAGAAACCGGTGGATCTAACGTTCAGTTTGGTATTAACCCAAAAGACGGCCGTATGGTTGTGATCGAGATGAACCCACGTGTTTCTCGTTCTTCAGCATTGGCCTCTAAAGCAACCGGTTTCCCGATTGCTAAAATCGCCGCTAAGCTAGCGATTGGTTATACCCTAGACGAATTGCAAAACGACATTACTGGCGGCGCAATGCCAGCATCGTTTGAGCCTTCAATCGATTATGTTGTTACTAAAATTCCTCGTTTCACTTTCGAGAAGTTCCCGAACGCTGATGGTCGCTTAACCACACAGATGAAGTCTGTGGGTGAAGTGATGGCGATGGGTCGTACTCAACAAGAATCTCTACAGAAAGCATTGCGTGGGCTAGAAGTCGGTGTGAATGGTTTTGATCCGATCATCGATCTAACTAATCTTAGTGATGAAGAGCTGAAAGGCGCGATGGACAAGATTATTTCTGAACTTAAAACACCGGGTGCCGATCGCATCTGGTACATCGGTGATGCCTTCCGCGCCGGTTTAAGTGTTGAAACAATCTATGAATATTCAGGTGTTGATCCTTGGTTCTTGGTTCAGATCGAAGACCTTATTAAAGACGAAGCGAATGTTGCGAAAAGCAGCCTAACGTCAATGGATGCTGACCGCATTTATAAGTTAAAGCGTAAAGGTTTCGCCGATGCACGTTTAGCAGAATTGCTAGGTGTCTCTGAAAAAGCATTCCGTAAGCAGCGTCAGAAGTTAAACATTCGTCCAGTATATAAGCGTGTTGATACGTGTGCCGCTGAGTTCTCGACGGATACCGCTTACATGTACTCGACTTATGAAGAAGAGTGCGAAGCGAATCCAACAGACAACGACAAGATCATCATTCTAGGTGGTGGTCCTAACCGTATTGGCCAGGGTATCGAATTCGATTACTGCTGTGTTCACGCGGCGTTTGCAGCGAAAGACTTAGGTTACGAAGCCATTATGGTTAACTGTAACCCTGAAACGGTTTCTACCGATTATGATACGTCTGATCGTTTATTCTTCGAGCCAGTCACGCTTGAAGATGTATTAGAAATTGTTGATAAAGAAAAGCCAAAAGGCGTCATCGTACAGTACGGTGGCCAAACGCCATTGAAACTGGCGAACGAATTAGAAGCCGCTGGTGTACCGATTATTGGTACTTCTCCAGAAGCGATTGACCGTGCTGAAGACCGTGAGCGTTTCCAGCAAATGATTCAGCGCCTAGGTTTGAAACAGCCAGTGAACGCCACTGTACGTTCGACTGAAGAAGCGGTAACGAAAGCGTCTGAAATTGGCTATCCGTTAGTCGTTCGTCCTTCCTATGTATTAGGTGGTCGTGCAATGGAAATCGTAAATACTGAAGCGTCACTTCGTCGTTATATGCGCGAAGCGGTTCAGGTATCTAACGATTCTCCAGTACTACTTGATTACTTCTTAAATCGTGCAATCGAAGTTGATATCGATGCGGTTTGCGATGGTGAGCAAGTGGTTATTGGCGCTATCATGCAGCACATTGAACAAGCCGGTATTCACTCGGGTGACTCAGCCTGTTCATTGCCTCCGTATAACTTAGCCGCTGACGTACAAGATCGTATGCGTGAGCAAGTGAAAGCGATGGCATTAGAGCTTGGTGTTGTTGGTCTGATGAATACTCAGCTAGCGTATCAAGATGGTGAAATTTATGTGATTGAGGTTAACCCTCGTGCATCACGTACCGTGCCATTCGTTTCTAAGTGCATCGGTGTTTCTCTTGCATCTATTGCTGCGAAAGTAATGATGGGCAAGACGCTTGCAGAGCTTGGTTTCACGAAAGAAATCATTCCAGAGCACTTCTCTGTGAAAGAAGCGGTATTCCCGTTCAACAAGTTCCAAGGCGTAGATCCAATCTTAGGCCCTGAAATGAAGTCGACGGGTGAAGTGATGGGCGCGGGCGCTACGTTCGGCGAAGCTTTCTATAAAGCTCAGCTAGGTGCGGGCGAGAAATTGCCAACAGAAGGTAAGGTATTTATCTCTGTACGCGACGCTGATAAAGATGGCGTTGTTGAGGTGGCTCAAGGTTTTGCTAAGTTAGGTTTTGAATTAGTTGCTACTGGCGGCACGTTTGAGAAGCTAAAGGAAGCGGGTCTTCAGGTTGAGCGCGTTAACAAGGTTAACGAAGCACGTCCAAACGTTGTTGATGGCATCAAGAATGATGAAATCGCGTTAATCGTGAATACCACAGAAGGTACGCAAGCCATTGCTGACTCTGCTGATATTCGCCGTAGCGCATTGCAGCATAAGGTGTATTACACTACAACGCTTGCCGGTGCGGAAGCGGTTGTTGAAGGCTTGAACGCTGAAGGTCTTAATGACGTTCGTAGCTTACAAGACATTCATGCGGCCATCTTAGCGCAGTAATATCTTAAAATTTAAAGCCGCTATTGCTAACCTTTAGGTTGTTAATAAGCGGCTTAGATAAGATGTATATTAAAAAGCCTTCTACTTGTAGAAGGCTTTTTGCGAAAAAAATGCAGTGTTTCTTCTTTAGTAAAAGCGAGTGCTAAAACTAAAGGTATAGGTAAAGGATTAAAATATGCAAAAGTATCCAATGACAGTTGAAGGTGAACAAGCCCTTCAAGATGAGCTAAAAGAATTAAAAACGGTTCAACGTCCGGCTGTAATTAAAGATATTGCACTGGCCCGTGAACACGGTGATTTGAAAGAAAATGCTGAATATCATGCGGCACGTGAACAGCAAGGCTTCATTGAAGGTCGTATTCAAGATATTGAAGGCAAACTTTCTACGAGCCAAGTAATCGATGTTAAAACGATTCCTTATACGGGCAAGGTTTTTTTCGGTACAACGGTTACTATTATCAATCTAGATACTGATGATACGGTTACGTATCGCATTGTGGGTGATGATGAAGCGGATATTAAAAACGCTCGTATCTCTATCTCTTCTCCAATCGCTCGTGCATTGATCGGTAAAGAAGAAGGCGATGTGGTGGTTGTTCGCGTACCTGCTGGCGACGTAGAGTATGAAATTGATCAAGTAGAACACCTTTAATAGATAGAATATCTTTTAAAGTATTGTTCTCATCGAAGAAAGGCCGTATTGCTAAGCAATACGGCCTTTTTTTGTTCTGTGAGGGCCTATTCAGTTGGCGTTAAGGATTCTGCAAGTACTGGCTGATCGCCCTTAATTGCATGAATAATCTTCCTAAAGCTTTCTAGGCGATCTGATTCTGTAATGTAGCTAGCATAGACAGAGCGAGAAATGCTGGGGGTATTCTCGACCAGATGTAATTGACCAAGCTCGACATAAGGCATTAATAGGCTTTCTGGCAAAAATGCAGAGCCGCCATTGGTTAATAAAAAATCCAAAGCAATACGCCCCGTATTGGTGTGCAAAACAGCGGCAGGCGCACCAGAGAATTGTTGAGCGTGCTGTACGTTAAACGCTGTTCCCCAGTCGACCATCACATAATGATTGGCCATGGCTTCTTGCCAGTTGTCGGTTTTATGAGAGCTTGCCAAGAATAGCGGTACTTGAACAATTTCTTCTGTACTGACTTCGTCGATTTTGGGCGCATCAAACGTAATTGCGATATCTAATGTGCGCTCTAATAATTGTCGTGCTAAGGTAGTTGCTGTATGCGCTTCAGCACGAATAGCAATGCCTGGAAATTGACCAAATAGCTTGTTAAGTTCGTGCTGTAGAAAGGCATCCCAAAGGTTAGGGGTTGCACCAATTGAAATCTGTTGGCTTTGATTATTGGTAATGGCTACCTCTTGTCGAATGCGTTGCACTAAGGTTAAGTTGGCATTGGCTAATGGCCGCAGTTTTTCACCCGCTGGGGTTAAACGGATATTGTTTCTAAGGCGAGTGAATAATTGAACCCCTAGTTGGCTTTCAAGCTGGCGGATACGAGTGCTCACGGCGGCTTGGGTTAAATACAGATTTTCTGCGGCTTTTCCGAAGTGCTTTGTATGGCTTACTTCAAGAAAAGTTCTTAATAATTCGCTATCCATTTGTTTCTATTGTGCTTCCAATTGTCTTATATATGGGTGCTTATCTTAACGATAAATATATATTGATTTACCCTGTAATACTATGAATACATACTCGCGTTTCAGGTAGGCAAAGGTATTTATCATGGAAAATTTAGTAGGTCTTAATAAGACAGAGTTGTTTCCCTATTACGATGATATGCACTTCCCACGCGGATTTGCACGCAGTGGTTACTTTACGAAAAGACAGGCTGAGATTTTAACATCTTACGGTAGGCACTTGCGGGAGCTTTGGACTGAAGAAATTTTGCCTGGGAATGATGTAGAAAAGAATTTTGTCGCGGTATGCAAAGGTAGTAAGGCGGCCGAAAGTGAAATAGAAAAAGCTTGGATTGCATACTTAAATGCCATCAAGCAAGTCACTGGTGCGATGTATACATCGTACTGGCATGACAGTAATGATTATAGCTCTGAAACTGAACATATTGATTAAGGATACAAAAATGAAGATTGCAATTTTATCAAGAAATGAGAACTTATACTCTACTCGTCGCTTAAAAGAAGAAGCTGAAGCACGTGGCCACGAAGTTGATGTAATCGATACGTTACATTGCTACATGGATATCACGTCGAATAACCCGGTTGTACGTTATTACGGTGAGCCATTGCCGCAGTATGATGCGGTTATTCCACGTATCGGTGCATCGATCACTTTTTATGGTACAGCGGTTGTTCGTCAGTTTGAAATGACAGGAACATTTGCGGTGAACGAGTCAGTAGCGATCAGTCGTTCTCGTGATAAATTGCGTTCTTTACAGTTGTTATCTCGTAAAGGTGTTGGCC
>CAWVSY010000047.1:0-28278 GCA_963933055.1 uncultured Oleispira sp.
GATTTCCCTGGTTTATCCCGCTGATAATTGGGGTCCATAGGGGCTACCCAATATAAGGGTTCATCTGCTGCTGGTACACTCGCGACCTCCGACGCATTGTCATTCATTAGATAGAACACCCCAGAAGTGATCAACACACCCAGTGCGACACCTGTCGCCATTGAAAACTTGTTATTAATCATTATGGTTCTCCACCTGACGTTCACTAAAACGTCCGTCAATAATTTGATTTGAATTTTTCATAAAAAAGTAATTTAGCTGGGCACGTAATTTTTGTCGCTCAACCTCAATGTCCAATGACGCAATGTTAGCGTTAAGCTCTGCAATGCGAGCACGTACCACTTCGGAGAAATCCCCGGTGACATTGGTATAGGCTGTCAATGACGCCTCTGCTTGTTCATGCATCTGCGGTAATAATTGTGTTTGATATAACTTATGGCGTTGATCCAAACGCAGTAGCTGTGCCTTTGTCGCTTCAAACGATGCCATTAGCTGACGTAATAAGAGCCATTTTTGGGTCCGCATAGCTTCCGTTTTATACACTGCGGATTGAACTTCTTTATCCTGTTTATTGCCAGTAAATAACGGTACATCAAAGCTAAGGCCGACAGAAAAAAGATCTGCCCGCTCTTCATCCATAGGGCTAGCATCACGATAGCCATAACTTGCATTAACAGCCCACTCAGGCTTGTACTTTTGCTTGGCCAACGCGATACCGCTATTAGTGGCTTTTATTTTTTGCTCCACACTCATAACAGAAGGATGATCCACTAAATACTCATAGAGTTTTTGCGGCTGAGTTTGCTTAGCACTGGTATAAAGTTCAGCATTTAATAATTTTATATCGGGCAGTTTTCTATCCAGCGTTAAGGCCTCAGAGGAAATATTATTGCCAATACCAATTTCATGCTCAGATAAATTCATTAAATCATTAGCTGATGCTTGCGCTATAAAATAATTATTACGCCACTCATCAAGACGTTGTAGTGCAATATCCCGCTGTTGATTTAATACCGTTAGGCGATCATCCAGCTGAGTTAACTCTAGCTGTGCACGTACAATATCTTGCTGACTGGTTTTTCCCATTGTCGTTGCGTAACTCGACTCTGCCACATCAACCAGCTGCTCAAACAAAGAACGATCTCGCTCGATTAAAGCAATACTTTCCTGAGCCTTGTAAGCATCAAACCACAATTTAGCGACATTCACGACTACGCGAGCCTTACGCTCCTGACGCTGATAAGGGTATTCATTTGCCATGAATTCAAGTTGTTTACGCTTGAGATTTAAACTGTCACCACGGGGGAACATTTGTGAAACCCCTATTTTAAATTGCGTCATGCCTTCTTGATTAAAATCAAAGGTATCCGTGGGTAAGTTGGCGAACCCTAAGGATACCTTGGGATCTGGCAAAGAGCCTGAAGCCACGCTGAGCGATGACAATGAATCCTGAGATTGCTGATTACTCAATAACCAAAGGTCATTCTCCTGCGCCATCTTGACAGTATTCTTCAAGGTTAAAACCTGCGGCTGAGCAACAGTAATGGATGAGCCTGTTACTAATATAAGTGAAACCAGCAGAGGTTTTAATTCAACCGACCTTGGTAGCATAAATTTAGACACTAGTACTGCTCCTTTGAATTATTGACTGAAGCATAAATACTACTGCTACCATCGACGTTCAGTTGCAAAACTTGGTAAGGTGAAAACTTATTACCGACTTCCATTCCTGGGCTGCCCAGCGGCATGCTGGGAACAGAAAGACCTATTGCCCCTTCAGGTTTTTCGTTAAGAAATTGTTGTATAAATTTTGCAGGGATATGACCTTCAAATACATATCCATCTTTGGATACCGCCGTATGGCAAGATCTGTATTTAGGAGCAATGCCTTTCTCCTGTTTAAACTCAGCTAAACTATGGCTATTATGAATTCCTGTTGTTAGCCCACTTGAATTTAAATGATCTATCCACTTGCCACAACAACCACAGTCGGGGTGTTTATATACCTCAAGAATAGCAGCCTCTTGATGACTACTGCCAATTTGGCTATCAGTATTAGGCCTTGAACAGGCACTAAGAACAGAGAATAAAACACTTAATAGCAACAGACTTGATACCGATTTAAAAGACATATTTCCTCACGATGCCACAGCCGCAAAATTATAATAGCGAACTTAATGTAGCGTTATAAACCTGAATTAACAGATAAAAAATTATTTGTAATGGGCGTAGTATTTTCCCGCTAAATATCATCAGATTGAAACTCATCTATAAAACAGACAGATTCATCCTGTATTAGCGAGCTATTGGTGGTCGATAAGGCGTTGGTAAATAAGGCGCAGGTAAAGAAGTGATTGTAGCGAGATCGATAAATAGAAATGACGCAATGTCAGAAGTATAGTTATTATCAAATAACAGTGCTGCACCGCAGTGAGCCACAGCACAGTTACAATCCAACTGGCAGCAATCCGCTAAGTCGTTTACTAAATCAATGTTAGTTTCGTGACTCATACCGTGACAATCAGTAGAAATCGGCATGGTAAATGGTTGACTCATAGGCATATCTCCAAGCATAACAGTAGCCATAGCTGACTGGACCAAAAAGGTCGTCAGCATAAGCAATACTATTATTTTTTTGAAATATTTAAACAATCGACTAACCACCTACTTTAAATTTAAGAGTATGAAAAAACGAACAGTAATTCAACATGGACAATGGCACTACTTGCTCCCCGCCATGATTTAAATCATGCATTTAAATATTTAACGACTGACAAATCTAAAAATCTGAGAAAATAAGTTTCTATATGGATGAGAGAAGCGACTTTTAAAACTTTCAGATAACACATCGGAATCTGAACTGACACTTGAAGAGTATAGTTTTTCTGCATATTTCTTGTTTATTTCCCCCCATGCAAACGCCATATCAGCTCTATCCTTAGGGCCCATTACTTTTTCAGATTGGTTAAAGTTAAGCATCAAGGCACTATTAATCGAAAGCCATAAAGATACGATTCTGACGCCAAGAAAATTTTCATCCTTGCAACAAAGTACCGATGGAATTAAAAGCTTAGGAAATAAGTAGTGTAAATTATTTAACTCGCCCAAAATAAAGGCCATATTCCATGTGCGATATAAACTTACCCATTCCTCATCAAGTGCGACCACAGGAAAATAAGCGCCCTCTCCGCTTAGCGAAGTATACGACTCACCGCGCTCACCCAACGGAAAAACAGAGGTTAATTCGAAGCTTTCCCTGTGACATTTTTTTAGAATATCTTCAGATAGAACATGAGCAGCCAGCGCATTATCACTAAAACCATGTTTGAATTCTGTAATGCCAGCTTCATATATATTAATTCTCAACCAGTCATTACAAACGCACTGATTATTTTCATTACAAATAGGCAGCAGGAGTTTATGCTCTAAAAAGGATATTTTTTTCATGCGATAGAGCTGGTCAATATTCTCATTATTGACAGGCAACTCCCCCAGCTCTCGCTTAATACGAAAATACACCATTGCCATGTCGAGAGAGACAGCCTTGGCCGTGCCAAAGAAATTAAGGGACGCAGGGAAAGTATTTATAAAGGACGTCAATACATGATTGCCATCTATCCCAAGCTCTTTTTCTTTTAAACGGATGTGCTCAACATATTCTACAAAAAAATCATTGTTATTACACATAGCCACCGTTAAGGCTTCAAGAATGTAAATTACATGAACTGTTTTTATAATACAGGGGGAAGGATGCAGCCAATTCTTTTCTAATGCGACTTCAATAAAATCAACCACTGCTGGGTTTTTATACTCCAAACCCCACTGTATTTGTGAAAATAATGGCGCTAGATTTTGAGGTTTTAACAATGCACTATTGATAAAGTTTTTCATCGGGATGTAGCTAGTTTCAAAATCATCAATTTTCATCTCTATGAATATTTCTTTGATGATTGAAATCTCGGTATTCATATCGATAGAAATGCCTAACGCCTTCATTGCGTCTTCAATAAGTTGTTTTGGTCTGCTATTAGAAACATCCATAATCCACTACACCTTAATACCCATAAACCTACTGAAATAGCTTTTAAGCTCGATAATGAGAGCACGAACTACTTACTCAATTATTTTAAGGTATTGAGCGCACAAGAAGATGACCTTTACATTACAAATTTGTCATATTAAAGTCATGCCTGCGTCAGAAGTAATGGTCTAGTCTTTGTATAAATTAATAGATAGTGAGCATAGCTCATAATACCAGAGGGTTTAACATGAAGCAGTCAGAACCAGAGATCACGCATCCAAGGATGCTATCTCGCCGTCACTTCGTGCAAGGCTTAGCAGCAGGCGGGGTTATCGCATCTGCACCCAGCCTACTCCATGCGAACGAGCAGAAACAGCGGACTCAACTGGGTACGGCGCCAGAGTTAAGCGGTGACGTTATCGAACTTGAAATTGCCCAGTTGCCGGTAAATTTTACCGGTGGTGCTCGCTTAGCCACAACCATTAATGGCTCGATACCCGCCCCTACCCTGCGCTTACGTGAAGGTGATGACGTCACAATTAAGGTGACGAATCGCTTATCGGTGCCCACTTCAATCCATTGGCACGGCATTATTTTGCCTTACCAAATGGACGGGGTGCCTGGTATTAGTTTCAAAGGCATTGCACCTGGAGAAACCTTCACCTACCAATTTAAGTTGCAGCAAAGCGGCACCTATTGGTATCACTCCCACAGTGGCTTTCAAGAAATGACCGGCATGTATGGCGCATTAATTATTGAGCCCCGCATCAAAGACACCGTGACTGCAGATCGAGACCATGTCGTGCTGCTATCAGACTGGACGGATGAAGACCCCATGGCGGTATTTGGCAAGCTGAAAGCACAAGGTGATTTTTATAATTTCAGCCAACCGACCGTCAGTGACTTTTTCAAAGATGTGTCTACACTCGGCTTTAGCGCCGCGCTCGATAAGCGCCAAATGTGGAATAGTATGCGCATGAGCCCCACAGACCTTGCCGACCTATCCTCCTCGGCCATTACGTATTTAATGAACGGCACTACCCCTGCGGGAAATTGGGCTGGCGTATTTAAGCACGGTGAGCGAGTACGCTTACGCTATATCAATGGATCCAGTAATACCTTTTATGATGTGCGCATTCCCGGTTTAAAAATGAGTGTGGTACAGGCCGATGGCCAGAATGTAAAACCGGTAACCGTTGATGAGTTTCGCTTTGGACCGGGTGAAACCTACGATGTTATCGTTGAACCAAAACAACAAGCGTATACCCTGTTTGCGCAAAGTATGGATCGCACCGGTTATGCTCGGGGCACCTTATCGATAGCGGCGGGTTTAACCGCGCCAGTACCGAAACTTGACCCCGTAGAATGGCTAGCCATGAAAGACATGATGGGTAAGATGGATCATGGCTCTATGGATATGAGTAAAGGAGAAATGGACCATAGCACCATGGATATGAGTAAAGGAGGAATGGACCATAGCACCATGGCTATGGATCACAGTCAGCATCAAATGAATCCAAACACCCATAATCCCTTAGCCATACCGTCACAAAAAGTGAATCACGCAAAAACAGAATACGGTCCGTCGGTGGATATGCGCGTCGATATGCCACGCACTAACCTAGACGATCCAGGTATTGGCTTACGTAATAACGGCCGTCGAGTACTGACCCTGGCTGACTTGCATTCACGGGATGGCATCTTAGATGACCAACGTATACCAACACGAGAAATCGAACTGCACCTTACCGGTAATATGGAGCGCTATAGCTGGTCTTTTGATGGTTTAGAATTTGGTGAAAGCACCCCTGTGGCAATGAAACAAGGAGAGCGCATTAGGGTTATTTTGCAAAACGACACTATGATGACTCACCCTATGCATTTGCATGGCATGTGGAGTGATTTAGAAAGCGATGATGGCACATTAACGGTGCGCCGCCATACTATTCAGGTACAGCCCTCGCAGCGTATTAGCTTTTTAACCACCCCCCACGATTTAGGACGCTGGGCATGGCATTGTCATTTATTGTTCCATATGGATGCGGGTATGTTCCGTGAGGTAGTTGTATCATGAAAAAAATTCAACGTATTCTAACTAAGAGAAGATTACTCGCACATGCGCTGACCCTTGCAGGTCTGGCTAGCAGCTCTGCAGTACTCGCACAAGAAAGCGACATGCACTCAGGTCATGACATGGCCGCGATGCAAAATACACCCAAAGCAATGGATCATTCGAACATGGCCGGGATGGATCATGGCTCAATGAATAGTAAGATGCAGCCTCAAGGCGGTGACGCCCCTAAAGACGCACGCGACCCTCACGCTTATTCCAATGGTTACACGCTAACGGCAGGCCCCTATGCGCAATCAGGTCCGCGCCAATTAAAGTTAGCCGATGAGCATGCTTTCTGGGCAGTGTTAGGAGATAGGCTCGAATACAATCCTGATACTGAAAGCACAGTATTTGATTTACAAGCTTGGTATGGCACAACCTTCAATCGCTTAGTAATTAAAGCAGAAGGCGATATTGCCGATGGCAGCCTTGAAGAAATGCAAACCGATGTTTTATACAGCCAAGCTTTTTCCGGTTATTTCGATGCCCAGTTAGGTGTCCGTTTAGATCGAAATGAAGCGGGTACCGACAGGCAATGGCTAGCCGCCAGTGTGCAAGGTTTAGCGCCTTACTGGTTCGAAGTAGACGCTAGCGTCTATTTAGGAGAAGACGCTAGAACAGCCTTAGCTTTGCAAGCAGAATATGAATTACTCTTTACCCAACGAATAATTTTGCAGTCTAGCGCCGAACTTACCGCTTATGGCAAAGAAGATTTAGACAATGGCATCGGCTCAGGCTTATCGAGCGGTAAATTAGGTATGCGTCTACGTTATGAAATAAATCGTCAATTTGCCCCTTATGTGGGTGTGGAATGGGCTCGCAGTTTTGGCGATACCGCCGATCTTATGCGAAGCGCTGGCGGCTCTGTTGAAGATACAGAATATGTTGCAGGCTTACGGTTTTGGTTTTAAATAAAGGAAATAACATGTCTATTACGAGTACAACCACCTACATTAAACGCGTAGCCATTTTTATCAGCATTATGGTATTTGGCGCAGTCGCATTTCTCTATTCTGGTTTGTACCCTATGGGGGCCGATACGCCACACTTCCAAGCGACTACTTGGGCATTAGAAACGTTAAGAGAACAATCGATTGCCCGCGCCGCCAGTGACCTCATCGTACCAGAAGACATTGAAACCTCTGATCGTTTATTGGCAGGTGGGGCTGATTACAATGATATGTGTTCAAGCTGCCATCTTAAACCGGGGAAAACATCCAGCGACTTCACTTTAGGCTTATACCCTGCACCGCCTAACTTAGCCTTGAGTCACGCTGAACATCCTCATAGTGACAATGAAGAAGATGCCGATAAGCGCCGCTTTTGGATTATCAAACACGGCATTAAAGCATCAGGCATGCCGTCTTGGGCACCTGGCCATGATGATGAGCGTATTTGGAATATGGTGGCGTTTCTTAAACGCTTACCGAAGTTAACGCCTGATCAATATCAGATTTTAACCGCGCGTGAAAAGGGATCTGCTGGGCATCATTAAAATAACGTTTCACGTTAAAAATGTAGCCAAAAGTTTTAATTATTCGAGGTAAACCAAACTAGCGATAAAAGCTAATTTTTCTTCTTTTGACCGGCGTGACTTGAATTATTTTTTGGGCGCGCTTGGTTTAGGTAAAACTGATATCACAACACCGACAATTACAGTGACGACTCCCATCCATTGCCAAGGCGATAATGACTCCTCAAAATAAACCCCGCCAATTACCAAACCAAATATAGGGGTTAAAAAACTGAATATATTAAGCTGATTAAGAGGAGCTTTATCCATTAACCAAAACCAGATTAAAAAGGGAAGCGCTGTTCCTGGAATCGCGAGCATCATAAGAATAACGAAGTAAGTTAGGTCCCAGCTCAACGCGGGGACTATTTTTATAGTAGGCACTAGTATCATTAGTGGAAGCGATCCGATAATCAGCTGCCCACTCATGGCATAGAAAATGTCTATTTGATTAGAATTCTTTTTTAATAAGACATTACTAATGGCAATACCTAGGGCCGCACAAACGATGTAGATAACGCCATAAACAGTATCCGCATTATTATCTAATGCACCGTTGAGCCCAACAATGGCGATACCGGCAAACCCCAATAGAATACCGATAAGAACAAATCGATGGATGACTTCTTTGAGAATAACGACAGCCAATAGACTGGCAATAAGCGGCTGAGTATTTGTTAGCACCGTTGCCAATCCTGGAGAGATCAGGCTGCCCGCGTAAAACATCCCCCAAAACCCAATCGTAGTCGCCGTAAAACCAATAACCGAGATGACCATCCAAGTATGGAATGATTTGGGGAAGGGCCGCCGCAAAACAAGGGCACATAGCAGCAAAAATAGTCCTCCGAGCAGAGCTCGCAAAAAAGCTGTTTGCATCAAAGGGGCGTAAGGGATAGTTAATACTATTAATGGATAACAGATTGACCAAAGTAACATCACTAGCGACGTTAAAAAAATAATGCGAACCATCAACGTTTTCCCTTCTATCTATCTATTTCACTCGCTCTAAAATTATCAGTTTATCGAAAGCTCTTTAAAAGTAACCCTGTCGGCGATTAGTTCAGCTGTATTCCTCTCACATCTTTGATGTAAAATAAACAGATCCAATTACCGCTTCTTGCCCATTGAATTCTCCTAATGACATCCACCGTCTCTGGTAAGATGCGCCAGATTGTCAAGCTCACACTCTTCACTATAATGAATCACGCCTCGCTTTATTTTATCCACTAGGCCATCACGCAGGCTGATAGCCACCTGTTCGATGGTATTTTCAATATCTTCTAATGAGACTTGCAGAAGATCGTAGGTCACATAGAGGTCTTGTCCTTCAAACACTAAGGCTTCAATTCCCATCAGTGCCTGAAGAGACTCTGTTATTGCTGCCGTGAGTTCTGCATCAAGCGCCTTAGAAAAACGTATTTTCCGCTTTTTAAATACAGTCTGTTTTTTTTGCTTAGGCGATAATCCATGCTGCGGATCACCCACAAATAAGTGGGGACGGTCTTTAAATCGACCCAAACATTGTGACGAACAGAAATAATGATCGATACCCTGAAAGCTAAACAGTAGAGAGCGGTTAATTTTTGTCATACTACAAACAGGACAATGGATCGTGAACTCGATTTCACTCATTAGAATTTCCTTATTTTACAGGCCACTGCCATTCAAGAATTTATATATTTCACTATCAGTGGTTATTACCAACATAGTACTGGGGTCAAATACAGACTGTAAACTTCAGGTGGTGACGTCAATCAATCCCAGCATCGCTAACTCTTTAGACATTAATAAGAAGGATGTTTTTTACTATATGTAATATTATGCCTCACCGATGTAATTGAAAATCATTACTCACTGCGCTTCGTTTATCATGTATCCAGATCAGGTCTTTGACAGGAGCAATACAGACCAGTCCTTCACTTTCGGTATTAACATGCGCTGCATCCACAATCAACTGAGCAATTTCTTTCGCCTGCTCCGCATTGGCATAAATTTCAATTTGAATATGTTTGATCAAATGATTTTCATTAAAGCTGTCGAAGTAATCCCCGCGGCCACGAACAGGGTATAAGGTAAACCCCTTAACACCATGTTGAATTAAAGAATCCTCTACATTTTTTAGACGAAATTCGTCGAAAATGGCAGTGATTTTGTTAATATTCATTTGGTACTCCTGTTTATCTCACCATAATTTGTTCAGCAGCAATGTGTCGCGAATCGGTTTATGAATCAAGACGATTGTAAATAGTTGCAAGCATCCAACCCATAGCGCCAGCCATCACAAACCAACCCACCATTCCAACAGTAACGCCAAATACTGATAACTGCCAATTCATGTCACGTAGCTCCATATGGACCATATCACCAGACATCGACATCATCATTCCAGGCATAATCATAACGAGTACACTGCAAATCAGCCAAAGAATAGAGGCACTAATTGAAGATGCCAAACCAAATTTCATTGCATTAAGTTTCATAATATTTCCTCAGTGTGTTTAAGAATTAAATCCATTACATATCGTCAGAACGGTTAGTAGCCTGCACCATTTTCATAGTTTCATGTTCCTCAAAAAAACTTAATGCATCCAAAAGCTCTTTTGCAGAAGGAATAGCAGCCTGCATAGATAAAAAACGAAATAGAGACAATAAATACTGATGTTTTTTTACAACTATAGCGACAATTTGCTGGGCATTAAGGTCAGAAAATGGTCTATCACAGAATTCACCATGATCTAGCTTGAATTTATTTACATATTCAACACACCAAGTATTTAGCGCATGCTCATTTCCTTTTTTTTCAAAAACATCTACAACTTTAGCTATCTCACTTTCATGATTAGATAGATAGGATAAAACTAATTTCGCTCGCTCATCTTCATTATCTTTTTGGCACATAGATAAGCACTCACTGAGTTCTGAATGCACCCCTCTAGTCCAGCGAACCACATCTCTTAAAGTCTCAACTTCCACAACCAACTCCTTCTTCTAGGCTTAATGTTCATTTATTATCGATAATTTTATATCCGCACTAAGTGCCGACGATATAAAATCATTATTTATCTGAATGCATATGCTCATGTTTATTACTCTTTCTTACAACTGATCGTAAGAATATAGTTTCGCCCACCGCAATGACAATCATCGTTAAAAGAGCGACTATTAATACATATGGATCAGAATTTAACTTAACCCAAACGAATCCTATTAAGACTAATAGATCTAAAATTATGGCGGTAATAGGTACCCATTTCTTCGCATTGACATCTTTCAATAGGTAACGTAATAGCCCCCAATGAATTGAAATATCCATAATTAGATAAAACACAATACCGAGAGCGGCTATACGGGATAGATCAAAGAATGCAGTAAGTATAATTCCTAAAACAGCGGTATATACCAAGGTATGCTTTTGTATATTTCCTGGCATACCGAAGTGACTATGAGGAATTAATTTCATCTCGGTTAACATCGCCAGCATACGGGACACTGCAAATGAACTTGCTAAAACTCCTCCAGCAGTTGCAGTCATAGCAATAGCAACAGTAAACCATACTCCAAACTCTCCAAGAACAGGCCGAGATGCTGCCGCTAGGGAATAGTTTTTTGTCGCTATGATTTCACTTAAAGGAAGATTGCCAGCGACAGCAAAACCGACCAATACATAAATAAGTACACAGAGCGCAATAGAAATAACAATAGCCCTACCAATGTTTTTATGAGGGTTAACTACCTCAGAGCCACTATTTGTTATAGTGGTAAATCCTTTAAAGGCTAAAATCCCCAAAGCCGTTGCACCCAAAAAATTACTTAACGTTCCAACTTCAGCGGTAGCATCAAGATCGACAGCCAAATTATCAGCAAGATAAACGCCAACGAAACCAATAATAAGAATGCCTAATATTTTAGCTAGCCCGATAAATCCAGCGATTCCCTGAATAAGACGATTGCCGAGTAAATTAATAATAAACGCTACCACTATTAGCGATACGCCTAATATAGATATGATATTACCAGAGTCATCACCGCCAAATAATTGCATCGTATAGGATCCAAAGGTACGCGCTAAAAAACTTTGAGCGATCACCATCGAAAAATACATAAGTAATGCATTAAAAGCAGTGGGTAACCTATTTCCATAAGCTTTATGCAAATACATACCAACCCCTCCCGCAGAAGGATAGGCATTGGATATTTTGATGTAAGAGTAGGAACTGAATGCCACGATTATGGCTGAGGCAATGAATGCATAAGGAAATAAAGCTCCAACCATTTCAGCCATTTGCCCTGTCAATGCAAAGATCCCAGCACCGATCATAACGCCAGTCCCTAACATGACAGTACCTGCAAGGGTTAAGCTACCTTTATCATAATTTGTATTTCGATTTTGTTTATTAAGCATTACATTCCCTCAAAAATAGCAACGGGATTTTTTATTAACATCCATTACTTCCAAAGATTATTTTCAATGATTTAGGTTTTAAAATTTAATCTAGGAACCCACGCGGGTGTGATTTCCATATACTGACGATAGGTATCACCAAATTCTTCCAACGCAATACTTTCTTCCCGCTTGGCTAAGCGCACATAGACTACGAGTAAGATTGGAAACATGACTAATGTAGGAATGGTTGGCCACTGCAATAAGAATCCAAACATAATTATGATGAAAGCAATATATTGCGGATGACGACAGCGGGCATACCAGCCGGTACTCGCCAAGGAGCGAGTTTGCTGAGCTTTATGTAATACACCCCATGCAGATGACAACAAAAAGAAGCCGGCAATTATAAATACATTACTGGCGATATGCAGTGGATCAAAGTGTGCGTTACCTTCAAAACCAAGCAAGGTATGAAGTAAATGTCCGTTGTCATGGGCTAAGAAATCTATCCCAGGATAATTTTCGGCTAACCAACCTGAAAGAAAATAGATCGTTAACGGAAAGCCATACATCTCGGTAAACAGCGCTACAATAAACGCTGAAAAGGCACCAAAACTGCGCCAGTCCAATGTTGTTTTTGGTTTTGTAAAACTAAACGCAAAAAAAATGAAAATTGCAGAGTTAATTATTACTAAAGGCCACAGGCCATAATCTGATTCACCGTGCATACTATTTCTCCTTTAAATTGAGCACGAATGCTCCATTATTGATGGTGATCATTTGTTGCATGCTTATCATCTACTTGCTGTACCGTACTGCGACCATCTTTTAGACCGCGCTGATATTCGTCGCCATCGTCGTTACTCTTGTGATGATCATGACCTTTATGCATAAACATATGCATAAAGGGACACGCTAGAAGTATCAAAAATGGAAGGTACTGCCAGACATGATCACTGTGTTCCATGAGTAGAAAATAGCTGGCTGCGCCTATTAGCCCCAAAGCGGCTAGGCCTTTTGAGCTTAGCCAAAAGGATGATTTTTTATTGCTCATATCATTTCTCCTGTCATTTATTTCAGTAAACGATCCTGTTTAATTACATCTTCTATTGAACCGTTATTTGCCCTCGGTACATTTGCATCTGACAATGAAAGTCATAGGTTCCTGCTTTCATTGCAGGAAGTTGAATAGTTTTTAATTTATTTTGCGGCAGTGAATCACTGATTTGTAAATCAGGAATTAATAATGTCTCGGAGCAAGGAGATTGATCTTTACGCAAAAAATTTATTTCTACTGGGCTACCCGCTGCGACTGTAATTCTTGACGGGAAGTAAGTGCCGTTCTCAACAGTGATAACAAGCCCTTCCTCTCCAACTGTCGCTTCTTCTGGTTTATACAGCCAGAACCACCACACGATTAAGCCAATCAATAACAAACCAATAAGGTTAATAATCATCATAATTAAATCTCCTAATTTCTATAATTTCAGTTAATGCTTATCTATTTTGATTAGTGCTCTTCCGCTTTAAAAAAACGTAAACGGTTAGCATTACTGACTACTGTTACTGATGAAAATGCCATCGCAGCCCCTGCGATAACCGGGCTAAGTAACAAACCAAAGAAGGGATATAAGATCCCCGCGGCAAAAGGCACACCCGCCACGTTGTATATAAATGCACCAAACAAGTTTTGCTTAATGTTTCTTAGCGTTGCTTTACTCACTGCAATTGCATCTGCCAAACCATGCAGTGATCCCCGCATTAAGGTAATATCAGCACTTTCAATAGCGACATCGGTACCTGTGCCAATAGCAAAACCTACGTTGGCAATGGCAAGTGCTGGCGCATCATTAATACCATCACCCGTCATGCCCACAACCTCACCCTGCATCTGCAATTCTTGTACTTTTTCAGATTTTTGCTCCGGCAGGACTTCAGCAAAAAACTCAGTAATTCCTACTTTCTTAGCGACGGCTTTTGCAGTATCTCGATTATCACCGGTAAGCATTACCACTCGAATGCCATTTTTTTGTAGACGCTTAATGGCCGCGATGGAGTCTTCTTTGATGGGATCGGCAACAGCGATGATAGCGGCAAATTTATTATCAATAGCAAAGAACATCGGAGTTTTAGCGTCAGCAGCTAAGACTTGAGCTTTTTCAACAAAATCACCCAGCTCTATGCCTTTCTCATGCATTAGCTTTTCATTACCAAAGAGTAAGGTTTTACCATCCACTTCGGCCTGCACACCATGACCTGCTATCGCTTTAAAGTTACTGGCTTTACCAATGCTTAGCCCAGACTCTTGCGCAGACTCCACAATCGCCATGGCTAACGGATGCTCCGAACCACTTTCTAATGTGGCTGATAATCTCAAAACAGTGTCTTCGTCAAACTCTCCGGCTAATACCACATCAGTAACCTTTGGAGCCCCTAAAGTGATGGTGCCTGTTTTATCTAGAATCATGGCTGTGATTTTTGATGCGGTTTGCAAGGCTTCACCATTACGGATCAAAACCCCGGCTTCGGCCGCTTTACCAACGCCAACCATTACTGACATCGGCGTCGCTAGACCAAGCGCACAAGGACAGGCAATAATAAGTACGGTAGTCGCCGATATAATGGCGTAGGCGATTACGGGCTCAGGCCCAAAGTTCAACCAAATTAAAGCGCTGGTGACTGCAATAATCATCACGACAGGCACAAAATAAGCGGAGATAACATCTGCCATACGACCAATCGGCGGCTTTGAGTTTTGCGCGCGCTTCACCATATTAATGATCTGCGCTAGCGCTGTATCTTTACCGACCCGAGTCGCTTTGAATAAGATAGAGCCGGTTTTATTAATGGTTCCTGCGACGACTTCTGCTCCGACTGTTTTTTCTACCGGCATAGGTTCACCCGTCAGCATCGATTCATCAATCGCGGTATGACCTTCAATCACTTTGCCATCCACAGAAATCTTTTCACCGGGACGAACACGCACTACATCGTTCAACAATACCTGATCAATAGCGATATCCACTTCGATACCATCACGAATGACTCGCGCAGTTTTAGGTTGCAAGCCGATAAGACGTTTAATGGCTTCAGAAGTACGACCACGGGCTTTCAACTCCAGCGCCAAGCCTAGATTAATTAAACCAATAATCATGGCCGTCGCTTCAAAATAAACATGACGAGCCATTTCTGGCACTGCTTCTGGGGCAAAAACAACCACCATAGAATAAAGCCATGCGGTACCGGTACCCAACGCAATCAAGGTATCCATGTTGGCCGAGTGATTTTTAAATGACTGCCATGCACCTATATAAAAGTGCTTACCCGAAAATACCATCACACCTAACGTTATCAGCCCAACAACCAGCCAAGCCAATTGCTCTGATATCGTGCTCACCGTCATTTCACCCACGACAAGGCCGTAGACCATAAGAGGGATACCGACTGCCAACGCGATGGTCATTTCACGCATAAGGCGCTTGTAATAGACTTCATCAGCGACTTCTTTTTCGTTTAAAGCTTCATCCTCACTTTCAGCTGTACTCACTTTGGCATTGTAGCCAGCTTGTTCTACCGCTTTGATCAAATCTAACGGCTTTGCTGTACCTGCAACCGTCACGGTGCGCTGAGCAAAGTTCATTTCTGCACGACTAACCCCAGCTACTTTTTTTAAAGCCGATTCGATTTTATTTACACAGCTGCCACAACTTGCGCCGTCTATGAGCAGCTCTATTTCAGAACCGTCAAAACTGCCTATTACCTCAACTTTTTCATCTAAAGTATCACTCTCGAATTTTTCCGTACTCACCTTGGCACTGTAACCAGCCTGCTCTACTGCCGTGATCAAATCCAATAGTGGTGCTGTGCCAACAACCATCACCGTGCGCTGAGCAAAGTTCATTTCTGCCTGAGTCACCCCATTTACTTCTTGTAAGGCTGATTCAATTTTTTTTACACAACTTCCGCAATTAGCACCATCAATTATAAGTTTTATTTCTGAGAGGGTCGGGTTACTTTCCACTTCATTCACATTAGACACCGTCATTATTTAATTCCTTACTCAATTAGTTCAGAGTGCAACTAAGCACACTTTTAATTAAAAGGTACACCTATGTCCTAGACATAGGTCAAGCACATAGTTTTATCATTCGCAGATTTTCTTCTAATACGATGTGTAATGATTTTCATGAATCACCTTCATTTCTTTTTCTTTCCGGTAAGCGGATTTGAATGGCACGACCATGGGGTGTCTTTGATATTTGCCTTTATATTTTCATCAGTATATTCGTACCAGCTTTTCTTAGTATTGTTCCACCAATCTTTTGCAACACTGATGAAATGATTATCTAATATACTTTCAACATCCTCTAAGCTTTTATAGGATGCATCATAGGACACGGTTATTGTATGTTCATCTTTAACAAGAACGACCTCATCAATTCCAATAATCCTATCAATCTCTTTTTCTATACAATCCCAAGGTACATCACCATCACCTTCCAGCTTTAAATGACGCTTAACTAAATAATTAGTATTTATTGTCGCTTTATGTTTCTTTTCACTCATGATCTTTCCTCTACTATATGAAAGACTTCAACAATTTAAATAATATAAAATTACTATTTATTACACTTAGCTAATTAAGTTTTAATTTTCTAGAACAGCCAAAGAGTCCTTCAATAGGTTCTATAGATACTAGAAATTTATCGCTATCATTAACAGATACCACTGACTCGATCAAACGCGCAACTTTCTTTGCGTGCTCCGCATCTACGTATATTTCAATTTGGGTATGCTTAATTAAAAGATAGCTATTAGCGTTACTATTACCTGAACTCGCTCCGACACAATGAGTTGAAAAGCCAGAGGCTGCATAGGCCCTTAATGCTTCCTGTACATCCTTAAGCCTAAGCTCATCAAAAATAGCACTCACTTTTTTAATTTCCATACTCAACCTTAATTAAATATCAGTTGTAACTGAAAATATCACTTCCATGAGCTATGTCGGAGCCACTTTTAGCAGAAAAGTGAAGATAACAAGGCTATCAAAACTCACGAATTACTTATGGCTATGACCTTCATACATTTTTCCAGGTACATCACCATTCATATCCATTTTCTCAGTTTTTTTCATGCCTTTCGAATCCATGCTGTGCATTTGATTCATGCACTTTTTCATCATTGCTTGAGTCACTGGATCATTCATATCCATTTTTGAATGGTCCATTGTTTTCATCATTTCGCAATTTGCCATCTCAGATCCTTCAGCGTGCTCTGCTGGATCGTGAGCATGAACGGATGCTACTAGGAACATCATTGGTATTGCTGTTGAGATTACAGACCATTTTGACTTGTTAGTTAATTTCATTTTCTTTCCCTTTTGTTTTTCATTTTATTTGTTGATAGCCTAGCTTACTCTACACCCTAGATACAAAGGTACTGACACCGAGATGACTAGAGAACCTAAAGACTAAATTCAGCTTACCCCCATATAACTGTCCTAAAGATGACTGCAGCATTACAAAAATGTCATATTCATGTAATCTAACTGACAGTTCTTATACTCTATACTCATTCTTTAGCATCACGTCTAAAGAGCTCCTTATTTGAAGAACCCTTGCCTAGAGATTAGCGGACCTAAAATGAAATTATTAGTCGTAGAAGATGAGATTAAAACGGGACAATACCTTAAGAAGGGGCTTTATGAAGCTGGATTAATTGTGGATCTAGCGTGCACCGGCATGGACGGTCACCACCAAGCAGTTACCGAAAAATATGACCTCATTATTCTAGACGTAATGCTGCCTGACATTGATGGCTGGCACATATTAAAAACCCTGCGCAGCAATGGAGATTTAACCCCCGTTCTATTTTTAAGCGCCAAAGATAGCACCGAGGATAAGGTTAAAGGCTTAGAGCTAGGGGCCGATGATTACCTTGCCAAGCCCTTCGTATTCGCTGAACTGTTAGCAAGAGTAAGAACGCTACTAAGGCGCGGCATACCCAATCAAGAGCTTGATACATTAACCATTGCCAATATGACTCTCGACCTCAAACGCCGCTCTGCAATAAGAGAGGGTCAACGAATTAACTTAACCAATAAAGAGTTTTCGTTGCTCGAGCTATTATTAAGAAGACAAGGCGAGGTATTACCGAGATCGCTTATAGCGTCCCAAGTTTGGGATATGAATTTTGATAGTGATACCAATGTAATCGATGTCGCCATTCGAAGGTTACGCTCAAAGATAGACTCCAACTTTCAGCCGAAATTAATACATACCGTTCGTGGCATGGGCTATGTCCTTGAGGCATACAATGAGTAATAAAGCCTCCAGTAACAAAACAAGAAGACCCATGTCTCTTGTCATGAATGTGACGATTAGAGTGGGCATAATAATATCCTTATGCTTCATCGCACTTGGCTTTGCCGTACAGCAATCGATCCACCATCATTTTTTAGAGCAAGATGCCGATGAGCTTCACGTTATTGAGACGACCGTGAAAAGTGCACTTAACCAAGCCATTAACGGTTCAGATAATCCGTTATTGAGCCGCGAAGAGTTGAAAGTCTATTTAGAGAATACAATCTCAGGGCATCACGGTGTCTATTTTGCAGTTTTTGATCATGCGCAGCAGCTACTTTATAAAAATGGCGAGCTTGATTTTCAACCCTTAATCGATAACAACCACATCAATAAATCAGTGACACCTAAGACGTTATATTCTTGGGATACCCCAGATCATAACTATTGGGGAACTCTGCTTGCGACTAAACTCTACTCAAGTGACCCTAAAAAAACATGGATCATCGCGGTAGCGGCACAAACTGATTTTCATCATTCATTTATGACCACTTTTTTTAGAACGCTCTGGTCTTTAATGGTTCTTGCCAGCTTATTAACAACGTTTGCCGCTTGGCTCGCCATTCGAAACGGACATAGAACCTTACATCAAATAAGCACAGAAATTAAAAGCATTACCTCCGAGCAATTAAATCGTCGTTTAAATACTCATAACATTCCGCCAGAATTGCTTGAACTGGTTGAATCTTTTAATACCATGATCACCTCCATGGACTCTGTCTTTCAAAAACTGTCACACTTTTCTGCCGATATTGCCCACGAACTTCGCACACCGATAACCAACCTTTCAACACAAACACAAGTGGCACTGAATCAAGCTAGGTCAACGGCAGAATATCAAGAAATACTCTATTCCAATCTAGAAGAATACAATCGACTTAACACGATTGTCAGAGACATGCTGTGGCTAGCTAAAACAGACAACAATATTTTAACGCTAGAAAAAACAGAACTGGATATTAAGAAGGAAGTTGAAAACTTATTTGATTATTTTGAAGCTTGGGCAGAAGAACAAAGTATCAGCTTAAAAGTACAAGGCGATACATTAAACATTCAAGCCGATAAAAACTTAATTCAACGAGCACTAAGCAATCTTTTAACCAATGCCATACGTCATGCGTCACCCAATACCGCTGTTACCATAATATTAGAGAATACTGAAAATACGGTTCACATTACAGTTGAAAACATAGGACCTATAATTCCAGATGAGCACATCGATCGCATCTTTGACCGTTTTTATCGCATAGATCCTTCTAGACAGCGCCGCTTTTTAAACGAAGGCATTGGCCTTGGACTATCCATTGTGAAATCGATCGTGCAAGCTCATAAAGGCAGCATAAATGTCACCTCTGGTAATGACATAACTCGTTTCACTCTTTCACTGCCTTATGAATCGATTTAATTCTAATAACTGAATTCCATAATTTAATAACAGACACAAAAAAACCGCATTCATATTGCTATGAATGCGGTGCCTTTTAGAAAAGCTAAACGCGATCTCTAAGCTCTAGTCATAGACTAGTTAGTGCCCATCCAGAAACAGACAAGCTATTGAATAGTAAGAGAAATTAATAAACAATCCTCTTGTATGTGTTAGGTTAATTTCGCCAAAAACAAATCTAATCAAGAGGATTACGCATGCGAGAAACCCGCGTAGCGCAGGCCAGTATATTTGAAAATACTCACAACACGAGTTCGGTAAGCAACTGAAACAACTTTCAACGATTTTGGATCATTATCCTGAAATACTCAACTTAATTTCAAATGACTTAATCGATTCTTCGTGTAAAAAGGTTGGCCGCAATAGTTTAGCCGTCGAAACAGTTTTTCGTTGCCTTTTATTAAAGCAACAATTACGTTGCAGTTATGAACCGTTGGCTTTTCTCTTATCTGACTCTCCAAGCTACGCGCCTTCACTCGACTGCCTGAACTGTATGCACTAGTCGGTCAGGACTACAATCTGTTATCCGTATAATAAAACCAGAAACGTTAGAAAGCATTGTCTATGATGAAATTATAAGTGGTGCACTTCTATTTTGAATCAGGGCATCACATTATTGCTGTTAACTTTCTTAAAGAAGGCACTATCTCTCTAGACAAAATACGCATCGATAGCACGGTGGTAAAAAGCAATATCACTCAGCCCAGCGACAGTCAGTTACTCAATGATAGTGTCAGAGTTCTGAGGTTTTAATCTGGCTAAAATGTAATTAAGGGGATGACATCATTCAAACACCCAACCTCTAATTTTAGAGTAACTTCTATCATTCTAAAAACACAAAAAAGGTTTATTCTTAAGTTTTTTCGTAGATAAATGAGTAAATTAAGTTGTCGGAACTTGGTGGTTATATGGGCACTAGTTAAATATCTCGATCATGCGATTATTTAAATTAGACGTAAAAATACTTTCACCGCGGTATACGATTTTTCCACGATGGTCATATCATAAGCAAGAAAATTAAGTGAGCAAAAAGTAGAGTGCTGGATAACGATTCAGCTCTAGCGAATCAATTCATCAAACAACCAATGAATACTCATCTATAGGCAAAGACCTCCCTTTCATACCAAGGCACCGCAAGAAATACGAGGTTCGCCCTTCTATAGATGGGCAGCGTTTTACCTCTCTATAGTATTGAAGAGTAACGAGGTCTAATTTTCCTGTGTTTTTTGAAATTTCTATAACATTTAGGAGGAGGATCGATTTTACCATCATCATTCATAATCAAAGAGTCTATACGCTCCTTACGATATAAAACACGTTTAAGGGTATTAACTCCATGTCTCCCGATGCGTTTGCGGAGCAGAAAGGATGCGTAATGTCGAATTTAATACAGAGGCCTTTATGATCAGCGGCATAATGCGACCACATTAGAATATTATCAGGCGTTTCAGTTAGAGATATCACACCAAAGTTATCAAATCTAGAATCATTTCTCTATATGACACTGCCTACTATAACTGGTAGACAGTGTTATGCATTAATAACACTGCTTTAGAGTAACAATGTGCTCAAATTATCTAGGCCTTTGTTCACTTAGTGCCTGTCTGCACCAATTAGATTCACAAATTTGTTAAGTATTTCTTAAGTTCTACTGTGCCAAGAGTCTTAGTTGACTCAATAACCAAATCCCCCTGGCCCTTCATAATAATTATCTTAAATTCATTATCTTTTAATATTAATTCGGCTTCTTCAATACTTGTATAGTAACCAGAACTATCAATATTAGCTGCATTAGCTATTACCAATAAATATCCATATTCTTCAGCGTCAAAAGCATTTATACCTTTCAACTGGGACATAAATAAAGGCGATTTAATATCATTTGTGGCTAATACAATTATTGTCGGAAATGAATCCAAATTGTAATTTTTCTTTATTATTTTTCCTGCACTAGAAGATTCATACGCAATTCCTTGAGTATCATGAAACAAGATACTGTTAACAGTAGTTTGAGTTGTGCATGCCATAGTTAATAACAAAACAACTAATACGATCAGTTTATACATGTAGGACCTATATGACCTGTAAAGTTAGTAACGCACTTGGTTCTGTCTGCTTCACTGCATTATGAAAGCTTCGCGCATTAGTATCTGTAATCCCAATGCACCCTAAAGTTCCAGGTTTATTGCCATCGGGGTGAATGCCAAGTCGACCTCCAGTTTTACCACGGTTAGTTTTAAACTTTGGGAAAATAGGTACGAAAAAGCCCTTGCCAGTTTTATCCTGATACGGAACATCTACTTTATTTGTATATTCAGTGATCTCTCTTCGAGCAATATCATAAAGTCCTATAGGAAGCGGGCCATCGCCAAAAGGGCCGCTAACGGCTCCCCATGTTAGGTTTTTAGCAGGCCACGAAAGAATTTTTTCTCTTCAGTTAAAACTTAAATCTGCCATGAAAATTATTTCTAGTTTAATTGCTTTATACTAAGCGACAAGTTACCGGACCTTGCTTTTCATGTTACCGACACAGCCCATTGTGTACGCCCAGCATAGACATGAATTAATGAGGTAACAGTTCTCTACGAGTGCAGCACCACACTTAGCGATTTTAATGCCACAATTAGATGTTAACTGCTAGCGAATGACAAGAGCTCAAAAGGAAGTCGTTAGGAAAACAAGAACAACGCATTAGATGATTATGCAAGTAGCTAAGACGTTATTCTGAATAGCCCAATCAACTAATCAACTAATCAACTAATCAACTAATCAACTAATCGTCTAATCGTCTAATCGTCTAATCGACTGATTATAAATCACCACTTGCTAAAGGCTGATAATTAATATTTTAGGGTAGGTCATTTGGTTATTAATCTTTCAAGATTATTGATCTAGGCATGGTGGAAGAACTATTACGCATTGGCTTGAAGTCCTCAGCAGAGTCAGGTTAAGTTATAATTGGCTAGCGCAGGGGCCACAGAAACAAATTACACTGCCAAAGATTGATGATGTCCGCCACCGACTTTCAACTCGAAGATCCTCACATGGCCATATGCAGGGAATCGAGAAGGCAATTAAAATACCGATTGTTTGTATTATTGTCGGGACCGATGGGATGATCGCCGATGAAGCCATAAAGGGATTGCCGACTGTAATGCTTCAAGTTTTAGAGTGAAACAGTAAAAAACCAGACATATGTTTTTCATCGACAATTGCCTCAGCTTTTTTGTATTTAAAGGTAACATACCAATATTATTATTTAATTAGAGATATTATCATTTATTTGTTTGGGTTCTCATTTAATATGGGGCCTTACACCTATTAACCAATTTTTATGTAGATTGTGAATCACTGAGAAAAGTCCAGAAGCGGCTTGATACATCTATTATTTTTACATTAAAGCTAGTGTATCCAGTTCAATCTCACCATTAACATCCTGACCGCATCGTATACGAGCAGGATGCTTTCAAATACTTGGAAGCCTTATAGACTCCCACCAACACATTTAAGCTCAGGTACGAAGGAAACAGCCTTGTCGATGAAATTTCTCTTGTGTGGAAAGAACATATTAATTACTGGTCATGCAGGATTTGCAGCGAGTACGATAAGATTAATAAGCTCAGGTAGAAACTCGATAAAAACAAGTTGGGATTGACAAGGTTAAGATTTAGCAGCATAGTCGAGGTTAGGTCGCCCGATACCTGCCGCGTGCCTCGATGGTGAACAGGGCCTTTTCAATTCGTTTGTCCTAATGCTGGTAGCATTTAGCGGTAACGCACGCGCCGTTTATGCCAGTATTGGTGCAAGCACCTATACTACTGCATAATTTTATCAGACACACTTCTGGGGTCTGACGAAAGCCCACAGCCGTAAACTAATTCCAAAGTAGCCAGCTTCATTCCGAATGTTTTCACTCATCAATTACTAGGCTAACGAAAGAAAGGCCCTAGGCTTGGAATATACACTCTTAGCTTATTAAAATGAAACAAACTCACACTAATTGAAGTATAGGTAATAAAATCGAGACAATTTGCTCAAGTTATCTAGTTTTTTGCTCACTTAGTGCCTGTCCGCACATTGTGTTAGTGAGATAGCATTGGAACAATTGATTATTATTTAGATTTTTTCATTAAGATTTTAAGTGTTTCAGCAGGGTTCATTTCAAGCGCTTCGCAGTATTGTACAAATTGAAAAATATCGAGTTTTCGCTGATTTGCTTCTACTTTTTGCACAAAGCTATGCGGCTCTTTAATTATCTCACCCAAATCTCGCATGCTTAAGCCAAGGGCTAGGCGGCGTTCTTTGAAGATTAAATTAAGCTTATTGTACTTTTCTGATGTGATTGCTTTGTTCATTGTACCAGAATAAGTTACATGCTACGATGTACCCTTAAAGGGTACGGCACGGATATTAAAATCACTTAGTGCGCATGGAGCAACTTCAAGAACGGACTTCTCGGTGTGTATTGATTCTCTGAAAGGCAGCGATGCTATTTCATAATTGGTAACAACTGAGATTCGCTCATTATCTAAAGCTAGGGGATTTAAGGGTTATTCCGTGATAACTCTTTTTTAAACACTTAGAGCTTAATAATGAAGAAAACTTTAACGCTAGACCCTCTTTTGCGAGAGATACTGGTAGATCAAGCTGTTCAGCAATTTACGCTAACTGAGCTAAGGGACCTCTATAGAAATTCATATAAGCGCTCTACAGGAAAGGAGATAGATTCGAGTGAGGCGAGAAAGTGGCTTTATAGACGCATTTATAAAATGACGGCGCAAGGCTATTTAGACAAGATATATTCTGAAGACGGCTCGCTTTCAGCCTATAGGCTTACTGAGAAGTTCAGCTCTGTGAAGATAAAGGATGCTGGGACTTGCCATCTAGATTCTCTGGATGAAGTAAAAGAAAGCACCTCAAACATTCATGATCAAACCCCCAGTATTCTCGAATCACTAAAAGATAAGGCCAAGCAGTATCAGGTCGATCTGAATGCGAGCATTAGTGAGACTGAAGAATATAAGCTTCTGTATGAATCATACCCCTCTTTAAAGCTTCAGTTAGAAGCTCAGTATGAGCTGTCGAGAAATAATAGTTCCAAGTTGCTCGGTCAGCTTACCGCCACTCAAAAAATCATCTCGCAACTATCAATAGAACCTTCTTAAATAATGAAGCTACGTAACTGGCAGCGTGAGTGCATAACTCAAGCATTAGAACACTTTGAATCTCGCTCTCACTTTTTCTGCCAAGCAACACCTGGCGCAGGTAAAACGACAATGGCAACTGAGTTAGCGGCGAAGTTGTATGAGGATGGCAAGGTAGATTTTGTTTTATGCTTCTCACCTTCAGTCTCAGTATCTAATGGATTTCATACGGCTTTAAGTAAGCGTTTTGACAGACGTTTCGATGGGAGAGTTGGTGCTATTGGTGGTACATACACTTATCAAAGTATGGCGTTTTTAAATGATGAGTTCTGGCAGATACTTGATCATCATAAGGTATTGGTTATTTTTGATGAGATTCATCACTGCTCAGGAAGGTCTGAAGAAGATTCAAACTCCTGGGGCGAGAAAATTCTTCAGCACGTTAAAAACAAAGCAACCTATACGTTAGCCTTGAGTGGTACTCCATGGCGGTCGGATAATACTGCGATAGTGCTATCAAAAGAAACACCGCCGATAGAATGTGATTATCAATACAGCATGCTCAATGCAGTACAAGATAATGTCTGTAGAAAGCCAAAGGTGGTGCTGATAGATAATGAAAAACTGATTTTAAGCACTAGCAAAATCAAGTCTAAGCACTTTACAAGCATCAGTAATTTACTCAATGAACCTAGCGTCAATTACAGTTTGATTCTTAATGACCCTAAAGCTGTTTTGTATTTATTAAAAATGGGCTGCGCAAAACTAGGGACTATTCGTGAAGTAAACAGAGATGCAGGAGGACTAATTGTCGCGTCATCTGTCTCGCATGCCGAAATGATATTAAAAGTACTAACTCAAGAGTTAGGGCAATCTGCTGTATTGGTCTCGTACAAGATTCCTGACGCGCATCAAATTATTGATAGCTTTAGACGTTCAGGTATTCAATGGATTGTCAGTGTGGGTATGATCAGTGAAGGCACGGACATCCCAAGGCTACAGGTCTGTTGTCATCTAAGTAATATTAAAACAGAACTTTATTTCAGGCAGGTTCTGGGGCGAATACTAAGAGTAAGCAATGCTTCGAATCAGGAGGCGTGGCTGTATACCTTCGCTGAACATAAGCTCACGGAATACGCGAAGCAGATAGAAAAGGACATTCCAGATTCATATTTATTGGTTAATAGTGGGCGCAATGATGTAAACCATAAATTGGGAGAGGCAAAGCCTACTGCTCAGATTTTTTTAAAGAACGAGTTATTGGGCAATGAATCTAGTCTTACTTTTGGGCAGAGCGTTGATGTTAATGCAGACAAAACTCATGATTCAGAGTTCTTTAATATCGACTTGCTTGGAAATTATAGAGAAGAGATTATCTCTGCTTTTGAATCTCCGTTTAGTTCGTCGAGCTGAGAGTGAAGAAACGGTATTTAAGGTGGTTAGCTTATAGTGGATAAGAAGATTGTATATATCGATATGGATCATACGTTGTGTGACTTCTCTGCATCATATTTAAAATACAGAGAAGAGTTTCCACAGGTTGAGTATCCACATAGCATACCAGGATTTTTCAGTGGACTTGCTCCTATGCTAGACGCTATTGAAGTGTTCCAATGGCTAGAAGATCAAGAGGATCTGGATTTGTATATTCTAACAGCACCCTCTGTTCGAAACCCAAATTCCTATACTGAGAAGCGGCTTTGGGTAGAAGAGCATCTAGGCATTGATACGGCCTATAAGTTAATTATTAGTCCCAATAAAGGATTGAATTTAGGTCACTACCTGATTGATGACTACACCGAAGGTAAGGGTCAGGAAAATTTTAAAGGCCAGTTGCTTCAGTTTGGGTCTACTGAGTATCCAGACTGGAAGTCGATACAACATTTTTTTAGTGCTGTAGATACCATCTCTCTCAGCCCTATTCAACATTAAATTAATCCAATCTGAGGCTGATATCTTGTTTGATTCTTAATCACTCCGAAGCAAATCTGAATTAGCTTTCGCATTGCGGCTCCCAATGCCTGCATATTTGTTTTTCCGGCATTTTTTAGCCTGATTTTTTGAGCTTTTATGTCAGGATTATGAGTGCCTGCGCAAACAGCGGCTAAAAAGATCTTAGCGCGTATTCTAGAAGGACCTGACTTACTCAGAGAACTACGGCCTTTAAACGCTCCTGATTCATTAAGTCTCGGAATTAACCCCACGTAAGCTGCAACTTGCTTTGCGGATGTGAATTTCTTAGCCGAGAAAAGATAAACTAGCCCCCTCGCCATTACCTTTCCTATACCGATCACACTAAGCAATAACTCACGGTTTTTATTCATTTCAGGATTGCTAGATATAAGTTTATCTATTTCGTTTTGAATATCTGTTATCTCGCTATCCAGAACCGAGATTAGGTACACCGTTGATTTAATAACCCGCCCTGCTGCATCACTTATGATACTTGCTTCAAGGCGGTTATTTTCTCTCAACTTATCTTTTTCTAAAGCGTTAAGTCGACGAATTAGCGTTTTAATAGCACGAACATCATCATCCTCAGGTATCCATAAAGCTACATTATCAAGCTGAGTTGAACCGTATTTTGCGAGCATCGTTGCATCTGACTTATCTGTTTTATGAACAAGCCCTAGAGATTGTGCAAACTTTTTTGCTTTTCCAGGATTGGAAAGAAATACTTGAAAACCTTTGGCATATAGGAAATAAGCTACTCCCTAATGATATACACCAGTAGCTTCCATTGTGATGAGCATTTCTTCTGGTGAATTACATGTTGTTTTTATAATCCATTCGAAAGCACTGTTGAAGCCTTCTTTTTTATTCTTAAATTTTCTTGATTTTACCTTGCCTGTTGTCTTATCAAGCAAAATACAAAGATCTAATGATTCTTTACCAACATCAATTCCAACGTTTATTAACATATCAACCGACTCCACTTGTTCATACAGCATCATCAGGCTACAGCTGAGTGCTAGGATACCATCCAGTATTGAAGAAATATGGAGTTAGGGAATAATCTACAGTGCAATGTTAAACATTAAGTGGTCAAACATTCTCACTAACTCCAGGTGATGAAGACAGCTAATCATTCGTCACCAAGAGATACAAGTGGTCAACTAAATTTGGCCACGAGTTAAGAATTTGAGAGTGTAAATAATTCTGTGTATCTGCTTTTAGCTAAACGTGATTTGATAATCGCGTTTCAAAAACAATCATAAAGTGATTCAGTGCAGAACGCCAATTACGAATCGGCATAGTCCAGTTCTTTGACGCCTCCTGCGTAGCAAGATAAACAAC
>CAWVSY010000048.1:0-27943 GCA_963933055.1 uncultured Oleispira sp.
AGCAACAGAAGAAGTTGCTGATTTCATGAAAGCGAATGGCGTGAAATGTGAAGCTTTAAACGGCGACATTCCACAAGCCCAGCGTGAACGTGTTGTCGACAAGCTTAAGCGTGGAACATTAGACATGATCGTAGCGACAGACGTTGCTGCACGTGGTCTAGATGTTGAGCGTATTTCTCACGTAATCAACTACGATATTCCTTTTGATGCTGAATCTTACGTTCACCGTATTGGCCGTACTGGCCGTGCTGGACGTTCTGGTAAAGCGATCATGTTCGTACGTGGCCGTGAGCGCCGTATGCTTAGCACGATTGAGCGTACTACTCGCCAGCGTATCGAAGAAATGCCTTTACCAACAGCTAAAGACGTAAACGCGGTTCGTCGCGAACGTTTTAAAGCAACAGTAGAAGGTACTATCGGTAACCCTCAAGCGGTCATGTTTAAAGAAATGATCAACGAGCTTGTGACAGATAAAGAATTAGATGTTGTTGAAATTGCTTCTGCATTAGCACACTTGGCACAGAACGGCATTCCATTATTCTTAAACGAAAATGAACGTGCTCGTCAACCACAGCGCGAACGTACAGAGCGTGAAGATCGTGGTGACCGCCCACAACGTGAGCGTGCTCCTCGTAAGAGCCCTGGTGACGTTAGCACTAAAGCGATGCCACTTAAAGATAGCCCAGATGTTGATATGGTTCGCTTCCGTATGGAAGTGGGTTACCAAGATGGCGTTAAGCCTGGCAACATCGTTGGCGCAATTGCAAACGAAGCGGATCTTGAAAGCAAGTTCATTGGCCACATCGAAATCTTTGACGATTTCTCTATGGTTGATTTACCAGACGGCATGCCAGAAACGGTTATGTCTAAGCTTAAAGCGACTCGCATTTGTGGTCAGCCTTTGCACCTTCAAGTTGCCGACGGCGCTAAGCCAGTAAATCGCAAGCCACCATCAGGTCGTCCTGCTGGCGGTAACCGTCGCCCACGTCATGGTAACGAAGGCGGTGATCGTCGTCCAGGCGGACGCAGCGGTGGTGGTGATCGTCGTCCACGTCGTGATTCTTAATATTAATTAAGAACCATGGCGACAGCTAACCTGTAACGGAATTAGCTGACGATGAAAAGAAAGCCTGCATCTTGAAAGAGATGCGGGCTTTTTTGTGTCTGTGATAAGCTAATGCCTTTCCTATACAACGGCCCATTATTGGGTATTTATTCCGCAAAACGGCGTAAATACGTACTCGATACATCCATGTATCTCACCCTACGGGCAGCAAGCTGTGCAAAACTTGCTCCTGCAGTTTTGTCCCTGTAGCCTTAGCTAAAACATCCATGTTTTAGATATTTGCTACACAATTACCCAATATTAGACCTTTAATCTATTTAAATTAGGCAGAACAACGTTCCATGAGTGCATTAACCCCAGAACAGTTATCCATTGTCCATCACCAACAAGGTCATGCGCGTGTTATTGCCGTGGCAGGGGCAGGAAAAACAACGACTCTGGTGCACTTTATACAGCAGCGTTTATTAGCCGGCAGCAACCCTAAGCGCATGTTGGTTTTGATGTATAACAAAGCCGCGCAAACAGATTTCCAAATTAAACTTCAGCAAGTCATTAGCCAGCCTTGCCAGCAAACGGGCATTCAGCATTTTGGCGCATTACCTGATGTGAGAACCTTCCACGCGCTGGGTTTCAAAATCTATCACCGTTTAATCAGCCAAGGCCATCTGCCAGGAATTCAGCAAGATCTCATTAATGCCGGTGAAATGGATGGTGTGGTATGGAGGCTGCTGCAACAAGTCGCCGCTAGCCAAGGCTTAGAAGATACTCGCCAAGACATACTTTCCCAGCGTAAAAAATGGGTAGAGCCAGCCGTCGCGTTTATCGACTTAGTTAAATCCGATCTGCTGAGCGCAGGGGATATGTTTGAAGAATCGGAACTGCCGCAGCAATGCCAAATCTTTATCGAAACCTTTGAGCGCTTTGAGCAATGGCGCAAAGAACATAACCGCATTACGTTTTCCGACATGTTGTACGACCCTTGTATGCTATTCAAGCAGCGTCCAGAAATCGCTGAACAGTTTTCTGGTCACATGGAATGGATCTTGGTTGACGAATACCAAGACGTAAACGGCATTCAGCAATTTCTATTACAGATATTGCACGGTGCGGGTGGTTATCAAGGTAAGGGTCAGGTGATGGTGATTGGTGACGCCGACCAAACCATTTATGAATTCCGTGGTTCGAAGCCCGAATACATAACCAAAGAATTTGAAAAAGCGTTTAATACGCCCGATGCGTCAGGAGTAGAGCTGCAAACAACCCATACCAGTTATCAGTTACCGCATACGTTTCGTTACGGCCATAAATTGTCGTTATTAGCGAACCAAGTGATTGGTGAAAACCAAGATCGCGAAGATGTGCTGTGTTTATCGCACCCAACAACGCCGAATACGCGCATTCACTTGCAGCACCACAGCGATTACAGTCAGCAGGTTCTGAGCTTATTAAAAGAGCTAGCTGAAAAACGCCCACTCGAAGACGTTGCCATATTAAACAGATTGTGGGGCATCAGTGCGCCGATCGAACTGGCTTTATTGCAAGAAGATATGCCGTATCAACTTGATCATTCGCAAACCGTGCTTGATCGCTTTGAATTGCAAATATTCTGGATTCTATTTGAAATCGCCAGTGATAATTTTAAAAAGCGTAATCGCCGTCAGCGCAAAGCGGCTTGGTTAACCTTATTAACGCAACCGTTTCCAAAAGTGAAACGTGCTTTATTAGAAGACATGGCAGAAAGTATTAGCCAACACGATAGTGATTTAAGCCAAGCATTATGGGATGCAATTCCAAAAGATATTTCTAAATGGCAACGCCAGCAACTAGAAGATCGTGGGCAGGTTATCGAAGCTGCTGAAATGGCGTCTACCGAATTAGTAAAAGGAAATGAAGCTAGCGGTATTACACAAAGCCATACCCCTAGTAGTCATACAAAGAAGAGAGAACTTAAAGCGTGGCAGTTGGCCCAGCAATACATTAATTCCACAGATTTATACGAAGGCATAAAAGACTCAGCATTCTCTGCCCAGCAAATAGAAGATCGCAGCGAAACGATTAAAGCGTTTGTGAGCTTTTTACGAGTCACCAATAAACCCGCTAATCAGATTTTCGATTATCTACACGAATTGAAGCAACGCCACCAGAATAAACAAAGCTCGGGCGTGCGGATAACCTCAATTCATAAAGCGAAAGGCTTAGAATGGCCTGTTGTAATTATCCCTGCACTTTCTGCGCGTTATTATCCCTACGAAGCTGAAGGCACGTTTACGACCAAAAGCAGTGAAGAAAGTGAGCGTCGATTATTTTATGTCGCGATGACCCGAGCCAAAGAAGATTTGTATTTAATCGCGCCGCCTACTTGGAATAGCGCACAGAAAAATAAAAAAACTCAAGAAGAGTCACAGCAAGCTAAGAACTGGCCCAGTAAATTTCTACGCGAAGCCGACTTTAATTTATGCAATCAAGTAGGTGAGTTAATCGAGTCGGGCGAAGTATTATCAGAGCCTAAAGAACTGGAAGCGATTCAAGTTAAGAAAAGTAAAAGCTTAATTGAACGCTATAGCGATAAAATTCAGTTTGAATTACCTATTACGCTAACTTTAAGGCGCGAGAAATTAGAGTCTACGAAAGGCTCTAATAGTACTGGCTCAGGAATATCGTCTGCGAAAAAATACGAATTAGAAGATGATGACGCCGAATATCAAAAAGGCCAATGGCTAGTGCATGGCAAACTCGGTAAAGGACGCGTTATTCGTGACGAAAAGAAATACGTCACAATTTATTTCAGCGCCGATAAAAAAGAACGTAAATTGGATAAGAAAATTGCAGGGCCTTGGCTGTCCGAGGTTTGAGTATCTAAGATCGATGTATAACGTTGCTAATGTCATGAGAATAACAACGTGCTATGAAAAATGTGAAGCAGAGTCTCAGATACTCATTAGAAATATGATAAATTAAAAAGTAAAGAGATGAAGTAATGTTGCCAATTGATAAATTTGAAGCCTCATACTCTACTAAAGATAGATTACCACTTGAGCAGATAGACGAAGTTTATGATCGATAAATATTTGAATTATTTTCGAAAGGAAAAGAGGTGTTTTTTGAGCCATTGCGAAAAGATTTCCTTGAAATATATAAATTTTTAATTGAAAAATGTTCAGATCTGTATTTGGTGGAAATGCTTGTTGATGGTGAATACTTACATTCTTGGGCCTTAGCGACAGCAAATACATACCTTAAATCGCATATTCCGTTTGGATATAGATTGAATAACGTTAGTATCTCCGAGGAGGACTTTTATGAAGCTCTACCAGAGTTTTTGAGGCCCTTCTATTATGCGTTAAATGGATTTGACATTGATTTTAATCCATTTTCTAGAATTGAGTATTCTGGTTTTCTACGCTCAATGAGTAACTGGCCTTCTGTCGATGAATCATTAAATGACAGGGCTTCACAAAAGGCTATGAGTCAATATGTAAAACAACATTACCCTGATAGCGATTTAAGGGTAATTTGTTTTGGTTTACAAGAAGATGCCTTAGTTATCGATGTGGAAAATCAATATCCAGGTTTATTTCAAGTGAAAAGTAATCCAATTCGTTTTGAGATGCTTGATAAGCCAGTTGATTATATTACTGATATATTTTTCGAAAATTTTCCTGAGATAAATCGAAAATGAAAAGAATGTCATTGCCTTCTTTTATCAATTAAAGAAATAATTTTAAATTTTCATCAACGCTCTAACATTAACAGTCTGGCTGAATAAAGATGCTGCAGGTAATACATTCGTGAAAAATGTTCATTTGGGATATATCGGTAAACAATAATGAAAAAATTTGATATCAATTATCTGAACAGAGTAGATTGTGCGCACGCAGCAATGTTGGATTACATTGATGGATGGATGCCTCTCGATGCTAATATTGAGTTTCCTTATACTCAAGAAAACCTTAGTGAAAGGTCTATTTATATTAAGTTGGCATACATCAAAGATAGATTAATTCCAATCTTTGAAGGCGCTCCACCAGGACTTGGATTGGGGATGGGCTATGACATTGATGGATACTTTGAAAATGACTGGATGCCAGAAGAGCACATAGAATGGTTTGAAACCGGAGCGTTTTACGCAGTCGAAACCCCTGAAACAATGACGCCTTATAAGTTGGTAATGTATTCACGGGAAGAAACCGCCGGTTGGTTTTGTCTGTGTCTTGAATTGTTCTTTATTTGTGTGCCCGAACTCACTGAGCGCTTAAAAACGTTACAAAGTCGATTTTACGATGTGGATTTAGTAAAGGCCAACTTAATGAAAAAGCTGCGTGGTGAACTGCCGTGGGACTCAGGCCCTTGCGGTGAATATTCTCAAGAAGATCTTAAAATTTGGAATACAGTTGACCAGCGATTACTGGATACTATTGACTCCTTTTATCAATTGAAGAAATAATTTTAGACAGTTATTATAATTAAGTTAAGATGAGGGGCTTGTCACCGACTCCTATGCTGTAAAGGAAAATCTTATCAAAAGCCTCTCTCGCATCCTATTCATGCTATTCACATTCTTCTTATCAATAGAAGCCGTGTGGTTTAGTTGCGACTCTTATCAGCGTCAGCAGTTATTAGAAAGCCTTGGGCGTGACGATTTAGCACTTATTATTCAGCTTGATCCTTACTATCCGCTATTGCCTCAAATTTATCTGTTAAGACTCGAAGATCACGAACGCAGCATTGAAGAGATGCAGCAAGAACGATTTGATAAAAGTTCAGAAACTAATAATTCAAAGAAGAATGTTCAAACACCGCTTAACTCTGATGCTAAAAGTCAGGAAGCCAATGATTCTGAGGAAGGTTGGAAGGTTGCGGGCAAACGCTACGCGGCAAAGATGTTATGCCATAAGCCAAAGACTCAAAACCTCGATAACGTGAAAAAACAGAAAATCTATAAATGGATCGATGAAAAAGGTCGAACGCATTTTGGTGAAAAGCCTTCTCTGTCTAAGCAAAATTCAAATAATGAAGTCGAGGATTTAAGTAAACAATACGCCTCACTTCAGCAGGAAGTAAAACTCACTATCGAATACCCGAACTGGGCAGGGGATAGTTTTATTGAAAGTGAGATTAAAAAACAGGGGAAAATGGTTCACAAGGTATTGAGCCATTACGTGCCTAAAGTCTATCAGCGTCAGATAAACCTAAAAATAATCTTGTTTAAAGATGTGAAAGAATTTGATGCGCATCGCGATGCACAAAAAGCCAATGCCCAGTGGGGGGCTTATTACAGTTCTGCGAGCAATAGCATCTATTTGCCGCGTTACCCTAATATCGAACAAACCATGGCCATTGCTCGCCATGAAATGACCCATGCGATGCTTGCAGGAATGATAGGGCCTGTGCCTGTGTGGTTGAATGAAGGCTTGGCTGAATATATGGAAAGCTTCAGCTGGCAAATGAATACGGCGATTGCTCAGCCGAGATTTGACCAATATGGACGATTGGAGAATGCCAGTATGAAAAACTTAGCGGCGACAGAGCATCAAGATTTTTATGGTTCGAATCAAAGTACGAATTATCTGCAGGCTGGCGCTACCTTGTATTTTTTACTTGATCACCAAGCAGGGCGAGAATGGCTTAAGCGTAGTTTTGCTTTTTATGGCCAGAATCCGTGCCGAAAGGTAAGTGGTCATCAGCTATTTAGCCAGACTTATCCCGGTGGGATTGAGGGTGCTAGTGATAATTTCCAATCTTGGCTAAGCAAGGGTAAGTTTCCCTCGCATCGTTATTAATGCGCTCTTTTAATCGAAGGTGAGTTCTCTTACAATGACGGGCTAAATTATTAACACTTATTGAGATCCGTCATATGACTATCGCAGCAAACAAAGTAGCAAGCATTCAATACACTGTATTGGACGAAGAAGGCCAAATCATCGATAGTTCTGAAGGCGGCGAGCCATTAGTATTTTTGGTAGGTGCACAGAACGTTATTCAGGGTCTTGAAGAAGCTCTTATCGGTAAAACAGTAGGCGAGCAGATCAAGACGACTGTTGAACCAGCTAAAGCATACGGCGAATACAATCCTGAAGGCGTTCAAGAAGTGCCTATGGAAGCCTTCGAAGGCGTTGAAACGGTTGAGCCTGGTATGGCTTTCACTGCTGAGACTGAGCAAGGTCCTATGAACTTGATCGTTACTGCTGTTGAAGACAACATGGTTACTGTTGATGGCAACCACCCTCTAGCGGGTAAGGCTTTGACTTTTGATGTAACAGTTGAAGCTGTTCGCGATGCAACTGATGAAGAAATGGCTCATGGCCACGTACATGGCGAAGGTGGTCATCAGCACTAGGCTGTTCTTATTACTTTTTAGTAATATAAACGCCTTGAGCTAGACAACTGAACGCAATAAAGAAGCCGCTTTAACACCCTTTTAGAGGATTATGTTGAGCGGCTTTTTTGTGTCTGCGTGTTTTTCATAACGGTTGTCTAAATTGAGTGAAAATAGATATAAAAAAAATAATGATTGAAAAAGGACTATCGAAGTCGCCAATTAGCTTAATTAACTGTCTAAGCTGTCATTAATGACTTAGATTGTGGTCTTTATGAGATGATAATTACTATAGTAAGTAATTAGTAGGATGTAGTTGTCCATGGTTACCAACGACCATTATATTTCGCTTTTAGCGTGAGGGTTACGTGCACGAATTCCTAGATTTAAGAACCTTGTCAGTTAACAATATTGTGATGAGCTTATCTTTTGCAGCGTGTTTGTTGATATATTCAGCCTACCACACTGAATTTAAAGGTATAAAGCAAACAGCTCATGCATTCCTTATTAGCAGTTGTGCATTTTCACTGATGGGTTTACGAGATTATATTCCCGATTTTTTATCCATTTGGTTGCCTAATATACTACTTGTTTTAAGTATGGCGTTTATTCACTTAGGCTTTACTTACTTCTATCAGTTTGACGCTCGTGTAATGAAACGGTTTCACTTTATTATGCTCGTGGGTATGTCAGCTATCGTAACCTTTTTCACCTACTTCGATGATAATGTGAATGCTCGAATTGTTGCCCTGAGTTTCTTTGTGAGTATTCAGTGTTTATATATTATGCAGACATTGTTAAAAGGGCATAGTAAAGCGAACCTCACAATTGCAATATCGTATCTTTTTTTCTCTCTGTTTTTTTTAATTCGTGCTCTATTTACGCTTTCAGAAGACAATATATCTGACTTTATGGAAGCTGGCTTAATGCATTCATTATCGGTTGTTGTTTATGAGCTTTTAGTGGCTGCGACAAGTTTTGGAATGGTTTGGATTGTTAGTTATAGCGTTCAGCGTGTATTGCTAGAGCAAGCTTCTCATGACCCATTAACTAAAGTACTCAATCGCAGAGCGCTGGAAGATATTATTACTACCGAGCATTCCCGTTCAGTTCGAAGCAGTGCTCCTATGTCTGTCATTATGTTGGATATCGATCATTTTAAACGCATTAATGATCGTTTTGGTCATGGTAGAGGGGACGAGGTTTTAATTGAAATCGCGAATGTTCTCACTAACAATACTCGTTCATATGATAGTGTTGCACGCTTTGGTGGAGAGGAATTTATCATTTTATTACCAAATACTTCGGTTGATCAGGCAGAAGTAATTGCAGAAAATTTGCGCATGAAGGTCGCGACTCATGATTATAATTTTAAACCTGAAGAGGGGGTTGAGATCACAGCAAGCTTTGGTGCAACCGAATGTAATTTAATTAAAGAAGGCTGGTTGAAGGTTCTTGAACGTGCTGATAGTGGGCTATATAAAGCAAAAGCAGCCGGACGGAATAACGTGATTGTCTGTCATGCGAATAATGAAGATGCAGATCTTTTCGGCGCGGGGTAAAATGTGCGTCTACCTTTGATTTATCAAGTGATCTTCAGTGAATAAACCAGCTTCCTCGTTACATCCTAGAAATCCTCACCAAGGGCGCTACGACCTAAAAGCGCTGGTGGACGTGTGCCCTGAGTTGAAGGCACACCTCACGTTAAACCCCAGGGGCGAGCAAACCGTTGATTTTGGTAATGAGCATGCCGTTCGCTTGTTAAATCAAGCGCTATTGATGCAGCATTATCAGGTTGCTCATTGGAATATTCCAGAAGGTTATTTATGTCCTCCTATTCCTGGCCGTGCAGATTACATCCATTATGCGGCTGACTTGCTTGGTAGTACGAACCCGCAGGTAAAAAAGAATACGGCTAGAGTTTTAGATATTGGCACGGGCGCAAATTGTATTTACCCCATTATAGGCAGTCGTAGTTATGGCTGGCAGTTTGTTGGTAGCGACATAGATCCTATTTCTATTGCGACAGCCAAGCTCATTGTTGAATCCAACTCTGTATTAAAAAATAAAATAAAACTCGTACAGCAAAAGAATAAACAGGCTATTTTTAGTGGAGTGATTGGCCCACATGATGTATTTGATTTAACACTATGTAACCCACCTTTTCATGCATCATTAGCGGAAGCGAATGCTGGTACAGAGCGTAAGCAAAAGAATCTGAGCAAGCACAAAGCCAAGAACCGCACACATAATAATGTTGTGGATAATGCTAAGGGGCGAAATTTTGGTGGCCAGAAAGCCGAATTGTGGTGCGAGGGGGGTGAACTCGCATTCTTAAAGCGTATGATTACTGAGAGCAAAACATTCTCTCAACAAGTAATGTGGTTTACCAGCTTGGTATCTAAAAGTGACAATGTAAAACCACTAAAAAAATTATTAAATCAAATAGGTGCTAAGCAAGTAAAAGTTGTTAATATGAGCCAAGGGCAAAAAGTAAGTCGATTAATCGCTTGGAGCTTTTTGTCAGACGAGCAACTTGAAGAATGGAATAAGTTACGGCTTAAATAGCGAAACTAAATATAATAAGGAATAGAAATGAGCCGCACACTATATCAGTTTCCCATTTCACATTATTGTGAAAAAGTGAGATGGGCTATGGACTATAAAAAGTTAGAATATAAAGCCAAAAATTTACTGCCTGGACTGCACTTACGGACGACTAAAAAAATGGCACCTAAAAGCTATGTGCCTATTTTAATAGATCAAGGTGAGCAGATCCAAAATTCTCATACCATTGTTAGTTATTTAGATGAGAAGCATCCTAATAAATCATTAACGCCAAGTGATCCTGATTTAAGACAACAAGCATTAGCGTGGGAAAAATACTGTGATGTCGAAATTGGCGTGCACGTTCGCCGCTATTGTTATCACATCTTATTAGACGAACCTAAAATAGTGATTCCTTTTTTCACGAAAGATGGTCCTTGGTGGGGGCCGCTATTTTTCAAATTGTCTTTTTCTAAGCTTGTTCCTGTGATGAGAAAAGTCATGATGATTGATGAAGAAGGTGCGCAAGAATCTGAACGACATATTCAGCAAGCCATTGATAAATTGCATTTAGAATACCAAGCGCGAGATTTTTTAGTCGGTGATTGTTTTGGCCGTGCTGATTTAACGGCGGCAGCATTATTAGCGCCTTTAATGATGCCGCAAGGGTATGGCTTAGATTGGCCTAATGAATTACCGGCAAGATTGCAGGCATTTGTGGATAAAAACCAATCAAAGCTGGAAGTATTTCGCCAATTCTATAAAACATATCGTTAATAGAAAAATTTATTGTGGATTTGAGAAAATCAGCGTTTTATCGTTCACTTTACCAAAGCGCAATGTGGCTAAGTCTAACGCGTAGTTTTGATACAGCTTCCAAGGCAGTTTAGAACCTTGCTGAGGGGCTTTTACCAAAGCCCGCTGTACGTAGCCAGATTGCATATCAACAAAGGGTCTATGTTCAACAGAAGCGTCGAAGTTATGTGGCATTACAATCGTTTTACCCGACTTATCCATATGATTTAACAAGCGGCACATCCACTCGGTAATTAAATCAGCTTTTAATGTCCAAGAAGCGTTGGTATACCCAAATACCATACCTGCATTGGGTAAATCTTCTAGTAAGACCCCGCGATAAACCATTTTTTCATGAGCATCAAATTCCTCGCCATCGACAAACAGCTTCATTTTCCCAAATAATTGAACATCTAAACCCGTTGCGGTAATGATAATATCGGCGTTAAGTTCTTCACCCGATTTTAATTGAATGCCATTTTCAGTAAAATGATCAATGTGATCGGTGACTACCGACGCTTTGCCTTCACGTAATGCTTTAAACATATCCCCGTCTGGTACAGCGCATAAACGCTCATCCCAAGGATTGTAGTTGGGTGTGAAGTGTTTCATATCGAAATCAGCCCCCACTTCTTTTTTAATCAGCTTTTGAATTAAACGGCGTGCTGAGTTGGGAAATGCTTTGCAGTAGTTATACATCATCGAAGTAAAGGCAATATTGCGGGTACGAGTGATGCGATAGACCCATGTTTCGGGTAAAAATTTACGTAAACCATTCACCATAGGATCATCTTGCGGCAGTGCCATAACATAGCTAGGGGAGCGCTGCAGCATGGTCACGTGTGCGGCTTTATCAGTCATTGCGGGCACTAAGGTGACCGCAGTAGCACCACTGCCAATGACAACAATTTTTTTGCCAGAATAATCGTAGTTTTCATCCCATTTTTGCGGATGAATAATATCGCCTTTAAAATTTTCACGGCCCTTAAATTGAGGCTGATAACCTTGGTCGTAGTTGTAATACCCGGTGCAACATAGGATGAAATTACACTGGTAATGACGGATTTCACCGGTGCTGGTGAGTTGAACTTCCACCGTCCAGCGTGCCGTTTTGCTTGACCAAGAAGAGGTCAGTACTTTATGGCCAAAACGAATATTCTTTTCAATGTCATGTTCTTTAGCGGCTTCACAAATGTACTCACGAATGTCTTTGCCATCGGCAATGCCTTTTGGGCTAGTCCAAGGTTTAAAGTTATAACCCAGAGTATACATATCAGAATCTGAGCGAATGCCAGGATAACGAAATAAATCCCAAGTACCACCAATGGCTTCTCGGCCTTCAAGAATAGCGTAGGTTTTGTTTGGGCTATCTTTCTGTAAATGAACGGCAGCACCGATACCAGATAATCCTGCTCCGATGATTAAAACGTCAACATATTCGCTTTTTTCAGAATGCTTTTTCTCAGAATTATTGGCCTTAGTGCCTTCATTGTTATCGCTATACATCAGAGTTACCATTTATATTTTTATTATCATAATGGTCGCTAGGGTGACTGATTAACCTTAATATTAAAAGGTTATTAACAGACAAAAAAATGTGAGATTAGCCTCATTCTCGGCTGTTATTTACATGACAACTGTCATCAATTTTAAATATCCCCACCACTATTAATGACGCTTAAAAATCCTGGGCGGCTGATCTGTGAATACAATCTCGCCAATTTATCCAGAGGGTAGCGGAAGTCACTTTTAATCCAGCGTTGCAATACCATCCACGATGCGCCTGCTAGATAGTCAACCATAAAGCCTAAAGCTTCTGGGTCGCTCATCGGTATTGCATGATTACGAATATAAAGGCCCATCACGCGGGTTATGTAGTTACGAAAGCTTTTTATGACAAGGTGTTCTACATCAGCCGCAACAATCAACTTAGAGAAATCCATATGCTGCTGGCATTGATTGAATAAATGCCAAGCAATGATGTCACCTGGCTCGGCTGATTCAATGATATGGCTTTCAATTTCTTGATAGAAAGAATCGAATACATTATCGATATAATCAACCAAAACTGCATCTTTCGATTTGTAATGAAGATAAAAGGTTTGACGGGCTAAATTGGCAGTTTGGGTAATGTCTTGAATCTTAATTTTTTTATAAGGATGATCTTTCGTGAGTGTAACCAGTGCTTGAATGATGAGAGTTTTTGTTCTAATTACCCTTGGATCTTCAGTTTTTAGCGACATAAGTGCATTTCTGTAAATTAGTGGACAGCGGTAAGTTTTGTCATTTGAGGCTACTGCTCTCATGAGCTTAAATCAACCCAATTAAACAAACTTAATAAACTGATTGATCGGTGGCAGCTTATGTATTTTAGAAATAATAAAAACTTAACAGCAATGGATCGCTTAAATGTTGATGAAGACTATCAGACAATCGTGAAATACTTGGCCAATCATGATGCTCCGATTGATTTTTTAATTGCCGGTGAATTGGCGCAGATTCAGACATTTGCCATTCCTAGCATCAGCAAACTCTTGCAGCGTACGAAGCAATATCAAAATGATGGATTAAAGCGCCTCGATGATACTCGGGCCATATTAACCGAGTGCATGACCGATAGCGTTCAAAGTGAGCGTGGTCAGCATATGGTCAAACATTTGAATTGGATTCACAGTCATTATGAAATCAGTAATGATGATTATTTATATACATTGGCGTTATTTATTATTGAGCCGGTAAGATGGATGGAAACGTTTGGTTATCGCTCACTTACGGCTAGAGAAAAGCAGGCAGGTTATTTGGCATTTAAATCATTAGGGCAAGCAATGAATATCAAACACATTCCTGAGAGCCGTGACAAGTTTGTTGCTTGGTATGAGGAATATCGCCGTCAGCATATGATGTATCATGTCGATAATAAAAAAGTAACTGACGGTTTGATTGAGGGCATGAAAGAGATGTTTCCTATCGTTATGAGACCTCTGGTTCGCCCGCTGATTTTGACCTTGATTAATGACCCTGAACTATTGATGGCCACGGGGCAAAAAGCACCAACAAAATTAACACAAACGGTTATTAAAGGTCTTATGAGGATAAGAAAATTTAGCCAAAAGTACATTAATATTTGGCAGAAAAAAAGTTTTGACGATAGTTATTTGGGCCAGTATTATAAATCATACCCTGGTGGATACCAGTGGCGAGCATTAGGCCCTGAGAAGATTGTTAAGGGGGCTGCTCGTGGTTGTCCATTTCATGCATCGGAGTTATAGCATCATAGCCGATCCTATGCTTATCAATTATCATGCTAAAAGCAGGTATACTGTTCGTCATTTTCAATAGAAAAACCGTATCGAAATTCAGAGTATTTAATAATGACCCCTGCTATTAATTTGCTAAAAAAGAAGAAAGTTAAACACCTTGTTCATGAATATCAGCACGATGCGAGTGCGGTTAGTAATGGTGAGTCTTATGGCCAAGAGGCGGCAGCTAAAATGGGGGTTGCGAGTCAGCAAGTATTTAAAACGTTGGTAGTAAACTTGGATAATAAGGAATTAGCGGTGGCCATTGTTCCTGTGTCGTCGATGCTCAGTTTAAAGAATATTGCAAAAGCGGCTAACGCAAAAAAAGCAGCCATGGCAGACAAACAAGATGTTGAACGATCAACGGGTTATGTCTTGGGCGGTGTGAGTCCCTTGGGGCAGAAAAAACGTTTACGTACGTTTATTGATAGTTCGGCACAAGGGTTTCCAGTTATTTTTGTCAGTGCTGGCAAGCGAGGTTTAGAGATTGAATTAAATCCGCTTGATTTTGTGCCGCTATTATCAGCTCATTTTACTGAGCTACAAGCTTAGCTTATTACTCATTAGATATTAATATTAGCTTTCAGATTTTAGTTGAGTTAATAAATCATGAATTTCAGCTTTTAAGTTTTTATCTTCAATCTCACCACTAGCAATCTTAGCTTTTTCTAAGCTCGCAATAGCGCCTTTTTTATCGTCTAGTTCTAACTTCATGGTTGCGAGTGAATAACCAATGGACGAACAGAAATCGATTGAATTAATAGCTTCTGCTTTAAGCAATGCTTTATTATAAATGGTGATCGCTAGTTCAAAATCTTCGGTGAAATCAGCCAGTGTTTCCCATTGAACCGGATGATCTTTAGCCGTGTTTTCGTGAGTCTCACACACTTCTTTGAGCTGAGCATAGCCTTTATCAAAGCCATCTTGATCTTCATATTCAGAAGCTCTTAAGATGTCTTTAGCCAAAGAATGCACTTGCTTGTATATTTTAGTATTCATGACCATAAGTTGAACTGCCTATTGCTGCTTGTCGTTTATCCAGATTATAGCGTGTATAGAGAGTGGGTTATACGGGCAAGGGCAGATAGCGAAGGCTAAATGTGTGATTAATAATCATAAAATAGTAATGAAAAGTTGCTTCTATTTTTATACACTGTCGCCCTGATGATGTTTCCACTGTATATATTACAGCACTAGTGATGAGCAGGGTGATTATTAATACATAACCACACTGCTTCAAAACGGCTGAATGAGGTTTTTTATGACACGTTTAATAGAGATGACAGCCCAAGGCAGCATTGCCGTATTGACGATGAATGCCGCTGAAAATCGCCATAATCCAGAATTCTTATCGGCATTTAATCAACACCTTGATCAGATTGAAGCTGATCAGGCTATTAAATCGGTTATCTTAACGTCTTCAAGTGAAAAGAATTGGTCTTTAGGCATTGATTTGGCGTGGATGTCTCAGCCGACGAATACTGCAGAAATGATTTCTGTCTTCATGTCAGATTTAACCAAGCTATTAAAGCGTATCGTTACTTTCCCTATGCCCATTATCGCTGCTTTGAATGGGCATACTTATGGTAACGGTTCGGTCTTAGCCTGTGCCTGTGATTTCCGCTTTATGAAATCGGATAAGGGATTTTTCTGTTTTCCAGAAGTTGACGTATTAGTGCCATTTTTACCCTCAATGTTTCCACTAATTGATAAAGCCATTCCTCAGGCGTTCTTTAACCGTTTGGCAATGTCGGGCCAGCGTGTCGGTGCACAAGAGTTATTGGATAACCAAGTAGTTGAAGCCATTTTTGCTAATGAAGAAGAACTTCAAGCGGGTGTCGTAGAATTCGCGCAACAGTTTAATAAAAACCGCTGGATTTATGGGCAGAATAAAGCACAAATGAATAAGCAGATCTTATTAACAATGAAAGAAGAAGATCCAGCATTCATTGAAAATGTCAGTATTATGTTATGGAAAAACCTACAAAAAAAGTAGGTTTTTAATGCAATAAAATACGGAAGCTATCACTAAGATAGCTTCACGATAAAAAACGATGATAACGCTTGGTTAATGTCTTTAGACGCAGTCGGTCGCGAATTAAAGAAAATAGCGGCGATGAGTTAAGTTTTGGTTCAAGACCTTTTCCCATACGCTGCAGTTGGCGTTTAATCACGGCCATCGTTGCAACAGAGCTTAGTGTTTTATCTTTCCATTGCACGACAGGATTATGAGCGCTTAATTGCGGATTCTTTTTCCAATCGTTTGGCAGTGAAGGATTCATCGCTAGCGCTGTTCCCATTCCTACCATATCAATACCATTGGCTAAAACATCTTCCGCAATGGCTAAGCGACGTACGCCGCCCGTGGTCATAATCGGCATGGTTGCGACGTGAGCAATGTCTTTCGCGAAGTCTAAAAAGTAAGCTTCACGTTGAAGTGTCCGTCCATCTTTTGAAGTATTTTCTGCCGCATTTCCTTGCATGGCTGGGCTTTCATAGCTGCCACCGGAAAGCTCTACCAGATCAACATCTAATTCATTTAATGCAAGCACTACCGTCTTCGCATCATCGGCATCAAAGCCACCACGCTGAAAATCGGCTGAATTTATTTTTACCGCAACGGCGAAGGTAGTGGATACTTTTGCGCGAATGGCTTGAATAATTGAAATCAATAAGCGCATGCGGTTTTCAATCGAGCCACCAAATTCATCTTTACGCTTATTCGTTAGCGGTGATAAAAACTGAGAAATTAAATACCCATGAGCGCCGTGAACCTGAATACCATCAAAGCCTGCTTGCTCAGCTTTTAATGCCGTATCGACAAAGCGTTGAATAAGCTGTTGGATATCTTTATGGGTCATCGCTTTAGGCTGACCAAACAAGTGGGAATGCTTGCCGAGATCAATAGCGACCGCAGAAGGGCATAATACATCGCCTCCCATCGCGGCATAGACTTGGCGGCCAGGGTGATTAATTTGCATCCAAACTTGGGTATCATTCTTTTTTGCTGCTTTAGCCCACGCTTGAAAAGGAGCGATGTCAGAATCTTTTGCTAATACGATACCACCAGGGCCTGTCATCGCGCGGGCATCAACCATCACGTTCCCTGTTATTAATAAACCGGTGCCGCCTTCTGCCCAACGTTGGTATAGGCGTAGCATATCAGGGCCAGGAATTTGTCCTTCATCTGACATATTCTCTTCCATCGCTGCCTTGGCTAATCGGTTGGGCAGTATTGCGCCACAGGGCAGAGTGAAGGGCGTAAAAATCGTAGATGATGCAGTAGGAGATGACATGTGTAGAAGCCTAGATTATCGTTATTAGTTCAACTATAGACTTATAGCTTAAATGACTATAGCCTTATAGTCGAAACATAATTTAATAAAAAGTTAGCATAGTTAGCAATGTATTAAGCAAGGAGATCGCTGGTCGTGAGTTTACCCGCAGAATCAAAGCGCGATCTGGCGAAAGCCCAGACTCGGCGTGCTTTATTAAAAAGTGCTTTGCACCTGTATAGCCAAGAAGGCGCGCAAGGCATGAGCATGAATAAAGTCGCCAAAGGGGCCGGCATTGCTCAACCCAGTTTTTATAACCACTTTGCTAGCCTCGATGCCTTGCAAAGTGAATTAAGTGAGCAGCTTAAAGATAATTATTTATCTTCCATGCGTATGGCATGGGTTAGCATGCTGAAAGATTATGATGCGTTAACTAAAGAAGATTTTAACCAACGCTGTGAACAATGTTTGAACATGATCTTTGATTCAGCCTTTCAGAACATAAACTTATTTCAACGGTTAATTGAAGATCGCCCACGTCTAACCAGCGCTCTTAATAATAACACCCAAAGCTTAGGTAATTTAATTACACAAATACAAAGTGAATGGACAGAAATATTCATTCAAGGGCTTATGCTATCGGGGCGAACATTCGAGCATAGCGATGTGAATTTAGGTGTTGATATGGCGACAGCGCAAGTGCATGAACTTATTTTAGGTTGTCACCAAAAACGTTACTCGCGCGAACAAGCGATTGCCATTTTATGCACTACTTTTGATGGTCTTTTTATGAACTTGTTCGTCAGGAAAGTGCTCGATAATACGCAGTGATTTGTTAAAAAAGTATATAGAAATTAAAAATAAAAATATAAAGAATAATAGAGAGAATGATCATGGCTGATGAAAAATTGCATTTCGGAACCTGTACATTGTGTGAAGCAATGTGTGGCATTGAAGTAAAGCACGATGGTAAAAAAGTACTATCGATTAAAGGCGATAAAAACGATCCTTTCTCGAAAGGGTATATCTGCCCGAAAGCGACAGCGTTGCAAGACTTATACGAAGATCCCGATCGTCTTCGTCAGCCGGTTGAAAGAACAGCTGATGGCTGGAAAGAAATAAGCTGGACAGAAGCCCTCGATAAAGTCGCAGCGGGCATTCAAACTCTACAAAAGACCCACGGACAAAACTCCCTTGGCATCTACTTAGGTAATCCAAATGTGCATAACATGGGCAGCATGTTAACCACCAAGCACCTATTAACCAGTTTAAAATCTCGTAGCCGTTTTTCTGCGACCTCCATTGATCAGCTGCCGCATCATGTTGTTTGTATGCACCTATTTGGTCACATGCTGCGTATTCCCGTGCCAGATGTGAACCGCACTCAGCACATGCTAATTATTGGTGGTAATCCGTTAGCATCGAACGGCAGCATTATGACCGCGCCAAACATGCGCCAGAAAATAAAAGACATTAAAGCGCGTGACGGTAAGGTTGTGGTAATTGATCCACGCCGCACAGAAACCGCCGAGCTGTCGAGTGAGCATCACTTCATTCGCCCTGCGACTGACGTATTATTATTACTCGCGATGCTGAATGAAATTTACTTACAAGGCTTTGCTAAAACAGAAGCATCAAACACTTCAAATCGAGCCGCCGCACTCGCTCCTGAAATAGAACGTATCGCAACGTTTGCACAAGATTACAGCGCAGAATCTGTTGAGGGCATTACCGGAATTTCAGCCGCTGAAATAAAACGCTTAGTAAAAGAATACTGTGAAGCGGACAGCGCAGTGATGTATGGCCGAATGGGCGTATCGGTGCAAGCGTTTGGTTTATTAAGCCAATACTTGATTATGGTAATGAATATTGTCACGGGCCGTTTGGATGAAGTCGGTGGCTTAATGTTCCCAGATCCGGCGGTTGATTTAGTAAATAATACTGGCCCAGGTTATTTAGCCAAACGTCTTAGCCGTGTTAAAAAATTGCCTGATTTTAATGGTGATTATCCCGTGGCCGCCATGGCGGATGAAATGCTCGTGCCGAATGAAGGGGAAGGTGAAGGCCAAATTAAGGGTTTCATCAATGTGGCAGGCAATCCCGTATTAAGTACGCCGAATGGCGAGAAATTAGATACAGCCTTATCGCAATTAGAATTCATGGTATCGGTGGATTATTTTATTAACGAAACCAGTCGCCATGCCAATATTATTTTACCGCCGGTCTCGCCTTTAGAGCGTGAGCATTACGATTTAACCTTCAACGGTTTTGCGGTACACAATGTCGCTAAATATTCTCCAGCATTATTTGCTAAAAAGCCGAATGAAAAACACGACTGGGAAATTACCTTAGAGCTGGCTAAGCGTTTAAATAAAAATGCACCACTAGCGACAAAAATCGAACGCTGGTTAACAAAAATATTAGGACCAAAATTTTTATTGGGTCAAGGACTAAAGCGTGGACCTTATCCACAGGTAAGTCTGAAAGAGCTGAAGAAAAATCCTCATGGAATCGATCTTGGGCCTTTGCAGAGTATGTTACCAAGAGGGCTAAAGCATAAAGATAAAAAGATTCATCTGAATGTCGATTTTTATCAAGCGGATTTAGATCGCGTAAAAGACATGATGCAGCAATACAACGACCGCCAGATTCTATTAATTGGCCGTCGTCACGTACGCAGTAATAACTCTTGGTTGCATAATAGCCAGCGCTTAGTGAAAGGGAAGTCTCGTTGTACGCTTATGCTGCATCCAGAAACGGCCGCACAGCAAGGTATTGAGCAAGGCCAATTAGTGAAGGTAACTTCGCGGGTGGGCAGTGTGAATATCGAAGCCGAAATCACTGATGAACTCATGCCTGGCGTGGTGAGTATTCCCCATGGTTGGGGTCATGGTCGCAAGGGCGTTAAACAGAAAATTGCTCAGGCCAATGCCGGTGTCAGTGTTAATGATTTAACCGACGATACTCTGATTGATACCTTATGCGGTAATGCCGCGGTCAATGGCGTACCGGTGACGTTAGAGGCTGTTTCTTTAGACGTTGCTCGCTAAGAGCTAACCCATAATTAATCACAGCAAGTCTGTATACAAGGCGCTACTTTTCTTAACTGAAAGGCAGCGTCTTTTTTTATACTTGCGCTCTGCTTAAGATCAGCTTGCTGTTATACTGTTGGTATAATTATGTACTAATTTCTGTACAACTCCCTTTTTAGCCCCTTATTACCCCTACATCGAGACTCTTTCTATGTCATTTTCCAAGCTTGGCTTAAGCGACCCTATTATTAAAGCGGTCAAAGACTTGGGTTATACCAAGCCGACGCCTATTCAGAGAGAGGCAATTCCTGCTGTTTTGTCGGGTAAAAACATTCTCGGTACGTCTCAGACAGGTACGGGTAAAACGGCCAGCTTCGTATTGCCACTATTAGAAAAGCTGAGCAAGGTTACTAAAAAGGGTAAAGCACATGATGTTCGTGGCAAACGTATCCGTGCACTAATCCTTACGCCGACTCGTGAGCTTGCCGTTCAGATTGAAGAAAGTGTGGCTCAATACAGCAAGTACCTTGATCTTAGTTCTATGGCGCTTTATGGCGGTGTGGATATGGAAGATCAAAAAGAGCGCTTGGTCGAAGGTATTGATATTTTAGTCGCGACCCCTGGCCGTCTATTAGATCTACTGCATCAACGTGCGTTGTATTTTGATGAAGTAGAAATGCTGGTATTAGATGAAGCCGACCGCATGTTGGATATGGGCTTTATCGACGACATTACTAAAATTATTGAACGCCTACCGTTCGATCGTCAAAACCTATTATTCTCAGCCACCATCAACGAAGATGTTCGTAAGTTAGCCGATAGCTTTTCTGGCGATAGCATGGAAGGTTTTGGTTTTGAAAATAACGGCCTTGGAAATAAAGAGTTCTATGACGATTTAGAAGACATCGTTATTTCTCCTTCATCAACCACTGCCGATACCATTAGTCAGTGGTTAGTCGCGATCGATAAAGATACCAAGTCAGCTTTGCTTAGCCATTTGATTGTTGAAGAAAAGTGGGATCAAGCGCTGATCTTCATCGAGAAAAAACACGGTGCAGCGAAACTGGTTAGTCAGCTAGAAAAACGTGGCATCAAAGCCGATTGTATTCATGGCGATAGAAGCCAAGCGATGCGTGAAAAAACTTTAGCCGCGTTCAAATCAGGTGAATTAAAATACCTAGTCGCTACCGGTATTGCCGCACGTGGTATTGATATTGGTTCATTAACGCGCGTAGTGAACTATGACCTACCGTTTAAGCCAGAAGAATACATTCACCGTGTTGGTCGTACAGGCCGAGCGGGCGCGTCAGGTGAAGCGATTTCGTTTGTTGCCGCAGGTGATTTTAAAAACCTATGCGCCATTGAAAGCCGTTTAGGGCACCTAATTAGTCGTAAAGAAATAGAAGGCTTTGTTGTTCGCAAAGAAGTGCCGGTATCGATTCTTAACTATGTTCCAAAGCATCTAAGAGCTGGGCATGCAGGATCTGATACTAACTCGCCTTATTATGGAAAAGGCGCAAGCAAAAGCAGCACCAAGAAAAAAATGGAAGGCGCAGGCAAAGCCGAAAAAGGCAGAAAAGCAGACGCTAAAAAAGCAGAGCATTCTAAAAGTAAAAAGACGAATACTTGGGATCGTAAATAGATTTCCTATTTTCTGATAAAGAAAACCAGTAGAAAGACGATGAAAAAAACAGATAAAACGCTAGAGAATACGATCGTAAAAGTATTAACCCATGTGTGTGAAGAATCACTGAAAGAAGTTGATGGCTTTCAGTGGCTAACCCACTTGGTTAATTACAAAGACTTTCCACGATCTCTAACGGTTATCTGTATTTTTGAGACTCAAGATCAGCTAGCAGCCTTATTGAACTCGCCGCAGCATGAATATTTGATGAATAGTATTATTGATCAATTAAGTGCGGCGGGCATTCAACTACCTAAAAAGAAAAAACACATCAAGTTTGATAGCGAAGAAGCTTGTCATCTCGAACACGCAGGTCATTGGAATCGTCGCTTAAAATAATATCAATCTGTTAGGCCTCTTTGTTTCCACCCTCTATTTAAAATACCTTCTGTATAACATTCGCACTTATTAATAATACTTGCATAACTTATTAGTACACATGTAAACTATATTTAGTTTGTATGTGTACTATTTATTAGGAAAACTTTAACTGTGGATAAACGCCTCTTTTTTTTACTCAACATGGCGCAAAGAAAACTGTTCAACCATGTGGATAAAGCCTGTGAGCAGACCTTTGATACCTCTGTTACTCAGCTAGCGGCCTTGCTGTACATCGTTAAGCATGCAGGTTGTTTGCAAAAAGACGTAGCAAAAGCACTGTCGTTGAACAAATCGGCGGTGACGGGGCTGATTGTTCGTATGGAAAAAAAGGCGCTATTAGAGCGCTGCATTAGCGAAGAAGATGCCAGAGCGATCAAGCTATACCCAACCCCTGAAGGCCTGCAAAAAACACTCGATTTAATGCCTTTTATTGATCAGATTAATGGTGTATTCAGCGATGAATTCAATGAAGAAGAAATGGAAACCATCCTCAAGTTTTTAAATTTTATTATTAAACGATTTTAATCGACTCATGTATTTTTTACCGCCTTCATAGATTTTGAATACAAACAGAAGGCGATGAGTAATGAGTCAAAACCAGCAGTAAAAGACAGAGAATAAATATGAAAACAGAAGTGTTAACAACTGCCGCGGGTCATACAATTACCGCTAAGATTTTCCCAGCCATAGGCTCTTTAGAGCAAAAGGCGAGTAAAGGCGTTTGCATTATCGCTACCGCAACAGGGGTTGCTCAGCGCCTGTACGCCGATTTTGCTAACTGGTTAACCGAGCATAACTATACCGCTGTGACATTTGACTATGATGGCATTGGCTTATCCATTGACCGCCATGTTAAATACAGCAAAAGCGATAAGTTAAGCTGGGCAACATATGACTGCGCTACTGTACTGGACTATGTGAAAACAGAATTTCCTGAGCAAAAAATTACCTGGATTGGCCACAGTGTGGGTGCTCATATGCTTGGCTTCATGGAAAATACCGATGATATAGACAAGGCCATTACCGTTGGTGCAGGAACGGGAACGTGGTGGTATAACGCACCGCCGACTAAGCGCGTTGCTTGGTTCTTATGGTATTTATTGGTGCCTGCGACTGCGCCGTTATTAGGTTATTTTCCTGGAGACAAAGTAGGGATTATGTGCAATCTACCGAAAGGCGTGATTATGCAATGGCGTCGTTGGTGTTTGAAAAAAGACTATGCTGTTGGTTATGAAGGTGATTGGCTAAGGCAGCGTTTTGCGAATGTTAAAATGCCGATGACCTCAATCGCTTTCACCGACGACGACATGATGTCGATGAAAAACATAGAAATGTTGCATGCATTTTTTACCGGTGCCAATAAAACAATGGTAACGATCAAACCTTCAGATATCGATCAAAAGCGCATCGGTCATATCGGCTGGCATAAAGGACGCTACCGTAAGCTTTGGGAGAACTACTTTTTGCCTGCATTGGAATCGTAGTCTTAAGTTAGGCTATATGTCAGTAGAGTCGTATTAAGAAGGGATGTGGAAGGTAATCAGTTAGGTAATTTGACTCTAATTCATTACAGGGCTAATATGATGCATATTGCGACAAATTGTCGCTTTGTGTGTCGGTGTACCGATAACATTCAAGGTATAAAGCCTTTAAAATACAAAGAAAATAAAACGACATAAAGGGTGAATTTATGGCTACTAGCGTCAGGTTAGACGATGGGCTAGTGCAAGATGCGCAGGTCTATGCGACAGCAGAAATGAGATCGGTCCCAAAACAAATTGAGCATTGGGCCCAGATAGGACGTATTGCAGAAGATAACCCAGATTTGTCATACGAGTTTATCAAGGATGCACTAATCGCAGCTGCGGAAATTGAAGCAGGTAAAGGCGAGACTTATGTCAGACGTAAAAAATCAAGAACCTGAAATAATAATGTCGCGGGTTTTTAGTAAAGCTCTGAAAAAACTCTCTGATCAGTGTAAAGATATTATCGATGATGAAATTGATAATATTATTGAAGAGCCTGAAATTGGAGTTCAGAAAAAAGGTGACTTAAGCCATATGAGAGTTCATAAGTTTAAAATGAATAATCAGGAAACCTTGCTGGGATATACTTGGGTTGACGAGAAGTTAACGCTTTATCTTCTAAATTTAGGATCTCATGAGAATTTCTATAAAAAATCTAAGTCGAGAAGAGAACAAGATTTAAAGTTAATTAGTTAGTTATAAATTAAGAGATTTATGTTGTTTTTTAAATGGATTTTATTGTTATTTGTCTTTGTTCTCCCAGCAGAGGCTGCCAAGTTACATACCTACCCTGAGCCAAGAGTAACTTGGGATACAAATAGTGGGAAAATTATTCATAGGTCTGTTTGTGATAATTATACCAAAGGCTCACTTCAATATCGTGCGTGTCGAAGAAAAGCAATGTCAGTTTTTAAGGAAAAATGCCAAAGTTATAAAATGCAATACGATAGGAATAAAGATTCGAAGCGTAAAAGATTAAAACCGTTGAAAGATAAGTTCTGTTACGCAGCAAGAAATTTTCGTATTTGATGCTTGAAGGAAATTCATTCTAGTATTCTTATTCATTGTCGTATTACATTTAGAAAAATGCTTGTGATAAGTTAGCTATATCTTTTCTTTATTGTATGCTGAGGTGTTTAACTTAGACCAGTAGCGACGAATAGGTCCCTGAGCAGTACCAATTGGTCAAAGCTTGTATAACGAAATTCACGCTATATCTAATAATAAGACTGATAGAAGATTCTTTAGTCATTGTCGTACTGTATTTAGAAAGGCTGCTGATCGCTCGGGAATTGAATTCCCAAAAGGGCAAAAGACCTCTGATTTTAATTAAAGAGTTAAGACATACTTTTGTTAGTCACTTCATGATGAATGGCGGAGATATTTTAACGCTGCAAAAGGTACTAGGGCATAGCGATTTAAAGATGACTCTTAGGTACAGTCATTTATCACCGGACTACTTAACGAAGGTGCTTGAACTAAACCCTCTCATAAACTGCAAAATACCTGAAAGGGCTAAGGTTGTAGGGTTGTTTGATGGGTTATCTATGTAATTTAATAGATAATAGAGTGTCATCTTTTATAATGTTATCTCGGACATTTCTGTATGTGTAATGATTGTCTTTTTTCATTATATTTTCAGCTGAAATTACAGAGAGTTCTAGCCTGATACGTGATGACATTTCGATTAGTGAAAGATCTTTTGGGTGTTCTTTTTCACTGTATTCAATGAATGATTTCCATATATTCTCAATACTTTTTAAGTATTGTTTCTGAGTGATATCCGTGGATCTTCCAGTAATTGCATGTTCAAGTTGTGTCACGCTTTGATTGAATATTTCAATGAATAATGAGCATAGAAAATAAGTTTTTCCACTTAAAAATATACGGCAGGACTCGATTTCTTGTATTAGTTCCTTCGTATACTTTAATGGATCATTTTGTGTTTTTCGATGAGAATCAGAGTGAGCTGCTTTTAAAACATTAATGATATTGTCATTTAGTCCGCTGTTTAATTTCAGTGCAGTTTCAATGACTAGAAAGTCGTTTAATGCTTCGAACTTTGTTATGGCAGACCATGTTTTCTTAATGGCTGAAAGTTTTTCTTGTTCGTAAAGAAATGACACATTAAATGAATTATCGGATAAAGATTTATTTATATTTACGAGATCAGATTTGGCAGCGTCTAATTCTTTTTCAAGGTGTATTTTTTCTTTGTTTAAGCGGTCTTCTAAGTGAACTATTGTTTCTTTAAATTCGGACTTTTTAGCTATTTCTGCGATATTTAGATCGGATTTTTTGAGTAGGGATTCTAAATTGAGCTGATGCTTTAGTCGTGTAAGTAGCCAGTTTCTTAATAGATAGAATGCTAATCCAGTTAATGAAGGCCCAGTGAGTGCTGTAAGTGCAATCGTAATCCAAGGTTCCATGATATATCCTTTTTATCAATAATCCTTCAAACATAAAAAAACCCGCAAAGTTAGTTCTCACTAACCGTGCAGGCTCTTTAGAATATGGTAGCTATGGGCAGACTTGAACTGCCGACCCCAGCATTATGAATGCTGTGCTCTAACCAACTGAGCTACATAGCTATACTTAGTGGCATTCGCCTCTTAAGTGGCGCGTATTATGTCACCATTTTATTTTTCGTCAAGAGTTTTTCTAAAAAACTTCCATTATTTATCAATTATTTTTGTTCTTTATCAAAGGCTTAGCCAAGGTGCTTACTAAGGCGCTAATCAAAGGACTTATCAAAGATTAGACATTCCTGTCATTAGGCTTGAGGGTCTTTATGTTATTTCTTTATTCAGTGAGGAGCAGGCATAAAAAAAGCGCTCTGTGGGCCTATTGTTAGGTTCACGGAGCGCTTTTTCTTAGAAAGGGTATGTTATTAAGGTTCTATCGAAATAGAGGGCTTAAATAATACCTTTCTCTTGCAAGGTAGCAATCATGCTATCTAGGCTGTCTTCGTCAGCGGCTAAGCTGATGTTCGCATCATCTGCACCACCGGCGACAAGAGCGATCAAACCGGCATTTTTCAATACTTCAGCTTGTTCGTTGCTTGCGATAGCGGCCACTTTGCCCATTTCGAATAAACGACGGTCAAGTGCTTGTGCCGTTACGTCTGGGTTGCTGCCATTGATTGCGATAATCGCTGGTTGCTGTCCAAAACGCTTGGCTTTATCTTCAGCGGTTACAATCGTTGTATCGCCGTCGCTATCTTGTGCTTCGCCAACAACCATTCCTGCACCAACGGTAACGTTGGTTAGGCGGTCAACGATGATGAAGGCACCCGTTGCACGGTTGTGCTGGTATGAGTCAAACGACATCGGCTTAGTCAGTGTTACTTCACACAGGGCGATTTCGTTTAGGTTAACCTGTTCTGCATCGTGCTGTGCCATCGTATTAACGTCAACACGGTGGTGAATTTTGCTCACTGCGCCTTGAGTCAAAGCCGATGAGAATTTCACGTCGTATTGCTTACCAGGGACTAAAGCATCATCGGCCATCCATACGATGTCAGCGTTTACTTTGCTAGCAACAGTAGGAAGGTCGTCGATGTGAACCAACATATCGCCACGAGAAACGTCAATTTCGTCTTTCAGGGTGATGGTAACGGCTTGGCCGTTAAAGGCTTCGTCTAGGTCGCCATCAAAGGTAACGATTCGATCAACCGTGCTGGTTTTACGCGATGGCAATGCCATAACGGTGTCGCCAGGGTGAACCTTACCAGAAGCAACAGTACCGCAGAATCCACGAAAATCGAGGTTAGGGCGGTTAACGTATTGAACAGGGAAGCGGAAGTTCTCAAGATTTTTATCTTCAGATACTTCTACCGTGTTCAAAATTTCCATCAAGGTCTTGCCGGTATACCAAGGTGAGCGCTCAGAGCGGTTCACGATGTTATCGCCGTCTAGGGCAGACAGTGGAACACATTGAATATCAGGAATATTTAGGTTCTTAGAGAATTCTAAATAATCTTCTTTGATTTCGTTGTAGCGTTCTTCGCTAAAGTCCATCAA
>CAWVSY010000049.1:0-27518 GCA_963933055.1 uncultured Oleispira sp.
TTTAAGAAAGCGCCACTGATTTTCTAAAACGTGATAGTGCGAAGAAGAAGCACACACTGCCAATGACCAGTAGGGCAAGAAAATACGGCCAAACGACTTCCCAACCCGCTCCTCTGTATAAAATAGCTTGCGCGAATTTCACAAAATGAGTCGTTGGCGCAACAAGCATAATGTTCTGAACTGCATCCGGCATACTCTCGCGGGGCGTTATACCGCCTGACAGCATCTGTAATGGCAGCAATATGAGGATCATCAATAATCCAAGCTGAGGCATCGTGCGAGCTTGTGTTCCTAACAAAATCCCTAAAGACGTGGTTGCAAACAAGTGTATCGCGACTCCAAATAAGAACAGCGCAGCAGAACCATGAATGGGAACTTGCAAAATCCCTTCAATCACGACAAATAGCGAAATAGCGGTCAGTGTTAAGATGACTAGGCCATTAGCCCAAATTTTGGCCGCGACGATTTCGAAAGACGTCAGTGGCATTACTAATAAATGCTCTAGCGTGCCGTGCTCCCGCTCACGAATGACCGCAGCCCCTGTGAGGATAATTGAGATCATGGTAATGACATTCATCAATTCCATCACGCTACCAAACCAAACACTTGTCAGATTGGGATTGAACATAATGTGGGCAGACTGCTGAATCGGCAGTGCGTATACCGAACGCTGGCCTCTTACAAATTCATTAATTTCACTGCTGATAATCGTTTGGATATAGTTATCGCCAATAAAAGCTTGTGACATACGAGTCGCATCAATATTAACTTTTAAGGTCGGCTGTTTGCCGGCCAATACGTCACGTTCAAAGTTTGGTGGGATATCCAATACAAAAGTATAGATTCCATTATCCAGCGAAGAATCGATGTCGTTTAAAGAAATGCTGTCTGGGTACTTAAAATAAGGCGCGTAAAACGCATTAGTGATGCGCTTTGATAAATGCGATTGGTCTTCATCGACAACCGCGATAGGAGCATTGTTGAGCTCTAATGAGGCGGCCGATGAAACAACATAGATTAAGCCTGTGAAAGCAAAAAATACGAACATCAATAATACTTTATCGTGCCATAAGCTACGCAGCTCTTTGATGCCTAATTGAAGGATATTACCGCGACGTTGCATGATTATTTATCCTGTTTCGGAAGTAAAAAGACGCTGGCTAAGGTCAGCACAGGAATGAAAGCGGCCAAAGGAAAAATCTGAGACAGTAAGTCAGAGAAATTTAGGCCTTTATTGAATACCCCTCGGCAAGCTTCAAGAAAGTAGGTCGTTGGAAACAGCTTGCTAATAATCGCAGCCAGACCTTCTAAAGAGGTGACCGGATTAATCAAGCCACAAAAGTTGACCGCAATCATCAAGACAATAACGGTGGTTGCGGCTAAGGCTGATATTTGGGTTTTGGTGAATGTTGAAATCAAAAGCCCAACACCGGTTGTGCCGATAACGTAAAGCAATGCCGCAAAACTCAGTGCTGGCAAACTGCCTTTGAGAGGAACACCAAATACGTAAACCGCGAGGGCGACCAAACCAAAGAAGCTAACCATGCTGACAAAAATATAAGGCAGTTGCTTTCCAATCAGAAATTCCAATCGCGTCACTGGCGTAACGTAAAGGTTAGTGATTGAACCAAACTCTTTTTCGCGAACAACGCCTAGCGCCATTAGAATTGCGGGAATAAATACCAGCAGTAGTGGAATCACCGCAGGCACCATGGCTTCAATACTCTTGAAATCTTGATTGTAGCGATAGCGCGATGCAATATTCGCGGGAACTAAATTTGGTACATGGCCGTAGGTTCGCAAAGATAGATCGATTAAGTAAGCATAATGAGTGCCTGTAATATAACCTTTAATTGTTTCTGCTCTAAAGGGCATCGCGCCATCAATCCATACCACAATTTCAGGGGTTCTATTACGTTTCAGCTGCCGTCCAAAATTGGGCGGAATTTCGATAGCGACGCTGATTTCACCACTGCGCATTCGTCGTTCTAATTCAGCAGGGCTTTTAATATCGGCTCTTTGAATAAAATAGCGAGAGCCTGCAATATTCTGGATATAGTCGCGGCTTTGCACTGTTTGATCTTGATCCAATACGGCAAAACTCAAATCTTCTACATCAAAAGTAATACCATAACCAAGAATGAACATAAGAATGATGGAACCCAGCAACGCAAACGTTAAGCGTATCCTGTCTCTCCACAATTCAAGCGCTTCGCGGTGCGCGTAGCCAAATAATCGCAGCAAGCTAAACGATGTTTTAGCCGTGTTTTTATGAGCAGTCGGTCTTGCTGCAAGTGCACTCTCGTCATCATCAGCGCCTTGAGTCACTGGTAACGCGGCGGGAGGTGTCGATGCTGAAGAGGATTTTGCGACCGCTTCTTCTAAGTAGCCAATGAACGCTTCTTCTAACGTTTCTGCCTGGCGTGTTTCACACAGCCCAGCAGGTGTATTGCTCGCGAGTATTCTTCCTGCGTGCATTAATGAAATGCGGTCACAGCGTGCGGCCTCATCCATAAAGTGCGTCGAGATGAAAATAGTAACGCCTTGTTCACGCGACAGTTCTATCAATAATTGCCAGAAGTCATCTCGAGCGACAGGGTCTACCCCTGATGTTGGTTCATCAAGAATCAATATTTCAGGGTTATGGACGACAGCGACAGCCAAGGATAAGCGCTGACGAATACCAAGAGGGAGGTCATCCGGAAAAGTATCACGGTATTCTTCAAGATTAAAACGTGTAATGAGCGCTTCAGTACGAGATTCTATTTGGTCTTTAGGTAGGTGAAATAAACGTGCGTGCAATACCATATTCTGCTGCACGGTCAATTCGCTATAGAGCGAAAATGCCTGCGACATAAAACCTACGCGCTTACGCGAATTTATATTTTTAGCATCGACTTTTTGACCAAATAGCTTGGCTTCGCCAGAGCTTGCCGGTTGCAGGCCGGTTAGCATTTTCATGGTGGTGGTTTTGCCGCAACCATTGGAGCCTAAGAAACCAAAAATCTCACCTTGCTCAATGTTCAAGTTGATGTCGTTCACTGCGATGAAATCGCCAAAGCGCTTAGTCAGGCCCGTTGCACTAATCGCAGGCTCTTTTGTATCTGAGTTATCTTGGCGTGGTGGTACAACAAGAGTATGGTGGTTGTGGCGTTTCTCTAGTGGCAGCAATGAAATAAAGGCTTCATCCAGCGTATTCTTGCCCGTTTCGATCTTTAGCTCACTAGGCGTACCCGTGCCGATAACCTTGCCGTCATCCATGGCGACCAACCAGTCAAAATCGTCCGCTTCTTCCATATAAGCCGTCGCAACCAGTACGCTCATATTTTTCTGACGGCTACGAATACGATCGATCAATTGCCAGAATTGACGACGAGAGAGCGGATCTACCCCCGTTGTAGGTTCATCCAGAATCAATAACTCAGGATCATGAATCAAAGCACAGCACAAACCGAGTTTTTGCTTCATCCCACCGGAAAGCTTATCAGCAGGGCGGTCAGCAAAAGCTTCTAAGCCTGTACTTTTTAGTAAGTCTTTAATGCGATGTTCACGTTCGGCTTTTTTTTGACCAAATAGGCGACCAAAGAAATCAATATTTTCAAAAACAGACAGCGTTGGGTAAAGATTTTTGCCTAAGCCTTGGGGCATGTAGGCAATACGGGGCGATACCGATGTGCGAAAGCGGCTATTACTCATGTCGCCGCCTAGCACTTCAATGCCCCCCGTCTGAATCGAACGAGCGCCCGCAATTAACGCTAATAAACTGGATTTGCCAACACCATCAGGACCAATTAAACCAACCATATTACCCGCAGGTAATTCTAGGCTAATGTCTTCTAGAGCAAAATTATCACCATAGCGATGGGTTACTTTGCTGAGCTTGGCAATATTTTTTGACTCTGCAATGTCTAACATCATTCAGGCACTCTTACCTGCAATTGTTCTGGCCATTCTTTTTCTGGGGCTAATAAGACGTAAGCCATTCCAGGAACGCCGGTTTTTACTTGCTGAATATGCTCTTTAAGCAACTGTGAATTTAATTTGAGCTTAACTCTAAACATCAGTTTGTCGCGCTCATCACGGGTTTCTACCGACTTAGGTGTGAACTGTGCTTGAGCAGATACAAAGGTTACCTTGGCAGGCAGTGTATATTGTGGAATGGCATCAATAATGATGCGGGCTTCAGAGCCAATAGCGACTTTACCTGCTTCGGCCGTTGGTAAATAAATGCTCATATAGACATCGGTGAGATCTAATACAGTTAAGACTTTGCCACCACTGCCTAATACTTCACCAGGCTCGGCAAGGCGGTACAATACGCGACCATTAATCGGTGTTTTAAGAGTGCTATCTGCGATATTGCTTTGCAGCCTTTCGATGCGCGCTTGAGCCGCTTCTATCCCTGCATCGGATTGAACAACCTTCACATTAGCGGCTTTCAATGCCGCTGCGGCTGAAACAGCAATCATGCGCTGCTGATCAACTTTTTCTTGTGGGGCGTGGCCATTCTTAAACAAGGTTAAAGAACGCTTTAATTCAGTTTGCGCGTAGTTCAGCTCACTTTTATGCTGATCAACGATGGCTAGTGCATATTTGCGTGATTCGCTGGCTTCACGCAATCCTGCATTGGCTTCACGTAGTTGAGCATTAAGGTCATCGGTATCGATAACCGCTAATGCTTGGCCTGTTTGTACGGTATCGCCTTCTTGTACCGATACATCGACCAAGCGCCCAGGAATTTTCGTTGCTATATCATATTCGGTTGCTTCGATGCGGCCATTGCCGTAAGCAATACTCTCAGGCAGGTTGTCCGAGAAACTATCTGGTTGAAGTATTTGCCAGGCATACCAACCAGCACCTCCCACGAATGCCAGAACAGCGATTGTACTGAGGGATTTTAGTGTTGATTTCATCGTCATGAGTCCGTTCCAAATATAAAGATCATCTAAAAACTAAGATTAATGATGTTTATGTTAGTAAATAACGAAACAACATCAAACTTACACTGTAATTATATTCTAATACGTTATTGGCGTAAGCTTATTGATATTTTTCATATTTTAATCATATTTCATTAGAAAATAGTGTCCTAATATTGGTGTATTTATATTTATTCAATAATCTGTTAAGGAATAAAAACAAATACAAATGAGTCGATCGATGCGGCAGGAGAATGCGGCCATAATAAAATGTTGTCTGAAGTACGCGGTCGTATTGTGAATAGAGTGGTGCTATTTGGCGAGTCGGTCGATGTTTTATTAAGAAATCGATATTTTATTGAAAGATACAGAAATAACGAGGGATATAAAAAGAGGAAGTAGTGCATCTTTCTAATCCTTTAGAAAATAAGACGGGAGAACATCCTGTTCTTCCCGTCTCAGCACCCTAGCAGCCATCCAATTGGCTAACGATCTTCCTTGAAGCAGTCCGTGGCAATATTGTTATCCTTAACCGTTACATCCTGTAACGCTGCCGTCCTTGTGCATTAAAGTTAGCAGAATGTAAAAAAGTGAAAACCCTTGTTTTTATCCCTCAAAATAAATAAGGTTTTTGTTATTTAAAAAAATCCTTATAAATCAATAACTTGAATAAAATCTGTGCCGTTTTTGGTAGAAGGCTCTGGTGAGACAGTGACATAATCTTACTTTCAGTGTGAGATATCTCGCACAAGCAGTTGCGGTGATGTCGCACATCCAAAAAACGGTCGTTTTATAAAAATCGACCATAATTAACTAACGGCAAGTATCTAAGGCTTTATTAGGTGAATTTATTGTATTATTTTTTTGGAACCGAAGGCTTTATTTTACTGAAAAGAGGCTATTTGCCTTTTCTTTCGCCCTCACAATTACCAGATCCTTGGTTGCAAACAAATACGACCTATCAAGATCAAATACGCCCTCAACTCGACGCTGCCGATTTTCGTCAGCATTTAAAAGATCAGTATCAAGAGCTGCCTGAAAACTTGCGCTCCATGATCAGTTTTGAATATTTTGAGCAGCAATCTTTAACTAAACGAGAAGAGATTGAGCAAGCGTTGCTCCTAAAAAAGCATTCGCAGACCATCAAGCCTTTTGCTTGCGAAGCCTTTTCAGATTGGCGAGTGCTCTCTCTTTATTCGCAATGGCACTCTGCTATTCTATGGCAGCAGCTTGGTGCATCGGGTCAAGGAATGGTTGTCGAGTTTGAGGTTTCAAAAAGCAGTTTTGGTAGCGATTCCTATAATCAGCATGCTCAGCACTTTGGCAACGTTGAAGTTGTTCAGCATTGGCAGCCGTTTGATGACTTATATTATGTTTTTCATCGTCCAAGCTATACTGGTCATGCTCAGGATGACATTGAATGGCGACTAATGCGTAAATTAGATGCGGCAGATCGCCAAATTGATGTTCAGGGTGCCAGTCGTGCGATGTATAAAATACCTACCAAGGCCGTTAAGCGAATAATTTTAGGTTACGCATGCAGTCCCGAGTATTGCCAGCAGGTTAAGCGGTATTTGAGCCAGGATATTTTTTATCGCCACTGTGAGTGTGTACAAGCGCAATTAGATCCGCAGACCATGCGCTTGCAGCTTGTTGCTATCTGAGTTTTTTACCAGAGGCATTTACCTTTGCCCCAAATCCTTGTGGATCGGCAAGCTCGCCTTCTTCGTCCATTTCAGGATATTCCCAGCCAAGCTCTTTGCAAATACGGGTATAAAAAGGGTGGCTCCACTCAAATAATAAGCGCTCATAATCTTCATCAGAGATACGACGCTGATCAAACATACCTTTTAAGGAACGCTGACGTTCTGCTTCGCTTAATAATAACGCGGCGGCAACCGATACGTTAAAAGATTGCACCATGCCGAGCATCGGGATGGTTAGGTGTTCATCAGCCATTTCGGCAGCAATATCAGTAACGCCCGTTAACTCATTGCCCATCATAATGGCGGTAGGCTGGGTAAAATCGTAGGCGCGAAAATCGATGGCGCGTTCACTAAAATTGGCTACGCACACCTTAAACCCTTGGCCTTGTAATTGGCCAATCGCATCTTCGGTAGTGCGATAAGTATCGACGTCGACCCAGTGTTGGCTGCCTTTCGCTTTACCACGAAAAGTACGGTAGTTGTCATAGGGCCAAATTGCATGAACTTTTGGTACTGCAAAGGCATCACAAGTACGAATAATGGCCGATATGTTGTGAGCTTTATGAACTTCGTCGGTGACTACCGCAAGGTCTGGCTGGCGACGATTAAGCGTTTCTTTGATACGAGCAAAGCGTTCGGGGGTCATTGAATTAGCCTTTTAGCTAGCCTTCATTACGGCAGGTATTGTATAAATGAGCGCGATTTTAGCGATTAGAGCAAAAAAAAGGAAATTTATATGCGTGGCAACCCGTTACTAGGCTTTCGATACTTTGGACGAGGCTTTTCATTATTAACGAATAAGGGCTTAAAGCGTTATGTCGCTTTCCCTATTTTAATCAATGCGATACTGATGTCGGCGTTGATCTATTTTGGTGGTGGCTATCTGGTAGAAAAAATTCAGGGGTTGGTCGATTGGCTGCCTAGCTTTCTATCTTGGCTTTATTGGTTAATTTTACCCGTCACCGCGCTGACCCTTATTTCTATTACCTTGTACTTTTTCAGTGCAATTTTAAACCTGATCGCGAGCCCATTTAATGGCTTATTGAGTGAGGCGGTTGAAACGCAAAAGTATGGTGCTGGAATACCAGAAGAGTCTATTGGGAAGTTGATTTCTCGAACTTTGCAGCGTGAATTAAAAAAGTTGGGCTATTTTATTCCTCGTTACATCGCCTTATTGGTTATTAGCTTCATTCCCGTGATCAATGTGGTGAGCCCAGTCTTGTGGTTTTTATTTGGAACGTGGGTATTAACACTGCAGTTTTTAGATTATGCCTTGGACAATAACGGTCACAGTTTTTCAGATTTACATGCCGCCTTAAAATTACAGCCATTAACCAATCTAGGCTTTGGATTCGTTGTGGCGCTTGGTTTTATGGTGCCGGTATTGAATTTATTCGTGATGCCTGCTGCCGTTTGTGGTGCAACACTTTATTGGAGTGAGCAAATTAAAGGGCAGTTTAAACCTGCTTAATAGCCACTTTAAGCTATGCTCAAACTATAATGAGCATAGAATTTAAGGTGCAACAATGAAGGCGCTTAATGTTTTAGTTGTGGATGATGCCGCATTCATCCGCGACTTAATTAAGAAATCCATGCGTGATAGCTATCCTAGCTTTAAAATTCATGAAGCGGTCGATGGCCGAAAAGCCCAGTCGGTTCTTAAAGGAACCGCCATCGATTTGGTCTTGTGTGATTGGGAAATGCCAGAGATGTCAGGGCTTGAACTGATTACGTGGATGCGAACGGAAGAGCGCTATGCCAAAACCCCTTTTATGATGATTACCAGTCGTGGAGAGCGTGACCATGTAATCAAAGCGGTTACTGCTGGGGTGAGTGATTATATTGGCAAGCCGTTTACCCGTGATAACTTCTTAGGCAAGGTCAATAAACTGCTCGCTAAACATTATGGTTTGTCTGCGCAAGAATCTTCAAAGCAAGCGGTTCCAGGCCAAGATGCGGGGATGAGTGCGCTCATGGGGGGTGCAGCGCCTGCGGTACAAAAACCAGCCGCGCAGCCGACGAAAGCGACCTCAGCTCAAGATGCGGGCATGAGTGCACTAATGGGTGGATTAAGCGCGAGCAGTCCCACGAGTAGTAGTCCCAATAAAGCCGCGGCTAAGCCTACTGAAAAAACATCCAATCAAGCTTCTGCAAAAACGAAAGGCTCTGCTAAAGCAAAAGGCTCTGCTAAAGCAAAAGGCATTGCAGAGCTGCGGTTTGGAGCGGGTGGCAGTGCCCGATGTGTCATTAAAGATATCAACCTGCAAGAAATGTCGGGTATCTTTAAGCGTGAAGGTGATATTCCACAATTATTAGAACAAGCGGTATTAGATATTGTTGACCAAGAAGCGGGGCAAGTAGCTCGAATAAATTGTTATATTCGAATGCTACAAGCTGTTGAAAATGTCGCTGATGCGGAAACCATAAAAATAGTGATCCGCTACGTAGATGATGATCCTGTAAAGCTTGATACGTTATCTCGATTCATTGCCAAGGTTCGCTAGAAACCTTCTCTAAGAAACTTTAGTTGAGAAACGATAGCCTGTGCCCCGAACGGTTTGAATCAAATGCTCATGAGCACTGCCAAGTGCTTTTCGTAAGCGACGAATATGCACATCAACCGTTCTTTCTTCCACATACACATTCCCCCCCCATACCTGATCTAATAGCTGGGTTCTAGAATAGGCACGTTCTTGGTGGGTCATAAAAAATTGCAATAAGCGATATTCGGTTGGGCCAATATCGACAGAAGCTTGATTTGCCGTTACGCGATGGCAGGTTGGATCAAGTAACAAGCCTTCAATTTCAATCGACTCTTCAATGCCCAAAGGCGTTGCTCGGCGCAAAACGGCTTTTAAACGCGCCACTAATTCTCGTGGCGAGAAAGGTTTGGTGATGTAATCATCCGCCCCAGAATCCAATCCCTGAATTTTATTATCTTCTTCGCCTTTGGCGGTTAATAAAATAATAGGAATTTCTTTAGTGAGGTCATCGCACTTTAAGCGTCGAGTGAATTCTAAGCCCGTTGTGCCAGGCAGCATCCAATCGAGCAAGATCATATCAGGCTTACGATCAACAATGCGTGCGTGTGCATCTTTGCAGTTACTGGCTTCCAAGCAATGGTAGCCAGCCATTTCTAAAGCAACCGCAATCATTTCACGGATGGCGGCTTCATCATCAACAATTAAAACTGTTTTGCCAGTATTCATAAGCTGAATGTCACGTGGTTGTCATAAATTAAGCATTTATTACAACTCACAATTGTTACAGCTAGATGACAGTTGAGTATTTAATTTCTTATAAATACGCCAGCGCTAAACCTATCCAAACGGCGACTCCTACCCAATGACTGTTGATGAAGCCTGCAAAGCATCCTACTTCATCGCGGGCTCGAATAAGCCACTGTTGATAAATCATTAATCCAGTCGCTGCGAGTAAGCCCATATAGTAGAACATGTTGAGTGCCAATTCAGAGCCTAGTAGGAATAGGCAAAAAAGGGCGATTCCTTGTAAAATTCCAATCATCACTTTATCGGCATCGGCAAATAAAATGGCCGTAGATTTGACCCCGATTTTTAAGTCGTCATCGCGATCAACCATGGCATACATAGTATCGTAGGCGACGGTCCAGCTAAGGTTGGCAATGTAAATTAACCAGATGTATTTAGGCAGCGCATCGGCTTGCGCCGCAAAAGCCATCGGGATTGCCCACGAGAACGCGGCTCCCAAAAATACTTGAGGTAAGTGAGTATGGCGCTTCATAAAGGGATAAATGGCTGCGAGAGCGGCGCCCGCGAAAGACAGCTGAATGGTTAGCGTATTGGTAAATAATACCAAGATAAAAGAAGCGGTTAATAAGACAGAGAAAAGAATAAGCGCTTGTTTATTCGTTACGGCTCCGGTGACCAAAGGCCTTGCTACAGTCCGCGAGACGTGACCATCGACATTACGGTCGGCGTAATCATTGATAACACAACCTGCGGAGCGCATAAAAATCACCCCAAAGATAAAAATAACCAATACTGAAAAGTCAGGGATGCCTTCCGCTGCAACCCATAGCGCCCATAACGTTGGCCATAGAAGTAAATAGATACCCACAGGTTTATCAAGGCGCATCAATTGCCAGAAAGGCTTTATTTTTGCCCAAAGTTCAGTAAATACGGGCTGCTGTCGCAAATTTTGAATAGGTCTCATGGCGTATGTTTATGGCTTCTCTTTATAAAATCGTTATTTAGTGGCTAGGGGCTGAGTAAATGCTTCTGTCACTAATATAGGTTTTTGCCCTAGATAAAATACCGAACGTCGAGCCCAAGATAAAGATAGATCGTTATGGCCGATACGATAAGCACTCATTTTTCCACGATGCATGTGAGGATGCTGGAACAAATAAGCCCCTAATGGCTTATTGCCTAAATTCTTTAGCTGACGTTCATTACCCGTCAGTGTTGTTTTTGGCATGCAGGTGCGAGCATAAACTCGAGGTTCGCCGTGGACTTTTAAGGCGACATCACGGCACCAAGCAACCTTTTGGTTTTCTTGGCAACCTAGTAAAGTGGCTTCTTGCTGACTGAGCTTGCGCCAGCCTTGCCATAAAACCTCAACACTGAAATCTCCCTTACTCAGGGTGATCAGTTGAGCGGTCAATGAGCTGGCATCAAATAGGGTATTGCGCCAAACAGTCGGCACGGTGAAGTATTGACGCTGATTTCGCGCAGACCATAAAGGAAAGGACTGTGAGAGATGATCGCTGATAATAGACTGATGTTTCATGGCGCGGAGCATGGATGAAAATTGACCTAAAGGCAAGATGCCTAATCATTTGTGTTGATTTTTTAGCCGATGAACAGTAGGTTACGCCTGAATAAAAAGTGATTATATAAATAGAAGAGTTGCTCTTATGAAGAAGTGGGAATGTGTAGTTTGTGGTTGGGTATACGATGAAGAAGAAGGTTGCCCAGAAGAAGGTCTTGCACCAGGCACTGCTTGGGCTGATGTGCCTGACGATTTTATCTGCCCTGATTGTGGCGTAGGTAAAGACGATTTTGAAATGGTTGAAATTTAATTCGCCAGTTTCACTCCCTTTTTAGTACCCCATTCCACCTGAATGAAGATAAAAATCTATGTCACAAGCTAATGCACCTGTCATCGTTATTGGAACCGGTTTAGCGGGTTATAACCTCGTTAAAGAATTCCGTAAACAAGATGCTGAAACACCGGTATTAATGATTACTGCCGATGATGGCTGTAATTACTCCAAGCCAATGCTTTCAACCGGTTTTACCAAAGGTAAAACGGCCAGTGACTTGGCAATGGCAGATGCTGGCAAGATGGCAGATCAGTTGAATGTGACTATTCGCACCAATACGCGAGTAACGGCGATCAATGCTGAAAGCCATACTATTTCTATTGGTGAAGAGCCAGTAGCGTATAGCAAATTGGTATTAGCTTGGGGCGCAGAGCCTGTTTCCGCTCGCATCGAAGGTGATTCAAATGAACACATCTTCGCGATTAATGATCTGCAAGATTATGCAAACTTCCGTGCAGAGCTAGACGGTAAAAAACGCGTATTAGTGATGGGCGCAGGGTTAATTGGCAGTGAATACGCGAACGATTTAACCAGCGGTGGTTACGAAGTGACGATCGTTGCTCCTAGCAGCCAACTGATGCCGGCGCTTTTGCCAGAACCAGCGGCCAACGCTGTTCAGCAGGGACTTGAAGGTTTAGGGGTTAAGTTTCATCTTGGCCCTTTGATTACTCGCATCACTGAAACCGAGAAAGGTCTTATTGCTGACCTTTCTAATGGCGAGCAGATAGAAACTGATATCGTTGTTTCTGCGATTGGCCTTCGCCCTCGCTTAGACTTAGCGGTTAAGGCAGGTCTGCAAGTGAATCAAGGCATTTGCGTTAATCGCTCACTGCAAACCAGTGATGCAGATATTTTTGCATTAGGGGATTGTGCGGAAGTTGATGGTAAGGTTTTGCTTTACGTTATGCCGCTAATGGCAAGTGCTCGTGCTTTGGCTAAAACGTTGGCAGGTCAACCAACCGACGTTACTTATGGTGCGATGCCTGTTGCTGTAAAAACCCCTGTTGTGCCAGTTGTGGTATCACCTCCTGCGACTGAAGGTGAGTGGACCATTGAAAGCAATGGTATCGATGTAAAAGCGCTATGTCGTGATGATGCGGGTGCATTATTAGGGTATGCTCTCACAGGAGCTTGCATTGCTGATAAAATAGCGCTTAACAAAGAGCTTCCCGCTATCTTGAAATAGCTTATAAAGAAAACAAAAATCAAGGAATAAGACATGCGTAAACCTGAATTAGCCGCTGCGATTGCAGAGGCAACTGGTCTAACTAAAGAAAAATCAAACGAAGTAATTACTGTTATTACAGATCAAATTGCAAAAACTTTGAGTGAAGACGATACCGTAAGTTTGATCGGTTTTGGTACTTTTAGCCGTCGTTCACGCGCCGAGCGTAAGGGTAAAAATCCTCAGACAGGTGCTGAACTAATTATTCCTGCAAGCAATACTGCTGCGTTTAAGCCTGGTAAAGGCTTAAAGGATAAAGTTCAATAATTGTGACGGATTCTTTAGTATCAAATACAGTGGCTGCTGAAGCGCTGTCGAACAAAGCTTTAACCCGATTGTGGGTGGAAAAGCTGGTCGTGGGGGAAGGACTTTGTCCTTTCGCTCACCCGATCATGGACAAGCTCCATATCGAAGAATGCAAGAGCCAAGATTTAGAGCAAATCACCCGCGCCTTTTTATCGTTATTAAATGAAATGCAATTAGCGGATGATGAAGATTTACCGACCGCATTATTCATAGTGCCGCAGGCACTAGCCGATTTTGATGATTACCTCGATTGGTTATTTTTGTGCGAAGATCTATTAGAGCAAGCAGGTCTTGAAGGTGATATTCAACTCGCCAGTTTTCATCCTCATTATGAGTTTGAAGGCGAAGATGCTAGCGCTATGACAAATTATTCAAATCGCTCGCCGTTTCCTATGATCCATTTCATTCGTGAAAACCACATTAGTGAAGCGTTAAAAACGGTGACCAAGCCAGAAGCGATACCTGAGCGTAATAAACGCCATATGCAGCGCTTAGGTAAAGAAGGATTATTGCGACTAATGCCTGAATTGGCCGATAGCGCAATTTTTGTGAAAAAGTAAGTAAGCTGAATTTACACGCTTACCGATTATTAGATGTGCATTCAATAAAAAAACTAAGGTAGAACGTTAATGAAATTCCGTATGTTGCTGTGGGCTCTTGGCCTAATGATGAAAAAAGCCAGCAAGAATAACCCAGATTTTCAAAAGCAGTTGGTTGGTAAAGACTTCGCTTTTCAAATACAAACTCAAGATGGCTCTGCAGCACGCCACTATATTGTCAAAGATGACCGTATAAAATCGAAAGGCGGCGCCGCTAAAGATCCTGCTTTTAGCATTTCTTTTAAAGATGCCGAAACGGGCTTGTACATCATGACGGCCAAAGACAAGAATGCTTTTATGAAAGGCATTCAAGAAAAAGACATCAAAATCGATGGTGATTTGTCTCTGGTTATGTGGTTTCAGACTATTGTTAAGTATGTAAAACCAAAACCTAAAAAGAAGAAGTGATTTTTTAATAATTTAGATATTTTACAGCATACGATAAATCCCCAGCCTTAGGGCCGTGATAAAAATTGCTGAATTCGACAATAAGGATAGCGACATGAACCTAACGCAACGGATTTTATTAGCGATGGCCGCTGCCATATTGTTGGGCGGCGCGAGTCAGCAATTATTATTATGGCCTGAATTACCCGAGTGGGCTGCAACCACGTTGGGTGAAGGCCTAGCGGGTGGTTTGTTTTATGTAGGTGGCAAGATCTTTGTTGCTAGCTTAAAAGTGCTTGTTGTTCCTCTTGTTTTCATCTCTTTAGTATGTGGTACCTGCCAATTACAAGGGCAAAGTTCATTAGGTCGCTTAAGTTTTAAAGCCATTGCGCTCTATCTAATGACCACGGCCATTGCTATTTCTATCGCCATATTGTTTGCCGAATTGCTGCAACCAGGCGTCGGTGTCGAGATGAATACCACGGCTGATTTTACTGCCCCAGTCGCACAACCTTTAAGCCAAGTCTTTATCAATATCTTTCCTGATAATCCTGTTAGAGCAATGGCAGAAGGCAATATGTTGCAAGTCATTGTCTTTGCCATTCTGATTGGGCTAGCAATCAGTCGTAGTGGTGCTCCTGGCGATCGCTTAGCCAAGCACTTCAACGATTGGAACGAAATCATGATGACCTTGGTTTCATTATTAATGAAACTCGCGCCTTATGGTGTTTTCTGCTTATTGTTCACCTTATTCGCTAAACAAGGCTTAGGGGTTATCGGAGAACTTGCGTTGTATATGGCGACGGTATTATTGGTACTGTTCATTCATGGACTAGGCATTTACCCGTTATTATTACAAACATTCTCTCGTTTAAATCCGCTGATGTTCTTACGTAAAATGCGCAATACTCAGCTATTTGCATTTAGCACGGCTTCAAGTTCGGCGACCATTCCCGTGACTCTAAAAGCCGTAGAGCAGCGCTTAGGCGTTAGTAATCGTATCGCTTCGTTTACGGTACCTCTAGGTGCAACGATTAATATGGATGGCACGGCCATTATGCAAGGCGTTGCAACCGTCTTTATTGCCCAAGCTTTTGGCTTAGACCTTGGCATTACCGATTATGTATTGGTTGTCGCGACGGCAACACTGGCCTCTATCGGCACCGCCGGCGTACCTGGGGTTGGTTTAGTCACCTTAGCGATGGTATTGCAGCAGGTTGGTTTGCCGGTTGAAGGAATTGCTTTAATTATTGGTGTTGACCGAATTCTAGATATGGTACGTACCGCCGTTAATGTCACGGGTGATGCAACGGTATCGTGTATTGTTGCTAGCTCAGAAAATGCTATCGATAGAGATGTTTTTAATAACCGTGATGCTGGCCTATTTGAGCAAACATCACAGTATGGGGAAGATAAATCTTAATGTTTCGCTTTTTATTGTTAATTAGCGCTGTTTTTTCAGCCAATGTATTTGCACAAACCGCCGATGTTATGGCGACTAAATCAACGACGGATGTTGTTGAATTTACTGAGCTTGAACATCGTATTGTCGAGTTATCGGGCTTACTGAGTTTAAGTGAGCAGGTTAAAACCAGTGCCCAGTATATGATTGCAAAATCAACCGCTAACGGCGCTGATAAAAGCGCCGCTGCATTGGTCGAGATCAATCATGCGCAGCATTTTGGTATCGCTCAGCGTTTATCTAAGCGCTGGGCGCAGGCCGCATGGGAAAATCGTCTATTAACCTTGATTGCTCGTATCGATGTTAAAGAGCAAAAGCGAATTGCACAAGACTTGTCAAAAACCGTCATACGCTCTGCTCAGGCAAAAGAAAAAGCGGCCATCAGCAAGCAAGCTAAAGCTGAATACTTGATGTATATGGACAAGCTAAAACAGCGTCCACCGGCGGCTTCGCGCTGGCAGTTAGTGGAATCTCTTGATCAGCACTCTTTTTTCTCTGAATTGATTATTACAACCAGAGCGCAAGTTTATGCTGAAATTTCAAATCAGGTTAAAGGTTGGAAGCCCCCGAGTAACTGGCAGAAGAATGCGAAAAAAGAGGTGCTTGAATTTTTGTTCTATGCCTATCGCAAGACCTCTAATCCAGAGTTAAAGACAATAGCGAACAGCTATGATACCCCGGCACTAAAGTCATTTCTTACGAAGGTGAAGGCCGGGTTATAGCGGTTATTCGATTTTATTTATTCAGCATTTGAATAAGCTCTGTTAGATCATCGGCTTTTTCTAGCAGGCTTTCAGTAACGTTAGTAGCCGACTCGGCGCTAATACCTAAACGTTCGAAGACTTCATGGCTTGGCTCTTCCCAAGGGCCATCGCCAAAACCTTGATTGCGCAATGAGCGCACGGCAATATAAAGTAAGTTTGCACAAGTACTAAAGTCACCCTCGTATTTAGGATTGTGCTGATTACGCAGCGAAATCACGACTTCTTCAGGCATGCGCCATTGCTGCATTAACAAGCTGCTAACCTGTTCTCGGCTCAAACCAATTAAATGCTTTTCAATTAAACTGCGATTGATATGAGGGTTGACCTCAACGTGGCGGTTAATCAAAGAAAACTGGGGTGGAAATACGTGCCCTAAAATTAGATAGCCGAAATTGTGAAGTAAACCACAAAGGTAAGCTGTGCCAGTATTTGGACGTTGCTTAACCGGCATTAATCGTGCGAGCTCTCCCATTAATGTGGCGGTCATAACCGCTTGCTGCCAAAACGGAGCGTAGCCATTTGGCCCTTCTTTTGGCACGTTAAGAGTACGGCCTAAAGCTAAACCCAGCGCGAGATTAATCACAAGGTCAAAACCGAGTACACGAATAACCGCATCTTCAACTGATTTGATTTCGCCTTTAACGCCGTAATAAGGTGAGCGAGCCCAGCTCACTACTTGTGCCGCCATGCCGGGGTCCATTTCGACGACTTCAGATAAGGCGGTTGTATCGGCATTAGGATCGACTCTTAGGTCGATGATTCTACGAGCGGTTTCAGGTAATGGCGGAAGGTCTAGCGTTTCTTCTAAACGTTGTTGAATCCGCAGGGGGGTAAATTGCTTAATTGCCGCATGCACATCTTCTAAATCTTGGTGGGTATTTTGCTCATACGAGGGCAGTGGTAGCGGTGCACTAAAATACCCCATGATCGAGCTGGTAATTAAGGATTTGAAGCATTCGACGGGTAGCTTGATCCATTCAAGATTATCGCCTGAGGTGATGAAGAGCTGTGTTTCTTCTAATAAATGCTCATCAACCATGCTATCAATTTTGGTGACCTGCGGTAGCGCAGGGAAGTCTTCAATACCAAATTTATTTCTAAGTCGGTTTAGCGCATCAGCACCTAAAGCGCTGAACTGGCGGCCACATTGTTGAGATAAGCGGTTAAGGTCAAGAATGCGATTGCTAGGAATAACAACTTGAACCTTGCCAATACTGTCTTTCAAAAATATTACCCGAGCGAGCTTACTCGAATATTCTGTCATTGGGTTGCCCTGCATAAGCTGAAAGGTATCTTCGTCGTCAGTCAGTTGATAGTCGACTTGCCAGTCATCTAACACTTTTAATACTGTGGCTGGGATGGTCATTACTTGGCCTTTATCATTAACTCTTCTCTATAGAATATAGATCAGAATTCAACTTTTGCTGTTGAAAATTAATAACTAATTATTAGGCCTGTGCAAATTGCTCTGCGTTACCCATCCAGCGTTTAATGATGGCATTAACGGATTGAGGATGCAGCTCAACCAACTGTTCGGCCATCGACTTAACTTGCGGTAATAAGTGCCCATCTCGTTCTAAATCTGCAACGGTGAGCTGTTGCAGCCCAGTCTGGCGACTCCCTAGTAGTTCACCTGGCCCACGTATTAATAAGTCTTGTTCGGCAATATAGAAGCCGTCCGTACTTTCACGCATAACGCTTAAGCGTTGCTTGCTCACGTCTCCAAGAGGTGCTTGGTACAGTAAGACACAATGAGATTGCTGATTCCCTCGACCTACACGACCCCGCAGTTGGTGTAACTGTGCAAGCCCGAGTCGTTCAGGGTTTTCGATAATGATGAGGTTTGAATTAGGTACGTCGACCCCCACTTCAATCACGGTGGTTGCTACCAGTAAGTCCAGTTCATGGTTTTTGAAGCGTTGCATGATGTCGACTTTTTCTTGCGCTTTCATGCGTCCATGAATCAAGCCAATACGTAACTTAGGTAAGGCTTCTGTCAGCTGCTGAGCGGTGACTTCGGCCGCTTGGCATTGCAAACTTTCGCTCTCTTCAATCAAGGTACATACCCAATAGGCTTGTGTGCCACCTTGGCATACTTCATTAATGCGCTGAATAATTTCATTGCGTCGTTGGTTGCTAACGACCAAGGTATTGATTGGAATCCGGCCTTTGGGGAGTTCATCAATAATAGAAACATCTAAATCGGCATAAGCACTCATCGCCAGAGTACGTGGAATGGGGGTCGCGGTCATAATCAGTTGATGAGGGGCTAGCGCTTTCCCTTTCCCTCTTAATGCCAACCTTTGATGCACACCAAATCGGTGCTGCTCATCGATAATGGCCAAACCCAGCTGATGGAAATCCACATCATCTTGGAATAACGCGTGGGTGCCGATCACGAGTTTCGCTTCGCCATTAGCAATTTCTGATAAGACTTTTTCACGTGCTTTGCCTTTTACCTTGCCTGTTAACCAAACGATTTTCTTTTTTTCTGAGCCTTCGTTGGCGGCGGCAAAAATAGGTTCAAACCATTGCGTGAAATTCAGTAGATGCTGTTCGGCTAGAATCTCGGTAGGGGCCATGATGGCGACTTGATAGCCTTCATCAACCATCGGCGCAGCGGTGAGTGCGGCGACTAAGGTTTTACCTGACCCCACATCTCCTTGCACCAATCGCAACATCGGGTGTGGTTGATTAAGGTCGAATTGTATTTCTTCGACAACGCGCTTTTGTGCCTCGGTCGGGGTGAAAGGTAGAGAATCGATAATTTTTTGCTGACTCTGACCCATGAAGTGAATTTGAGCGGCACGCTCCTGTTTGACCCTTAAGCGGGCTCGGTGCATCGACAGTTGATGTGCGAGTAATTCTTCTAAAATCAATCTACGCTGGCAAGGATGTTGTCCCAATTCTAATTGTTCTAAATTGGCCTCGGTAGGCGGCTGGTGGAGATACAGTAAGGCTTGGCTTAATCCCGGCAGCTGCCATTGCTGCAACCACGTCGCGGGTAATAAGTCGCGCAGCTGAAATTTATCGGCCGCCAGCATTTCTAATGCTTGGCTAATCATGGTGCGTAAACGGCTTTGGCTAATGCCTTCGGTTGCTGGGTAAACTGGGGTTAGGGTTTGTTCAAGGTTGTCTTCATTGCTAGTAACAATGTGATATTCGGGGTGATAAATTTCTAGCCCACTGGCCCCACGACGAGCCTCGCCATAACAGCGAATTTCTGCGCCTTCTTCAAATTGTTTTTTCTGAGCCGCGGTAAAGTGATAAAAGCGAAGGCCTAAGCTGCCACTTTGATCTTGAATGCGCACGCTCAGACTGCGCCTTTTACCAAACAGAATTTGGCTGCTGCGCACAAAGCCTTGTACCACATAGGTTTGCTGTGGACGTAACGCGGCGATTGGCGTTATGCGCGTTCGGTCTTCGTAACGAAACGGCAGATGAAATAGCAAGTTCACTAAATTATGAATCCCCCAATCAGAGAACTGTTGGGCGAGTTTTGGGCCAACACCTTTTAATTGTGTCAGGGCTAACTGCCTATCGATTAAGGATTGATGAGACATGTGCCAGCGGTATCCAATAATAAATCAATCGCTTGCCCGCGAGGGAAGCTTGCTCGCCATGCAAGTGCGACCGTTCGAAAAGGGGCGGGGCTTGCAAAAGGCCGAGTAGTGATTAGCTCAGAGTCTAAGTTACCGACGGCGGACTCAGGCAGTACGGTGATTCCCAACCCTGTCGCGACCATATACTTCAACGTTTCTAATGAACTGCCTTGAGTTACGCTGCCAACGCGATTATTTTTTTGCTGGCTAAGAGCAGGGCACAGCTCGATGACTTGGTCGCGAAAGCAGTGGCCTTCGCCGAGTAATAATAAGTCTTGATCGGGTAGCATCTCGGCATCGATTTGCTCAAGCTTAGCGAGAGGATGATCTTTTGGCATAACCACAACAAAAGGTTCATCGTAGAGCGCACGGGTCATTACGTCAGGTTCATTAAAAGGTAAGGCGATAATAATGGCATCAAGCTCGCCTTCTCTTAATTGGCGACGTAATACTGAGGTATAGCTTTCCTCGATGTAGAGCGACATTTGAGGGGCTTGTTGATAAGTTCGTGGCACCAGATGAGGAAATAGATAAGGCCCAATGGTGAAAATAGCCCCAACTTTTAATGGGCTGCTCAGTTGATCTTTACCCGCTTCGGCCAATTCTTTTAAGGTGCGTGTTTCGGCCAGTACTTTTTCTGCTTGTAGAATGATTTTCTCGCCGAGCGGCGTTGGTGTTACAGAGCTCTTACTGCGCTCGAAGAGGGCAATGTTCAATTCGCCTTCTAACTTTTTTACCGCTACGCTCAAGGTAGGCTGACTGACAAAACACTTCTCTGCCGCACGGCCAAAATGACGTTCTTGAGATAGGGTTACTATGTAGCGTAATTCGGTTAGAGTCATGTTGCCTCATTAATCATAATAAGCACTCGTAAGTGGTGGATCTAGATTGGTTATTCTAAATTAGACGCACTTAATTAGAGTTACTGTTTTGATTTATATTAACTATTGCAAGAGCGAATGAAAAGCCTGCCTTCAACTAAAGGCTTTATAAAGGAGTATACAATGGCGCGAATTTTAATTGTGGGTGCAGGGGATATCGGTAGCCAGCTAGCGATAACGCTAGCGCAGGCTCGTCATGATGTTTGGGCTATGCGTCGCTCAAATGTCGAAGTCGGACAGGGTGTGCACTCGATTATGGGTGATGTGTCCGACCCTGAATCCTTATTAGATATCCCCACTCATATAGATATTTTGGTCTACTGTGTTGCTTCACCAGAGTTTTCCAAAGAGGGCTACCATAAATATTATTACCGCGGTATTCGACATGTACTGCATGCATTAAAAGCTCAAGGGCAAAAGCCTAAACACGCTTTTTTTACTTCAAGCTCCAGTGTATATCATCAAATGGATGCTTCATGGGTTGATGAAGAAAGTCCTACTGAACCAATCAGTTTTGCGGGCAAAGAGCTGTTACAGGCCGAAAATGCTCTCGCAAAAGGCTTTATTCCTGCGACGTCGGTACGCTTTCCGGGCATTTATGGCCCTGGTCGCAATCGCATGGTTGAACAGGCCCGCCAAGGTGGGCATTGCGACCCGGACCCCGAAGTTTGGACTAACCGCATTCATCGAGATGACTGTGTTGGGGTATTAAATTTTTTGATTGAAAAAGTAATTGCTGGAGAGGCCATCGAAGGTCTGTATTTAGCCTGTGATTCTGAACCGGTAACCTTGTACGACATTTTAGAATGGATGAAAGATCGGATTGGTGAGGTTGAGCCCGACTATGAATTGCCTGAAGCAACACGCCGCGCTAATCGTCGTTGCAGCAATAAGCGCTTATTAGACGCAGGCTACAGACTCAAATTCAAAACGTATCAAGAAGGGTATGAGTTTGTATTGAAAGAGCTTGGTTTGTAGAGGGTGAGATAGGGAAATTCGGCCTTTAGGTATCACTGAGAGCTAAAGGCCTCGTTTGACTAGCTTTCTAATTCTAGAATGCCGTCCATTTCAACATTGGCGTCTTTCGGTAATTGAGCAACACCAATAGCCGCACGAGCTGGGTAGGGTTGTTCAAAATATTCCGCCATGATGAGGTTTACCGTTGCGAAGTTAGATAGATCGGTTAAGAAAATATTCAGCTTAGCAATATCTTGCAGTTTACCGCCAGCAGCTTCACAAACGGCGGTTAAGTTATCAAATACACGACGAATTTGAGCGTCAATCTCACCTTCTACCATTTCCATTGTTTCAGGAATCAATGGAATCTGGCCAGAAAGATAAACAGTATTGTTTACTTTAACCGCTTGTGAATAAGTACCAATTGCTTGTGGTGCTTTATCGGTATTAATAATCGTTTTAGTCATAATAAATCCTTAATCGTATCTACAATATTGATCTGAAGAGTCTCTAATTTTTAATCCGCACAATCTTGTTAACACCAGGAATTGCACGTAATCGACGCATCACTCGAGCAAGGTGCTTACGACCTTGTACGCTTAGCTGTATCTGGGTAACACTTAATCTGGCATCTCTATCTTCAACACTAATGCCTTCAATATTGGCATCGGCTTGAGTAACCGCCGCGGCCAGTTCGGCGACAACGCCTTTACGGTTTTCTAAGTAGAGTCTTAAATCGACAGTGAACTCACTATCAATGTCTTTATCCCAACTGAGGATGACGCATTTTTCTGCATCCTCGCGGATATCCTGCACATTTTTACAGGTGGCGGTATGAATTACTAAACCACGGCCAGAGCTGGTATTTCCGACAATAGGATCACCAGGAATGGGGTTACAGCATTTGGCGAAATTAACGACTAAACCTTCAGTGCCTTTAATGGCCAGCGGCGCTTCATCAGCAAAGGCTTCAAGATCAATGTCGGTATCGCGGTTTGCCGCTAATAAACGACGGGCAACTAAAGAGGCCATGCGATTGCCAAGGCCAATGTCTTCCATTACATCTTCAATAGAATCTAACGCGGTTTCTTCTAATAATAAGTCGATACGGTCTTGCTCAATATCACTCATTGATTTACCTAATGATGATAAGGCTTTATCCAATAAGCGATCACCCAGCGCTACCGATTCAGAGCGACGCTGGCTTTTTAGAAAGTGTCGAATATTAGAGCGAGCTTTACCGGTGACGACAAAACTTAACCAAGCAGGGTTTGGCTGAGCACCGGGTGCCGTAATAATTTGCACGGTTTGGCCATTTTGCAATTTAGAACTCAGTGGTGCGAGCTGGCGATCAATACGGCAAGCGATGCAAGAATTACCAACATCGGTATGAACCGCATAAGCAAAATCAACCGTGGTAGAACCTTTTGGCAATTCCATGATGCGCCCTTTGGGCGTAAAGACATAGATTTCATCAGGGAACAGGTCGACTTTTACATGTTCAATAAATTCAATCGGGCTACCAGCACTTTTTTGTAGCTCAAGGAGGTTTTGCACCCATTGCTGCGCGCGCTGGCTGCCTGCCATTTCATTGTTATCTGTTTTATATAGCCAGTGTGCCGCAATACCATGCTGCGCCATCGCATCCATTTCTTCGGTGCGAATTTGAATTTCAATAGGAACGCCACTAATGCCAATCAGCGTAGTATGCAGTGACTGATAGCCGTTTGTTTTAGGAATCGCAATGTAATCTTTAAAGCGGCCCGGAATAGGCTTATACAAGTTGTGAATCGCGCCTAATACGCGGTAGCACATATCAACGGACTCAACGACGATACGAAAGCCGTAAACGTCCATGATGTCGCTGAAGGATTTACGCTGTTCTTTCATCTTGCTATAGATGCTGAACATGTGCTTTTCACGGCCTAATACTCGGCAAGGTAGGTTGTGTTCGTTGAGGCGGGCGCGCAATGCCCCTGAAATTTTGTCTACAAGCTCTTTGCGATTACCACGAGCACTGGTGACGGCCTTGCGAATTAATCCTGAGCGCATCGGATACATCGCATCAAAACACAGCTCTTCCATTTCGACACGGACGCTGTTTAATCCTAAACGATGGGCAACCGGAGCATAAATATCAAGAGTTTCACGGCCAATACGACGACGCTTATCGGGGCGGAGTGCACCGAGTGTGCGTAAATTGTGCAAACGGTCTGCGAGTTTCACTAGCATGACGCGAATATCTTTTGCCATTGCCAGAATCATCTTCTGGAAATTTTCGGCTTGCTGTTCTTCTTTGCTCTCAAACTTTATGTGCGTCAACTTGCTTACGCCATCAACAAGTTCCGTAACAACATCACCAAATTGTTCTGCAAGAGCAATCTTAGGAATTCCCGTATCTTCAATAACGTCATGCAGCATCGCCGCCATTAAGCTTTGATAGTCTAGGCGCATGTCGGAAAGAATATTAGCAACCGCTAATGGATGAATGATGTACGGTTCGCCACTGCGACGGCGTTGGCCGGTATGCGCTTGTTCAGCATAAAAGTATGCGCGGCGTACCTGTTGTATTTGTTCGGTAGAAAGGTAACTGGATAATCGATCAGATAAGGCGTCTATAGTTGGCACGGTTGAGCCCTGAGGTTGTGGAAATTCAAACCGAGCTGGCCAGAGCCTAAACTCGGTTTGCGATCGCTAAGATTTGGTATTCACCAAGATCTTTTCTAATCGTAGCAGAAAGAGAGCTTACTCTGCGTCTTCTGCTTCTTGTGCGTCCATGCTAGCAGTCGATACAAGACCCGCCGCAATTTCACGTAAAGCAATAACAGTTGGCTTATCACCTTCAGGAGCAACTAAAGGCTCTGCGCCTTGCACAGCAATCTGGCGAGCACGTTTTGTGGCCAACATCACCAATTCAAAACGGTTATCAACGTTTTCTAAACAATCTTCAACGGTTACGCGAGCCATGAATTAATTTCCTGCAGGTTTACAAAATTTGGGTTCGTTGTCTAAGCATTTAGCCTATCGACAATGATGACCCTGTAGTTTAGCGAAAGCTGGGCCATCATTGAAGACTCTAAAGCATATATTTGGTTATTTTTTAACTAATTTAGTAAGTTTTCTAATAAATAACGCTGTTTTTGGCTCTGAACTTCAATTCTTTGGCGGCGAGCAATGATGACGGAGCGTAATTCTTGCAAAGCGTACTCGAAATTATCATTGATAATTAGGTAGTCAAATTCAGCATAGTGACTCATTTCGCTAACCGCATCGTGCATTCTGCGATCAATGACTTCTTGAGAATCGGTGCCTCGACCGGTTAAACGTTTAAGCAGTTCATCACGGCTTGGAGGCAAAATGAAAAGGCTGACCATATTTGGCATTTGCTGGCGAATTTGCTGAGCACCTTGCCAATCAATCTCTAAAATAACATCGCGGCCAGCATTCAATTGCTGTTCAACCCATACTTGTGAGGTGCCATAAAAGTTATCGAATACTTGAGCGTGTTCTAGAAAAGCATTTTGTTCGATTAATTCTTTGAAGGCTTCTTGGCTAACAAAGTTATAGTCTTTGCCATCACTTTCACCTTCACGAGGCGCTCGGGTTGTGTGAGAAACCGATACGCCAATGTCTTCAGTTTTTTCTAATAATGCTTTTACTAAGGATGTTTTACCGGCACCAGAAGGGGCGGAAAAAACATAAAGCGTACCGGTGGAAGTCGTTTGCATAAGGCTCTCGAATATAAGCGAATTACTGTATTTGAGGGTATTTTAACCTGTCAGCGAGGATGCTCAAATACGTAGTTACAAATTGTCTTGAATTAACGTTAGAACACAGCACTATCTGTGTCACTTGGCGTTATAATGCGCCCATTATTTCAAGATTAATATCACGTCCTCGAATGAGGACATTGTGGAGAAGTTGTATGAGACCTAGCGGCCGCCAAGTTAACGAATTGCGTGAAGTGCGCATCACTCGAAATTTTACTAAACATGCAGAGGGTTCTGTATTGGTAGAATTTGGCGATACGAAAGTAATTTGTACCGCCAGTGTTGATAAAGGTGTTCCACGTTTTATGCGGGGGGAGGGCAAAGGTTGGGTTTCGGCTGAATATGGCATGCTGCCTCGTTCTACCGGTAATCGTATGATTCGTGAAGCGGCAAAAGGTAAGCAGACGGGTCGTACGGTTGAAATCTCGCGCTTAATTGCCCGCTGCTTACGCGCGGCGGTGGATATGAAAGTGCTTGGCGAATATACCATTCAGTTGGATTGTGATGTTATCCAAGCCGATGGTGGTACGCGTACGGCAGCGATTACGGGTGCTTTTGTGGCTTTGCAAGATGCGATTAATGGCTTAATCGAAGCGGGTAAAGTTAAAAAGAATCCGGTTAAAAGTCCGATTGCCGCGGTCTCTGTGGGCATTTATAAAGGCACGGCTGTTTTGGATTTGGATTACGCCGAAGACTCTGTTGCTGAAACGGATCTGAATGTCATTATGACGGCGGCAGGAGGTTTTGTTGAAATTCAAGGTACGGCTGAGCAAGAAGCATTCTCGCCAGAAGAGTTGGCATCGATGCTCGCATTGGCGAAAGAAGGTATTACTGAGTTGTGTGAAAAGCAGCAGGCTGCTTTAGTGGAATAAGTAGAAATTCGCGTATCGTTAAAGAGTAGGTCGTTAGATCCCATGGATGGGATCTTCGAGCTTACACGGAGCGCGAGCGCTATGAATACCTAGAGTAGCTGGTATTTACAGCGTGCCGTAAAAGGACATACTCTTTGACGATAGAAAGCGAATTCGACTTAATCTTCGTCGTCAAACTCATATTCAACTAACACAGGTGCGTGATTGCTGAATATTTGGTTTTTCATGATCTTAGATTCGACCACAAATTGGCGCAAATCAGGTGTGCAAATCTGATAGTCAAAACGGAAACCTTCGCTATTGCGACGGCGCGCTTCTTCATTCGGCCAATACGTAAATTGGTTCTCACCAAAATTTGCTTCGCGAAATGCATCGACAAAACCGACAGGACCAAACACTTGATCTAAAAAGGCTCTTTCTTCTAATAAGAATCCTGATTGATCTTGCTGTTGGCGCCAGTTGGCGACATCAATCGTTTTATGAGCGGCTTCAAAATTGCCACAAAATATAAAGTCACGGCGCTTGCGGCGAGTCTTCTTTAGGTGATTTAAGAACTCTTGCTGAAAAGAGAGCTTATCTTCTAAGCTGTGAAACGCATCTTCTTTGGGAAAAAGTATGCTTCCTATGCTGACATGTTCAAAGTCTGCTTGAATATAGCGACCCTGAAAATCACACGCAGGAAAACCTAGCCCAGTCATAATTGCTTTTGGCAATTCACGGGTATAGATAGCGACACCTGAATAATCGTCGGTCTCCCCTTCAAAGAAATACCCATTATATCCATCAGGATATAATACGCTGTCGGGCAGCTTATACTCTCTGTCTAGGGTGTTTTGGATGCACACAACATCCGCTTGCTCTTCATTCAGCCATTCGAAGAGCCCTTGTTCCGCGGCTTTTTTTAAGCCGTTTACGTGTAGGCTGATGATCCTCATACATGGTTCCTGCATACTGAAGAGTGTATGATACCTGATCCTAGTGG
>CAWVSY010000050.1:0-26986 GCA_963933055.1 uncultured Oleispira sp.
TCTTTAGGAGCTTTGCATTGGCTTATCGCGAAACCGAACATACCTTGGCTAAAAAGGCCGATACCCGCTTACGATTACAGTAGGTGGCGAAGGAGTCTGGGGTGGCGTCGGGCACGATTTATCGTCACTTCCCTAATAAGTCGGAGTTGGTGGCTGAGGTATTTCGTTATGCCACCGAGCGTGAGGTGGCGGCGGTTGCTCAGGCGTCCAATAAACAGGATCTAGGGTGTGGTAAGACGGCGGCGGATAAGTTAACCGCGGCGGTCGAGACCTTTGCTCAGCGTGCGCTATTGGGTAGAACGTTGGCGTATGCCCTGATTGCTGAACCTGTTGATCCTAGGGTTGAGCAAGAGCGTTTGCGTTATCGTTTTGCTTACGCTGAAATTTTTGAAGATGTGATTGCGCTGGGTATTCAGCGGGGTGAGTTTGTTGCGCAGAATTGTCAGATTACGGCGGCGGCTTTGGTGGGACTATTGGCAGAGTCTTTGGTTGGGCCGTTGAAGAAAGAGCACGAGCATGAACACGATGATCTTGTTCACAGTTTAACGGCTTTGGTATTGCGGGCGGTTGGTTTTAACTCTTAATCTATAAATAAGAACAATAATAAATAGGAATTCACATGACAAATTTCAATAGCGAGACCCACGAGGTTTTTAACCAGCCTACGCCGTTAGAAAATTATAATGCGTACGAATCGGATGCGGCGTTGAAGCATTGGATGACGACTTTTAATGGCGACTTCGCTAAAGCCGATGTCAGCCAATATGGTCATCACGTGGGGCATGAGTTAATTGAGGCGGGGTTTTTAGCCAATCAGAATAAGCCTGAGTTTCATTCTCATGATCGCTTTGGTAAACGCATTGATGTGGCTAAGTTTCATCCGGCGTATCACCAGTTGATGCGCACTGCCATCGAAGCGGGCGCTCACTCTTTGCCTTGGACGACGCAGAAGAAAGGCGCCCATGTTGCGCGTGCGGCGATGGAGTACTTACACAACCAGGCCGACTCGGGTTCTGGCTGTCCGCTAACGATGACCTTCGCGGCTGTGCCTGCGATTAAAACTACGCCGAGTTTGGCAAAAGATTGGTTGCCTAAAATTACCGCGCGCCATTACGACGAACGTAATATTCCTTGGTTCGAAAAAGAAGGTGTGACCATTGGTATGGCCATGACCGAGAAACAAGGTGGCTCGGATGTGCGTGCCAATACCACCAAGGCGATGCCGATTGATGCGGCTAAAACCGGGCCCGGTGAAGCGTATGAATTGGTGGGGCATAAGTGGTTTTGCTCGGCGCCGATGTGCGATGCGTTTTTGGTATTGGCGCAAACTGAAAAAGGGTTGTCGTGTTTTCTATTACCGCGCTGGCGTCCGGATGGCAGCAAGAACCAGATGTTGATTCAGCGTTTAAAAAACAAGCTGGGCAATATTTCTAACGCCTCTTCTGAAGTTGAATTCCGTGGTGCGTATGCGCAAATGGTCGGCGATGAAGGTCGTGGGGTTCCGGCAATTATTGAAATGGTTTCGATGACCCGTTTCGATTGCATGGTGGGTTCCAGTTCGTTAATGCGCGCGTCTACCGCACAGGCGATTCACCATACCAGCGGCCGCAGTGTGTTTGGTAAGAACTTGCATGAGCAGGTCTTGATGCAAAATGTATTGGCTGACTTGGCGATTGAATCGGAAGCGGCCTTGGCGATTTCGATGCGCGTCGGTAATGCATTGGATAATATGCACGATGAACAGCAAAACTTATTCGCCCGAGTCGCGACGGCGATTGGTAAATACTGGATCTGCAAACGCGCACCGAATCATGCGTATGAAGCGATGGAGTGCTTAGGGGGCGTGGGTTATGTGGAAGAGAACATCATGCCGCGACTTTATCGCGAAGCCCCTGTGAACGCGATTTGGGAAGGCTCGGGTAATGTGCAGTGTTTGGATGTATTACGCGCGATGAATAAAGAACCGAAGGTGGTGGAGGCTTATTTAACCGAGCTGGCCAGTGCGCAAGGTTTGGATAAACGCTTTGATGTGTTCTTGAGCGGTTTGAAAGATGAGTTTGTGGACTTATCCACATTGGAATATCGTTCACGTACTGTGGTTGAGAAGCTGGCGCTGGGGCTGCAAGCGAGTGTGTTGTTGAAAGATGGCGATGCGCATGTGGCTGAGGGGTTTGTGGCTTCGCGTATACATAAGCCTGCTGGTTTGAACTCTTCACTTAACTATGGAACGCTGCCTGTGGGTGTGAACTGTAAGGCGATTATTGAGCGGGCTAAGCCTCAGGCGTAGTGAGGCTTTAGGCTTAATTGATCGCCACTATCCTGAGTGTCCTATTAGTTTTTACTGTAGACATTTGACCTATGCGCGACTTTGATTACATTCACGACTAAGACCTCATCTCTTATTTCATAGACAATTATATAAAGACCTTGTCTAACTCTATAATTTTCTTGACCAGAAAGCTTTATACATCCCTCTGCTCTAGGGTTTCAGAAATAATTTTGATCTTATTCAAGATTTTTTTACATCCTGATTTGGGATGGTACGAAGATCTTTGGCAACTGATTTTTTGAAGGTATTTTATATTTTGCCATGGGACTTCAGGTCATTTAATAAGTCTTCATACGATATTTCAGGCTCAGCTGCTCTTTTTGAAGCCGCTGCCAAATCTTCTTGATCTTCACGCATTAATAAACGGACGGCTTCATCAATAAGTTCAGAAACTGAAAGATGAGAAGATGCTGCTCTCATTTTTAATGCTTGAAGAATTCTGGGGTCAAAATACACGGTAGAACGTTTTGATAAATTGCTCATAATCTATCTCCTTAATCTACTAAAACCTCATAACACCACAACATCATAACGCCGCAATTTTATAATGCTAAGCATGATTTGAAGAACAACTAACAGTGAACCATTTCAATGGCTGGAGAACGCCATTGCTCAAACAACTGAATCATGGTTCACTCATTAACAAATAAACTAGCATTCACACCTTAAATATCCACCAATTAACCTATAGATAGTGGCTTTGCGGCGGCTTCGGCGAGTGCAGTGGCGAAGGAGTTTTGGGGGGGGAAACTGACAAGCTCTTTTATCTGGACATATATAGGCGCTGTATTCATGAAATCTGGTTACCTTTTTTAGAGCCGTATTTTAGAACTCTATAGGGCCTTCTGATTATTGGTGAATTGGACAGTTTATGTTGGGGGCACTTTCAGCATAACGGGGTTAGAGCAAGGTGATCATCAATATAGCAACTCATAATAACCATGTATGAAGAAGTCGTGACAATGCCAGCGGAATCATTAAAAATAGCAGTATGACCTCCTCTAATAATAAACAACCAACTACCTTGGCTGCCTGGCCACTAGCAATTTGCCAAGCACTGGAAGCGATCAAGATAGACCCTGATCCACTATTAGCTTCAGCACAGCTTAAACGTGCAGATTTTATTGATCAGCCAGATGGACGGGTCGACATTCGTTTAATGACCGCATTTTGGCAGGCCGTAGAAAATACGACTCAAGACTCCAGCTTTGCGCTTACCGTAGCCAACTATGTTCAGCCCATGCACTTTCGCGCTCTGGGTTTATTAATGCTTACCAGCCAAAATCTAGAATCCGCGCTAACAAAATTAGGCCAATATTCAGAACTGGTGAGTAACTCCGTCAATACGTATACAGAAACCACCGATGAACTCATTGGCTTAACTATAGAACCCATTCCAGGCATTGCGATTCACCCCATGTCGATCGACAGCTTTTTCTCAACATTATTGAGTTTCAGCAACCAGCTAGGTGCCTCAGTCAATGCCATTGATCATGTCGAACTTATGCGCGCGAAACCCAACGCAGCAGAAAAGTGGCAACAACGATTCAACGCTCCTATTCATTTCTCAGCAGAACGTAACTGTTTATGGCTTAAGCGTGAGAAGTTAGGCCGAGTAGGCATTATGGGGGATGAAAAACTGGCCGCATTTAATGAGTCCGTAGTTAAAGACTACATCAGCAACATGAACTCCAACTTAGTGCAGCTAAAAGTTAAAAACATCATCACTGCACTTCTCGAAAACAACCAAAAAAAATGCGCAGAGCCCAGCATTCAAACCATTGCTAGCCAGCTAAATATGAGTGAACGCAGTTTACGTCGACGCTTAAAAGAAGAGGATGTCAGCTACAGAGACCTATTAAAAGAATCTCGCATGGAACTCGCCAGCCATTATTTATTGCAAACCCAACTTCCCATTACAACAATTGCCCTACATCTTGGTTTTACCGATACCAGTAATTTCTCCCGAGCGTTTACACGCTGGTTTGCTCAGTCTCCTAGCCAATTTCGACAAGAACACGAGTAAATTTTTCTATCGCTGTCTTATATTTGTTGTCCTAAAAAGACTGTGACTTGTCCGTTTCAGACCTGCCGAATACTACCTATTGCTTATACTGCACGCTAAGAATAAACATAATCAGGATTCACCATGCGCAAACCATTGATAACTTTAATGACCAGCACCAGTCTCATACTCGCGCTAACCGCTTGCGATGAAAATTTAGGATCAGAACCCGTCGACTTTGAACAAAGCGCTGATGCTCACGGGCATACCGCTCCAACAGAAGTCACCGTAAAGGCCAACAACGCGGTATTACAACAACGAGCATTCTCTAATACCAACGATTTTGATAACGCAAAGAGGGGTCTCATTGCAAAAGAAGACGACCTAATCATTAAGCACCTCAATGGTCGCAACATCTGGGACATGCCTGCTTATGACTTCATCGATGCAGAAGGAAAAAGTGCCCCAAGCTCAGTCAATCCTAGTTTATGGCGCCAAGCAGCACTGAATAATATCCACGGTTTATTTAAAGTCACTGAAGGAATATATCAGTTACGTGGATACGACTTGTCCAATATGAGCATCATCGAATCAGACAATGGCTGGATTATTGTCGACCCTCTAACCGCACGAGAAACAGCCAACCACGCTTTAAAGTTTGCGCAGAAACATCTGGGAAAGAAACCCATTAAAGCCATCATATTTACTCATAGCCACATCGACCACTTTGGTGGCGTGCAAGGTATCATGCAGAATTTAACTAAGGCTGAACAAACTGAGTTAAAAATTATTGCCCCAGAAGGGTTTGAAGAAGAAGCAACAAGTGAAAATATTATTGCAGGTACGGCCATGAGTCGTCGCGCCATGTACATGTATGGCAAAAACTTAGCCCGCACTGAACGTGGCCATATAGGAACAGGCTTAGGAAAAGGCCCCGCTTTTGGCACCTTTGGTATCGAAGCCCCTAACCTACTCATTGGCGCCAATAATATCCAGCAGACCATTGACGGCATTGAGTTTGAATTCCAAATCGTATCAGGCTCAGAAGCCCCAGCAGAATTCACCTTTTATTTGCCACAATATAAAGCATTTTGTGGTGCTGAATTAGTTAGCCGTAATATGCACAATTTATATACGTTACGTGGAGCAAAAGTTCGAGACGCACATCTATGGAGCAGTTATATAGAGCAAGCTCGCACACAATTTAGTAACGCACAAACCTATTTTGGCAGTCACCACTGGCCATTATGGGGACAACAAAATATTGATACGTTTTTAACGACTCAGCGCGACACCTATAAATACATCCATGATCAAAGCGTGCGCTTAATGAACCAAGGGTTCACCCCTAATGAAATTGCTGACCAAATCAACCTCCCTGCTAGCCTAAATACCGGCTTCGATAATCAAGGCTATTACGGCACCCTAAAACACAATGCCAGAGCCGTTTATCAAAACTATTTAGGTTGGTTTACGGCCAATCCGTCTCAGCTGGATGCATTGCCCGAAAGCAAGGCAGCAGTTCGATACATCGACATGATGGGAGGTGCCGATACGGTATTAATAAAAGCCCAGCAGCAGTTTGAAAACGCTGCAACGATGGGCATCACAGAAGGCACCGATACCTATCGCTGGTTAGCCGAATTATTAAATCATTTGGTATTTTCCGATGCTAGCAACAGCCAAGCCAAAGCGTTATTAGCAAAAGTATACGACCAGTTAGGCTATCAAGCAGAGTCTGCACCATGGCGCGACTTCTATCTAACAGGTGCTTATGAACTGCGCCATGGCCCTGCGAAACAAGGCATTAACCCAGCGGTTATGAAAGAAGTCTTATTAGAAACATCCGTTGATAAATTCTTTGACAGCATGGCCGTACGATTAATTGCAGATAAAGCTGCGGGTAAAAAATTAAACATAAAAGTCCATTTTACCGATTTAAATCAAAGCCATTTATTAATGCTAAATAATTCAGTCTTGCATCATAAACAAGTTGCCCACGACACACCTTCAGATGCGACGTTAAACCTAACCCGCACATTATTTGTAGAAATAATTATTGGTGAAGCCGGTTTAAAAGAAACTTTATTTAGTGATGATCTCAGTATTGATGGCAGTAAGCTGGACCTCATAAGCTTCTTCTCGTTAATGGATCAACCTACCGGGACCTTTAATATAGTTACACCTTAATGAGCCAACATCTGTCGCCCGAAAGGGCGACCTTGTATGATAATTTCAGGCCGATACCTTTGCTCAGCGTGCGTTATTGGATAGGTCGTTTGCGTTATCGTTTTGCTTACGCTGAAATTTTTGAAGATGTGATTGCGCTGGGTATTCAGCGGGGTGAGTTTGTTGCGCAGAATTGTCAGATTACGGCGGCGGCTTTGGTGGGCATGTTGGCGGAGTCTTTGGCTGGGCCGTTGAAGAAAGAGCACGCGCATGAACACGATGATCTTATTCACAGTTTAACGGCTTTGGTATTACGGGCGGTTGGTTTTAAGTCTTAGACTCTTAATTTAGAAATAGAAACGAACCCTACAAAAATAAGGCTAAGTTTCATTCTCATAATCGCTTTGATATGTTTTTGATCGGTTTGAAAGATGAGTTTGTAGACTTATCCACATTGAAATATCGTTCGCGTAGCGTGGTGAGAACTGTAAGGTTATTATTGAGCGGGCGGAGCCTCAGCTTTAGAAAGCGGAATGGGTATTTATGAACTATTCTTATTTGGATTAAATCCCTATGAAATAGATCATTTATAACGGCGGCCTCAAGCGCTCTTTATGAATGCACTAATGAGGTCGTCGATGCTTCTAAAATTCTTAATCATTATGTTCAGTCTTAGTGCCACGTCATCGGCATGGTCACTCGAGAGAATCACGGTGGCCTTTGGTGATGCGCTCGCCCCTTGGGTTATGCCCGATACTCACAACGGTATTATTCTTGATATTCTAACAGAGGCCTTAGAACCAGTAGGATATGAAATTGAACCCATTTATTATCCTTATTTACGCAGAATCACAGAATATAAGAATGGGTTTGTAGATGTTGCGTGCGACATGAACGCCAATACGATCAAAGATCAAAATTTAAGGGGTTTCTTGTCTGACGATGCCTATGCTTATGAAAACTTTGCTTTCACGCTTAAAGAAAAAGGCTATCAATTTAAACATCTCAACGAATTAGGCAATTTATCCCTTTTGTCATGGCAGGGAGCTATTTCTCACTTAGGTGATGAATATGCTGAAATGGCTAAGAACAACCCTTTTTATTTTGAAACTGACCGCCAAGAATCACAAATACAAATGTTGTTTCTAAAACGAGTTGATGTCGTTCAGCTCGATAAACAAATTTTTAGTTACTTTCGTTCCAAAGTTGGCCAAAAAGGGGTTATAGATACGACGGTAGAAGTTGATAGCTTTGCGTTATTTGGCAAAAGTCCTAATGGATTTTTGTTTCGTGATGAAAAAATTAGAGATGAGTTTAATCGCCAACTTAAGCGTTTAAAAGATAGCGGTCGTTATGAGGCAATCTTGAACCGCTACTAGCTGGCAACTGCTGTTCCCCTGTAACGTCAGCTAAGGTATTCTAACCGTCATATTTTTTAAATAGCCTCTCAGTTTCAAGCAGGTTTCCAATGGCGAAGAAGAAAACAGCTTATGTCTGCACCGAATGTGGTGCTGATCATACTAAGTGGCAAGGCCAGTGTGCTGAGTGTGGCGAGTGGAATACGCTTACCGAATTTGTGGTGGCTAGCAGTGCAAAAGCCGCGACCCGCGATGTGAAGTTTGAAGGTTATGCTGGTACGGGTGAAGAAGCTGGTAAGGTGCATAAGCTTGCCGAGATTAATCTTGCTGAAGTGCCGCGTTTTACTTCGGGTATGCAGGAGTTCGATCGAGTATTGGGCGGTGGTTTAGTGCCTGGTTCGGCGATTTTGATTGGTGGTCATCCGGGGGCGGGTAAATCGACGCTATTATTACAAGTGATGTGTTATTTGGCGCAATCTATGCCAACGCTGTATATCACGGGTGAAGAAAGCTTACAGCAGGTTGCCCGTCGTGCGCAGCGTTTGGGCTTGCCAATGAATAACTTGCAGATGTTGTCGGAAACGAATGTAGAAGCGATTACTCGCGTTGCTCAAAAAGAGCAGCCAAGAGTGATTGTTATCGATTCGATTCAGGTGATGAATATGGATGGGGTTGAGTCCTCTCCTGGCAGCGTAACTCAAGTGCGTGAATGCTCCGCTTACCTTACCCGTTTTGCTAAGCAAACCAATACGGTTCTGTTTCTGGTGGGCCACGTGACCAAAGACGGTAATCTTGCGGGGCCAAAAGTATTAGAACACATCATTGATGCGTCGTTAATGATTGAAGGCGAAAGTGACAGCCGCTATCGCACCTTGCGTGGCATTAAAAACCGTTTTGGTGCAGTGAACGAACTGGGCGTTTTTGCCATGCTGGATGTCGGTCTTAAAGAAGTTAAGAATCCAAGCTCTATCTTTTTATCGCGCTCAGAAGAACCGTCGGCGGGCAGTTTGGTGATGGTGGTTTGGGAAGGTACTCGCCCACTCTTGGTTGAAGTGCAAGCCTTGGTCGATGAGTCGAGTATGAACAACCCGCGCCGCGTTGCCGTAGGTTGGGATTTTAATCGTCTGCACATGCTGCTTGCGGTTTTGCACCGTCATGGTGGGTTGCACCTAGGCGATCAGGATGTGTTTATTAATATTGTGGGTGGGGTAAAAATCTCTGAAACCGCGGCCGATTTGGCGTTATTAATTGCCACGTTATCCAGTTTCCGTAATCAGGCATTACCCAGAGATCTTATTGTCTTTGGCGAGGTCGGCTTGTCGGGTGAAATTCGCCCTGTGCCGTCTGGCCAAGAGCGTTTAAGAGAAGCGGCTAAGCATGGTTTCACTCGTGCGATTGTTCCTAAAGGTAATATTCCCAAAGGTGGAATTCCTGGCATGCAGGTTATTGGAGTCGAAAAGATTAGCCAAGCTCTCGAAGCGATCTAAAAATGTAACGACTTACGCTTATTTTCGCCGTTAATTATTTCTTATTTTTCACAGCAATAATTCTACGATAATTAACGGCTAAAAAAATACTATTACGATCAAAAATCATAACAAACCCTCCTGTACTTTAGTCTAGTACCTTGATCGGTTAATTCATTTAATATTTCCGCAGCCTTCTCAATATCATTTTTCGTCCTACCTCTCCATCCCTTACCAGTAGGCACTTTGCGCGACATTTAATAATTTTTTTATTTATTTATAAAAAATTAACGAGGAAAAATTGATCACTTTATTTTTAGAGCCTCTCTTCTCTTGCTCTGTTGTGCATAGTGTTGCTCGTTTCCTTGCTGTAACATTGATTCCAATAAGCATAATAAAAGATACCGTTTACGTAGGAAAAAAATATGTCGGTTAATATTTATAATCAATACCTTGATCAAAACACGGCTAATTATACAGCGCTATCACCGATCAGTTTTTTAGAACGAGCGGCGTTTGTTTATCCTCATAAATTAGCCACAGTGAATGGTGATGTGCGCCGTAATTGGGGTGAGGTTTATAGCCGTTGCCGCCAGATTGCCAGCGCACTTAATAAGCGCGGTTTTGGTACCGGCGATACCATTTCAATTATTGCGCCGAATATTAATGAACATTTTGAAGCCCACTTTGCGATACCGATGAGTGGCGCCGTTTTAAATTCAATCAATACCCGCTTAGATGCTGAAACAATTGCATTTATTATGCAGCACGCTGAAACCAAAGTGCTGTTTGTTGATAAGGAGTTCAGCGCGGTTGTCGATAAGGCATTGCATATGGTGGCGCATAAGCCGCTAGTAATTGATATTGAAGATGATAATTTTGAAGCTTCTGCTGGCATGCGCGCCATTGGTTCGATGACCTACGAGCAGTTATTAGCGGAAGGCGATGCCGAATACGAATACCCTCGTTTAGAAAATGAGTGGGATGCGATCACCTTAAATTATACGTCGGGCACGACAGGTGATCCAAAAGGTGTTGTTTATCATTATCGAGGGGCGTATTTAAATGCCATCAGTAATGTGATGTCGTGGAATATGGAAGATCATCCGACCTATCTTTGGACCTTGCCGATGTTTCATTGCAATGGTTGGTGCTTTCCTTGGTCTATCGCTGCAAAAGCTGGGGTGAGTATTAGTCTTCGCCACGTTGCCGTCGATGATATTTTCAATAGTATTCGTGAAAATAAGGTAACGCATTTCTGTGGCGCTCCCATTGTATTAAATATGCTTAACGGTGCTGATGATGACATCAAGGCCGGTATTCACCATGAAGTGAAAGTAATGACGGCAGGTGCTCCACCACCAGCATCGGTTATTCAGGGCATGGAAGATATGGGCATTAGAGTAACTCACGTTTATGGGCTAACAGAGACCTATGGCCCTTCTGTTGCTTGCGCTTGGAACGATGATTGGAATGATCATAGCGAAGAGCAAAAATCTCACTTAAAAGCTCGCCAAGGCGTTAAGTCTCCGATGTTAGAAGGCTTAATGGTTGCCGACCCTGATACGCTTGAGCCAGTTGCTAAAGATGGTGTGACCGTGGGTGAGATTTTCATGCGCGGTAATTTGGTGATGAAAGGTTATTTGAAAAACCCTTCCACAACCGATGCGGCCTTTGAGGGTGGCTGGTTTCATTCTGGTGATCTTGCGGTATGGCATGCTGATGGTTATATCGAGATTAAAGATCGCTCAAAAGATGTGATCATTTCGGGTGGGGAAAACATTTCAAGTATTGAAGTAGAAGATGTTCTTTACCGTCATACAAAAGTGAATGAAGTCGCGATTGTCGCTCGCCCTGATGTTAAATGGGGTGAAACACCGTGTGCTTTTATTTCATTAAACGAAAGCTGTACCGCCGGTGTGGATATAACAGAAGAAGATATTATTCAGTTCTGCCGTGAAAACATGGCCTCTTTTAAAGTCCCTAAAACCGTTATATTTGGTGAGTTGCCTAAAACGTCTACAGGAAAAATTCAGAAATTTATTTTACGCGAAAAAGCGAGAGCGTTGAATGAAGTGGAGCTTGTAGGGTAATTTACTCGCGCATTCGCGAGCGCTAACGATTGTCTACCTCTTGGCCAAATCGATTCTGTCGGTTTGGTCTTTTTTTTGGTTAAAATTTAAAACAATCACGTTAGGAATGGAAGATAGGCACGATTGTTGCGAAAGCGTTGATATTGTCTGTTGATATTGAGCAGCGCCACCCACTGTTAGCTTAAATCCAACGAAGGAGACAGAGGCTATGAATTACAGTAAAGCAATGATCGATCTGATTTCAGAAGCACGACGTCGTGCCGCAAGTGAAGATAAACCCAGTATAAAGTTAGCCAACCCTGATGTTCTTTTAGAGTTGAACAAAATTTATCACAACTCTAACGATACGGTGCTGAAAGCGATTATTAAAGAGACCTTTCATCTTGCTGGAGAAGGCTGGCCAGATAAGCTAATAGAGCCGACTGAAGAAGAACAGCCGATTAAAGGCCCACGCTTTATTACTAAGGTTTATCGGGGTCAGACACAATTAATTGAAGTAGCCCCTGAAGGGTATGACGATAAGAAGACCAAGACTGAGCGTATTTATCGTGGTCGAGTGATTGCTTAGTAAGTATTCACTGTCATGCTGGCAGATTGACTCTCTGAATAATCCGCGCCATTGAAGTGCGGACTATTGAGTAAATGCTTTTTTGTAGTGCAATGCGCAATGTAGAAAAGCGCATTGTAGAAAAACGCTAAGACGATGTTTTTATTAACTCATTCAGTTCTCTTTCTACCTCGGTATTGTCGGCAAGGTTTAATTCAAGCAACCGCCGCAAACTTGTTAGGGTATCAATCGACATCTTTTCAGCACGAAAGCCAGCATGCTGGCCTTCTACATGAATGAGTGTGCATGGCATTTCGATGATGACATCTTCAGATAGAATAAGCTCTACTTCAAAAGGTGTGCCTACGACGACTGGAAAGCCTTCAGGGACTTCCAGTAGCATTCCTAGCATAGATATATCAATGCATTGCGCTTCCCAGCTAGAAGCTGCTACGCCGTCAATGTCATCACTGATCACCTGAACCGCATCAACAAAGTTGATGCGCCGAAAGCGCCTATGCTCTTGATCACTACCAAGGGTTCGGTCAGACATTCAGTTGCTCCCCATTCATTTTTACTAAAATTAAATATACCTAGATTAAGTCTAGCTAAATAATTGAAAAATGCTGGTATTTAATGGCTAGTGATCGGCTGCGTTTTGTAAAGCAGGAGGCATTTCTCCTAATTCCCACTTTTCATAGATAGCTTGCATGGTGCCCGCTTTGACCATTGCTTCTACTTCTTCGTTATAAATTTCAATTAATACTTTAGAAACCGAATTATCTGCAAACGCTACGTAGACATCCGTTCCTTCTGGCATTTCTTTCATCTGATAGTTTGCAAGAGATAAATTATTGCTGCTCAGTGTGCTGGCAATTTCATCCCATTCTTCAATGATGTAATCAAGCTTGCCAGCATTTAGTAATTCAAGACCTTGCTGCACTGTGCGATATTCACGTAAGGTAAAATCTATCTCAGATTCGTTAATTAAATCATAATCTTTCAGCCAGCCAATACGCTTACCTGTTAGCGAGCCGAGCCCTTCAAAAGGTGTAGAAGGATTTTTAGACAGTACCGATAAGTATTCAACATCGATTGGGTATTTCGGGAAAAGCAGTGGTTCTTCTGAATCAAGGTATTCGCCCACAATGGCATTATAAATTTGATACTTCGTCACCATTTTCAGCGCTCTATTCCAAGATACGCTTGACGGTTTTAGCTTTATATCTTGATTCGCATAAATCGACTGCAATACATCCCAATAAAGGCCTGTACCATCAGCATTGGTATAGTCTTCCCACACTGGCGCAACGATGTTAATGCTTTTGATTTGATTGCGTTTGAATTTGAATTCTTGTTCTTCTTCAGCGTATGCGCTGAAAGAGATAAAAAACGTCATTACCAAAAAAACCATTCTATTCATGCTGCTCTCGCCCCACTTTTTAATACTTACTCGTTATGTCACGCGCTTGTTTACGGCAATCCAAAGCTAATGTCAATTTTGACTGTAAGTATTTGTGAACAAAAGCGACTTTAAAATATCATCACTCACTTTGTATTGCGGCTACATAGAAATGAATACCAGCAACCTGTCATTAATGACTTGCGTCGCAAGAACGATTCTCATAAAGTGGCCGAAAATAACTCGTGTAAGAAGATAGTATGATTAAAACAGTTAAAAAAATGACATTAGCAGCCACCCTAGCGCTGCCATTCTTTAGCCTTTCTAATAGTGTATTGGCTGATGACATCATTGTTGTTGGTGCTGGCCTAGCGGGCTTAACCACGGCGTATGAACTTGAACAAAAAGGCCATGATGTCACGGTTCTTGAAGCAAGCTCTCGTATTGGTGGGCGCATGTACACACTGTACGATAAGTTTGAGCAAGGCCAATTTGCCGAAGCGGGCGGCGAATTGCTTGATGCTGCGCACGTGCATAAAAACGTACATGCGTATATTGAGAAGTTTGGTTTACAGCTTGAAGAAGTAGGCTATGACCACGTTGATGAAGGCGCTTACTTTTTAGATGGTAAGCTAATTCCTTACGACCAACTTAAGAGTGTTATGGGTCGTAAAGTTAACCGTGAGTACGATCGTTTCTGGGATGAATTAGAAGCATTAGGCGAGCAAGTTCATAATCCGAAAAAGCCTCATAAAAGCGCCAATGCAGCATACCTTGATTCAATGTCTGTGGCCGATTGGTTAGATAGCCTTCAATTGAATCCTTATGCTCGTACCTTGGCGGATCAATATATCACTGGCGAATACGACTCCCCTGAAGCACTTTCTGCCTTGTTCTTAGCACAGCAAGTTAAAACGTATGCTGATATTGAAGATGACGACGTTGAAATTTTCCGTATTAGCGGTGGTAATAGTCTTTTACCAAAAGCATTTGCTGAAAATATTAAAGGTAGCATCAAGTTAAATACGCCAGTGACTGACATTAAGCAAACGGCTAAAGGCGTGCGTATTATTGCCAATGGCGATGTATTTAAAGCCGATTACGCAGTAGTCACTACGTCGCTACCTGCGATGCGTAACATCAACTTTATACCTGAGCTGCCTTCAAGAAAAGCAAAAGCAACTCAAGAACTTAACTATGGTTCACATACAAAAGTGATGATGCAATACAGCAAGCGCTTTTGGTTGGATCGCAATCTAGGGGGCGATACAGCTTCTGAATTACCCATTGGCTGGACATGGGAAGCAACGGATCAGCAGGCTGGCAGCACAGGGATTCTAATTGCTTATACTTCAGGTAAGCACGCTGATGTTAGACGCTTTGCAACGGAAGCCGCATTGATCAAGAAAATGCGTTCTCAGATAGAAAAAATGTATCCTGGATCTAAGCAAATGTTTATTAAAGCAGAAGTGCAATCTTGGAATCGTGAAACTTGGACTCAAGGTGGTTACACCGCTTATGGTCCAGGACAAGTTACTCAGTTTTGGGGAGCGTTCAAGAAGCCATTTGGTAAGATTTATTTTGCCGGTGAACATACCGACAACCTATACCCTGGCTACTTAGAAGGTGCTGTACGAAGTGGTAAGCGTGTCGCTCGCCAGATTGGTATGTAGCTTTATTTATCAGAGACTTACAAAGGTAAGTCTCTGATATACGCTAAAGGTTTTTAATTAATTGCCTGACGCATTCTGTAAAGTCGGTGGCATTTCACCTAAGTCCCACTTTTCATAAATTGCCTGCATTTCTCCTGACTTAACCATCGCTTCGACTTGTTCGTTATAGATTTCAATTAATATTTTTGAAACCGAGCTATCGGCAAAGGCTACGTAAACATCGGTACCTGATGGCATATCAGTCATGTGATAATTCTCAATAGAAAGGTCTTTCCCTTTCAATACAAGGGCAAGCTCATCCCATTCATCGATGATGTAATCAAGCTTACCTTCATTCAATAAATCAAGGCCTTGCTCAGTCGTTCTGTATTCACGCAGACTAAAATTACGCTCTTCACTAGGGATTACATCATAGTCTTTCACCCAACCAACTCGCTTACCTGCTAACGATGCTAAACCCTGCCATTGCCCCGTTTCTTTTGTAGAAAGGACCGATAAATATTCAACATCGATTGGGTATTTTGGAAACAGTAAATTCTCTTCTGTCTCGCGATACTCTCCTACAATTGCATTATACGTTTGATATTTAGTAACCATCTTCATTGCACGATTCCACGGTACAGTAGATGTCTTCAGTTTTATATTCTCGTTTACGTATATCGATCTAATAATATCCCAGTACATGCCACTGCCATCAGCATTGGTATAGTCTTCCCACATAGGGGCAACAACGTTGATGGTTTTTATTTGCCCTCGTTTAAATTCAAATGCTTTCTCTTCAGCGGTTGCACTATAAGAAATTAAAAATGTTATTAATATAACTAATACTTTCATATTCAGCCTATAAGTTAATTTACAGATGAGACATTCTTACAGCAGTTAATGCCAACTCTATTTAGAGGTTAGCGTTAAATTCAAAAGAACGTCCACAACATGCAATAATTTGATGTGTCTTTATTGGCAGGAAGAATACAGCATCCAAAATTATTGACACGAACTTTTATGGCAAGGCTAGGTGTTTTAACAACATTTTACGGAAAAACATGTACTAGTTCGCGAACAGAGCAGACTTAATGTTTTCATTATCAATACTAACAACCTGATAATCAGCTAGATTGATGTGCTTTGTTTGACGAATAAAGTTGTACGTATAATCAGGCCAAATGGTGAAGTTTTTTCCTGAGTCAGAGAGATACCAACTATTACAGCCCGATGTCCAAGCGGTTCCTACCATTTTGTCTTGCATGGTTTTGCAGAATGCCGTTTGAACCGTTTCTTTTACATCAATGTAATGGATGTTTTGCTGTTTCATTTTTTTAATCGCATCCATCACATAGCTGAATTGAGCTTCGATCATAACGACCAGCGATGTATGACCAATACCGGTATTCGGACCCGCTAATATAAAGGCGTTGGGAAAACCTGAAACCGTCGTGCCATAATAAGTTTCAAAACCGTTGTCTTTCCAAACCGCATTAAGGTCTTGACCATCGACCCCTGTAATATCGATACCTAATAAAGGCTCGTCTACTTTAAAACCTGTTCCCCAGATGATGACATCAACATCATGAGCTTTGCCATTTTTGTCAATGATTCCCGTTTCAGTAATGCGATCAATACCACTATCAATCACATCCACATTTTCACGGGCAAGCGCGGGATAGTATTCATTTGATAGTAAGGCTCGTTTACAGCCAAAGCGAAAATTGGGCGTCAGTTTTTCACGCAAGGCTTCATCTTTAATATGATAATGAATGTGTTTTTTTGCGCCCCATTCGGCAAATGAACGAATAAAAGATTTTTCTTTTAAGAAACCGCGCAAGGTAAACTCGTTTACCCAATATAAAGAGGCTCTATGTGCTAAACGCCAGCCTGGCAGGTATTTATAAAGTGCTTTTTCAACCGCGTAAATTTTACGATCAGGCTTTGGCAGAATCCATGGCGCGCTGCGCTGAAATAATTCGAGGCTTTGTGCATGCTCGGCAATGCGAGGCACAAATTGAATGGCACTGGCTCCGGTACCAATAACGGCAATTTTTTTGCCGCTAAGGTCAACATCATGATTCCATTTTGCGCTGTGGAAGATAGGCCCTTTGAATGTTTCTTTACCACTAATTTCAGGAATGGTTGGGTTACTCAACGGCCCTACGGCGGTAATAACAAAGCGAGAGGTTAATGTGCTGCCGTCTGATAAACTAACCGACCAAGCCCCTGTTTTCTTATTAAAAACCGCTCCTTTTAACGCGGTATTAAATTGTATTTTATTTCGAATATTATGTTTATCAGTAACGTCTATAATATAATCTCGGATTTCATTCCAAGTGGAATATTTTTTTGACCAGTCAAATTTTGGCTCAAAAGATAATGAATACAAGTGAGATTGCACATCGCACTCACAACCTGGATAGGTATTGTCGCGCCAAGTGCCCCCCACTTCATCACTGCGTTCGATCAACTTAAATGAATGAATCCCCGCTTGCTGTAATTTAATGGCCATACCAATACCAGCAAAGCCAGTACCAATAATAACGACTTCATAATCTACGTTTGAACTCATATCAATTATCCGAATCTTTTGATTTATTATTACTCATGCGAATCTCTTATCGCAATGTCTAAGCTGGAAAAGCATCATTAAGCTTTTCAGCTTTTGCTTTCGCGCGCTGCAAACCTACATCATGCTCTGGGCGATACATTTTTTCTTTCCACATATCCACCAGCGCTTGGTTGGCATGATCCCAAGGATGAAAGCCTTCTTTAAAATAATCTTTATAGTTGCTACGAATGCCGGGGATCAAGCCAGTCTTTTTATTAAACATAAAAGACCCAAAGCCTTTTATCTCTTTCCAAGATGGCATTTTTCGCGCCCAGAATAAAAGTGCGACCATGTAGCACGCAATACGAACAGTGAATAAAAAAGAGACTAGGCGTAAAACTCGGCGTAGGTATTTTTGATCGTTTTCGCAGAGCATGAATACATCAAAGGCTACCGCCTTGTGCTCAATTTCTTCAACCGCGTGCCAATATAATAATTCTTGAACGGTTTCGTTGAGGGGGCCAAGTGACTCTGGGGTAGTTAATACATGCTCGGCCATAATCGCCGTTAGGTGTTCCATGCCCACGGTCATTGCTAGGCGGAACTTAGGGGTTACGTATTTGCGAGCGGTGTATTTTTTAAGATCTCTTTCTAGATGTCTTTCTAAGCGAACGGCATCAATGCCTAGCTCTGTTAGCGCGATATTAGCTTGCTTATGCTGATGACTATGATGGCCTTCTTGGCCGATAAAACCTTTGATTTGTTGTTTTAACGTTTCATCGGTAACTTGATCACGATAGTTACGCACAGATTCTATAAACTCTGATTCACCAGGAGGAAAGGTGGATGATAATGCACCTGCAAAAACGGTGAGCAGTGAATTACCACCAAAAAAGAACTTTTCTTTTACTTCGTTAAAAGGAAAAGACATGTGACGCGGCTTAATTTTTAGTTTGCCACCGAGTGCTTGTGGTGCTGATTGAGTCATGATATCGGCCTTTAGACTTATTATTCTTTAATAGGGTTCTAATCAATTAAGTCTATGATGGGCTAATTTGACATGCCTGCGTAGGTGCAAACATGCCAAATTTTTACTGCGGTTACGCTAAGCGCTTATACTTCATTCTCTTTGGCTGAGCATCGGCACCTAGTCGTGCTTTACGGTCAGCTTCGTAGTCGGTGTAGTTACCCTCGAAGAAATTCACTTGCGAATCTCCTTCGTAGGCCAAGATGTGTGTCGCGATGCGGTCTAAGAACCAGCGATCGTGCGATACCACCATCACGGTACCAGGGAAGGCTAATACCGCTTCTTCCAAGGCGCGTAAAGTTTCTACATCCAAATCGTTTGAGGGTTCATCGAGTAGCAATACGTTTGCGCCTTGGCGTAAAGTACACGCCAGTTGTAAACGACCACGCTCACCACCTGACAGGTCACCAACACGCTTTTTCTGATCGCCACCTTTAAAGTTAAAGCGACCAATGTAGTTGCGTGTTGATACTTCGTGAGTACCAATCATGAAGGTTTCAGCGCCATCCGCCACCGCTTCCCAAACGCTTTTATCATCGTCTAATTGATCACGTAGCTGTTCAACAAAGGCCAACTTTACGCTTTCGCCCAATTCGATCGAACCCGAATCCGGCTGTTCAATCCCTGCAATCATGCGGAACAACGTCGACTTACCCGCACCGTTACCCCCCACGATTCCAACAATAGCGCCTGCGGGTACTCTTAAACTAAGATCATCTAATAAAACACGACCGTCAAAAGACTTGGTCACGTTATTAAATTCAATCACCTTGTCACCTAAACGAGGTCCAGGTGGAATGTAGATTTCGCTGGTTTCCGCACGGGCTTGGAATTCTTTCGAGTTAAGCTCTTCAAACGCCGCCATACGAGCTTTGCTTTTCGCTTGGCGCGCTTTCGGATTGGAACGTACCCATTCTAGTTCGCGCTGAATCGTACGTTTGTGCGATTCTTGCGATTTCGCTTCGCCGGCTAAACGCGCTTCTTTTTGTTCTAACCAAGAGCTGTAGTTGCCCTCGTAAGGAATACCGTGGCCACGGTCTAATTCCAGAATCCACTCAGCACAGTTATCCAAGAAATAACGGTCGTGGGTAATCGCCACAACAGTGCCTGGGTATTCTTCTAAGAATTTTTCTAACCAAGTCACCGATTCTGCATCCAAGTGGTTGGTTGGTTCATCCAATAGCAGCATGTCAGGCTTTGACATTAATAGACGACACAGAGCAACACGACGACGTTCACCACCCGATAGCTTAGATACATCCGCATCCCAAGGTGGCAGACGGAGTGCTTCAGACGCAATGTCCATTTGACGATCTAAATCATGGCCGCCTTGTGCTTCAATAATCGCTTCTAAGCGACCTTGTTTTTTAGCCAGCTTGTCAAAATCCGCATCCGGTTCTGCATAGTCTGCATATACTTGTTCTAGCTGCTCTTTTGCGTCCATTAATTCACGCAAGCCATCTTCTACGTTGCCTTTTACATCTTTGGTAGGATCAAGCTCTGGCTCTTGCGAAAGGTAGCCGACGTTAAGGTCTGGCTGTGGGCGCGCTTCACCAATAATATCGGTATCGATACCGGCCATAATACGAAGCAGTGTGGACTTACCAGAGCCGTTTAAGCCTAGTACGCCAATTTTAGCGCCGGGGAAAAATGACAATGAAATATCTTTAAGAATTTGACGTTTAGGTGGCACGATTTTGCCTACCCGATTCATGGTATATACGTATTGAGCCACGAGGCTACTCCGTTAATATTTGAGACTGATTGAGAATGCCTACAAAACTACTGAAAAACCAAACAATTAGCAATTCAGTCAACAATTTTTCTTATTTTTAAACACTTTTTAAAGTAGGGTTTTTACTAAATATAGTTCTATACTACTAGAGTAGTAATAACAGCGGATCTTTTTTAAAGCATGCAAGGCGATAAAGAAAACAATAAAACGGCCTTCTCTGGGGGTATCGATGCAGGTTTAAAGAGTCAATCCAGCCTAGACAAATCGTTCACAACGATATTCGTTGTCTTTTTTGTCTTTTTGTCTCTCGTACTCGTCGTACATAGCTGGCATCAGTGGCATGATGCCGAGCAACACTATCAAATCAACATGGTTCGCTCTGTTGATAGTTTTGTTGCGCAAGCATCCATCACGTCTAAAGCTTCCATTCATGTAAACCAGTTATTTGCGAGCACCAATAAAGACGACCTTATTCGATTAATTACTGATCGAGATTCGGACAATCAATTTCAATTGCGCCAGAAAGTCAGTAAAAGCTTTTTTAATCTTACGGGCTTCATGCTGGTTGATGACAAAGGAAGTTTGCTTTTTTTAGATGGCCCGCTGCTATCAGAAAATGAAGCTCAATTAATTAAAGACTCTACTGCGAACACCGATTTTAGCAGCCGATTTTTTGCTCATCATTATGGTGAAGAAGGCGGTTTCTATAGCATTAGCTGGTTTGAAAACAATGACAATAAATACGGCTTTATCGTACGTCGACCGTACAACAAATTTTCTGAAATTATCTACAATGGTGGCTTTGATGGCTATCAGCTTGCACTGTACGACCAAGAACTAAAAAAAGTTATTATTTCTGAGCAACAGTATCATTCAAGTAAGAATGCTATTGATGTAGATAATATTATAAGCCAGGTTGCTTATCGCAGAAAAGTGGCCGCTTCCCCTTGGGAGCTGATGGCGATAAAGAAAGAGGGCTATTTAAAAGATCTGCTCTGGAGAATTACCCTACCTAGTTTCATTATTTTATGCATGTTTATCGCTGTTGCGCTGATTTTACGGTTTTATTTACAAGCAATCTCAAAGAAGCAAAATGAAGAAGCTTTTTCTCGTCGACAAATTGAACAGCGAGCCGATAAATCTTTAATGTCAATTGATGAAGCTATCATCACGACTGACTGTAATAAAATAATTACTTATCGAAATCCTAAAGCCGATTTGATTTTTAGCCGCTTTGGACATCATCAAATTCTAGGAGCTTCATTAACGGAGCTTTGGCCAGACGAAAATTCGCTATGGTCTAAAGGCCTCTGCATTAAAGAGTTGGAGCTATTACAGGAAGAGCAAAGAGAACTGCACCTGACGATTCAAAATGAAAATTTCATCTTGGAGCAGTCCTACAACTTACTCTATGACGCAGGCAAGATATCAGGTGTGGTATGGCTCATTCGTGACGTAACCGATGCCGTTAGAAACCGCCGCGCTCTGGAAGATAGTCGAGCACGCTATAAAGGAATTTTTGATGAAGCCGCAATCGCTCACTGTATATTATGGATACCTGACGAAAGCCAACTAGATTACGAATATGTTCGAATATTGAACGCAAATCATGCCGCAATAGAACTGTTTAGTGCTCACGATCAGCAGCATTTAGTGCATGCTTTTCCACAGCTTATCGCTCAACAAGTAGGTATTATTAGAACGGCGATTAATACTGCCCAAGCTGAGGGTAAGAACTCTTGCGATTTCAAATTACATGTTTTTGATTTTAATAACCAATCAAAAATACTCTGGACTAATATAAGCCTACACGCAGGCTCTGATCAAAATGCATTAATTACTTTTATTGATATTACCGAGCAAGAAAGAGCAACCTCTGAGCTTTATACTCGTGAACAGTTCTGGGCCAAAATCATGGATCAGATTGTTGACATGATTTATGTTTTATCCCTCGATGATAACCTCTCGCCTCGTATTGAATACTACAATAGCAGCCTGAATAAATATTTTGGTTTAGAAGAACCTAAAAGTCCTATTGTGACTGATTGGAATGTGGAGTTTCATCCAAATGATGTCGAAAAGTTGCGCAATCTAGTTAAAAGCACACGTCACTTAAAACCCATGGAGACAATGACAGAAAAGTGTCGCCTTAGAGATTCGAAAGGCCATTGGAAAATTATCCGTTTTACCAATAGCCCGTTTGAATACGATGACCAAGGCTTAGTATGCCGTTATATCAGCTCGGTTCGGGATGTTACCGAAGAGGTAGAAGCACAAGAGCTATTAATCGAAAATGAACGCCGCTACCGGTTATTAGCTGAAAATGTTAACGATGTTATTTGGGCGATGGATAAAAACTTAAACTTTACGTTTATCAGTTCATCTATTAATACAATGCTTGGGTATAAACCGGATGAAATTTACAGAGGCGCCATTAGAGGCATATTCAGCCGTAAAGATTTAAGAAAGCTTAGAAAGCGCATATCTTCTGCAATGCACAATGCTGCCCACTTGAACCAAGATGATGGCGACATCATATTTAAACTCGATGTACCCGCAACCAATAAAGCGGGGCAAGAACTGCTGATTGAAGCGGAAGCGAGTTATCTTAAAGATGAAGATAATAAACTTGAAGGTATCTTTGGTATCGTTCGTAACGTTACCGAAGAGCGCCAAATTGAACGCGAGCTCGTATTGGCGGGCCAAGTATTTGATAACAGTAACGAAGCCATTCTAGTGACTGATAATAAAGGTTTAGTTATTAATGCTAACCCTGCGTTTTTTGAAATGAGTCAGTTTTCTATCGAAGAAATTCATGGATTAAGGCCCGATGATATTATCAACCCTAAATTCCACAGTCGTGAATTTTATAAGGATGTTGGCCAGAGCATTATGCAAAATAGCTACTGGCAAGGCGAAGTTAATTATTTAAGAAAGAATGGCGAAGAGCGTGTTAGCTGGACGGGCATCAGTGCAACCACCAGCCGTTCAGGCCAAGTACAGAATTTAATTATTATTGTTTCTGATATTACAGAGCGTAAAGTCATCGAACAAAAAGTGCACAAACTTGCTTATTTCGATCCCTTAACAGGCCTACCGAATCGCAGCCAAATGTATGAGCGCTTAGAAGAAATGGTGACCGCTGCTAGAGAAAATGAAACCTTCATCGCGGTATTATTTTTAGACCTTGATCGCTTTAAACCAATTAATGATTCCATGGGCCATCCTGCTGGTGATCGTGTTCTTAAAGAAGTTGCCGCACGTTTAACCTCGGGCATAAAAAGCCAAGATTTGGTTTCTCGAATGAGCGGTGATGAATTCACCATCGCGTTAACAAATCAAAGAACCGCTGGCAGCGCTGCCAATACCGCGATTAAAGTAGGTGAGCGCATACTAAGCGCGTTACAAGAACCTTTTCTGATTGAACAAAGAGAGCTGTTTTTAACCGGCAGTATCGGCGTCGCTATTTTCCCTAATGATGGTCAAACAGTGACCGAATTATTGAAAAACTCTGATATGGCGATGTATCACGCCAAAGATGAAGGTCGTAACTCTCTGCAATTTTTTGACCAGAAAATGAATGAAAAAGCCGTCGAATTATTGGAGATAGAAAATGACCTACGCTATGCCATCGAGCGAGACGAGTTAGAACTGTATTATCAGCCACAATATGCAACCGAAAGCTGTGAGATGCAGGGTGTAGAAGCATTATTACGCTGGCATCACGGTACTAGAGGCATGATTTCTCCTGGGTATTTTATTCCTATTATTGAAGATACCGGCTTAATTATTCCGATTGGTGAATGGGTATTGCGCCAAGCCTGTGCCGATATGGCTAAGTGGCAGCGCGACGGTATTGATATCAAACGCATCGCAGTGAATGTTTCCGCACATCAGTTTAAACAGAATAATTTTATTCCTCTTGTAGAAGAGGTTATTCAAGATACGGGGATAGACCCAAATCAGCTAGAGCTTGAATTAACAGAAAGTATTTTGATTGATGATTTAGGCCATACCCTAGACGCACTATCGAAACTAAGAGATATGGGGGTTCGTGTTGCCATTGATGATTTTGGTACTGGCTACTCCTCGTTAAATTATTTAAAACAATTTCCTGTCGATACGTTAAAGATTGATCAAAGTTTCATTCACAACTTGCCTAATAACGCCGACGATGCCCAGATTACTCGTACCATTATATCCATGGCACACAACCTAGGCTTGGGGGTTATTGCTGAAGGAGTTGAAACAAAAGAACAGCTGGAATTTTTACAGCAAACTCAATGTGAGGAAGTTCAAGGGTTTTTCTTTAGTAAACCTGTTCCTTCCAAGTCTTTACTTGATATGATTCATACCTCTGCACTCAAGTAGGCATACGCATGAATAAAAAATTAGCACCGCTTATTGAAAAAATTCAATCTAGCTTTTGGTTTGTGCCTAGCTTAATGATTGTACTGTCGCTTTCTATTGCAGCAGCAACTATTTATTTAGATGTTGCTCATTCACAAGCTCATGCAAGCGCTGTTTCCTTTCTATACGCAACCGATGTAGAAGCCGTAAGGTCATTATTAGGAACAATGGCGGCCGCTATGATCACCGTTACCAGTATCGCCTTTTCAATTACTATCGTAACCTTAACGCTCGCATCCTCACAGTTCGGCCCTCGCTTGATGCGCAATTTCATGATGGATAAAGGCACTCAAATTGTTTTGGGAACCTTCCTTTCTACCTTCTTATTTTGCATCGTCATATTTTGCGCATTAAGCTTTAAAAAACCTTATGCCTTTGAACCGGGCATCACCATTGCGGTTGCCATTGCGATGACCTGCTTCAGTGTTTGCATGTTAATTTATTTTATTCATAACGTTTCTAAATCGATTCAAGCTGATGTGGTCATTGATGATGTTTATTGCGAATTACATCAGAACATAAACAAGCTTTTTCCTACATCATCAGATATCGATGACGATAAAAGCAAAACGCAAAAAGAAACATCCTTGGCTAATGAAAAAAACAGCACGCATAAACTCACAGTACAGGCCCATTGCAGCGGCTACCTACAATTGGTTGATAAAGAGAGCTTGCTTAACCTAGCGTCAGCATCGGACTGTTTAATAGAGCTGCATTTTTCGGCGGGTGATTTTATTGTAAAAAATGCCGTTGTCGCCACGGTTTATGCCGAAGATGCGATAGAAGAAACAATGGCGGCAACAATCATCAGTCATATTATTCAGGGCTCTTGCCGAACCCCTGTGCAAGACCCAGAATTTGCCATACATCAATTAGTCGAGATAGCCCTAAGAGCATTATCGCCTGGTATTAATGATCCCTATACCGCAATCACCTGCATCGATAAATTAAGCGCCGTGCTTTGTAATTTAACGGATAAAGAATTTCCTCAGCATAATATACACGATGACGACGAGGCATTACGCTTGGTATGCAAAGCATTAACGTTTACCGCAATTGCTACCGCAGCTTTTGATCAAATAAGAGAGCAGTCTGAAAATAACATTGCCGTGACGATGAAAATACTGGATTCCCTGCACGTACTCGCGACCCAAGTAAAATCAACGGAACAGCGTGACTTTGTACTGAGCCAAACGGAAATGATTAAGCAACAGCAAGCAGCACAACCGATGAGTGATTATGATAGAAGCAATCTTGTAAAGCGCATCAAAAAAATCACGACCAATATTTAACGAAACGAAGGCTCAGCAATAGGTGAAAATGTTTACTTTTTACCCGCTAAAAACTAACCAAGCAATCAGCTTTTAAGCTATTTTTACTCTTTTTATCTCTGGAAGGCGAAAATGAATAACTGTCATGGTGTTATTGACAGTTATTCAAGTGCGAGAGCGTTCTGTTTGATGTAGAATGCCGCCCATAAATGACTCTAGATCCGAACCCTTTATACGAGGAATCTCCGTATGTTTAGCCGTGATATGAATATTGCCGACTTCGACCCAGTTTTATGGGAAGCAATGAAAGCTGAAGACGCTCGTCAAGAACACCACATCGAGCTTATCGCTTCTGAAAACTATACTAGCCCTCGTGTAATTGAAGCCCAAGGCTCTCAGCTTACGAACAAGTACGCTGAAGGTTACCCTGGCAAGCGTTACTACGGTGGTTGTGAACACGTTGACGTGATCGAGCAACTTGCTATCGATCGTGCCAAAGAATTGTTTGGCGCTAAGTTCGCTAACGTTCAGCCACACTCTGGCTCACAAGCTAACGGTGCGGTTTACATGGCACTTTGTAAGCCAGGCGATACCATTTTAGGTATGAGCCTTGCTCACGGTGGTCACTTGACTCACGGTGCTTCGGTATCGTTCTCTGGTCGTATCTATAACGCCGTTCAATATGGCTTGAATCCAGCCACTGGCGAAATCGATTACGATCAAGTTGAAGCATTGGCGAAAGAACACAAGCCTAAAATGATCGTTGCGGGTTTCTCTGCGTATAGCCGTGTTGTTGATTGGCAGCGTTTCCGTGATATCGCCGATATGGTGGGTGCTTATTTGTTCGTTGATATGGCACACGTTGCAGGCTTAATCGCTGCAGGCGTTTACCCATCTCCTGTTGGTATTGCTGATGTTGTTACTACAACAACTCACAAGACTCTTCGTGGCCCACGTGGCGGCTT
>CAWVSY010000051.1:0-26763 GCA_963933055.1 uncultured Oleispira sp.
AAAATTGCTTAATCGCAATTTTTAAACCTCTCTTATATTCATTCCTTTTTATGATTTGCACGGTGTTTTTGTAGTTATTGACCTACCTAATAACGCGGTATTCGTCTAAATATTAGTACAGCTCTAAATTCTTACTTTAAGCCTTATTAATAAGCCTTGCCGATAAGTCCTACAGAGCTCCTTACCGTAGACAATTATAATTAAAAGGACTGAACATGATCAGCAAGTTTACTATTCGGTATCGTCATAACGTGATGACACCACTCGCCTCAATGGCGGTTTCAATGGCATTATTATCTGCTGCGGCAGGCAACGTGCATGCTATGTCAAAAAAACCAGCGCCTGCTGCGCCATCCCCTTCAGCCGCTCAAATTAATACCGCTCAGAATTCGGTACACGATTTAGCACAAGGCTGTTATGCGATTCAGTCCCCCGCGAATGGCAAATACATGAATCGCTTTGATCAAGGAGGCTTGGTTGATAATGGTTTGAGCTATCAGTTTAAAGCAACGTCTGCTGCGGGGGCTGCCCGTTTTTACTTTAAGCCAACCTCGTATTTTCATTACATGCTGACAGATCAAGACGGGCGCTATTTAGCCAGCCATTTACCCAATGAAGTATCTGCGGGTCGTTATGCGGGTAAATTTGCCCAGTGGCGTATAGGTGGCCACTTTCAAAATGATGGCAGCTATCGTTACAGCTTCCATGGTATTGGACTAAATAAAGTATTACGCCATAACTACGGGGGTATTGGTTGGTACGCTAATGGTGGCGCTTATGTCTTGGATATTTTGAATCCTACCAATGCCAATAGCGAAACGGGTTTTAATCTGGTGGCACAAAATGATTGTAAGCCTTTCCCAGAAGCTGATTTGAATGTTGATGAATCGGTATCGCAAACATCCGATGTGAATCTGCCAGTACGTGGCGCGATTGATCCGCATACGCATATAACGTCTTATGAATTTATGGGCGGAAAATTTTTACACGGCGAACCTTTCAGCCCTTGGGGCATTGAAACGGCATTACGGGATAGTAAAGAAATTCATGGGCCTAGTGGCGCTTTGGATCTTATTGGTAACTTAATGGGGTTTAATGATGTAAATCATCGCTATGATACTCGCGGTTATCCTGATTTTCCGCAATGGCCAGCGCGCCAATCGTTGTCTCACATGCAGTATTACTACAAGTGGGTTGAGCGGGCGCACAAAGGTGGCTTGAAGATGATGGTGTCTCTGTTAGTAGAGAACGAAGTTTTATGTAATGTGCAAAAAACCATAAACCCAGCCAGCTGGATTAACCCGAATAACTGTCAAACGTCTAAGAGTATTGATCTTCAAATTCAGCGTTTAAATGAAATGGAAGCGTATATTGATGCTCAGCAAGGTGGCCCAGGTGAAGGCTTCTTCCGCTTGGTTAGTACCCCAGCAGAAGCACGCCAAGTGATTGCTGATGGTAAAATGGCAATTTTAATGGGTATTGAAGCGTCTGAACTCTTTGATTGCGGTATTCGTGATCATTGTACTAAAGAGACGATTGAAGCTCAGCTGCAGAAAGTTTATAACGCGGGTGTGCGTACCCTGTACCCAACTCACCGTTTTGATAACCAATTTGGAGGGGCTCGCCAAGAAGATGGTTTTATTAACGTCGGCCAGTGGCTAGCAACAGGCCGTTTCTTTGAAACAGAAACCTGTGATGCTGAAACGCGTGGGCGCTATTTCAAATCGGGCTTCCCATTGATTGGTGATGTACCTGTGATTAAAGATATCTTAAATATGATTGGTCTTAACCCTGTTTACGATGAAAGCCAGCCTCTGTGTAATCAGTATGGTTTGAGCGATCTGGGTATCTACTTGGTTAATCGCATGATCGACATGGGGATGATCATTGAGATGGACCATATGTCGACCAAAACAGCCAATGCGGTTATGGAAATTGTACAGGCGCGTAATTATTCTGGAGTGATCTCTGGTCATAGCTGGTTGAACTCCGCAGCCGATGGCTCACCTCATGCCGTGCAGCAAGGCATTGCAACTCAAGGAGGGATATTAGCGCCTTATAATAGCCCATCATCGTCTTTGAAGGGGGGCATTGATCGCTATCTAGCATTGTATGAAAATACGGATTATTTAAAAGCGGTGCCGTTTTCTACCGACATGGGGGGCATTGGTAATCAAGCGCCAGCGCGCAGTGATGCGGCGACGAATCCTCTGCTTTATCCGTTTATGACAGAAGAAGGTATTGAAATTGATAAACAGGTGACTGGTAATCGAACGTTTGATTTGAATAAAGAAGGGCTAGCACATTACGGTTTAGTGGCTGATCACATTCAAGATATTCGCGAGCAAACGCCTGCGCGTATCTATGATTCTGTGATGAATTCTGCCGAAGCCTATTTGCAAATGTGGGAGCGTGCTGAGAGCAATAACGATACTCAGTATGTGAATCCTAATAACTAATAGCTAATCACTAGCCTTTTGTATTATTAATAAACACCGTTATGTATTTATTTTGCATAAATACATAACGGTTTTTTATTTTCGCTTTCTCGAGTATTTGAGCGTTATTTCAGATTCATGCAGCTTGCATAATAACTCACCGTTCCCGCCCAATCTGAAAACACACCTTCCACTTTCACTGTTTGAGCCAAAAAGTCTAATAGCAATAACATATCAGAATCGCTATTGGTTGCTTCGCGAATAGTCTGATAATACCAACCACCATGATTTTCTAATGGCCCTGAACGTTCCAGTGTCCAAGTGATTATTTTTAACCCAGCCGCTTTTGCTAAAATGGCATAGTTAGATTCAATCAATTGCTGATCACTGTCTAAATCGACTAAAGCCCATAGTGGTGGAGCAACATAACGTACCCCGTTTGCAAATAAATTGTTCATGTCTTCAGCGCTGGCGACAAAGTTTGGATCGTCCATACGCTCATCCAAAAAGACAGCTTGCTCACCGAATGTAGGATTTTCAGAAATCCAAAATAAAACATCGTCGCGATTAAACGATTGAGGAAATACGTTCTTTGCCGGCACGTTCGCGTCTTCATATTCCGACATCATTTTACGAGCGTAATCTTGTTGGCTAAAACCATCAAAAGGCATTACAACAGCCGCCGATTTTAATTCTGGAGTCATTTTTACATTCAGCTGTTTGAATAATTCAATGCTTTCTTTATGAGTCATCAGGGTTCCACGACTAGCGTAACCGTCGGTACGCCAATCAGCGGTGCCTTTTAAGTATTCTGCAACGGTTGTTGCTGAAGTATTAGCACCGTCCATTTTGCCTTTTAAGGTTTTAAATTCTGCTAGACTAATGTCACTGGTACAACACTTCGCGCTAGCGGGATTGTTGCCATCGCTTGGAGAGAAGGGGGTGGAACACTTATCGGCTAAGTTAGTCGCTAAAATATTGGTGGTGGTATGTAAATCGCACTGAGAATGGCGACAGACCAATTCTTTATCGTTCGTGAAAGTGACATCACACTCGATCATACCTGCGCCCATTCGGGCGGCTGCTACGTACGACTCTTTAGTATGCTCAGGGAACTGCATTGCGGCCCCACGATGACCAATTGAAAAATCTGTTTTCTTAAAAGGCATTTCAGAACAACTTTCAAGTTTACTCTTTAATGCGAGGCTTTTTTGATTGTCTGTGGCTAAGTCATCAATTAAGAAATAGGGTCTAGGCCCAACTTGGATATTGCTAACTTCGAGTGAAGCGCTTTCTGGGGAAGCATTTTGCGCCGCGGGTTTATTATCGCTATTCGAGTTAGAGTCTGAATCGGATGCGCCGCAAGCCGTTAGCAGGGCGCTAACAAGTAAGGTCGGTATTAGCAGATTTTTTTTCATGACAAAGCCTAGGTTCCATTTAAAATAAGGTAAATGAGAACCTGAGCTTAAATTGATTTCATGACGAATTAATGTCAGTTATAAGTTACCTATTATGCCTACTATTTATGCATAAGTTATTTGGGAACCAATGCCCATTGAACCGTCAAAACGCTGCCGAGTACCGCAATCAAACCGACTAGCGCAATACCCGTGATGCTTTGTCCAAGCACTAGCCAACCAATAATGACCGCTGAAATAGGGCTTAATAACCCAAGTGAAGAAATTGCCACAGGAGAAAGTTTAGCAATACCATTAAACCAAAGCACATACGCGAGTGTGGTACCAAATAACGAAAGGTAGCCATAACCCAATAAGTTTTTCGTGGTGAGTTCGGACAGGTGTGGATCTAAAAACCATGCAAAAGGTGCAAGCAAAATTCCAGCAATAAAAAGCTGCCAACCCGTGAACGCTAATAGTGGGATGTCGGTGCGCCAACGGCTTGCTAAAAATATCCCACAGGTCATTAATACCGCACCTGTTGACGCGGCTAGAATACCTATAAAATTCCACGTTGAGCTAGGAGATAGCAATAACGCAGCCATGCCAAAAACGCCAATAATACTGGCGGTTAATGCAAGATGAGCGGGCTTACGGTTATCCACAAACCAGATTAAAAACATCATCATTAATGGTTGAATAGCACCCACTACCGCGGCTAGCCCGCCGGGTAAGCGGTAGGCTGCGATAAATAATAACACGTGAAAGATCGCAAAATTTAAAATTGCGAGAATGATGATCCGTAGCCACTCTTGGCGCTTAGGAAGATGGCGGCTAATAAGTAAAAGAATAACACCTGCCGGGAAAATCCGAAAAAAAGCCGCAATAAAAGGCCTATCAGCGGGTAATAACTCCGTCGTAATAATATACGTTGTGCCCCAAAGTGTTGGGGCAATGGCCGTTAATAGAATTAATAGCGCAACCGAGAGCCAAGGAGTCTTAATCATTAATGTTCACTTAAAAGCGTTTTAACATCATGCTCTAAGGATTGAGCCGTCGCTGTTTCTGCTGATTGGAAGGGGGCTGCTGTTAACGTCACTTTTGACCAAAAACGTCGAGGACGAGTTGTTAACGCATGGCCATCTTTATGGCTGAAGAAACTTCCCCACATTCCCCCCAAGGCCATTGGAACAACAGGCACAGGAGATTCTTTTAGAATACGTTCAATACCCGATTTGAAGGTATCCACTTCGCCATCGGTGGTTAATTTCCCTTCAGGAAAAATACAGACTAGCTCACCGTTATCGAGTTCTTCTTTAATGCGTTTAAAGGCATTTTCATACACTTCAATATTGGCCTTAGGAGAACAAATAGGAATGGTTTTAGCAATTTTAAAAAAAGTTTTTAATCCTTTCATTTCGGAAATGCTACGATCCATAACAAATCGAATAGGGCGATGATAAGATCCCGCAATTAACATCGCATCGACAAAACTCACATGGTTACAGACTAAAACGGCTGGGCCGGTTTCTGGAATATTGTCGAGCCCTTTGTCCTGCACACGATAAAGCGTATGCCCCAGCATCCAAATGAAAAAACGCAATACAAATTCAGGGACTCGTGAATATACATACACCGCGACAACAACGTTCATCAAGGCTAATACTAAAAAGTATTCAGGAATAGAAAGTTCAATCACGACTAACGCTAAAATGCCAATAGCGGCACTGGCCACCATAAAAATAGCATTCAGCATATTGTTGGCCGCAATGATTTGAGAGCGATTTTTTTCTTCACTGCGATGTTGAATCAATGCTTGCAGCGGCACAACAAACAAACCACCAAAAGCACTTACCATGGCGATATCAAACATTAAACGCCAGTTTTCAACCTGCTGGATAAACGCCATGGCTGTCATATCGTTAACGACTTGAATTCCCGATACCGAAAAATACAGATCAATACCAAAAATACTCATACCAATAGAGCCAATAGGGACGATGCCTAATTCGATTTTATGCCCAGATAATTTTTCACATAATAAAGAACCAATCGCTACCCCTAAAGAAAAAAGCGTTAATAATAACGTGACAACCTGAGTAGAACCGCCTAAATAGTCGCGGGCAAAATTCGGAAATTGAGTTAAATAACTTGCACCAATAAACCAGAACCAACTGATGGCCATAATAGATAAATAAACAGAACGGTTTTCTCTGGCTTGCTTAAGCGTATTTACCATTTCAGAGAAGGGATTCCAATTAATCTTTAAATGCGGATCATTGGCCGATGCTCTAGGAATATACAAACTGGATAAGAATCCCAAGATTGCAAATAAAACGATACCCCCGGCAATCCAGTATTGGCCTTGCTCAAAATCGAAGAAAATACCAGCGGTAATCGTACCAATTAAAATGGCAAGAAAAGTGCCCATTTCTACCAAGGCATTACCACCAACCAGCTCTTCATCGTTAAGCTGCTGTGGTAAGAGAGCAAATTTTACCGGACCAAAAATGGCAGACTGCAATCCCATAAGAAATAGCAGAAGCATCATCATGCCTATATTGCCCATTAAAATGGCCGTAGCGGCCAAAGCCATAATGGTGACTTCTAATCCTTTTACCCAGCGAATAAGTTTAGATTTTTCTAGCTTATCGGCTATCTGTCCGGCGATTGGAGAGAATAAAAAGAATGGCAGAATAAACAAACCTGCGGCTAAATTGGTTAGTAAGGCAGAATCACTCTGTGCACTAATACCACCAAAAGTGATTAATAATAACAACGCATTTTTATATAGATTGTCGTTAAATGCGCCCAGTGCCTGAGTTAAAAAATAGGGAAGGAATCGTCGTTTCCCAAGCAGTGAAAATTGACCGTTCTGACTCATTTTTAATATCCTTATTAACAGGTAGTATTGGTATTAGAGGAAACTTTCCATGATGATAAATAATGGCTAATTAAGGATTGAATCATACTTTCACCATTAATCGATAGTCCATTCGAGCTGTCTGCTGCAAAAATCTTATTATCGACTTCTAACATACAAATACCATGAACGGATGCCCAAATAGTGCGTGAGGCTTGTAAAAGCTCAGCGGGCTTGGCGTGTGGGCAAAGTTGTATTAGGCGCACTTCAATCAGCTCGAACAGCTGATTAATGCGATTTTGCTGCCAGTCGGGCACATCTTCATCGAGCCTATGTTCAAATAATAATCGCCATTGAAAAGTATGCTGTCTGGCAAATGCTAAATACTCTTGAGCAAATAATAACAGCTGCTGTTCAGCGTCCAGCTCATTAGAGGCGGCTAAGTTCTTATTTAGACGCCCACTGATTTGATCTAAGGTGGCTGCATTTACCGCTAAAAGCAGATGGGCATAGCTTCCAAAAAGGTTAATCAAGGTGCCTGGTGAATAATCAACTCTCTTAGCAACTTTACGCAAACTCAATTCTTGAGCAGGTTGCCGCTGCAAAAACTCTAACACAGAACGGATTACCCAAGCTTTCAATTCTTCTGGAGTGTGGTCTTTACGCCTTGCCATATTGACTCTCTAAATTATGAACACTGTTAAAAATTATTGACTTAAATGAATTAAGCTCTATTATTCTAAACACTGTTCAGAATAATAGAGCTATTTTGAACAGTGTTCAAGAGGTGTTTATTAATTAGACTGATGTACCGAGGTGATTTATGAATAAGATACAAACATTGAAGTATTCTTCAGGCTTTGCCGCGACGGCTATCTGCCTAGCGGCCAGTGATTATGCATTGGGTCTATTGGCTGTTTATTACAGTATGCGACAATTAAGAAAGCTAAGTCGGCTTATGAGCTAGTCTAAGCAGACTCTTTTTTTACGATACTGTCCCAATCGGCATTCAAAATATCAACCAGCAACGCATAGCGTTCAGCGCCAATCGAGTTCGCAATATCATTCTCGACGCGTATCATATGCTCTTTCGTTTTAGCCCGCATATTTTGGCCATGCTCCGTAAAATGGATGATCTTCTCGTTGCCTTTATCGCTGTCTTCGAGCTTAATCCAATTAAGATCGATTAAGCGGACCACCGTTTTATGAGCTGCTTGACGAGAAATGTTGAGGCTGCGGGCCAGTGCTGAAATACTGCTGCTTTGCCCATTTAATACAGCCAGTGCCCGTGCTTGAGCCTTGGTTAAGCTGACATCACCTTGTGCTTCTAATGAAACGAGGAGTTCTTGCTCGTACCATTCATAACGTTTAAATAGCAGAGCTTTTAAATTTTGAGATACATCTGGAATATTCATGTTGTCAATTTTAGTTGACGAGCTAGATAGAGGCAACCAGTATCTTGTTCTTCTAAGTTAGTGATCCTCAAAAGGATTGATTAAAACTTCATCCAAAATTTGTTTTTGCGTTAGCTCAGCTTCTAAACCCAAGCGTTCAGTGAAGTCGAGTAGCTTAGCTTCCGGCCCTGTCTCATCCGTTTTATTATCAATTAACTTGCCTTTATAATAGTCTTTGCTCGATTCAAAATTATCATGAGTTTTTTCTAACGAGGCAGAGAGCAATTGCTGATTACCTGTCGCGGTAGTGACAGTATTTGAAACGTCATACTTAAATTCGTTATAGCGGTAGGTTTGAGTTGCAAAATCAGGCGCTTCTAATAATCCTAGTGGCTTGTAATAAGCACCTTCCAATTTAAAATCTTGTTGCTGCGTTGTAGAGGTAATCGGCCCTTCAGTTTCCTGTTTAGTATGAAGGGATAGCTCGAGAGAAAAACCTGAATACTCTTCGGGTTTCTCGGCAATATTGTATCTTTCTTTATGACTGACGAAATGAAAACTAAAATCAGGAATCGGCAGTAGGGCGTCTTTGCTCTTTTCTGCATCAGACGCATCAGGGCCCACCAATTCGGTAGTGCGATCTTGTTCTAATTGCTTAGCGCGTGCTAATTCATCGTCATTCATGGCGAAGCCTGCGGCGAAGACATCTAGCATCAATAGTGCCTGAATATCGTCGGCTTGAGCTTTCTCAGCACTGTCTCTCAAAATGTCTAAATAGTGTTCGATAACCTGTTTTTTGCTTTGGTCGCTATGCACCATTTGCCCAAGTTTAGTGAGATCGATTTGCGCTTTATTACCGTCGTAATTAACTTCAATAAATCGCTCTTCGTCACTGTTTTTATATTCCAGTATTAATGGTTTACTGGTGCCACCCATGCTGTTCAAATTCAGCTCGCTAATGACATCAAAAGAAGCCAGATCGAGTGCTTTCAAGCTAGGGTTTGCATCATTAAACAGCGTATTAGAAAACGCTTCTAAGTTTTCACTGAACTCTTTTAACTGTTTAATTTCTTCTTTGGTTAAATCGCCTTCTACTTCAAAGTTGATTTCTGTACTGCGAAAACTGGCACCTTGACCCACGCTATAAACACTAAAATCTTCAAATTCATAAACTAAGGTATCTTGATTTTTTCCATGGCCCTTAAAACTTTCAATAGAAAATTGAATGGTTGCGCCACTTTTAGTTTTTAAATCTAGGTTGAAGGCTTGGGTCTTCGTTTTAGAAGAAACCTCAAACTCGCTGAAATCAACATTACCCGCGCGGCCATTTTGTGAGTGGTAACTGTAGCGGCGTAATTCTTGCTGATAAGGCTCATTCGGCTTATCTAATAGCTCATTAAAGCGAGCCCCTAAGCCTTTAAAACGGTTATTAGAGACCTCATCGTTTAACTGGTTAGCAAAGTATTGAGTTTGCTCGCTGTTTTGTGTGGTATTCGAAATAGAGTGCTGAATATAAATCGGTTTAGGCTGATAGAGCTGAGTAAGAGAAGGCGGCTGTGGTGGCATTAACTTCACACCGTCGTCGGTTTTCACATTCTTAGTCGACAGGGTAGTAGCAGGCTGAGCCGCATAAGGCTGGGTCAGGGAGTAGCTGGAAAATTTAGGTATATCCATAAACAGAGCCGATAGCAGTGGTGAAAGAAGTGTGAAAAAACTAAGTTCACATACGCTATCGGCTTCTTGGCAGAACTCTTTATGGCTAATCGTTTTTGATAACTAAAAGTCACATACTTTTAAACAGCACATCACTGCGAATAATGTATTTAGTTCCTCGACTAATCGGCACCGAGCTGTGCACTCGATGCAGTGGATGCATACCGTGAGGGAAGCACAATACCGAACCTGCCGGGGTGCGGATATCAACATCTTTCATCGGTGAAAGACGGCCAACAGGCTGGTAAGGATCATCAGCGTTAACTCGAAAGCGAGTAGCGCCGCCATCAAAATCTTCACTTAATAAAATCAAGAACGTCATTTCACTGTAGCGATCAGGATACGCATTAGCGATTAACTGCCGGTCGATGACGCGGCTGCCAGGCCAGGCGCCATCGGTATGAAATTTAAAATAATCGCCTTCTTCATAGCGATAAAAGCGAAAACGAGCATTCAGGCCAACGGCTTCAAGACCTTCAAATAAATTTTCCGGATCGCTGAACAAAGAGGCACAGCGTTGCCATATCAAACGGTCCGTTGCCTCATCGACAACCCACGTTAAGTTGTGATTATGGCGTACTTCGCGTGGAAGCGAGACCGCAGCATCCGGTAAATAACCCAGAGTTTCTGTAATATTAATCAGCGCTTCACATTCTTCCGCCGTGAAAACGTTGAGTAATTGAAACGCACCCGGCACTTCTGGAATGTCTTTGCGTGATACCTTTAAAGGCGCTTTATCAGCCAGCAGGGCAGGGTTGCTATTGTGGTTAGCCCACGTTGGCAGTGATGGATTTTCCGCACCTGCTTCGCGGGCGACCACATAAAAATCTTCTTTATTTATTACAGCGTTCATTATTGAATTCATGGGCAGGCTCCTATTAGTGATTAATCACAGTAACTTGAGAAAATTGACGATGGCCTTCAACTGAACCGTGATAACCAAAACCACTTTGCTTTGCTCCAACCCAAGGCGCATCACCGCCAGCACCGACACCTTGGTTAATGCCAATCATGCCCGCTTGTAATTGTTGCGCGACTTTTTTGGCATCGGCTTTACCAAATACGACGGCGCCTAAACCGTAGATGCTGTCATTCGCACGAGCGATGGCATCGTCGACAGAAGCGAAGCGATCAATGGCAACAACAGGGCCAAAGGTTTCTTCACTTTCGATTTTCATGCTCGGATTAATATTACTAATCACCGTGGGTTGAATAAACGGGGCCAAGGGTTTTTTATCACCAAAGAGTAGGTGTGCGCCTTTCTCAAGGGCATCTTCAATATGGCTAACTACTTTTGCATGTTGTTTCTTATTCACCAATGGGCCAATGTTTACGCGGCTATCGCGCCAGCTACCGACTTTATATTGCGAGGCAATGCTAACAACGGCCTGCTCGAACTGATCGGCAATTTTTGCATCCACATAGACGCGTTCAGTCGAGGTACACATCTGCCCTGCGTTTTCGAAGCTTGAAGCCACGGCAAACTGCGCCGCGGCAAAAATATCAGCATCCTCTAAAACGATCATCGGATCATTACCACCCAATTCCATCACTAAGCGTTTAAGCTGAGGTGCAGCATTCGCCATGATGTTGCGACCGGTTTGCAAAGAACCGGTAAAAGCAATCATATTAATGTTCGATTTCACTAAAGCTTCACCAACATCACCGCCGCCATGAGCGATCTGTAATACACCTTCTGGCAAGGTTTCGTTGAGAATTTTAACCAACAAATCCGCTACCAAAGGCGTTTCTTCCGACGGTTTTAAAATCACGCTATTGCCCGCAATTAACGCAGGTACCAGTAAATTGTTCGCCATGGCTAAAGGATAATTCCAAGGTGAAATTACGCCGACAATACCCAATGGGCGATATTGAATTTCACTATTACCGGATAAGCGCTGGTGGGTGAATGCTTTAGCCGATTCCGCCGCCAAATAGCGACCTCCGTGCAAGGTGCCACTCGCTTCATAGCCTGCGCGGCGAGTATCTTTCCCCATCTCGCGGCTAATCAACAGAGCAAGGCTTTCTTCTGCTTCTTCCAAAGCGGCATACGCTTGTTGAACCAAGCTGCTGCGTTCATGAAGAGGGCGCTGTCCCCAGCTTATTTGGGCTTGAGCGGCTAATTTAACTTTCTCTGTTAAAGCGGCTGGGCTAGTAATAACAACAGAGCCTACCGCTTCGCCATTACTTGGATCGGTTGATATTAATGTCTCTACGGCTGTCATAATCGAATACCTAAATCTTGAATTAAGTGTTTAATAAGTTATTAGTGGCTATGGTAGGGTGTATTGGATACAAGTAAAATCAAGTAACTATTGTAAGAGATACAGGTTTTTCTATATGAGTGTATCAACATGAGCACATCAAGTCGGCTAGGCAAGTTAGAACTTAAGCAATTACGCGTACTGCGATCTCTATTACGTGAACGCAATGTCTCGCGAGTCGCTGAGCAATTGGGCGTTAGCCAGCAAACTGTGAGTGAACAATTAAAGCGCCTACGCGACATATTCGATGATCGCTTATTTGTACGTACCAGCAATGGCATTATTCCGACTCCCGTTGCCGAACGCTTATCCCCACGATTAGATAAAGTGCTTAATGATGTTGAAGCATTATTAGAGAGCAAATCTTTTGAACCTGCCGCTGCTGAGGGCATCTTCAACATCAGTGCGACGGACTTTGAACAGCGAGCGGTCTTGCCCAAACTTTTAAAGCTGCTGCGCCAACAAGCGCCTAAATTAAAAGTGATTGTGCATAAGCTAGAAATCGATCAAATGGGCGAACAATTATTAACAGGGCAAATTGACTTGGTATTTAGTACGCCTAATTTCGTACCCAATAACTGTCCATCAATACTGCTTTATCATGAATATTATGTCTGTGTTTCAGCCAAAGGAAGGCATTTAGTCAGCGCAGAAAATAAAATATTACTGGCAACAGAAATGTCACCACAAGGCATGTCACCAAAAGAAATTGTCTCGTTTGATCATATTGTCGTATCGCCTTCTCGTGGCGATTTACGCGGCATGGCGGATGATTGGTTCGAACAAAAAGGATTACAGCGCAACGTTGTATTATCAGTCCCTTCGTTTGCCGCCGCGGCAGAATGTGTAGCAGAAACTGATACCCTAGCATTTTTGCCATCGCGACTGCTGCCCGATGAGAGACTTCAGCAGGTGCATTTAACCGAATACCCACCAGGGTTTGATGTGATTGCCGCTTGGCATACTCGCTCTAGCCAAGATCCATTGCATTTATGGATCAGAACATTATTGAACGAACTTAAAATTCGTTAATTTTTAGGTCTACTGCTAAGCTTTTATTTAAGGCGATTTGTTTATTAAAAAGGCGTTAGTCTTCTCGCATTATCACAGTACGCTAAAATTTTTGTATGGATACGTTGGTAAAAATGACATGTATAAAAACATTACACCGAATGCCCATTTATGGGCTTCCTTAGCCATTTTTCTAGCGTTCAGTTTATTTTTCATTACACCGTCATTTGCCGAAAAAGCAAGCAAAGAGAACATTGAGTTTGTAGTGAGTGCCATTCATGACCCTATTGTTGTGAAAGAGAATTGGCAGCTCACCATGGACTATTTGCAAGAGAAATTACCGCAATACCAATTTAATCTAACCATCATTCCCATTAAAGATATTGACGGGCTGAAACAAAAAGTCATTGAAGATGCAGATTTCATTATTACTCAACCGGCTGTTTATGTGCAATTAGAGTTTGAATTAGGTGTTTCTCGTATTTTAACCATGGTAAAAAAAGGCGGTTACAATGTTTTTGGTAGCACTATTTTATTACCAAAAAACAGTGAAATTACAGACTTTAATGACTTAAAAAATAAAACCATTGCAGGTATTGCTGAACACGGCTTTGGTGGCTGGTTAATTGCAAAGAAATGGTTATTAGATAATGAAATAAATCTTGATTCTGATATGAAACAGGTTAGTTTTCTAGGTACCCATAAGAAAATAGCAAAAGCTGTCGCCAATGGTGATATTGACATAGGAGTCGTTAGAACGGGAACGTTAGAAAAGTTAGAAAGCACTTCTCCTGATATTTATAAACAATTAAAAGTATTCAAACCTCAACAACATGGGACGTTTTCACTGCTGACCAGCACGCCTTTGTATCCCGAATGGGCATTAGCACAAAGCCATAATGCCCATAATTCTCATAGTGAAATAGCCAAAGATATTGCCGTTACTTTACTCAATTTACCTCATGATTCAGCCATTGCTACTACTGCAGGTTATAGCGCTTGGACACTCCCAGGTGACTATAATGATGTTCATGATGTCCTTAAATCTTTGAGATTTCCTCCTTATGATAAATACGAAAAGCTTACCTTGTCTGCGTTGTTCGAAGTTTATGCTCAAGAGTTAGTCGTTATTGTTATTGTTGCTTCATTGTTGTTGTTATTATTTATATTTTATTTATTAGGTACTAATCGGAAATTAAAAGCATTATCAAAAATAAATAGTGAATTAGTCAACAAATTAGAACGTTATTCAAAAGAATTAGAATCTAAAGTAGATCGGCAAAAGAAAGATTTGAAATTGATTCAATCTAATATTCTTGCCCAGGATCGCATGGCTTCGCTGGGGATGATGTTGGCAGGTATTACCCATGAATTACGTAATCCAATGAATTTTATTTTGAACTTTTCAAAAATTAATGAAGAATTATCCGATGATTTGAAAAAAGAATTAACCAAAAATGAAATATCATTAGAAATGGAAGAGGCATTAGATTTATGTGATGACATTAAAGAAAATTCGCTATTGGTTGTTCAAAATACCTTGCGAGCAGATAAAGTATTACAAGACATATTTTTACAAATGAATCAAAATAATGATAATTCACACCTGGATAAGTGCCATGTTCATGAAATTATACAACAGTCTGTTTTTTATGTGAAAAAAGCCAATCGATATTCTTTCAGTAATGTCATAGACCCTGATTGCATCAAGCTAAAGCTAATGGCAGATCATGATAAAATCTTAGGCAGTTTATCGAACTTAACTCGAGTTTTTATTAATGTCATCGACAACTCTATTTTTTCAATTTGTAAACGCCAGGAATTGGAATGCAGAAAAAATCCTGATCACGATTATCAGCCAGAACTTGTGATCAGTAGTGAAAATGATGGAAATAATGAAATTAGTATATTGATTAAAGACAATGGTATTGGGGTTGAAAAAGAAATTCAGGATAAAGTGCTAAATCATTTTTTTACGACTAAACAGCCAGGGGAAGGAACAGGTCTAGGTTTATCAATAAGTTACGAAATAATCATTACCGAGCATAAAGGAAAGTTATCTTTGCAGAGTGAACCTTTCAACTACTTTGAATTAAAAATAACATTGCCTTTACTTTAACCTCCTAGAATATGTACTAAGATTAAAAATAAATTGCTTATTGTTAAAATCATCAAATTTTTCAATGCAATAAAAAGTTCGACACGATTAATAGCTAATAATTGAAGAAAATTAATAAATTTTTAGCCTAGCAACGCTGGATCTCTTAAATTGATGAGATGAGTAAGTTAGGTGATTTAATTAATTGAGAATGATTTATGAACATAGAGAATAAATTTGACAATATGAATAGTCAATTAAATGACACTAATGTAAGTAATGACAGCTTAGTTAATGAATCCGACTGTAATGAAGAAATATCACAAGATAATATTGTTTTAGTCCTTGTTGTTGATGATGAAGCGGATGTTGAACGACTGATCACGCAAAAGTTTAGACGACAAATCAAAAGAAAAGAAATTGGCTTTGTATTCGCTTTCAATGGCATAGACGCATTAAAAAAGATGAAAGAACAAGGCCCTTTTGATGTCATGTTAACGGATATTAATATGCCTGAAATGGACGGATTGTCGCTATTAAGTAAAGTGGTGACTATTGATGAAACCATGCGGTCTGTGGTTGTTTCTGCTTATGGTGATTTAAATAATATTCGTACCGCGATGAATAGAGGCGCATTTGATTTTCTAACAAAACCCCTTGATTTCTAAGATCTTGAAAAAACACTTAATAAAACGGTGGCTTTTGTAAAGAATTTACGTGAGCAAAAACAAGAGCTGCGTTGTATACAAGATAAGCTTAAATTTGATTTTTTACATGATGAATTAACATCGTTGCCTAATAAAAATTGCTTGTCTGAGGTTCTAAAGAACAATTTTGAAAAATCAAAAAAACCTGGGTCCAACTTTAAATATACTCTTCTTTTTATTGGTTTGAGTCGTTTTAAAATTATTAATGATACCTACGGTCATGCTGTTGGTGACGAAGTATTAAAGTTGACAGCGTCGAAGTTTAATGAAGTATTGGATGTTCAGGGAGAGTTGTTTCGTTTTAGTGGCGATGAGTTTGTTATTGTTTTGTCAGAAGTAATTAGTGACGAGGAACAAAACAAGTTGTGCAGAAAGTTATTGGAGAAAATAATAAATCCTTTTCATGTGCAAGGATTTGAATTATATCTTTATGCTTCTATTGGTATTGCAAGCAGTCAGAATAGTTATACGGAGCCCAACGAAATATTACGTGATGCTGATGCGGCTTTTTTACAAGCGAAGAAAGATATTAGTAAAAGTTATATTAATTTTGATAAAGAAAATCAGAATTTCATAAAAAACGTTTTGAGCTAGAGGCAAGTTTGCATCAAGCCTTAAAAGGGAACGAATTAGATGTTTTTTATCAGCCGCTCATTGATGCTAAGACTAGTGATGTTGTCGGTTTTGAGGCATTGGTGCGATGGAAGACTGATGGTGGGTTTATTTCTCCTGAAATATTCATTCCAATATCTGAAGAGATTGGGTTGATAAAAAAATTAGGGCATTTTGTATTTGAAAAAAGTTGTAATGACTTGATTGCTTTAAAAAAATTAACGAATAATGATAACCTAATCATGAATATCAACGTATCTACCCACCAATTACTTGATAGTAATTTTGTAGATTCTGTATCGACATTGTTAAAACAGCTGGATTTGCCTGCTAATAATATTAAATTTGAAATTACGGAAGGCTGCTTGCTCGATGAAACAGGGATTTCATTAATTCAACTCAATAAAATCAAAGACCTAGGTATTAAAATTTGTGTTGATGATTTTGGTACTGGCTATTCTTCTTTAGCAAGATTGCATGAGTTCCCTGTTTCCACCTTAAAAATTGACCGTAGCTTTATCAATAACATGGATTTGAGCAAAAGCGGCATGGAAATGGTGAAAATGATTATTGGACTAGCAGAAACGCTTGGTATGTCAGTCGTTGCAGAAGGCATAGAAAATAAAAGCCAAAAAATAACACTCAAAGATCTTGGCTGTGATATTTTGCAAGGATTTTATTGTTCTAAACCTTTAAGCTTTAACGATGTTAGTAAGTTTTTGATCGAATATGATGTTAACCATGAAAACACATAAAGAGAATACAATTTCGTACTTTTGTTATGCGCTTAAAATTCGTTAATAATTGGATCTACTGCTAAGCTTTTAATACTTTGCAGAAAGTCTTTAGGTGCCATGAACAATATATTCAAGCGTTACTTTAAGTCGGTCGAAAATTCGATTTCAAGACGATTACTCAGAAGCGTCTTATCGATATATTTTATAGTGACGCTGGGTGTGACCGCGGCCCATGTTATCAGCGAGTATTTCAGTACTAAAGATGCGGTTCGCGACATGCTGATAGCTTCTGGAGAAACGTTTCATGACATCTTAGCGGCTGACATGTGGAATTATAATTATGCACAGCTGAGTATTACCGCTGAAAGTATGATGCGATTGCCTTTTATTACAGGAATTGAAGTTAGCATATCTGAAGAGCCTGAACCTATGTTCTCCAGTAATAAAAACGAAGTGACAGAAATTGATAATATCGATACATTTTGGCATGAGTTTCCGCTGAGCTATTCAGATACCAATGTATTGCATGAAATTGGCAAAGTAAAAATCTATTCAAATACCACCGTCGTGGTTGATCAAATTAAGTCTGGATTATACATATTAATGATCAATGCGATCATTAAAACAGCTGCACTGCTGATACTCGTAACCGTGATTTTTAACCGACTATTAACTCGGCCATTAGGTAAGCTTGCATACCATGCTGAGTCTATTGATACCGATAATCCTGAATACACCCCCATCAATATTGCCAATAATCCGAGAGATGAATTGGGGCAATTACAAATAGCCATGAATCGCATGATGCGAAAAACCACCGAATCCATTCAAAATCTAGATAGCTTGAATAAAGATCTTGAAAAAAGGGTTTTGAGCCGCACAGAAAAACTCATAGAAACGGTTTCAAAGCTCGATGAAGAAAAAATTGCACTTAGGCATGAGGTTGAATCGAGAAGAAAAAGCGAGCGAGCATTGTCCAAATCATTGGCTCAGCTTAAACAAGCTCAAGTTAAATTAATTGCTTCTGAAAAAATGGCTTCTTTAGGGATGCTATCTGCAGGGATTGCTCACGAAATTAATAACCCCATCAGCTTTGTACTCAATAACGTCAATGTTCTTGGTGAATATAACGAAGCATTTCATATTTTAATTAAAGATTATAAATTGTATATACAAGCATTGCAGGCTGAAAATAGCGATGCTGAAGAAATATTAAGTCGTATTAAAGAGTATGAAGAGGAAGAAGATCTTGAATTTATTATTTCAGATTCATTAAGTCTGCTCGACTCTACCAAAGAAGGAATTTCTAGGGTTGTTGAAATTGTGAGAAATATGAAAACCTTCAGTCATCCAGATACCGAAACTGAGCACAAAGTCGATGTTCATGAAGTCGTAGAATCGACGCTATTATTATTAAAAAATGAAATTAAAAGTCATATTCGCATCGTCAAAAAACTCAATGCTAACAAAACAGGCATCCAGTGTAATCGAAATCAGCTTGGGCAAGTGTTTTTAAATATCATTATGAATGCCGTGCAAGCCATGCCAGAAGACCCCGGTGGCATTATTCAACTGCATACCGAAAGTGATGATCAAAATTTGATTATTTATATCACCGATAATGGCTGTGGCATTGCTGAAGACAAACTCTCATTGATTTTTGATCCATTCTATACCAGTAAAGCGGTCGGTGAAGGCACCGGAATGGGGCTTTCAATCTCCTACAGCATCGTTAATAAATACAACGGAAAAATAAGCGTATCCAGTGTTAAAGGCAAGGGCACCAAGTTCGCACTGCAGTTTCCATTAGAGCAGTGATCAGTGTTTATGTTAATATCTTTTTATTAATCGCAACGCTTATCTTCCCCTTTCTTTATTGGACACATCATGATTCCTTGGACGCACTTAGGCATAGCCAAAATTCCGAATAATGGCGGTGAACTAGAATTAACTCAACGTGATAAAGAGTTTTCAATTCATCTAAAAGGTGTTCGTGGTGAGCTCATGAATAGCCGCATGCACAGTTCTGAACTTGCCTTGTCTGATTTAGGCTGTGCGCACATCAAACATACCCAGAATGCTAAAGTTTTAGTCGGTGGAATGGGAATGGGGTTTACCTTAGCTGCCGCATTAGATGCAACTACAGACAGCTCAACCGTTGTTGTTGCTGAATTAGTGCCAGATGTCATTGAATGGAACAAAGGCCCGCTAGGGGAGTGCGCAGGACGCCCTTTAGATAATAAACGAGTCGTTGTGCATGTGGGTGATGTTGCAGAACTGTTCAAACCTAGCCCAGGCAAAGAAAAACGACCTGAATTTGATGCCATCTTATTAGATGTTGATAACGGCCCAGAAGGCTTCACTCATGGCGATAATAACAACTTATATTCGCTAGAAAGTTTGGCTGCGATTCGTAAAACGCTCACATCAAAAGGCATGCTTGCAGTCTGGTCGGCGTATCATGACCCTAAGTTCACTACCCAGCTAAAAAAAGCCAAATTCAAAGTAGATACAAAAACGGTTAGAGCGCACAAAGGAAAAGGCAGTAAACATACAATCTATTTGGCTCAAAAACTATAATCACAGACCAATATCTTTCGCCATCGCTAATGGATATTCAAATATCTTTTACTATATTTAATTAACAGGACGGAGTTTTTAAGTAGCAAGAATCGATTTAGGTAAGCAATGAAGACGAAAGAAGTATCAAGGTTGATGGTCGAATGACCATTGAATATTCAGAGATTATGATTCCTGTTAGTGAATTGCAGCTGGGTATGCATGTTATTCGCTTAGATCGACCTTGGACTGAAACAGACTTCCTAATGCAAGGCTTCATTATTGATGATAATGAGGTTATTGATGCTTTAACTGCACAATGTAAATTTGTCTACATCGAAGGCCGCACTAAAATTCAAGTAGAGCACACGGCCCATGCTGCTACCAAGACGACTAAGCCTAAAAAAAGCTTGTTTTCACGCTTCACTACAAGTAATCGGCCTATAAACCAAAATAACCAGACGTTAGTGAATAAGTCGCCGCAAGGCAAAAAGAAAATATCTTACATTAATAAAATCTCAACCGAAAAAGCACTACCCGCAGCGAAAGCCGCGTACAGCTCAGCTAAAGGAACGGTTAACAATATTATGAGTGGCATTCGCATTGGTCGCATGATCGATATGAATGAAGCGCGCGAAACCGTTAATCACATTGTTGATGGCATTCTACAGAATAAAGATGCTTTGGCGTGGCTAACCAAAATTAAAGATAAAGATGAATATACCGCCGAGCATTCATTGAATGTGAGCATCCTTTCAGCAACTTTTGCAAGACATCTTGGTCATGACGAAACAGACATTAAGAAAATTGCCTTAGGAGGTTTATTACACGACGTAGGCAAAGCCAAAATCCCAATTGAGGTACTCAATAAAGAAGGGCGCTTTACAGATGAAGAGTTTAGCATCATGAAGCAACACACCGTCTTTGGTCGCAATCTTCTGATGTCGATGCCTAAAAGAGATCATTACGTTATTGATATTGCTCATAGTCATCACGAGCGCATGGACGGGCAAGGGTATCCTCGAAAACTCACCGATAGCCAAATTCCCTACTTTGCTAAAGTGATCTCAATTGTTGATGCTTACGATGCCATAACCAGCAGTCGCTGTTACGATAAAGGCAGGGCTTCAATGGAAGCACTGGACATTATTTATAAGTGCAGAGGCACGCAATTCGATGCAGAGCTGGCGTTAGAATTTATTAAATGTATTGGCATTTATCCACCAGGTGCGATCATTGAATTAAATACCGGAGAAGTTGGAATTGTTATTGAAACAGATGAAAAGAATAAACTGAAACCTCGGATTTTATTAGTGCTTGGCAGAGACAAAAAGGCCTGCCAACAAAAAATTATTGATCTGAGTTTAAATGTGCAAAATGAGGCTGGTAAATATTTAAGAATTTCGTGTGAATTAATCAATGGCTCATACAATGTATGGTTAGAAGATTACATTAAGCGTGGCCTGCTGCTGTCGAAATCGACATAAGATAAACAGGCACGAATAAAATAATTGTTACTCGATGATTGTTACTGCTCAGACTTAAGCTGTTTAACTAAGTTTGGCAATAATAAAGAATTATTTTCAAATTCTTTGATCAAATCATAGCAAACTGTAATGCTATTTTTATTGCTATCCCACCAAGCATCAGCTCCTCTGCAAAAAGGCTCCATATAAATAGTAATATCGGTTTTTAGATTAAGTAAGTTATTAATGCGTTTAAGCACTTTCGCCAAGTTAGTAAATGATTTCAACCTAGCATAAATTCGTTTTTTTTCTTGGCCACTAGGTTCAATCCAAACCACGTTGATGCGCCCTGAAAAAAGGCCTGCGCTGTCTTTTACCTTTACCAGATCCCAAGATTCATTAAATTTATAATCCGTAACGTTAGCAATTAACCAGGCCAAAGCTTCACGCGTTTTATCAAATTCAATGTCGCAGTCCCAAGCCCTTTCGACCGGAAGCATTGACTCTTTTCTTAGAAATTCTAATTTGTCAGGGTTGGAGCCATAAGCGAGACACGTAACCTCATAAAATCGCTGAATAGCCAGAGGATGAGTATCCCAATAAACAGGTTTACTGTTTCTTTTTTCCTCCTGCCACAGCAGCATCCATTGTCCTGATATCGCCAGAAGTTTATTCAATACATCAGGATTGATCCCTTTTTTATTAGAATCATCAGCCATAATTAACAGCATTAATGCGATTTGATCAGCCGCTTGCTCTTGCCCACCCAAAACAGGAATATTATTCAAATCAATTACCGCATGGGCTAATTCATGCAACAGCGTAAATTCTAAATTGCTTTGAACATAGAAATCTTGCTGAAACGCTTTTTCAGGATAAAAAGAGACAGCATCTTGTGACGCACTAGAAAAATTCGTGCCTAAAGCCAGTAACAAAGCAACTAATGTTAAACGTGAAAGCATACATACCAACCTTTATGACCAATTTCTTAAATACCGACGCCCATCATTGCAATAGGGCGTCGGTAATATTGGGTCGTGCTTTAACGCAGTTCTTTCACCACGTCTGCGCTGATTGCCTTAGCATCATTACCCCAACGGCTGCGCATGAAGGTCATAAGCTCAGCCACTTGTTTATCGCTTAGCTGCCATTGATAAGCAGGCATCCGACGAATAGTTTGGTCAGGACCGCTTTCAGGGCTTATCGCACCGTGAAGAATAACGCGTATTGCAGAGTAAGGTTTTTCTGCATTAATCGTCGCGTTGCCAGACAGCGAAGGGATAACTCCCAAATAGCCAGCACCGTCATTGCCGTGGCAAGTCGAGCAATATTCACCATAAAGTTCAGCGCCATTGTGTACCGGCGCATTAACATTCGTCGCGATACTGTCGATTGCAGGTGACAATGATTTTAAATAAACCGCCATCGCGGTTAAATCATCATCGGTTAAATGCTGCGTGCTATGGCTAACAACTTCTGCCATCGAACCCGATACACTTATTTGGCCGCCTTTACCGGTTTTCAGTAAAGAAGCAATCTCTTCAACAGACAATGCGCCAATACCGGTTTTCCAGTCGCCACGTAGGCTAGTAACCCACCAATTATCAAGCTCAGTACCGCTTAAGAATTCACTGCCTTTCTCAGTCATTGCTTTCTCTTGGAAACCAATGCCACGAGGCGTATGGCAAGCACCACAGTGACCAGCACCTTGAACCAAATAAGCGCCTCGGTTCCATTGTTCATCTTGCTCAGGATTCGTTTCATAGACCCCTGATTCCATGAACAGACCTTGCCAGATTGAAAGTGGCCAGCGCATGCTTAATGGCCATGGAATATCAGAATCTAGGTTTTGCTGGTGAACGGGCTTAACCCCTTCTTGAAAGTAAGCATAAAGCGCCGCGATGTCGTCATCGGTTAATTTCGCATAAGCGGTATACGGCATAGCAGGGTACAAACGACCTTTAGGAGACTCACCTTCGCGTAATGCTTCAGAGAATTCTTCCAAACTATAACTACCGATGCCCGTTTCAGCATCAGGAGTAATATTGGTCGTGTAAATATCACCCAAAGGGGTCGACATAGCTAAACCGCCCGCAAAAGGCTGGCCGCCTGGTTTTGTATGACAGGCAATACAATCACTGGCTTGAGCCATGTATTTACCGCGTTCAATCAATTCTTGAGACGCAGCAAAAGCCTGACCTGCCAGCACTGTGGCAGCAATAAAAATAGTTGTTTTTAACATGATTTAGCTCTCCTTACCGCTGAGTTCGTTCACGGCACGCCATGCTTCATCAATCGCGGCATGCATATAAGGACTCCAGCCTGCATCTGAGTTAGCAATAGCAATATTACCGTGACGCTGACGTGCGGTATCAATAGTAACCGCCGTGTAATCTTCATCATCAAACAAACTCGTTTCTTCATAGCTATAACCATGAGACCAACGGTTAATGGTGATCGCTTCGATGAGAGACTCAAGTTCTGCGTCAGAAACATTCATAACAGCGGCTAGCTGAGTACGAATTTCAGCTTCCATATCGTCAAATGAGCGACCCAATAACTCGGCACGGCCCATACGCAATTGCTGACGAACATCCAAGCCGGTATTCGCCGCCGTTGGTACTTGCACCATATGTACTACAATCGGCTTATCTGGCCCCGACGTATGCTTGTAATCACCCATGCTGACCGAGTAATCAAGCTTAACCAAACTGTAAGGCGCAGTCGGGCTGTATACCATGTGGATGCCTTGCTTCTTAAAGGCCTGCCAGTTTTTCAAAACAACTTTCACGTAGACCAAAGGCGCTTTAACGTTACGCGTTAAGGCTTCTTTCTGAGCCGCAGGCAACGAAGGAACGATGGATGGAATCATCATGTTATAACAAGCCATGATGCAATGACGGCCCTGAACTCTGCGTAATACACCCTCTTCAAGATAGCCTACATCAACTGGGCCATTAGGATTATCGACGCGAACCACGGTGCTATTTAAACGCAACTGTACATTATTACTGGCAACATCAAGCTTGTCGTAATCAAACTTAGCCATCACAACATCTTCCATCGTATTGCCAGGAGCAACACCAGGAATTAAACCACGTACCAATAAGCGCGCAACCGAAGCATTACCATCCGGGAAGTGATAAATATAAGGATCGTCTAATTCCGCTTTCACCTCTTCGCTTGGCTCTGGCAGCCCCATGGCATCAAAACCTGGGTAGCGCACTTGCTGAGCATCCAATGCGGCAATGGAATCAATGCCATAACCGTAAAACTCATTACTCATCGAACGGAAATACAATAACGCCGTATCACTCAGGCCAACAACATCTTTCAAAAAGGTGTAATAACTAATGCCCCATAAATAATCGATTTTCTCATCGTAAGGCATATCGGCTAAATAATTAGGAGGATTCAAGTGCAGAGTGATCAGAGCTTTGCGGTCAGATTCTGGCAACGGAAAATCGTTTAGATATTCTTCTAATGGTCGGCTATTTAATAAGTCGGGACGCAGCTCGTCAGCAATCCCCATTTCAGGACTACCACCCACTACTTTATCAATACCAAAGTGCGCTTTATCAAAGAACGTACCGCGGCTTAAGCCTTGCTTAAAATAGAACTCTCGATCGAAATAACGCTTAAATTTTTCCGTCTCGATACCAAGGTCACCCATCAAAGCATTTACTTGCTCACTAAAAAGCATATCAGGCGACTGGAAAGACTCACTGCCACCGTAGCTCAGCAACGTATCACCGTTTACTTTAAACTCGTTACGCTTAGCATGGCCGCCGAAATCATCATGGTTATCAAGAATCAGAATTTTAGCATTCGGATTTTTCTGACGATAAAACCACGCCGCGGAAAGACCACTGATACCGCCACCCACAACGACCAAATCGTACTGGCCTTGAACACCAAGACCGCCAATAGGAAAGCGATGGCCTTGACGCGCCAACTTATGCGCCGCCTCAAAAGACCCCGGATGGTTACCTCGCATCCCCGTTTTTAATGGCGGGTAATTTTGCGTAGGGTTAGCGCGAATGGCGCTTAACGGCGTTAAGCCTGCGGCAATGGTAAGTGCTACACCATTTAAAAAATCGCGGCGGGTAATAGCCATAAAGGTATTCTTTGTTGAGTCACGTTGTAGAAATAGGCAATCGAAAACGTTGTTGGAATTGGAATAACGTTATAGTAAATTAAATGAGAAGATTATCATAACCTTCTTATCAAATTTGCACTAAATGAGTGCGTAGAGTATAGAACACTTTGCTGCTTTTAAAATACTACTGATAATCATTACTATTTAAATTTATGACAACTGGGCTATAATGTTCGCCAGTCGTATTTATTAGAGCTTGGTTATGTTGATTCATCGTATTTTTTTGATTTTTTGCACCTTATTTAGTGTATCTGCTTTTGCTGGGTTAGCCCCTGAAAGTGATACCACAGACTCAAACTTAAGAGTCGCTTTGGGTAAGCTCATCTTTCAGGATAAAAATCTTTCCTCTCCCATTGGCCAGTCTTGCGCTAGCTGTCACCAAAGTGAAAACTTCTTTGCAGACCCTGGGCAAGTGGTGAGTGCGGGGGCCAATGCCCGTCTTTTTGGTAACCGTAATGCGCCTTCGATTTCATATGTGAAATTTAACCCCGACTTATTTTGGAATAAAGAAGAATCGTTATGGATGGGCGGCTTCTTTCATGATGGTCGTGCGAAAACGTTGCAAGAACAAGCGGGAGGTCCTTTCTTAAACCCGTTAGAAATGGGCAATAAAACCATGGCAGAGGTCGTTGCGAAGGTTAAAAACTCAGATTACAAAATGTTATTTGAACAGCTCTATGGCGCAAACATTTGGCAGAATTCAGATGCGGCGTTTAATGCGATTACAGCGGCCATTGTGGCGTATGAACAAGGGCCAGAATTTGCGACCTTCAGTTCAAAGTATGATTATTATTTACAGGGAAAAGTGCAATTAACAGCGCAAGAAAAACGGGGGCTAGAATTATTTGAAGCGGAAGATAAAGGCAATTGTGCCGCCTGTCACCCAAGCCAAATCAGCGCTGAAAATCCACAGCCGTTATTTACCGATTACAGCTACGATAACCTTGGTCAGCCCGCGAATAAAAATTTAGCCTTTTATAAAATGGATGACTTATTTAATCCACAAGGTTTAGCGTATATTGATAATGGCCTAGCCAATAATCCTCATATCAATAATGCCCATGAAGAGAAAGGCAAGTTTAAAGTAGCGACTCTGCGTAATATCGCTAAAACAGCGCCTTACTTACATAATGGTTTGTTTGATAACTTAAAAGAAGTTGTCGAATTTTATAACGAAAGAGATCTTGATAGTAAAAAACCGTTAACGGAACAACGCTGGTCACAAGCGGAAGTTCTAGATAACGTGAATGATGAAGAGTTAGGGGATTTGAAGTTAACTCCAGAAGAGGTCGATGCTCTGGTAGCCTTTATGGAAACCCTAACCGACGGTTATTCTTTGCCAATA
>CAWVSY010000052.1:0-25282 GCA_963933055.1 uncultured Oleispira sp.
AAAGAGAAACAACGTGCGGTAGCGGAGTAATCAAGGATGAGTGATGAGGAAGAAGAAGTCTGTGAATGCCCTGCGGGTATTCCGGCATGGGTAATGACGTTTGCCGATTTAATGTCGTTATTGATGTGTTTCTTCGTTTTATTATTATCATTTGCCGAAATGGATGCGATGAAGTTCAAGCGTTTAGCCGGTGAACTGCGCATGGCTTTTGGGGTACAAACTCAAATCAACGCTGACGACCCACCAAAAGGCACCAGCGTGATTGCAAAGCACTTTAGCCCTTCTATACCCGAGCCAACGCCCATTAATGAAATTCGGCAAAAAACCAGCGATCTCACTAAAAGCAGTTTAGAAGTTCTCTGCCAAGACGAAATGACGCAGCAGCAAGAGCGCCAAGGCGACGAAGGCCAAAAGACACGAGAGGTTGTTGTCCCTAAAGAAGCACAAGCGGAGAAGAAAGCAGAAGAAACCGCGGTTGAAATTGCGGCTGATTTAGAAGCAGAAATTTCCAGTGGCAAAATTGAAGTTGAAACCCAAGGTAAAAAAATCATCATCCGTATTCGTGAAAATGGCGCGTTTCGTTCCGGCTCCGATTACATCGAAGATCGCTTCTTACCTGTCATTGACAAAATACGAGAGGTTTTGGTCGATATTCCCGGTCGGATCTCTGTGGAAGGTCATACCGATAACATTCCAATTGCAGGTAATCGCTTTCGTTCAAACTGGGGTTTATCGTCTGCTAGAGCCGTTGCGTTTGCGCAAGAATTGTTTATCGCTCCCGAAATGGGCCAAGAGCGATTCCAGGTTGTCGGCCATGGCGATGTTAGGCCTTTGGTTGAAAATACAAATGCAGAAGCAAGGGCTCGAAATCGTCGCGTAGAACTGATTATTTTACAGACCACAGAGAATGACGATGATGACAAACCCTTAATGGAAACACCTGAAGAAAACGTTAAAGATGCTCTGAACGCAAAGCCGGAAGACTTTGAGCTCGATAGCAATGATATTTTTTAAACATTAATAAGAATAATTAAAGAAGGATTGATAATGTCTGATGAGCGCCGCCGATTTTTTCGTATTGACGATGAGGCTGAAGTCAGTTTTAAAACCATTAGCGATGATGAATATCAGGCGTGGGTGCAAGGTCAGCGCGATGAAGAAAGCGAGAATTTTGCAAAAATAGAGAGCGAAATTGGTATTGCTATCTCGAATTTAAAAAGTCAGCACCCGCAACTTGCTAAAATTTGCGAGCTACTGAATCAAAAAATAAATTTAACCACCAGCAATAACCCCAAAGCCCATAATTTTGTCGATGACGGAGAACTAAAACCGATAAACTTAAGCGCTTGTGGTATCGCCTTTCAAAGTGATGAAAGTCTAGATGAAAATCAGAGCATTTTATTGCAGTTAAAGCTTAAGCCATCAAATGTTGCCATCGTCACGACGGGCAAGGTTGTTGATGCTGGCACGGGTAATCAAAACAATATCATTCGTATCGATTTTCAAAATTTAGGTGAAAATAATCAAGATTTATTGATGCAGCACCTATTTCATGTTCAAGGCCGGGCCTTAAAAAAGCAGCGCTCCACTGAATAAAACAGCAAAATGGTTCTAAGGAGCCATTTTGTCATTACGTTTTATTAACTAACCGTTCAACTTCTGTTTCAAATTGAGCCAAGTTTTACTATTTCATTGCAATGTCATAATTCGTCAGTAATCTAGAAAAACTATTTTAGCCATACTAATTTCGTATACCTATTAGTGGGAGCTAAAAATAACGATAATATACCCTCAAACAAGCGGTCACATGATGAATAAAACACTCACTATGGCGCTGAGCGCTGGCTTAATGCTAGGCAGCGTTCAATCTCAAGCTTTTACCCAGCCGACTCACAAGCGCATTGTTGAAGATGCGGTTGCGTACATGGCAGCACACCCTGAAACGACTAATTTCGCCAAATTATCGGCGACCGCACAGGCCGCAGGTTATAGCCTTGAACAGTTTGCTACTGCACTTGGGCAAGGTGCTCGCGATGTTGATGATTTCCAAGATACGTTTATTTGTGGTGCCGTAACCGGTGATTGTGTTGACGCTCCTGTTTTTGGTGTTGGTAGTTTTGTAGCTACGTATACGGCGTGGTGGCACTTCCAAAATCACTCTCGTGGTGGTGATGTTCACGGCAATGATCTTGCGGGTTACAACTACAGCCAAATTCCAGTAAAAGGGGTTGAAGACCGTCTTTTAGGTACGTGGTTAGTCGGAGATCACCTTGATGATGGCAAAGGTGGCATGACTGGCTGGTGCTTCTGGCGCTGGTGCAATGAAGATTCTGAATATAATTCCTATGGCATTACGGCCCAAAATTACAGTGTGGGCAGTTACAATAGCAAGTCACACTACGAAGATTTTGAAAAAGCCGCTTTTCAGCCTATCGATAATCTAGGGCAATACTGGTACAACGAGTTCATTAAAACGCCGACCGTGCAAACACTAGGCTTTGCTCTGCATACAACCGATTTATTGCAGCCACACCATACCTGGACAACGTCAGCCAATAATCACGGAGGTTGGGAGTCTTGGGTTGAAGATAACTACGATGCAAAAGACATGAACAATGATGCCGCCGTAACAGAGGCGATGAACAGCTTTACCCCCATCGCAGCAGGTCAAAATGATATTCGCCCATTATTAACGGAAGGTGGCGCAATCTCTTATGGCCAAGGTGGTATTGTATTAAGTAGCACCAGCGATGCTGATCGCTCTGAAGTCGCCGCAACGGTTATCCCACACGCCATTGCTATGGTGGTTCACGTACTGAATCATGCTGCTGAACGTTTCTAAGCTCTTTTCTTAGCAGTTATCAACTGCGTATTTATCGGCGGCCATTTTGGCCGCCTATTCTCACCTTGGTCAGCTCATGAAAAAAATCATTGTTATTTTTTGCTCTATTTTCTTTTTTTATTCTCATCTTACTCAAGCAAACGTTTTATACGACATTAAAGACCCCAAGCTTGCGGCGACAATGGACAACTTAATATTAAGCGCAGATACGGTAGAAATGTTTTGGCATGCTTATAATCATCCCAGTCGTCCTATTACCCCTCCTCAAGCCATGCAGCGTATCATTGACGATGCATTATTAGCTCAGCATGCTCGCCAAACATTGCCTAGCCATATTCTTAATACAACGAACAGCGTCGGCTTTGCCAATGATGTGATGTTAGAGGACCGAGCGACTGCCTTGATTCGTAAAACGTATCAAAAGGCTCTGGTTGAAAAAATACAGTCGCTACCAAAAGGACTCGAAAGTTTGTTCAGTTTCAATCATGACATCACAACAGAAAAATTAGCCGAGTTAATGACGTTAAAAGCAGCGCTAATGATTAACGCAAATCCAAAGCAAGAAGCGGCTGCAAAAAGAACCGTGGTTGCGACACTCAATCTTTCTGCAGCAGACTTAACATCAGACATCAAAGAATTAACCTTGTGGGATATTTATCATCGCCAAAATGTACAAGGCCGCCTCGCCATACATAACGCGGATTTAAACTATTTAAAAAGCCAAGTTAAACAGCGCATTGGTTCGCTCATGGTTTTAGCTTGGGCAGAAAAAAATATTTCAGCACAAGATTTCGCCGCCATACAGCAAATACTTTTAAACGAACAACACAAAACTCGATTATTAGAAAGCATGGGGCTGCACGCCGATGTTCACGATGACAATCCTGCATTACGTGAGAAAGCAAAAAGTATCAGTGAAGAAAAAATCAAACAATATTATCAAGATAACCAAGATGAGTTCGAAGTTGTTGAGCGTGTGAAAGCTCGACACATTCGCGTTGCTAGCCAAGCATTAGCCGACCAAGTGGTTGCTGAACTAAAAGCAGGCTTGGATTTCTCTGCCGCAATAAAAAAATACTCCATTGCTGAAGATAAAAACGCTTCCGTACCTGGCAGCTTAGGTTGGTTACAGCGCAGTGATAAAAAACGCAGCTGGTTACACGCCGTTGCTTTCATGCAACAAGCAGGAACGGTATCAGCCCCGTTTAGAAGCCCTCAAAACCAAGGCGAGATTGTTTATGAAATTATTTTTGCGGATGAACGTATTGATGGCCATTTAAGCTATAGCGACCCCACTGTACACTACGAAGCCAGTCGTGATATCGCATTAAAAGAATTGCGCGAAGAGTTTATTGCTTTGCAATCACAGTTGCGTGCAAATGCCACTATCCATCTCAATAAAGCCGCCTTACGATAGAGTGAGCCACGTTAACAGAGTTGAAATATGCGTTATTTGATTGCCATCACCCTATTGGGAATTTTTGTCTTTGTCTGGCAGCCCAAACCTCAACTGTTATTTTGGCAACAGGCTTCGTCACCTTTAGAATCTGCATCCACGGTCAACGACGATCGTGAAAGCCGCTCACAAAAAAATGCCAATCAATCCTCAGTAGCAAAGCAAGAGATAGCTCCGCTCAACGTTCAATCGGATGAAATAACGGAATACTTTATTCCTAATGCAGAGGCCGTTGCCTCTATGCGCCAAGCTCGTATAGAAGGAGACCCACGAACTCCTACGCTCGGTGAATATCATGAGCGTGAAACTCCAACCACAGAAGAACTAGGCGATCATGAACAATATTTAGAATATGAACGTCGCCAGCAAAAACGTGTCTATCGCGCTTATGTAGAAGCCAGCAAAATAAAAACGGCGCGATTGCGCGAGATGATCGAAAAAGGAAAAGCTGAAGGTATTAGTGCGCAAGAAATAGAATTTGCTGAAAAGAAAATTCTTGGAATTGAAAGCATGGCGGCAACCTTGCAACAAGATTATCCCGATATCATGGAAGATAGTTATCAGCCACCAGCAGATTGGTTAATCGAAAATCCCGATAAAAATGACAATTCTATTAAATCTGATAATTCTGGGGGGGATATTGACCAATAAATAGCCTTCTGCCCTCTTGCGGATATCCCTATTTAAATCAATACAGGTATACTATCGGGTATGAATATTAAAAAATGCTTGGAGCATACCCCATAGTGAGTAAAGCCCGTAATAAGAAACCTCAAGATCCACACGCCGCCCGCGAAGCTAAGAATTATGAAAATCCGGTTCCAAGCCGCGAGTTTATTCTTGAAACCTTAGTTGCCTTAGCCACTCCTTCTACCTATGAAGAAGTTTGCGCGGCGCTGCATGTTGATGACGAGGATCGTACAGAAGGTGTACGTCGTCGGTTAATTGCTATGGCTCGAGATGCTCAAATCGACAGCAACCGCGGTCGTCAAACTTATTTCCCGCTTGATCCTAAAAAGATCGCCACAGGTATATTACAAGGCCATAAAGATGGCTACGGTTTTTTGCTGCGTGAAGAAGGCGAAGACGTTTACATTTCCAATAATCAGATGCGTAAAGCGTTTCATGGTGACAAAGCTATGGTCCGCATTACTGGGACTGATCGTCGTGGCCGCTTAGAAGGTCAAATCGCAAAGGTCCTTGAGCATAATACAACACAAATTGTTGGTCGTTATTTTGAGCAATCCGGTGGTTTTGGTGTTGTTCGACCTGATAGCAAACGCGTTAGCCATGAAATTGTGATTGCCGAAAAAGATCGCAATGGTGCTAAGCACGATCAGTTTGTGAACGTTGACATTATTCAACAACCTCGTCCAGGTGAAATGATTACTGGTCGAGTAACTGAAGTTTTAGGCAACAACCTAGCGCCCGGTATGGAAATCGAAGTGGCGATTCGCAGCCACGATATTCCAAATACTTGGACGAAAGAACTCTTAGAAGAACTAAAATCAATCCCTGAAGAAGTGGTCGAAAAAGACAAGAAGAAGCGTATCGATTTACGCGACCTTCCGTTTGTGACCATTGATGGTGAAGACGCGCGCGACTTTGATGATGCGGTTTATGTTGAGAAAAACAAACGCACTAACGGTTGGCGCTTATTCGTAGCCATTGCTGATGTCTCTCATTACGTACAAGTTGACAGCGAATTAGACAAAGAAGCGACCAAGCGCGCAACCTCTGTTTATTTCCCTGAAAACGTTGTGCCTATGCTCCCAGAAGCCATTTCCAATGGTTTATGCTCACTGAATCCTGAAGTTGACCGCTTAGTAATGGTCTGCGAAGCAACGATCAGTGAAAAAGGCAAGATGTCGGGCTACAAGTTTTACGAAGCCGTTATTCACAGCCATGCACGCTTAACCTACAACCTTGTATGGGAAATGCTGCAAAAGCCGATGACGGACGAAGGCAAGCAATGGCGTAAACAATACCGCCCTGTTGTTCCTCATTTAGAAACTATGTACGGTCTGTACAAACTGCTACGTAAAGGTCGTACTAAACGTGGCGCTATCGATTTTGAAACCGTAGAAACAAAAATCGAATTTGATAGTCAGCGTAAAATTAGCCAAATTGTTCCAACGTCACGCAACGATGCTCACATGATCATCGAAGAGTGCATGTTGATGGCGAACGTATGTGCCGCTGACTTTTTAAGCCGTTATAAAGTGCCTGCGTTATTCCGTGTGCATAATGGCCCAAGTGATCAAAAGCTCGATAATCTAAGAGAATTTTTAGGTGAAATGGGATTGAGTATGGCAAGTGGTGATCCATCACCCAGCCACTACCAAGAACTGCTAAAACAAATAGCAGGCCGTCCTGATGCTCAGCTTATTCAAACCGTTATGTTGCGCTCTTTAAGCCAAGCCGTTTATCAGCCAGAAAATGAAGGTCACTTTGGTTTAGCGTTTGATGCCTACGCGCATTTTACCTCGCCAATTCGTCGTTACCCGGATTTATTAGTTCATCGTGCTATTCGTTCTGTTATTCGTAGCACGCGCGAATGCAAACACGTTCGTCGTGTTGAAGGGGCTGGTCGCTTAGCGAAGAAAGTGATCTTCCCTTACGATACTCCTGCAATGGCGGCGCTAGGCGAGCATTGTTCGATGGCTGAACGCCGTGCTGATGATGCTACTCGTGATGTGGTCGATTTCTTGAAATGCGAATACATGGAACAGCATGTAGGTGATGTATTTGAAGGTACGATCACTGCAGTAACGGGCTTTGGTTTATTCGTTTCGCTGAACGATGTTTTTGTTGAAGGTTTGGTGCATATTTCCAACCTTAATAATGACTTCTACCAGTTTGATCAGGTTAAGCATCGCTTAGTGGGCGAACGCACGCGCAAAACGTTCCGCTTAGGCGATAAGCTTTGGATTCAGGTGATGGGCGTTTCGCTGGACGATCGTAAGATCGACTTTGGCCTAGCGACTAATCCTAATGATGACAGCGCTGTAGACTCTAGCGATCAGTCTATTCATAAAAACACACCTAGCCATAAACCTAGTAAGCGTACGGCAGTAGGAGATGATTCTGCTACTGAAGGCGGCGACAAGAAAAAACGTCGTGGCCCTCGCCGTAACAATCGTAAAAAGACGACGAATACCGGTGTGGCTAAAAAGACAACTGAGGGCAATAATTCTTCAGAGACGCCAAGCAAAACCGATAGCCCAGCGAAAAAGAAAAAACGCCCTAAGTCTAAGCGCCAAAAATTAAATGGTGCTCAGGCTAAATCGAAGAGCCAAAGTGCTGATGCGAGTAAAACCCGCAAGCCTAAGAAACCTGGCTCGGCGAAAAAGAAAGTTAAAAAATCAAATGCCAAAGCGCATAACGACTAGTTTGCTCTTTTTTATTAAAAGTAAGATGCACTGGTTAATTAGGAAATAGAATGAAACTTGAGATCGTTTACGGCATTCATGCCGTAATGACACTATTACAACGCAGCCCAGACCAAGTAACTGAACTGTGGGTAATGAAAAGCCGTGACGATAAGCGCATGCAAGACATTATCGAACTGGCCGAAGCGCAAGAAATTCCAATCATGGAAACCAATAAAGGCTTATTGAATCAAAAAGCCGATGGTAACCATCAAGGTGTTATCGCGATGCGTTATCCGCAACGTGGTTATAGCGAAAAGAATTTAGAAGAAGAGCTGGATAAGATTGATGGCACGCCATTAATTCTTGTTTTAGACGGTGTAACCGACCCGCATAATTTGGGTGCCTGCTTACGTACTGCAGATGCCGCGGGTGTTCATATGGTGATTGCACCTAAAGATAACTCTGCACCATTAAATTCTGTGGCGAGTAAAATTGCATGTGGCGCTGCGGAAGCTATTCCGTACATTCAGGTAACCAATCTTTCACGCACGCTAAAAGATTTACAGCAACGTGGTATTTGGATTACCGGCACTGCAGGCGAAGCGACACAGTCTGTTTATCAAGCTGACCTAAAAGGACCAACAGCGTTGGTTATGGGCGCAGAAGGTAAAGGTATGCGTCGATTAACTCGCGAACATTGTGATTATTTAATTAATATTCCAATGGCGGGTGAAGTAAGTTCATTAAACGTATCGGTAGCAACAGGCGTATGTTTATTTGAGATTGTGCGTCAGCGCTTAGGCGCCTAGTACATTAGACGTTAACTAGCTGCGGTGAAGGTAGTGGGTTAATTTTTCAGGACATCTGAGGCATGGAGCGTAGCGGCGTGAATACCTGCAACGACTGGCCGAAGTGAGTCTCCATGGACGGATTTACGACGCTCCGTAAAAAATTCAACCCACTACATTGAACGGAAGCAGTCATTAACGATTAAAAGGAAATGTAATGGATTGGTGGCAAGATTTAATTCAGCAAAATTATGACTGGCTATGGGAAGCGGGTTTAACCTGCTTAATCACGCTGGTTGTTTCTTTGACGTGGCATTATGCTCATAAAAAACTCGGTATTCTTATTACCAGAAGTAAAAATCGCTGGGATGATATCGTCTTAAATTCTTTTGGCGCACCGATCAACTGGCTAATTATCATCATTGGTGCCTCTTGGTTTGCCGATATCACCGCGCGTCACTTCTCAGCAGAAATTATCGACAGCATTCCTGTTGCGCGTCAGCTTGCCCTTCTAATTATTATTGCCTGGGGTACTTGGCGCCTTATTAACGGCATTGAAGAAAAGCAATTAGATAAAGGAAGTGACCCAACAACCGTGCAGCTGGTTGGTAAAATCACCAAGCTCACTGTCATTATTTTAATCATCATGCCTATTTTTCAAATTTTAGGCATCTCAATTTCCGGCATGCTGGCATTTGGTGGTATGGGTGGTTTAATCGTCGGTATGGCGGCCAAAGATCTATTATCTAACTTCTTTGGCTCAATCATGATTTATTTAGATAAACCATTTATTGTTGGTGAATGGATTCGCTCACCCGATAGAAGCATTGAAGGTACTGTCGAAAAGATTGGCTTTCGCTTAACCATTATTCGCACTTTTGATAAACGCCCTCTTTACGTGCCAAATTCTGTATTTACCAATATTTCAGTTGAAAACCCATCACGCATGAGCAATCGACGCATTAAAGAAACCATTGGTGTGCGCTATAAAGATTCAAAAAAATTACCCATGATTTTGGATGACGTGCGCACGATGCTAGTTGATCATGATGACATTGATAATAACCAAACGCTGATTGTGAATTTTAATACTTTTGGCCCTTCAAGCTTAGATTTCTTTATCTACACCTTTACCAAGACAACGAACTGGATTGAATTTCATCATATTAAACAAGATGTCATGTTAAAAATATTAAACATTATTCATGAGCATGATGCTGATTGCGCTTTCCCATCGCGTACATTGCATGTCGAATCGATGCCAGAACTGATGCAAGCCAGCGAACGCTAAGAGCAAATCTTCTAAAAAAATAGCGTCTACTCAATTAAAGATAGGCATAAAAAAACCGTAATTTCGATCCTCGAAATTACGGTTTTATGTTTCTAATACTGCTTATCTTTAGTGCCTTTTGCCCTGACCTCAATCCTCATATCCTTCAGCGCATCCGTATATGTAGAATATATCAGGGTTCAAGGCTTGACCATGCGACACGGTGTCGCAGGTTATTCAAGTTCCGCCTTACTTTTATCTAAAAATTCTTGAACCGTCATCGAAGGGCCTATGTTAGCGCCATTACTCACAGTTACTCCGCCTTTCCCATCAAAAGCGACAGTCACTTCATAAGGTGTTGAGCCTGAATTGGTATGAGTCAGTGTTATTGTCCCATCAACCTTTTCCTGATTACTTGGAATCACCAAGCCGGCCCAATCAAACTGCGTATCTGAGCCTAACGCTTTTGACGCTATCTTCGTCGATAGCGTATAAGTCGTCTTGTAGCGAAGTGACTCATTGATCACATTGCTATCGTCATTATGATCTACACAACCGAAATCACTATTAATAGCCGTTAAATTTAAATCGGTGAATTCTGTATATGGAAAGCGAGGGCCAAGAGAAGATTGAGGAAAAGAATCCTGCAATGCAGCAACAAGGTCCGTTTTCATGGCCTCTTGTACAACAATCGAAGTACCGGTGCCTACTTTTACTACTCCATCTACCGTTTTATCAGCTACGGTGCATTCAGAAAGATCAACAGGAGATGTTAAACGATCGGCAGAAGTATCGTACGTTGTCTCTAAATTATATTCATGACCAATAAAAAAGGCGAAACTTTCACTTTGATATAAAAAGTCGGTCACCGTCTCTTTTACGATTTTATTATCAGCGTCTAAAATGAACTTGCCCTTTTCATCTTGCTTGCTCACTTCCGCTACGGCAGAAATCGTAGTGGTACTCATAAACTGATCATCGACCGAAGTATCGTCTTTAACAATCACCCTTAATGGGCCATCAAAATAAGCACCGCTTGATATGCCATCTTGGCAGCTGTAAAAAATAGCGCGTTGTTCGCTTATTATAATTGATGCATCTGGGTTTGGTTCTTTTTCACCATTATCTGTATTGATAGCAGTGCAAGGTACGTCGCCATTACTCGCATTTTGGCATTGCTTCTCTAACAAATCTGCATCGATGGAGCCGCTAATATTACAACTACGATTGCGCGAGCCATTAACAATATTGATAAAAGTGCTGAACACAGCCGACTTCCCAGAATACAAGGTAGCCAACATGCTATGGCGCGCAATGGCGCGATAAGCGTGAGATGCCATTTCAACCTGATTAGTTTGATCCCAATCCACCTCACCAATTGCTTTATCAACTTCTACTGGATCAATAACTGGGGCAGGGGAAAAAGTAGAAGATGAATCATTTCCCGTACAGGCTGCTAAGCCGCCGATTAAAGCGATGGCGATGCTCTGTTTTACTGGGGTCGATAAGGCATTCAATTGCATAAATAGGTCCAGAATGTATTTTTTTATTTGCGCGTAGTGTAATGGACTCTCACATAATGGCAAAGCCGCAATAGTGACAAAACGCCAATTAGCCATTGCAGCAGAGGAATGTGCTTCTAACTACGTGAATAGCAGCAACTTAATACCCTAGGATCATGGGTTTTGATTGATCTTTAATCAAACGGCTGATAAAATCCGCGCTCATTTTTCTGTCTGAGACGATTAGATCTGGCGTAAAGCCTGTATTTATCAGTCATTAGCGGAAGACTCCTTGCCTTACTAGCTCTTAGAAGTAGTTGGAAGGCTAACCAAACCATAAGGAGCCTAAACATGCGTCATTATGAAGTAGTGTTTTTGGTACACCCTGATCAAAGCGAACAAGTTTCAGCAATGGTAGAGCGTTATACTGCGTCTATCGAAGAGTCTGAAGGCACAGTACACCGTTTGGAAGACTGGGGCCGTCGTCACTTGGCATACCCAATCAACAACATCCATAAAGCTCACTACGTATTGATGAACATCGAATGTTCTCAAGAAGTTCTTGACGAGCTAACAACTTCTTTCCGTTATAACGATGCTGTTCTACGTAACATGGTTATTCGTCGTGACGAAGCTGTTACTGAAGTATCTGCAGTTAAAGCGGCTGAAAGCCGTGATGACCGTCGTCGTGATGACCGTCGCCCTGAAGCACCTGTTGCTGAAGCCGCTGACGAATCTGTAACTGAAGAAGCAGCTGCTGACGCACCTGCTGAAGAAGAATAGGAGTTTCACCATGGCACGTTTTTTCCGTCGTCGTAAGTTCTGCCGTTTCACTGCTGAAAATGTTGTAGAGATCGATTATAAAGATCTTGATACATTGAAAGGCTATGTTACTGAAACTGGCAAGATCGTTCCAAGCCGTATTACCGGTACTCAAGCTAAGTATCAGCGTCAATTGTCTACTGCAATTAAACGCGCTCGTTACATTGCTTTATTGCCATACACTGACGCTCATAAATAAGCGACGGTTGTAAGTAATAATGTTAAAAGCCCTCGCTAAATGGAGCATGGATAAACCACTCAACGCAATCATTGCGATTGTCGCGACAATGTTTATTCCTCTTTTATTTTGGTTAGGCGCTGCTCTCATGGCGCTTTCTATATTGCGTCATGGAGCAAAAGAAGCCGCCAATGTGGTTTTGTGGGGTAGCTTACCAGCGTTTGCTTGGTTGGCTATGGGGGATTCAACACCTCTTATCACAGCCCTTGGTGCTTCAACTTTAGCCATTATTTTACGCGCGAGCATTGATCTTAGATTAACGCTCATGAGCGCAAGTGGTTTTGGTGTGTTGATTTATTTTGCCCTACCGATGTTGATGCCTGATGTATTAACAGAAGTTCAAAAGCAAAGTGAAACCATGCTAGCGGAAGCTTTAAAGGATGACCTTGAGCTTTGGCATAGCATTCAACCTAAAGTTGGCTCCTTAATGGTTGGGGCATTGGCTGCCGTGCAAACGATGGTCATGGTTTTATGTTTATTATTAGCGCGTTGGTGGCAAGCGGCTTTCTATAATCCTGGTGGTTATAGTGAAGAGTTCCATCCATTAAGACTCTCTGCCGGCTATGCTGGAAGTGTTGTTTTATTATTGGTGTTTGGCTCGAGTCTTCCGCCGTTAATCAGTGGCATTTTACCAATATTAACCATTCCTCTTGTGATTGCAGGTGTTGCTTTTGTGCACGGCATGATCGGGATGAAAAATTTAGGTGGGCTATGGCTCGTTGCGTTTTATGTAAGCGTATTTTTATTTGGCCCCTACCTATTCACATTACTAATTTTTGTCTCTCTGATCGATAGTATTATTGATATTAGGGGCAGACTAAAAGACACAGTTGATTGAACCACAAAGGTCTCAACTCTGTAGTGCTAAGGATATTATTATGAAAGTTATTCTATTAGAAAAAGTTGCTAAATTAGGCGGCCTAGGCGATACAGTGATCGTTAAGCCAGGTTTCGCACGTAACTTCCTTTTGCCACAAGGCAAAGCAGTTTCTGCAACTAAAGCAAACACTGAGCACTTCGAAGCTCGTCGTGCAGAGCTTGAAAAAGCCGCTGTTGCTAAATTAGAAGCCGCTCAAGCGCGCAAGACTAAGATCGAAGAAATCGAACTTACTGTTGCGGTTAAAGCTGGCGACGAAGGTAAGTTGTTCGGTTCTTTGGGCAACCGTGACATCGCTGAGCTTGCTACTGAAGCTGGCGTTGAGTTGGTTAAAGCTGAAGTTCGCTTGCCAACGGGTCCAATCCGTAACGTTGGTGAATTCGACATCACTATACAGTTACACGCAGAAGTTTCTGCAACATTGAAGCTATTGGTTGTTGCTGAAGACTAATCTCTTCACTAGCACTAAGTTTCAGATTAAGGCACTATTGGCACACGCTATTAGTGCCTTTTTTTTGGTGCTGAACTATGTCTCAAGTAAGATTGAAAATTTATTCCGCAAAACAGCGTGAATACTTCCCTGTAGCTTTGGGCTCGGCTTCCTGCCTCCCACATTTGCTACATAAGCATCCAATCTTACTTTGCTCATAACTATCTTCTAACGCATTAACGACCGACTGATAATGACTGACAAAGCTGCTGACCAACAAACTTTATCGTTACGTACACCTCCTCATTCTATTGATGCTGAACAATCAGTATTGGGTGGTTTACTACTGGATAACCGTGCTTGGGAATCAGTTTCAGAAGTATTAGAAGACAGCGATTTTTATAGCCATAAGCATCGTAATATTTATCGTGCGATTAAGTCGTTAGTTGATCAAGAGCAACCGGTAGACGTTGTAACCGTTTCTGAAGAATTAGAAGAACTCGGAACGTTAGAAGAAGTCGGGGGCATTGCGTATTTAGGTGAATTAGCCGATATGACGCCGTCGACCGCAAACAGTGGTGCTTATGGGGTTATTGTTAAAGAGCGTTCACAGCAGCGCCGCCTGATTGAAGCCGCCAGTGATATTACCCAATCGGCCTATGAGCCAGAGGGTAAAAACTCTCTCGATATTCTTTCCGATGCCGAGCAAAAAATTGCTCAAATTGCGGAAGGTAACCGCAAAGAAGGTGGCCCTGTTGTTGTTGGCCCTATTCTAAAAAATACCCTAGATCAGCTCGACGAATTGTTTAATAAACCCGAAGGTTTGAGTGGTATTACTTCGGGTTTTACCGAAATTGATAACCGTACCTCGGGCTTTCAGAAAGCCGACATGGTTGTTGTTGCCGGTCGTCCTTCGATGGGGAAAACAACGTATGCGATGAACTTGGTAGAAAACGCACTGGTTGCCACCAAGCGTCCTTGTATTGTATTCAGTATGGAGATGCCGTCTGAATCGATCGTTATGCGTATGTTATCGTCTATCGGTAAAATTGACCAAACTCGTATTCGTAGTGGTAAGCTAATTGAAGACGATTGGCCTCGCCTTTCGTCTGCGGTAAATATATTAAAAGATTTGCCTCTGTACATTGATGATACCCCCGCATTAACCCCGCAAGATATGCGCGCTCGCTGTCGTAAGGTATATCGTGAAAACGATAACGACCTTGCACTTGTGATGGTGGATTATATGCAGTTAATGCGTGTCTCAGGGCCGTCAGAAGGCCGTTCGCAAGAGATCTCTGAAATCTCTCGTAGTATGAAGGCCATCGCAAAAGAGTTCAGCTGCCCAATCATTGCGCTGTCTCAGCTAAACCGTTCGTTGGAGCAACGCCCAAATAAACGCCCAGTGATGTCGGATCTACGTGAATCCGGTGCGATCGAGCAAGATGCGGATATTATTGCCTTTATTTATCGTGATGAAGTTTATAACGAAGATACCCCTGATAAAGGCATTGCCGAGATCATTACCGGCAAACACCGAAACGGTCCTATTGGTACCGACCGCTTAGCGTTCGTGGGGAAATATACGCGCTTTGAGAATTTGGCGGCGGGCTATGAAGGCAACTGGGATGATGATGAATAAGCCCGTGCCTATTCATCCTTGTTAAGCTGCTCATCCTTATCGAGCTGTTCTTCTTTTACTTTTAATTCACTTTCAAGCTGTTGAATTTTAGACAGCGCATCTTTCTTACCCGTTTCGCTTAATGGTTTTTCTTTGTTTTCTAAATCAGCTTTGAGCTTCTCAATCGATAATTGAATACTGGTTACCGTTGATGCCACTTCTGCTTTTTCAAAGACTATTTTTTCTAAATTTCCATTATTCTTTTCCGTAGTGGTATGAGTTTGGGCTTTAGGAATGATAGCGACATCTTCGACAGATCGTGTATTCATAAAATTGGGAGAAACAATTTCGATTTTGGCAGAATGCAATCTATCGATAACAAATCCATACAAGTTAGATTTAACCGAAAGTAAGGTTGAAATATCTCTAAGCTGCCCAGCTGCCCGATAAGTGACACTAAAATCACCCAACTCTCTTATCTGCACAAAACTGTCGGTAAGCCCAGCATCGGTTACAGCCAAAGATAATAAGTCTGATATTTGCGAACGTGATATGTCATAACCAAGAGAGACATCAACCGATACAATGGTCCCCGTTCCTCTTACGACTTTTACCGGTTGCGTCACCATCAACATATTTGGAATGGTAACAAGATCACTCTGCTCGGTTTGAATTTCTACATGAAGTAAGCTCATTTCAGTGGCGCGCCCGGTAACGTCGCTTACCGTAATAAAATCACCTAGCTTAATATTTTTAATAACGCGCAACATAAATCCAGCAAGAATATTGCCGATAAAGGTCGTTGATGAAAACGCAATCGAGGCACTTAGCAGCACCCCATATAACGTTAACAACTGGCCACGTAAGGTATCGCTAAACGGTAATGCAATAATGATCATTACCCCACCGACTAGCGTCAATACCAACATCAGCAATTGGAATTGGAATTTACGCGTTTTCCAATAATCTCTTAAGAAATGATTGAGTAAAACGAGAATACTAATAATAAAAGTAACGACACCCGTAAGGATGATGATTTCATTATTGGCCGTCAATAATTGGGAAAGATCAGTCATCACACATCATGTCCTAAAATTTATATCGTCGTATAAAAAACCCTTTAGCCAGCGCTTTATTGATCCCAGTGCTTTGCTAAGTGATCATAAGCATCATCAGCAGTATCAACCATATGAAACAGTTTGATATCGGCTTCTGATATTGCACCTTGTTCAACTAAAAATTCAAAATCGATCAGTCGACTCCAATATTCTTTGCCAATTAAGACAATAGGAAAAGGAGGCATTTTTTTAGTTTGTATCAAGGTTAACGTTTCAAATAATTCGTCAAGCGTTCCAAAGCCTCCAGGGAATGCTACCAAACCCTTAGCTCTTTTAAGGAAGTGCATTTTTCGTATGGCAAAATAATCGAATTGAAAACAAAGATCAGGGGTTATATATGGATTAGGCTCTTGTTCGAAAGGTAAAACAATATTAAGGCCTATGCTTTTACCTCCAACATCTGCTGCACCACGATTTGCAGCTTCCATGACACCTGGCCCACCACCGGTTACAACAACAAACTCTTTACCATCATACTTCAAAGATAAATGCGTTATTTTTTGAGCTAATACTCTAGATTCTTCATAGAAACGACTGTTTTTATAAACATTTTCAGCAACTTTTATTTTACGTGCTTTTTCTTCGGCGGTGACATCGGCTAAATCCAAGGCATGCACTTTTAACAAAATCTCTTTCGCTTTTTTCTCTTCTTTAAAACGGGCACCACCAAAAACAACAACCGTAGATGCGATGTTATTTTCTTTTTGTATCAAATCAGGTTTCAGCCATTCCAACTGCAGTCGAATAGCTCTCATATCATCTCTTAATAAGAACGCTTCATCTTCATAGGCCAAACGATAAGAAGGATTTTCCATTCGTTCTTTTTTGGCCAATACAAGTTCTTCAGGTTCAATATTGCTAATGTCTTTCTTATCCATGTAGTACTTAGCCTTATAGGTTTTCGACAACAGATTTGGTTTGTAATGCATGCAATCTTATCATGGCTTTATGCCATTGCCTTGATAGACGCAATGCCTCTTCAAGAGCATCAATCGATGAAGACATCTGCTCAACCGATATTTTGGATTCTGTGCCATTTACAATAAGTTCAGCTTTAATTCGATCATGCTCTGCTTGCATATTAGAGAATAAATGAGCGTGCTGATTATCAGTTGTATTAGCTTCTCGACTGGTAGTTAAAAATGCTAAGACATCATTAAAATATTGTACTAATTCAGCTTCCAGTGATGGCAAATGTAAGGGGCCTCTGGATGACAAATAATCCGCTGTTCTTTCCGTCGCCAATGTGCAATTTAAAATGTACTGATCAATACGCATTAGCGTTGTTAAATCTTCTCGGGTTTCTGCAGACAACTCCGAACTTTGAATCGTAACAATGAGTTTGGATACCGCAGCAGACAGCGCTTTAATAACTTTGGCATCCTCATAAAATTTGGTTTTTCTTTTTACTTTTGAATGTATGACTCGAGAAAAAAGCGCAATGCCTTTATCAGCAATCGAGTATATTTCTAATAATAATGCATTCACAGCCAATACTGGCGTCTGCGCAATGGTTTTATTAATAAAGCGAGGGTGTGATTCTTGTTCATCCCATGAAGTAAATCTTGTTTCTAAAAAAGAAGCAATGCGTTCATTTTGCGTATAAATTAAAATCACACCAAGAAGAGCTCCTGCAATCCTTACTCTCTTAAGCCTTGCCATCTTCGATGCTATTTTTAGCAGAAAAGTATTGGACAGTCGTGCATGCGACAACGTCTCCTAATACATTAATAGATGTCCTGCACATATCCAAAATTCTATCGACCCCTAGAATAATGGCAATACCAGCCGCTGGAATACCAACGCCTTCTAATACCATACTCAAAATGATAATACCTGCGCCAGGCGTTGCTGGTGAACCAATAGAAGCTGCAACAGCCATGGTGACAATAAAGATATAGTTGAATAAGCTAAGATCGACATTAAATATTTGTGCTAAAAATACCGTTGCGACACCCTGATACATAGCGGTGCCTGTCATATTAATCGTTGCACCAAGTGGAATTAAAAATCGAGAGACTTCCGGTTTGACGTTTAATTTCTCTTCTACAACATTGAGTGAAATGGGCATAACCGCAGCCGAACTGCTGGTAGAAAATGCCAACAATAATAGTTCTCTTACGTTAATAAAAAATTGCTTTAAGGGCTGACCTGAAGTGACTTTGGCCACGGCAAAATAAAGGCATGCAACAATCAACAAGCCAAGCACGACCGTAAATACATAGATGGCAATCCCCCCAAGGACTTCAATACCAAGATTCGCAACAAGCTGTGCTATTAAACCAAATACCGCCATAGGTGCTAATAACATGGCCCAAGATACGATACGCAAACTGACTTCTTGCAGTGCACTAAAAAGATCAAATAGCGGTTTAGACTGCTGAGCTGGTATTGATAATAAAGCAGCACCCAGCACGGCAGAAAATAGAATCACCTGCAGCATTTCACCGGTAGCCATCGAGGCTAAAGGATTTTTGGGAATAAGACCTGATACTTTACTAGGAAGCTCTGCTGCGTCGGGAAAGCCCTTAGCAACAATATTAGCTGTTTGCCCAACTCCCGATTCGATTAGAGAAGAGGCATCGACAAAATGACCCGGTTGAATATTTAACGCTAAGAAAATGCCGATGGCGGCTGCAATGACAGTAGAAAGAAAAATAAATAAAATGGCGATAAGACCGTTTTTCTTCATCGCGTCTGGATTATTATTTGCCGCTAAACCAAGCACAATAGAAGCAACCACCAAAGGCACAACAATCATTTGAATAGCGCCTAAGAATATCTGCCCGGGTAATGCCAACCATGAAGTGATTGTTTTGACAGAGTCAGCCGATACTAAATCAAGATCTGGTCCTAGTAGAATTCCTGCTAAAACCCCCAGAGCCAAAGCAAGTAATACTTTTAACCAAAGGCGTCCATTAATCATTTTTTCGAATTGATCGGAAATATTTTTAAGCGGATTTGAGAATTTCTTCATGTTTCACTCGTATTAATAACGCAGAGGACTTCGATATAAATAAGCTAGTTCAATAAGCCCACAAGAACCTATCCATCGAGTCCAGAATCTTTTAATAGCTGCTTCATTTTTTTCTGTAAGTCTTTGCGCTCAATGGGTACTTCAATATTTTCGGGTAGTGCTTTCGGCAATTCAATCTCGATACTGTCACCTGCCGCAACCCGTTCCATCAACATGGTGTAATTGCGCTCAAAGACAGGAAATGCTTTTGCTTCTACTGAATTCGCCAAGAAGAACCAATCACTCGCACGCCCTGCGTAATACACTGCCGGATGCGACCATTGATATTCTTTTTTAGGAGACGGTGCGCGACAGGCTTCAACATACGCGGAGTGAGGGTCGGGCATACCCAATAATTTATGGGCTGAAGACTGACAAGCTTCAATCATATCATGCACATTCGGTAAAAACTTTTGCTGTTTAACCACTTGTTCAGCCGCAAACATAATCGTTTCAGCAGGATAATCTACCAATAACCGTGCCCATAATTGCTTAGCCAATTTTACCGTTTCTAAATCAGGAAAGGCCTTTAAAAATTGATTGTGATAATTAAACCGGAGTAAGGCAAAAACCTGATTAATCGCATCACGCTGGTTATCATCAAGTTTATGAACGGGCGACTCTTTATCACCAGTCGTTATCGAGGAGCTGGTCGAGACTCGCTGAAGCTGTTGAGTTACTTGATTGAGCAGTTCCTGATTTTGCATAGTTGCCACCTGTTTGAGAGCCTTGATTTAGCTGTCTAGCCCATTGCTGCTTAACATATTGTAAAAATTTACTATTCCAACTGGTTTGTAGCTGGTTGGAATCACGCCAATATAAAACAAATTCGCCAATTAAACTTTTAGCATAGTTCACATCAATATGTGCCATTGCCAGAATATCATAACAGTCATTAGCTGGCTGCCACTCATCACTAATTCGAGTCGGCATAGAAGAATGCTCTAACGACGAAGAGTAACGCGCCCATTGCTGACGAACGTGTTGAATGAATTTTGTATTCCAAGTTTTATGCGCATCACCACGCTCTTGCCAATACAGCACAAATTCAGGAATCGAATCTTGAATAAACTGCGCATCAATACCGGCGCGCTGTAAAATTTGCTGCGCATCTAAACTGGGCTGCCACTGCTGAGCGATCGGCACAGCTTCTTCGCGACGCGCTTGAAAGCGCTCTTGGCGATCGGGGGCTTGTGTATGACTGGTGCTAAACGATGCTTTTTCTGCCATTCGCTGTTGCTTCTTATGGGCATCCGTTTGCGTATACACCCAATGCTTTTTGATAAAACGGAAGAACTGAGTATTCCAGTCATTGCGATTATTGCCATTTTCTCTCGCCTGCAGAATAAACTCATCCAGCTTCGATAAACTGTAACTGTCGGGAATGCCATGCTGCTGTAAACGGTTCAGACCATCACGACTAGGCTGCCACTGCTGTTGCATTGGCTGCTTAGACGCAATATGCGGCATTCGCTGTTCATTCGCCATCGGCTCGTTTCGCTGAGCTCGCGGCTGAGATGGCGCAGTTTCGGCAGGTTGGTTTGTCTGAGGCTGGCTAGAAAAGCAAAAAATCAATTGAGGCGCATCAGGAAATAAAGGCGATATTAGTTGAATTAAACCTTTTTCATGCAAGCTTCTTAATACCAAGCGTATTTTTTGGTCGTCCCAGAACGCAAAGACCTGACGCACTTGATCGTTATTTATATGCCATTGAATTCCCCCCATCGCCTGCGCAATGTCATTCAGCCAGGTAAGCGTAATCGCTTCTTCCAAGCCAATGGTTGCGGCAAGTGCTGGCGAAAAAACCAAGGTTTTATCAGCAATCAATGGGTGCATGGATATAATAACTCGACTAATTAAAAATGTACTTTATAGGCTCAATGCTAGTTTACAACTGCTCAGCCTGACATAATAAACCCTACCCAATCTTTAGTCTTCTGATTAAGCGAAAAACATGGCACGTCCGACCCAAGCAATCATCAATCTACAGCATTTGAAAGAGAACTATCAGCTAGCGAAAGGGCATAGCCAAAAAGCTTATGCCGTAGTTAAAGCAAATGCCTATGGCCATGGGGCAATTGCGATTGCACAAGCACTTGTAGAAGCTGATGGTTTCGCTGTTGCCTGCATGGATGAAGCTTTAGAGCTGCGTCATCAAGGAATTCAAAAGCCTATCTTAGTACTGGAAGGCGCATTTGATAAAGAAGAATGGTTAGCGGCGGTTGAGCATGACATTGAAATGACTGTTCATCATCAAAGCCAGCTCGACATATTATTGAGCGAACCATGCTTCAAACAATTAAAGCTGTGGTTAAAAATTGATACGGGCATGAATCGCTTAGGCTTTCGCCTTGCAGAATCTTCCAGCGTATTCGATCAATGCCGTCATACGGGGCTCGATATTAAAGTTCTAATGAGCCACTTTGCTTGCGCCGATGAGTTAAACAAAGATAAGACACTTATTCAATTTCAAGCACTGACCGACATTCTAGAGCAGCAAACAGTATTTTGGCCCGAGCTTATTCTATCAAGCAATAACAGCGCAGCGATCATCGCTTGGCCAAAGGTATGCGATAACATCAGTCGTCCTGGCATTATGCTGTACGGCAGCTCTCCTTTGGTTAGCCACAGTGCAAATACCGTATCATTAAAACCGGTTATGACACTGACCTCAAAAATAATCTCAAGCCATATCGTTAATGCTGGTGAAAGCATTGGTTATGCTGAAAGCTGGGTAGCCAACCAGACAACACGCGTTGGCATCGTCGCTATCGGTTACGGTGACGGCTATCCACGCAGTGCACCCTCAGGCACGCCTGTATGGTGCAATAATAGACGCTTAAAAACCCTCGGTCGCGTTGCTATGGATATGCTGTGTATTGATATTACCGATCAAGATGATATTGATATTGGTGCTGAAGTGGAGCTGTGGGGAGAGAATATTAATGCGAACGACATTGCCGATCGATGCAATACCATCAGCTATGAACTGTTTTGCCAGCTTACTCCCCGAGTGAAACGAGTATATGAAACGTGAAACGGTTACATGAATAAAACACCCAAATCGTAGGCATAAAAAAAGCGCTCATTAATAGCGCTTTTTTTATTTAACCTAAATCTATTTCAGTTCAAGAGTCGTTAAAGTATCTTCACGAATTGTTTTTAACAGCTCAGCATTTTCAATCAATGATTCGCCATACGATGGGATCATCACTTTCAAACGTTCTTTCCAGCCATCACTTTCAAGCTTATCGCTAAAGCAGCGCTCAATCACATCAATCATTGTCTGCGTGGCCGTAGAGGCACCCGGCGAAGCCCCTAACAAAGCAGCTAACGTGCCATCAGCAGCGGCAACAATCTCAGTACCAAACTCTAATTTACCTTTACCGTCCTCATCTGTTTTGATGATTTGAACACGCTGCCCAGCATTCGCTAACGTCCAGTCTTCATCTTTCGCTTCTGGGAAGTATTCCCGTAATGTTTCCATGCGCGACTTATCCGACTGAAATACTTCGCCGATCAGATATTTAGTCAGCGCCATATTATTCATACCGACAGAAATCATCGACTTTAAGTTGCCCGCTCTAACAGATGCGGGTAAATCAAGCACAGAGCCTTGCTTCAAAAACTTGGTGGTAAAACCCGCAAATGGACCAAATAATAATGCCCGCTCGCCATTAATCACGCGAGTATCTAAATGCGGTACCGACATGGGTGGCGCGCCAATAGCGGCTTTGCCATAGACTTTTGCATGATGTTGATTAGCGATCTCTGGCTTAGTACATACCAGCCACTGCCCACTTACCGGGAAGCCACCGTAGCCTTCAGATTCTGGAATATCAGATTTTTGCAGTAATGGTAAAGCACCACCACCGGCGCCTAAAAATACAAACTTAGAACGGACGCGCGTTATTTCACCGGTTTTGTTATCTTCCAATAAAACCGACCAGCCTTCTTTCGCGCTGCGCTTCATATCTTCAACTGAATGGCCAAGCAGCAGCTCGAAGCTGTCTTGCTGCTGTAAATGTTCAACCATGTCACGCGCTAAAGACCCAAAATCAACATCCGACCCGTGGTGCACTCGCGTCGCTGCAACAGGATCATCCTGCTTGCGGCCAGTCATCACCAATGGCATCCACTTAGCTAATTGGGCCGGATCTTCGCTATATTCCATACTTTCAAATAAATGGTGCGCACTCATTAACTCATGACGCTTACGCAAAAATTCTACATTTTTCTCGCCCCAAACAAAGCTTTTATGCGGCGTGCGATTAATAAATTCTTTAGGGGTTGGCAAAGCACCGGTTTTCACTAGATGCGACCAGAATTGCAGAGTGACTTCAAAAGACGCATTAATATGAAGCGCTTTAGAAATATCAACATCGCCGTCTTCGGCTTCGGGAGTGTAGTTAAGTTCGCAATAGGCTGCGTGGCCTGTACCCGCGTTATTCCAACCATCGGTACTTTCGTGAGCTACTTGATCAAGCCGCTCCACGATACAAATTTTTAACGATGGATCGAGCTTATTTAACATCATAGCCAAAGTCGTGCTCATCGCGCCTGCACCGACCAATAAAGCATCTACTATTTTAACTGTCATTATCAATTCGCCTATCGCTTAGCTTGACCTATTTTTCGCGGAACATTCTACACTAGTTGATTAATACAACCTACTTCATAACTTAGGCTATCGATTCGTTCACTTTGGTCATTGACGTGAACTTACGATACTTATCTATACAGCATAAACGAAAAAGCCCGCACAAGGCGGGCTTTTAGTATGAATCAGTAAAAATTACTTATACTGCTCACGACTCAACTCAACAACCGCTTCGATAAACGCACCAGCATGGGCAGGATCAACAAACTGATGAATACCATGACCCAAGTTAAATACATGCCCTGTACCAGGACCGTAGCTGTTCAAAATACGCTGTACTTCTTTGCGAATCGTCGCAGGTTTTGCGTATAAAACAGACGGATCCATATTGCCTTGCAGCGCAACACGATCACCAACACGACTACGAGCATTACCCATGTCTGTTGTCCAATCGATACCCAGTGCGTCACAGCCGGTATCAGCCATAGCTTCTAACCACTGACCACCACCTTTGGTGAACAAGATAACAGGCACTTTACGACCTTCATTTTCACGAGTTAGGCCGGCAACAATCTGATTCATATACTTTAGAGAGAACTCGCGATAACACACGTCGCTCAAGTTGCCGCCCCAAGTATCAAAAATTTGAACCGCTTGTGCGCCTGCTGCGATTTGAGCATTCAAATACTCAGTGACAGAGTCCGCTAATACACTCAATAGCTGGTGCATCACTTCTGGCGTATCGTACATCATGGCTTTTACATGACGGAAGTCTTTAGAAGAACCGCCTTCAACCATGTAAGTCGCTAGGGTCCAAGGGCTTCCTGAGAAACCGATCAGTGGAACACGACCATTCAATTCACGACGAATAGTACTAACAGCATCCGTTACGTAAGGAAGATCTTTTGCAGTATTCGTTACCTTCAACGCCGCAACGTCTTTCTCAGTACGTACGATTTTTTTGAAACGAGGGCCTTCGCCTGTTTCAAAGTACAAACCTAAGCCCATTGCATCTGGAATCGTTAAGATATCAGAGAACAAAATCGCCGCATCCAAAGGATAGCGCTCTAATGGCTGCATGGTTACTTCACAAGCGAACTCAGGGTTCTTACACAAGCTCATGAAATCACCCGCCGTCGCACGGCTAGCACGATATTCTGGTAGATAACGCCCTGCTTGGCGCATCATCCATACCGGAGTTTGGTCTACAGGTTCACGCAATAATGCGCGTAGAAAGCGATCGTTTTTAAGTTCTGACATGGATATCTTCGACTTCAGATTTAAGATAGTAAATATAATAACAAAAAACCCAGCACTAGGCTGGGTTT
>CAWVSY010000053.1:0-24216 GCA_963933055.1 uncultured Oleispira sp.
AAAAAAAGGCGACCTACTCTCTATACCAGAGAAGCTGTCGCCTTTTTGTTATAACAGTACTAATTTACAGTTTAGTGCGTTATTAGTTTTTCATCGCTTCGATTAATTGCGCGCCTACTTCAACATGATTCATTAAACCATTGAATCGCTGCTGTGCTTCTTTAGGCCCCCAAGCAATAACCTGTACGGGTGTATGAGTATGAGTACCCGTAGACCATACCGTATTCTGATGCTTAGCCAGAGCACGACCAATCAGGTTTAAATGCACCTCTTCGCCATAAACATAGAACTCTTCAAAGTCATCAACTTTAGGGAATTCTGTAGCGGCTAGGTATTTATGATCGGCTTCCTGATATTCATTCACTTCATGCTCAAGAATACGATCAGCGTCGGCCTGAGTGATGGTAAATTCCGTATTGCCATTGATTGCATTTAACAAATCAACAGACGTCGGTTCAACATCACCTAAATCACCGCCCGCTTGATACCAGATGTTATAAAAATCTTTTTTCTGAGCATACAGCTTATCTAATAAATCTGGATTAGCGAAGTTGAAATTAGGCTTGTAGTCACGATTCGCTTCTACAAATGCATCACCCACAATACTCATGTCCGCTTCTGGAATATCTTTACGGCTATAAGAGAAACTAAAACCGCCCGTTTCATGGTCGGCCGTAATCACTACTAATGTATCATTACGATCTTCAACCCAGTCATAAACCGCTTGAATAGATTCATCAAACTTTAATAGCTGATGCAGCATATCGCCAGCATCATTATTGTGAGCGGCCCAGTCGATTTGGCCACCTTCAATCATTAAGAAAAAGCCATCTTCATCTTTCGATAAAATGTCCAAAGCTTTTGTCGTCATATCCGCTAGGCTAGGCTGAATACAGCTATCCGCTTTTTTACACGCCGTGTAAGAAATACCATCCAACATTGCACTGTAGCTAAATAAGCCTAACACTTTACCACCTTCAACCGCGTCTAACTGATCAGCATTGAACGCTAACTCATAACCTGCCGTTTGAGCTTGAGTTAATAAGTTACGATCATCCTTTCGCTTGGATTTAATCTTAACCGTAGGCTCATCAATCAAGGTAACTAGGTCTGCACTGGCATTACTTGAAGCTTGTGGAATCCAATAACGCAAACCACCCCCTAGCATGACATCAACATTGTTCTCTAACATATCGACAGCAATTTCGTTCTCCATCGAACGATGCGCTTGGTGCGATGCAAAAGCGGCTGGGGTTGCATGAGTAATACGTGTATCAGAAATTAACCCTGTCGATTTACCTGCCGCTTTCGCCATTTCTAAGATTGTTTCAGTACTATTACCATCAATATCCAAACCAACCACTTCACTTAACGCAGGCTTGCCTGTTGCTAGCTGAGTCGCAGAACATGCCGAATCAACAACCAAACCGCCTACTGGGGTAGTGCTCGAAAACGCCACTTGCCCACTGTTGGCAAATAACTTTAAAGCGGTTTCACGATTTTTATAAATATCGGTCTTAGAATGCGTTGCAAAATCTTGCAGCAAGCCCACTTGCTGAGGACCCATGCCATCACCAATCATCATGATGACGTTTTTGATCTTTCCTGCTGAAGCTTGTGATTCTGGTGAAGAAGCGGCATTGGTACGGCTGCTAGAATCAGAGCTAGAGCTGTCACCACCGCACGCGCTTAATAAGCTGGCAGTAATAATGGCTGAAGACAATTTAATAAGTGAACGCATAAGTATAACCTTTATATTTTGACGTCGCCCAAGCCGTTGTAAATGGTGGGCGTTATTATGTAATTTTTGGTTGTTATATTAACAACGCGCATATTAATTATGTTTTATGACAATTTAGTTACATACGATTAATTACTGACACTCATATCGCAAAAGCAGTCGTAGCTCTAGAACCCGCTATGCTGTAAGCTGCACCCCCGCTAAATCAAGTGAGTTTTCTATGAGTTTTGCCGATCTGGGCCTTTCCCCAGCAATTCTTGAAGCTGTAGTCGCACAAGGCTATACCACACCGTCTCCTATCCAAGCCGCTGCAATTCCTGCCGTGCTTGAAGGCAAAGACATTATGGCTGCCGCTCAAACAGGCACAGGCAAAACCGCAGGCTTTACTTTGCCTATTTTAGAAATGCTTTCTAAAGGTCCGCGTGTACAAAATAATCAAGTTCGTGCTTTGGTATTAACCCCTACTCGTGAACTAGCAGCGCAAGTTGCTGATAACGTCGAGAAGTATTCAACCAATACACATCTAACATCTTGCGTTATTTTTGGTGGTGTAAAAGCCAATCCACAAATGATGCGCATGCGCAAAGGCGCTGATGTTTTGGTCGCAACTCCAGGCCGTTTATTGGATTTAGTAAACCAAGGCGCCATCAAATTCGACCAGTTAGAATTTTTAGTGCTTGATGAAGCCGACCGTATGTTAGATATGGGGTTTATTCACGACATTAAAAAGATCTTAAAAATCTTACCTCGAAATCGTCAGAACTTATTATTCTCTGCCACCTTCTCTAATGACATTCGCGCATTAGCCAAAGGCTTAGTGAATAACCCCGTTGAGATTTCTGTTGCACCCCCTAACGTCACGACTAAATTGGTGAAGCAATGGATTTATCCTGTCGATAAAAAGCAAAAGCCCGCCGCACTTGCCAAACTGATTGAAGATGGTAACTGGAAGCAAGCGTTGGTCTTTAGCCGTACTAAGCACGGTGCTAATAAGCTCACCAAATTTTTAGAAGGCCGTGGAATTACGGCTGCTGCGATTCATGGTAATAAAAGCCAAGGGGCTCGTACGCGCGCATTAGCCGATTTTAAAGCCGGTGAAATTCGCATATTAGTCGCGACTGATATTGCCGCTCGCGGTATCGATATTGATCAATTGCCACAAGTAGTGAACTTTGATTTACCCAATGTTCCTGAGGATTATGTGCATCGTATTGGCCGCACAGGCCGTGCAGGTGCCGAAGGCCATGCGGTATCGCTGGTTTGCTCCGATGAAACCAAAGAGCTGTTCGCGATCGAACGCGTTATTGGTGAATTATTAGAGCGTGAAATTTTGCTAGGCTTTGAACCCGTTAGTCGCTTGCCAGAATCAAAACTAAATGCACGCGCACCAAGAGCGAATAAACCTAAGCGCAACAATTCACAGAGCCATTCGCGCAGTGAACATCACGATGGACAGCATGCCGCGAATAGCACTAAGCAACACAAGCCTAAGCAAGGTGGTACTGGTGCCAATACGTCTACCAGAACACCGCGTCGTGGACAAACCGCCACACGGAAGACTGGTTCAGGCAGCTCAGATAGCCCTTGGGCAAAGAGCAATGGCCAGCGCCATAAGCCTAATCAATAAGTATCTTGTGATCATCAGCTAAAATGCTGTTTGATTAAAATCCCTAGCCCATCTAACGTTGATTCGCTGGGGATTTTTTTGCCTGCAATTTACGGAACTGAAATTACAAGATCAGAATTTCTGGACAAAAAGACATTTTATTTTCTATAAACGACAGGCATAAAAAAAGGCCAAACCTTTCGGTTTAGCCTTTTTCAAACTTGAACTGCTTAATCTCCTAAGAGGCTAAGCCGTCACCTTTAAATTATAAAGGAACGATGTTCTCAGCTTGTGGGCCTTTTTGACCTTGAGTTACAGTGAACTCAACTTTTTGGCCTTCAGCAAGAGTTTTAAAGCCAGTACCTTGAATAGCACGGAAGTGAGCGAAAACGTCAGGGCCGTTTTCTTGCTCGATAAAACCAAAGCCTTTAGATTCGTTGAACCACTTAACTGTACCAGTTGTAGTAGACATAATAGCATCCTGTAAATTCAGAAAAAAATTTGCGGCTCTAATGAGCCATTATGGCTGAAGTGCTGCCAATAATTTATGAAAACAGGACGAGATACAGGATATCGAAACGGTGTACATAAAACTAAGACTAACTTTCAGACGTCTGTATACTAAGCTGATCTGAGCCATTGTCAACAGTATTTATTTTAAATAGAGTCTAATTTCCTCAATTCTTAGCATTTTCTGGCCTTTGGCTAACATAAATAGCCAGAAAGCGCAAAAACCTGACTAACCGCACAGGTATGTGCCCGTTCCTACCGCAATCAACTCCTCACTTTCGTTTTTAAGCTCCATTCGGGTCACGGCGACCTTGTTACCAATGCGCAATAAAGTGGAGCCAATCGTGAATTCTTTGCCTTTGCCAGGCTGTAAGAAATCAACGCGCATATCAATCGTACCCAGCTTGGATAATGTCTTCGGTCGTTCTGATGCAGGCACCTTATGCTCTTTTAATCTTTGCCATGCTGCGACCATTGCCATAGCGCCCCCCGTTACATCAAGGGCAGTTGATATCGCACCACCGTGCAATATTCCTTGTAGAAAATTACCAATCAAATCATCTTTCATTTGCATTTTGAACTCACAATAATCGTGAGTTAGCTTTGTCGGGCGTAAGCCTAATACTTTATTAAAAGGAATTTGTTCAAGAAAATTAATCGCAATGTTGTATTCAGTCCGGTTCATGCCTTCAGCATCGACTGAATTTTTTTCTATGCTCATATTAAGCTCCTAGCCTATTGATTGAAGCTGCTTGCACAAAAGCCTTAATTCATTGGAGCTCAGCAACTTCAATACAGATTGTTATTTTTATTATGTGTTCTACGAGTCGCTATTCCGTATAAACGTCAGCCGCTTTACCTCTGCTTACGGTTATACCAATCCACCAGTGCTAATAATTTTTCTGAAACTTGCTGACGTTTCCACTGACCAGCAACAAATTTATTAGCTTCCATATACGTTGGATAAGCATGAATAGTACCCAATACCTTATTAAGACCCAAGCCATGTTTCATGCAAATGACAAAAATAGCAATAAGATCATCCGCTCTCGCACCTACAATGGTTGCCCCTAAGATTTTATCCTTACCGGGCACCGTCAGAATTCGCACAAAACCTGAAGCCACATCATCCACAATGGCTCGATCCAAATCATTCAATGGATACTGGGTACTTTCGTAAGCAATATTGTGTTCTTTGGCTTCTTTTTCACTGATACCAACCCGAGCCACCTCTGGGCTTGTAAAGGTTGCCCATGGAATGACTCGGTAATCTGCTTTAAAGCGCTTAAAGCGGCCGAATAGGCTGTTCACCGAGGCAAACCAGGCCTCGTGTGCGGATACGTGAGTAAACTGATAACCACCAATCACATCGCCGCAGGCATAAATCGTTGGGCACTCTGTTTGCAGATACTCATCCACGGCTAAGAATCCGTTGCGATCCACGGTCAAGCCGACTGTTTCCAAGCCAAGTTCTTTGGTATTACCTTCACGGCCAATCGCCAATAACAGCGCATCGAATTCAATGCCATCACCGTTATCCAGCATGGCTAGATAATGCTCATCCACTTTCTTTAACTGACTAATGGAGCGCCCAGCAACATGAATAATGCCTTCGGCGACCAGTGAATCAGCCACCAGCTTCGACACATCTTCATCTTCTCGCGGCATCAAAAAATGACCTTTGTCCACAATACTCACTTCTGAACCTAGGCGAGCAAACGCTTGCCCCAATTCACAGCCAATAGGCCCAGCGCCCAAAACCAATAGCCGCTTAGGGAGCTCGGTAATCTGCCAAAGTGTATCGGAGCTATAGTGAGCAACCTGATCTAAACCTGGAATATTAGGAATCCGTGGACGGCCACCGCTGGCAATAATGATATTCGCCGCACTGCGTATCTCGGTTCGCCCATCGCCATGCTGAATTTCAACCTCCCACGGAGAGATAATCTTGGCTTGCCCCGTTGCACAGGAAACGCCCATACCTTCATAGCGCTCGATGGAATCATGCGGTTCAATGGCTTTAATAGAATCATGCACATGCGCCATAATGCGTTTAAAATCGATATCCGCAGGCTCACCGCATAATAATCCCCGCTGATGACTTTTTTTATTATCATGAGCGATCTTAGCGGCGTGAATAATCGCCTTACTCGGCACACAGCCGGTATTCAAGCAATCCCCTCCCATTTTATGTTTTTCAATAAGAGTCACTTTGGCTTTTACTGCAGAACCGATAATCGAGCTGACCAGGCCGGCAGCACCACCGCCAATAACAATCAAATTATCATCAAAGTGTTTTGGTTTTGTGCGTCCATTACTGCGTTTCTGCAACGCTCTTGCCGCTTGCAATTTAGCCATCAGCGCACGCGCTATCCATGGAAATACAGCCAATAAGACTAAAGCACCTAATAGTCCTGGCGTCATAATGCCCGCCAAAGAGAAACCTTCGCCACTGACAATTACATCACCGAGCTCCGCCCCTGCATTCACATAAACAGCGGTTCCGGCGAGCATACCAAGTTGGCTCACCCAATAAAAACGCCAAGCAGATATCGGCATGAGTCCCATTAATAAATTGATTGCAAAAAATGGCACTACAGGAATCAGACGTAGCGTGAATAGGTAAAAAGAGCCGTCTTTTTCCATACCGGTATTGATCGTTTTTAGATAATTTGAAAATTTGCTCTGCACCCAGTCTTTTAATAATAAGCGTGACATAACAAACGCCAAGGTTGCCCCCAAAGAACTGGCAAATGAGACAATCAGCAGACCTTGGCTCAATCCAAATACGGCCCCTGCAATGAGTGTCATTAACGCCGCCCCCGGTATCGATAAAGCCGTGACTAAAACATAGATAACAAAAAATAAACCTGCGCTTTCAATAGGATGGCTTTGATACAGCGCTTGGTAAGTTTCAGGCAATAGCCATTGATCACCTAGCCAATAAAAAATAAGCACCAAACCAATAATTAGACTTAATAGTAATAATTTCTTCATCTTTTATCCTTATTATTAAATTTGTAATGCGGCCAATGTCTATCATTTAGTAAGGCATATTTAGTAAGACAAATGAGTATTACGTTCACTTTTGTTTCGAAAACCGCCAAGTCGATACCTACTTTCCCAATAAAATCTGTCATAAATCAGCGATTTGATGGACTGAGTCAGCTAGAATGGTGAACATAATAGTGAACATATTTCTCATCTTATTTTTATTATCGATAGATGGCTACACAGTAGCCGACTGCTTGGAGAATACCCGTGGCTTTTAATGATGCACAGCGCTTTTATCCAGAAACTCGTCTGCGTCGTAACCGCAGAGACGATTTCTCTCGCCGTTTGATGCGCGAAACAACACTGACAACAGACGATTTAATTTATCCCATGTTCGTTTTAGAAGGTAAAGGTGAACGTGAAGCCATTCCTTCTATGCCGGGCATTGAGCGTTTATCAATCGATTTATTGGTTGAAGAATGTAAACACCTAGTGAAACTTGGTATTCCTGCGGTCGCGCTTTTCCCTGTAACACCCGCGAGTGCAAAAACTGAGTTTGCTGAAGAAGCATACAATCCGAACGGCTTGGCACAGCGTGCCGTTCGTGCAATTAAAGAGGCTTGCCCATTATTAGGGGTTATTACTGACGTCGCACTGGATCCGTTTACGGTGCATGGTCAAGACGGTATTTTGGATGCGAGCGGCTACGTCTTAAATGACCGTACCGTTGATACCTTAGTGCGTCAGGCGCTTTCTCATGCCGAAGCGGGGGCTGATGTAGTTGCCCCCAGCGATATGATGGATGGCCGCATTGGTGAAATTCGCGGAATCTTGGAAAACGATGGTCATGTGAATACGCGCATCCTAGCCTACTCAGCGAAATACGCGTCGGCTTATTATGGTCCTTTCCGTGACGCCGTAGGCTCAGCCGCTAATCTTGGCAAAGCAGATAAGAAAAATTACCAGATGGACCCCGCTAATACCGACGAAGCGTTGCACGAAGTAGCAATGGATTTGGCCGAAGGCGCCGACATGGTAATGATCAAGCCAGGGATGCCTTATTTGGATATCGTACACCGCATTAAGCAAGAGTTTGGTGTGCCAACATTTGTATATCAAGTGAGCGGTGAATATGCGATGCACAAAGCGGCGGCGCAAAATGGCTGGTTAGACGATATCGCCGTCATGCACGAATCGCTTACCTGCATTAAGCGCGCGGGTGCGAATGCGATTTTGACTTACTACGCAAAGCAGTTTGCCGAAGAACTAAACAAGTAAGACTGTTCGCGATGGCGAACTAAGACAGAAATACAGAGAAGGAATAATAATGTCAACGACTGACGAAACAGTGATCGATCTGCATAACCCAGAATATTATATCAACCGTGAGCTAAGTCACTTGCAGTTTAATATTCGCGTATTAGAGCAAGCACTGGATGAGACACACCCGTTATTAGAGCGTTTGTTCTTTCTCTGTATTTTTAGCAGTAATCTTGATGAATTTTTTGAAGTCCGCGTAGCGGGCTTAAAGCAACAGCTTGCTTTCGGCCGTGAAACCGCAGGCGCTGATGGCCTTCATGCTGGAGAAGTCCTCAAGCAAATCAACGAAATTTGCACAAATACTTTAGAGCGCCAGTACGACATATTAAATGACGTCATGTTCCCGGCACTTGCTGAGGAAAACATCCGTTTCTTACGCCGCGCTACTTGGACGGATGAGCAGCAAGCTTGGGTAAAAGAATATTTCGATAACGATATCTTGCCAATTTGCAGCCCAATCGGACTCGACCCGTCCCACCCTTTTCCACGTTTGGTAAACAAGAGCCTAAATTTCATTGTTAGCCTAGAAGGCAAAGATGCTTTTGGCCGAGAAACGGGGCTTGCATTGATTCCAGCACCTCGCTCTCTGCCTCGAATTATCCGCCTGCCCGATGAGTTGTGTGAAGATGGTGATAACTTTGTTTTCTTATCGTCTATTATCCACAACTTTGCCGACGAACTTTTCCCCGGCATGGCCATTAAAGGGTGTTACCAGTTCCGCGTAACTCGTAACGCCGATTTAGAAATTGATCATGACGATACCGTCGATCTGGCGAGCGCACTTGAAGACGAATTACACTCACGTAATTTCGGTGAAGAAATGCGTTTAGAAGTGGCTGACAATTGCCCGACTGAACTTGTGCAATTTCTGCTTACTAAGTTTGCCCTCACAGAAAGTGACCTTTACCAAGTCAACGGCCCCGTCAATCTTGGCCGCATGATGGAAGTTATTGGACAGATTCAACGCCCTGATTTGCGCTATCCTCCTTTTACTCCTGGTTTACCAAAGCATCTGAGTTTTAAAAAGAGTATTTTTGAAGCGATTCGCGAAAAAGATACCCTACTCATGCACCCGTTTGAGTCTTTCACACCGGTTGTGGATATGTTGCGAGAAGCCGCCAAAGATCCTTCGGTATTGGCCATCAAGCAAACACTGTATCGCACAGGGGCTAAATCTGAAATCGTAAATGCCCTCGTTGAAGCGGCTCGCCGAGGCACAGAAGTAACGGTTGTTATTGAACTCAGAGCCCGTTTCGATGAAGAAGAAAATCTTTATCTGGCTAACCGCCTGCAAGAAGCCGGAGCGGTTGTCGTTTATGGCGTTGTAGGTTACAAAACCCACGCTAAAATGATGCTGATTGTGCGCAAAGAGCAAGATACTTTGCGTCGCTATGTTCACCTTGGAACAGGCAACTATCACGCCGGTAATGCTCGCGTTTATACCGATTATAGCTTTTTAACCGCCGATGATTCGATTGGCGAAGACGTGCATAAACTCTTCCAACAGCTAACCGGAATGGGCAAAGCGCTGCGCATCAAAAAGCTGTTTCATGCGCCTTTTACTCTGCATAAAAAGTTGCTTGAATTAATCGATCGAGAGCGTATTAACGCCGAAGAAGGTAAACCTGCTTACATTCGCGTGAAGGTGAATGGCCTTACCGAAAATAAAGTCATTCGTGCACTGTATAAAGCGTCTCAATCAGGGGTTCAAATTGATCTTATTGTGCGCGGCATGTGCTGCTTACGCCCGGGTATTCCTGGGGTATCGGAAAACATCCGCGTACGCTCGATTGTCGGCCGCTTCTTAGAACATACCCGTGTTTATTCTTTTTGTAATAACGATAAAGACGAATTCTATGCCGCCAGTGCTGACTGGATGGAACGCAATTTATTGAATCGTGTTGAAACGTGCTTCCCTATTGAAGGCAATAAACTGCGTAGCCGTATGAAGGAAGAATTTGAATGCTATCTTGCGGATAATAGCCAAGCTTGGGATCTAGACAGTGATGGCCATTATATTTTAGCCCACCCACAGAAGAACGAAGAGACTGGCGAGGTTGAGATCATTCGAGCCCAACAAATTTTATTAGAGCAGTTAGCAGCGGCGAAATAGCCGCTGCTGTTAGAGACCAACCTAGGTATCTTCCGCAACAATTAAGGTTAGATCCGCTGCTTTTAGGTAATTTGCTTCAACCAGCAAATCATCATGAGTCAGCGGATGTTGTTTAAACCAACCTTTCGGAAAAATCAGGGTCAATGAATCATTCTTACCTTGGCATTCAATCTCTGGCAATTTAACCGCCCCACGACTGTGATTAAACACCGCGGCAAGGCGCAATAACATACAAATGTAGCGAACTTGCTGTCGCACCATCACGCTTAAACTTTCGATGCCCGCTAGTGGGAATTTACGACGATGACCTTTCAATAAGACGGCTAGCAACTCTTGACCCTGCTTAGTAAAGCCCGCCATATCGCTATGCTGCACTAAATAAGCACCGTGTTTCTGGAATTGGTGGTGGGTAATGCTCAAACCAATCTCATGCAACTCAGCCGCCCATAGCAACCAGTTTCGTGCGGTGCTGGGGAGTTTCCAGTCTTTCTCAACCTGGTCTAGCATACTCAGCGCACACGCTCTTACACGGCTGGCTTGGCTTTGATTAACATGAAACCGTTCTTGCATTGAATTAACCGTACGCTGGCGTACATCCTCATGCCCCGAACGACCAATAAGATCCCATAGCGCACCTTCACGCAGAGCACTATCGCAATAATCCATTTTTTGTATTTTAAAGGTATCAAAAATACCTTTTAGAATAGCCACACCCGCGACAAATACTTGTTGGCGCAAAGGTTTAAAACCAGGAAGCTCTATGCTTTCTATTGTCTTATGAGAGGTTAACCACTGGCAAAGTTTATTCAAACCTTCACGGCTAATCCCCTGCACGCTCCAGCCTTTGTCGATTAAAATCTGCTCGGTTGCTCGAATCGTTCCCGATGAACCAATCACTTCACTCCAGCCAATTGTTTTATACGCTTGCTGAATTTCTAATAATTCGCGACGAGCACGGGCAACCGCACGATGAAAATTCAATTCTGTAATTTGTCCCTCTGGAAAAAACTGACGGGTATAAGAAACACAGCCCATGAATAGGCTCTCAAGCACTTTTGTTTCAAAACGCTCACCAATAATGAACTCGGTACTACCACCACCAATATCAATAACTAAACGTTTACCCTCGTCATCCGCTAAAGCATGGCTCACCCCTAGATAAATAAGACGCGCTTCTTCACGACCAGCAATTAATTCAATCTGAAACCCTAAAATTTCTTCTGCCCGGGTAATAAATTCACTGCGGTTACGAGCTACTCGCAAAGCGTTGGTCGCGACGATGGTGACGGCTTCTGGTTTGAACCCTTGCAGATGTTTGGCAAAACCTCGCAAGCACTCCAAACCACGCTGCATAGATTCTTCACTTAAATAATCTCGCTCATTCAAGCCCGCCGCGAGCTGGACTTTCTCACCGCGCTTCTCAACGGTTCGTAATTCTCCTTGCAGCTGTTTAGCAATAATCATATGAAAGCTATTCGAACCTAGGTCAATAGCAGCAATACGATTCGACTCTTGTTCATTAACGTGTTCATTAACGTGCTGGTTAACATCTGGCATAGTTGAATTTTTACCCGAAGGCCTTATATAACAATAACCTTTCCATCATACGTGATTGTGACAATGTTACGGAATAGCTGTTTTATGCTAGTTAAGCACTTTTTGACTTGCGTCCTATAAATTGGCCCGTACAATGCACACTTTATAATTTTTGATAACCGAATTTCGGAGAAAATCCATGAGTGATAATATCCTAACTGTTTCTGACAATTCTTTTGATGCTGACGTTTTAGGTTCTGACCTACCAGTATTGGTTGATTTCTGGGCAGAATGGTGTGGCCCTTGCAAAATGATCGCTCCTGTTCTTGAAGAAATCGCTGAAGAATTCGCTGGCAAAATCATCGTTGCTAAGTTGAACATCGATCAAAACGAAGAAACGGCACCTAAGTTTGGTATCCGCAGCATCCCAACACTAATGATTTTCAAAGACGGCAACGCTGAAGCAACCAAAGTTGGTGCGTTAAGTAAGTCTGAATTAGTCGCATTTATCGAGCAAAGCATTTAATTAGACAGCACTGATGTACTAATCTCGGTGCAATTAGAGATAAAGCATGACTTATCGCGCTTTATCTCGGTCTATCCCTAGACAGCCTATGGCAAAACGTCTATATTTAATTTGTTCAACATTTAGTCTTAACGGACATTCCCCTGATGTGTACCAACCTCTTAGGTATATATTTTATTCTTAAATAAGCATTAAACTTCTTATCCTATCTATGAATCTTACCGAATTAAAGCAAAAATCCGTTCCAGAACTTCTGGATATCGCCAAGGAAATGGGCATCGAGCACGTAAGTCGTTCTCGTAAACAAGACATCATTTTCGCAGTCTTAAAAAAGCACGCTAAAAGCGGCGAAGACATCTACGGCGATGGCATTTTAGAAATCCTACAAGACGGCTTCGGCTTCTTACGTAGCGCAACTTCCTCCTATCTGGCTGGCCCAGATGACATCTATGTATCACCCAGTCAGATCCGTCGCTTTAATTTGCGTAAGGGTGATACGGTTGCGGGTAAAATTCGTCCGCCAAAAGAAGGTGAACGTTACTTTGCTATGTTGAAGGTCAATGAGATCAACAACGACAAGCCAGAGAACGTTAAAAACAAGACGCTTTTCGAAAACCTAACACCCTTATTCCCAGATGAAGCATTGGTATTGGAAGTCGGCAACGGCTCTGCTGATGATTTATCATCTCGTGTTATCGATCTAATTGCGCCTATCGGTAAAGGTCAGCGTGGTTTAATCGTTGCTCCACCTAAAGCCGGTAAGACCATGTTGCTACAAAGCATGGCACAAGCAATTTCTCGCAACAATCCAGAATGTGAATTGATTGTATTACTGATCGATGAACGTCCTGAAGAAGTAACTGAAATGACTCGCTCAGTTCGTGGTGAAGTTGTTGCTTCTACTTTCGATGAGCCACCATCCCGTCACGTTCAGGTAGCCGAAATGGTTATCGAAAAAGCCAAACGCTTGGTTGAACACAAGCGTGACGTAGTGATTCTGTTAGACTCCATTACTCGTCTAGCACGTGCTTACAATACCGTGATTCCTTCCTCTGGTAAGGTACTAACCGGTGGTGTTGATGCTCACGCATTAGAAAAGCCAAAGCGTTTCTTTGGTGCTGCTCGTAACATCGAGGAAGGCGGTTCTTTAACCATCATTGCAACAGCGCTGGTTGATACTGGCTCTAAGATGGACGAAGTGATCTACGAAGAATTTAAAGGTACGGGTAACCAAGAACTCCACCTTGATCGTAAAGTGGCTGAGAAGCGCATTTATCCTGCGATCAACGTACGTCGCTCTGGTACTCGTCGTGAAGACTTGCTGATGTCTGAATCTGATCTTCAGCGCCTATGGATCTTGCGTCGTCTTCTTGCCGAAATGGAGGATGTACCGGCGATTGAGTTCTTGTTAGATAAGCTGCGTCAAAGCGAATCGAATAATGAATTCTTCGATTCTATGCGTGGTGGTAAAACAACGAAAGCTAAGAAGTAATTATTTACCTCTGCAATAAGGCGGTTGTTAAATCAAACGCCTTATTGCAAAGCTTATGTTTGAAACCTAGCCTCAAACGCTAGACACAAAAAAGCCGCTTATCTTTCGATAGCGGCTTTTTTGTTGCCCTTTTCCCGACCTAGAGAAAAGAACTGACAATGCCAGGGTGCTGAGACTGTCGTCTTTATGCTGAATTAAGCTGTTTCTGCCTCCATGGCGTCACGAACTTTCTTCATTGCATTCTTTTCTAGCTGTCGGATACGTTCTGCCGATACGTCGTATTCCGCCGCTAGCTCATGTAGTGTTGCTTTATCATCAGTTAACCAACGCTGATGTAAGATATCTCGACTACGCTCATCCAGGTTAGCAAGAGCAATGTGTAAACTGGTGCTGGCTTGCTCTTCATGGTTTGAATGTTCAACAACCATCGCTGGGTCGAAGCGCTTGTCTTCTAAATAATGTGCAGGAGCCTGATACGCTGTTTCGTCGTCGTCATCAGCGCCCGCATCAAAAGCCGCATCACGTGCTTGTAAACGGCCTTCCATTTCAAATACTGTTTTTTGTTCTACGCCCAACGCTTCAGCAATATCTTGTGCTTCAGACTGAGACAACCAACCTAGCTTCTTTTTAGAGCTACGAAGATTAAAGAACATTTTACGTTGCGCTTTTGTTGTCGCAACTTTCACAATGCGCCAGTTGCGCAAGATGAATTCGTGCATTTCGGCTTTGATCCAATGCACAGCAAAGGATACTAAACGTACACCAACAGCAGGATCGAAGCGCTTAACCGCTTTCATCAAACCTACATTACCTTCTTGGATTAAGTCACCTTGATTTAAACCGTAACCGGAGTAGCTTTTTGCGATGTGCGCAACAAAACGTAGGTGCGACATAATTAAACGACGCGCAGCCTCTAAGTCTTCTTCGTAATGAAGGCGACCGGTTAATTCTCGCTCTTCTTCAATACTTAGCACGGGCACAGAGTTAACCCGAGCCAAGTAGGCTTCTAGATTAGCGCCAGGGCTTAGAGCATCAATAGATTGCAAGGCAGTGTTCATCAATTCTTCCTATTCAATTAACAAAGGACACATGGAGTGTAGCACTGGTTTTTATAGAGTACCATGGTGCAATTAAGTTCATTTATGGAACAGTGCTTTTACTTTTCTTTGCATTAGGCCAATAAGCCTCTTTATGGCTCTATCGCGACCAAATGCCGCTGTACCGACCACCATGAGCCAATCAATCCCAATAGCGACGCGCTTAATATCAACAAGCTGGCTGGCGTGAAAGGAAGGGGCTGTAAATGAAAGTCAGCACCATATAGCTCAGCAATATCAGCAACTGGCCCTTGTAATAAAATCCAACACAATCCAAGCATTAACCAAGCTAAGATTCCGCCTATCGCGCCATACCAAAAACCTGAATATAAGAAAGGTCTACGAACATAGGCATTGGTTCCACCGACTAGCTTAATGACCCGAATCTCTTCTGTGCGCGCAGCAATCGATAAGCGGATTGTATTACCCACCACCAATACAATCGCCAGCGCTAATAAGACACCCACAACGGCAACCAATCGCTGTGCTAACGCCAATAACGCTAAAAGTCGTTCTACCCAAGCCATATCAACTTGCACGCTATCGACGTTTTGAAAAGATTTAATCTGTGCGACCAGTACATTCAGTTCAGCTTTATCAATACCCAATGGCGGCTCTACTAATAGAACGGCAGGCAAAGGGTTTTCATCTAAAAAGCTTAATGCTTCAGAGATGCCACCATATTGAGTAAATTCTTCTAAGGCTTGCTCGGGTGAAACATAAACGACTTTATTGACTTGGTCGAGCGAGCCTACTTTTAGTCGCAAGGCATTGCTATCTGCTTCACGAATGTCGGTTGTTAAAAATACGGTCATCTGGCCAGAAGCTTCAAAATGGCCACTTAGTTGCTGTAAGTTATTCACAGCCATGTAAAGTGCGCCAGGAAGCGTCAGCGCAATCGCGATGACTAGCCAAGTTAATAAGCTTGAGGCTGGGGTCGATAATAGTTTTGCTAAGGACTCCACCGCCACCATTTGGTGGTTACGGAAATAAGCCCCCAGTTTGTCGCTTACTCCGAGTTTGGCTGCGGAGGCGCCTTGCTGATTTGGTAGTTTCTCAGACATGAGTGACTCCCGCCTGTAGATGCTGATCAGAAATCATCTGGCCATCTTGCAGAATCAAGCGGCGTTTGTTCATCCGCTCGACTAAAGCAATATCGTGAGTAGCGATCAATACGGTGACCCCTACTTGCTGAAATTGGCTAAATAGATTCATAATTTCTGCGGATAATTCAGGATCAAGGTTACCTGTCGGTTCATCGGCGATAAGCAGTGCGGGCTTGTTCACCACGGCACGGGCAATACCAATACGCTGTTGTTCACCACCCGACAGCTGAATAGGATTGAGCTTTTCTTTGCCTAGCAAGCCGACTTTGTCGAGTGCGGCGCGCACACGGCGACCGGTTTCTTTTAACGAGGTGCCTGCGATTAATAGTGGCAAAGCGACGTTATCAAAAACGCTGCGATCAAACAGCAGTTGGTGGTTTTGGAAAACGACACCGACTTTACGACGGTGATAAGGAACAAGGCCTTCGCGCAAGCGTGATAGATTACTGCCATCAACGACGACTTCACCGCGCGTCGGGACTTCCATACGCATCATGAGTTTTAGCAGGGTACTTTTGCCGGCACCGGAGTGGCCGGTAAGAAACGCCATTTCACCGCGGGCCAGCTCAAAGCTAACACCACTAAGGGCTTCTTTCCCTGACGGGTAACGCTTACTGACACGATCAAAACGAACCATTGGCAAAGTGCGGGCTCCTTGCTACAGCTTAGGTTTAGCCCAGTAATGGTCTCGCTTACGCTTGCCATTGCTACTAGGTATGTCCTTTTGCGACACGCCGTAGATACGTCCCTGTAAGCTCACTAAAAGATCCCTCTTTTAGATGGTCTTAAACGACACACCTACTAACAATGCGCGAAAGCTGGAGCATTTAATTTATTATTCTTAAAATCTATATCGGTTAACTTTCTAAAGCTAACTATTTTATAAACCGTCTTTATCAAACAAAGCACGGGTAAAGTCATTCGCATCAAACGGACGCAAATCATTAATGCCTTCACCAATACCAATAAAGCGAACCGGTAAGCCAAGCTGCTTAGCCAAGGCGAAGATCACACCGCCTTTTGCGGTACCATCAAGCTTGGTTAAGGTTAAGCCGGTAACACCCACCGATTTTTGGAATTGAGTGGCTTGGTTCAGTGCGTTTTGCCCTGTTCCCGCATCCAATACCAACATGACTTCATGTGGCGCTTCTGGATCAATTTTCTTCATCACACGAACGACTTTCTCTAGTTCGCCCATAAGATTGTCTTTTGTATGCAACCGTCCCGCGGTATCCGCGATTAGGATATCGGTACCACGAGCGGTAGCGGCTTCTAATGCGTCATACAAAACCGAAGCGCTATCGGCACCGGTATGCTGAGCAACAACAGGCACGTCGTTACGCTCACCCCAGACTTGCAATTGTTCAACGGCTGCAGCACGGAAGGTATCACCTGCCGCTAACATCACGGACTTACCTTTGGCTTGGAACTGCTTCGCTAGCTTACCAATGGTCGTTGTTTTACCCACACCATTAATGCCAACCATTAAAATGACATAAGGTTTTTTGCTAGAATCGATGACCAACGGCTGTTGGCAAACCGATAGCATGCCTTGCAGCTCTTCAATTAAGGCTTCAAATAGCGCATCAGAATCGGTTAATTCTTTACGGCCGACACGTTCAGTCAGCTTCGCCATGATTTCACGAGTCGCTTCAACACCGACATCGGCCATCACCAGCTGAGTTTCTAGGTCTTCTAATAGATCGTCATCAATCTCTTTTTTACCTAAAAGTAGATTGGCAACGCCATCGCTAAAGCCAGAGCGCGTTTTGCTGAGACCTGAAGCGAGTCGACTAAAGAAACCTTTCTTTTTATCTTTCTCCGCTTTGTCTTCTAATTCTGCGGAATCCTGAAAGAAAACGGTCTCGTCGCTAGCAGGGATACCCGCTTTGGGCATTTCAGCAGCGGCAACAGGAGCCTCCTCAACAATAACCGCGGGGTTATTTTGCTGATCATCAGTATCGCTTAATTCGGTATTAACAACGTCGTTCTCAATCGGAGTTTCAGTTGTTTCAGCCGTTTTTTGCGGGTCGCTGGCTGGTTTTTTCTTACGCTTAAAAATATCAAACATTGCAGGTTCTCGAATCTATCGCTCGAATAAGATTTGGTTGCGGTCTATCCTAACACCTATCGACTGTTGTGAATAATACAAGGAAGCAGAATGAAGCTGAGATTTAGCCGCTCATCCCTCAATTTGATCATTTTTACCTGCATTATTCTAATTGGCTGGGCGAGCATTCATAAGAATCAGACATTAGACGACTCTTTCGCTCCTGCCAGCCGTCTCTATTCCGCTATAGAGCTGCCGCCATTAGAGCCACTGTATCAACAATCTTGGACTAGCCAAGAGGGTGTGGATATTCGCTGGCAAAGCCGTTTGGATCACGACTTTTTAGTGCGTATTCGTGGTATGCGTACGGATAGCATGCCGGCGATTAGCAACCCGAACATCAGCTGGCAAACTGGGTACTGGCAATGGGATATTAACCTTGGCCCTGATTTTGAAGCAGGCTTAGCGGAACTCAATGCACAGCTAGAAGAATTCCCTCAAGCATTAAAAGGGCAAGGTGGCGTGATCATTCTACAAGGCCCTTGGAGTGCTTCAGTCGCTCGATTGACCAGCGCTCGCATAATCAAAGTGTTAAGACTGATCGCTGTCTCCGATATAACTGAAGAGACTAAACATGACTGCCCTTGGCAGCCGATTAGCGCTCAATTCTGGCTGCAAGACCAGCTAACTCAGGCAACCTTTAACCAACCGAATATGGTTAAAAAAACATGGCAAATTCAGCAGTTACCCAAACTCAGCACAATAAGCCCAGCCTCTCTTAACGTCTGGAAGCAAACTTTCGTTAAACAGTGGCAATTAAATTGGCAAAACCCGACAACGCAATTCGACATGCTGGCCGACCTCGCATACTATCGCCTGCCAGAAAACTACCTGTTACAAGGGTACTGGGGCATTAATGCTTTAGATACCCAAACGCTAGAAGAATATCTAGCTCAGTGTCAGGCATCATCTCGATAGATTTAGGCAGCGCAGTCATGGCTAGAAAAAAAAGCAGTAGCAATAAAACCAGTATGCGTAGAGGCGCACAGCAGCTAAGAATTATTGGCGGAGATTGGCGTTCGCGTCGCATTCAATTTGCTGATGCTCCAGGTTTACGCCCTACAATGGATAAAGTACGCGAAACCGTATTTAACTGGTTGCAGTGGGATATCGAAGGTAAGTTTGTGCTGGATGCTTTTGCTGGCAGCGGCGCGCTTGGCTATGAAGCCTTAAGCCGTGGCGCAAAAGAAGTCACCTTTTTAGAATTCAATAGCACCGCGGCAAGCTGCATCCGCGAGTCATTACAATCGTTAAATGCTAGTAATGCTGAAGTGCATCAAACCGATGCTATTGCTTGGTTAGCTCAACAACCTAGCCTTGAACAGTTCGATGTGATTTTCTTAGATCCGCCTTTTGGTCGTGAGCTGCTAAGCCCTGCGGTAGAGATTATTGCCGAGAAAGTAAAAACAGGATGCTTGGTTTACGTTGAAGTTGAAGCCAAAGCCGATCTGTCTTGTATTCCAGAAAACTGGTTAGCCATAAAACGCAAAGACGGTAAAGAATTTAGCTTTATGCTGTTTGAGGTGGAGTAAACCACCAGCACATTAATACCATCTCGAAAGAAGCTTTTTTTGTCTATAGCCAATCCGGCTTAGGAATAAAGGCTTCTTGCATCGCCTGCACTTCTTCACGGTATTGATCGGTTAAATAAGGACGCTCTAACTGGAATATCTGGTAGATTCCGCCCTTCAACATATCAAGCGTAATACTCTGCTCTGAATCAGACAGCAAATTGCACTGCAAGAAAGAAAACCAGCTCGTCACTACAATCCAAGTATTTAAAGCCAACCCTTCCAATTCGCCTTGCTCAATATTAATAATATTCGAATCGTGTAAACCTTGATAAATGGCTTCCGTTTTTTTCTGGCAACGACGAAAGAAGGTTCTGTAACGAGCGTGAAGGCGCTGGTCAGCAACCAAAAGGTGCTCCATATCACGATGAATAAAACGGTATTCCCACAAACCTTGAAAAACCTTCTGCAAATAATTGAGCTTATCGGCAATGGTTAGCTGACGACCGGCAGGAACATTAAGGTTGTTATCCACTGTCGATTCGTAGCTTAGAAAGAGCTCGTAGATAATTTCTTGTTTATTTTTAAAATGATAATAGAGATTACCGGGAGACATCTCTAAATGCGCAGCAATATGGTTCGTCGTTACATTACGCTCACCTTGCTGATTAAACAGATCAAGCGCAGCGGCTAAAATACGATCACGGGTTTTCATACAATCTGTAACAGCCTTATTTTCGATGTAATGATTGCGAGTTATTGTAAACGTTCATGCCAATTTAGCCATAACCATTGACTATTTAGAGCAATAACTCTAATAATGCTCATAGAATAATTATTAACCACTCTTTTTGGAGATTGCACATGGTTGCCAATACTGCTGAAGCACCTAACTTTGATGTTGAAACCGATACGGAAGTCGTTCGCTTACAAGAATTATTTGCTCGCCAAAAAGAAGCTTATCGTAAATCTCCTATGCCCAGTGCCGATCAGCGTATTGGTCACCTTAAGGCATTAAAAAGCATCACGATCAAATACCAAGATCAATTAGCAGCCGCCGTTAATGAAGATTTTAGCGGCCGTTCTAAAGATGAAACGCTGCTCGCTGAGATTCTCACCAGTGTTGAAGGCATCAACATGGCGATCAAGAAAACACGCAAATGGATGAAGCCTAGTAAGCGTAGTGTCGGTATGCTGTTCGCGCCTGCTAAAAACGAAGTACGCTACCAGCCTCTAGGAGTTATCGGCATTATCGTGCCATGGAATTACCCCATCTTTTTGGCACTAGGTCCTTTGGTCGCCGCGCTATCAGCCGGAAATCGTGCGATGATCAAGATGTCGGAATTCACCCCCAAACTGAATAAAGTATTCAAGGCAATGATTGCTGAGGTTTTTGAAGAAAACCGCGTTTGCATTATTGAAGGTGAAGCCGATGCCGCCATCGCGTTCACCGAGCAGCCTTTTGATCATATTTTATTTACGGGCTCTACTACCGTAGGTCGATTTGTCATGGCCGCGGCTGCAAAAAATCTCACTCCCGTTACATTAGAGCTAGGCGGAAAATCCCCAGCCATCGTTTCCGATAAAATCCCGATGAAAGATGCGGCCGAACGCATTTGCTTTGGTAAATCGATGAATGCAGGACAAACGTGTGTGGCGCCGGACTATATTTTAGTACCGAAAACCAAAGAAAAAGAGTTTATTGAAGCGTACAAAAAAGCATTCAGTAAAATGTACCCAACGCTGAAAGACAATAACGATTACACCGCTATTATTAGTGATCGCCAGCATCAGCGTTTAACAAACCTATTGCTGGATGCTGAGCAAAAAGGTGCAAAATTAACGGTGATTAATCCGTCTAATGAAGACTTATCCGCAGGCCGTAAGATCGCACCAGTCATCATGCAAAATATCAAACAAGATATGACCATTGCCGATGAAGAAATCTTTGGCCCTATTTTACCGATTATCACCTACGAAAATATTGATGAAGCGATTGATTATGTCAACGATCGCCCTCGCCCTCTCGCGTTGTATTACTTTAGCTACGATAAAGCTGAGCAAGACTATGTTCTCGATAATACTCATTCAGGCGGAGTGAGCGTAAATGATACCTTGATGCATCTTGCTCAAGAAGATATGCCATTTGGTGGTGTCGGTGATTCAGGCATGGGCCATTATCATGGCCACGAAGGTTTTATTACCTTTTCGAAAGCCAAAGCTGTGCATCGTAAAGGGCGTTTTTCAACAGGCAACTTAGCGTTTCCACCTTATGATAATTCCATCCGCAGAATGATCTATACCTTTTTTATCCGCTAGCATTCCATGCGCTAGCGAGTAATGATGGTTAATAAATATAAAAATTATCGGGAGCTATGATGAGTTCACACATAGATCAAGCACTGCCCACGACTCGCCGAGGCTTTTTACAGCTCGGCTTAATGGGCACAGCAACACTGGCATTTGGCAGCGCAGTCGCAACACTAACAGGCTGCACACCTCCTTTAGAGGCAAATTCTGAATACAAATTTTTAAGATCTCAAGACCGAGAGTTGTTAGCGGCGCTGATCCCTGTTGTCTTAAATAAAAGCTTCCCTAGTCAGCTAGATCAGGCTAGCGGTATTAAGCGCACGCTATTAGCACTGGACGATTTAATCTATACCTTGCAATACCATAATCGCAGCCAAATGCGTCAGCTATTCGATGCGCTGTCCGTAGCCCCTATCCGAGTAGCGGCCGGTGCAGCTTGGGCCGATTGGAAAGATATGAGCCCTGAGCAAGTGAATGATTTCTTAATGAGCTGGCGCGATAGCAGCATTCAAGCGAAGCGCAATGGCTATGTTGGATTGAGTAAGCTCATCGGTATCAGCTGGTACGCTCAGCCTGAATCTTTTGCAGCAACAGGCTATCCTGGCCCACCCACGAAAATCCCAACGCCCGTTACCCCAAAAATGTCTGCTGCGGAGAATAATTAATGGCTAAGAAAAATTTTGAAGAAATCCGCGGTATCACAGACCCGATACTCGAAGGCATCAGCAACGGCTGGGTCACGTTAGATGCGGGGGATTATAAAGAATCCGCCACATTAGAAGCGGATGTTGCCATTATCGGTACGGGGGCTGGTGGCGGTACTACGGCAGAGATTTTAGCGAAAGCGGGCTTAAAGGTTTTATTGATTGAAGAAGGCCCGTTAAAGAGCACGAATGACTTTAAAATGGATGAGCGCGAAGCCTACAAAGATCTCTATCAAGAAAATGCGGGCCGTATGAATAAAGACGGCAGCATGTCGATTCTGCAAGGCCGCTGTGTTGGTGGCACAACCGTTATCAATTGGACATCAAGCTTCCGCACTCCTGAGCAGACCTTGCAATTCTGGGGCGATAATTTTGCTACCAAAGGCGTATCGAAAGCTGAAATGGCACCTTGGTTTGATAAAATGGAGCAACGTTTAAACATTGCCCCTTGGGCCGTGCCAGCTAATGAAAATAACGCGGTATTAAGTCGCGGTGCTGATGCTTTAGAAATTCCTTGGAAGGTTATTCCACGCAATGTTGCGGGTTGTTGGAACTTGGGTTATTGCGGTACAGGCTGCCCAACCAATGCGAAGCAATCGATGCTGGTCACGACAATTCCAAGTGCGATGAATGAAGGCAGCCAGTTGCTTTATAGCGCTCGCGCCGAGCGCTTAATTATGGAAAATAATAAAGTAACCGGCATTGAAATTACTGCCCTCGATAAAGGCTACCGTCCAACAGGAGTGAAACTTACCGTGAAAGCTGCCACCGTTGTTTTGGCGGCAGGCGGCATTAATGGGCCAGCAATGATGCTGCGCTCTGGAGCACCCGATCCAAAAGGTTTGGTAGGTAAGCGAACGTTCTTTCACCCCACTATTTTCTCATTTGCTGAATTTGATAAAGAAATTAATCCTTATTATGGCGCGCCGCAGTCGATTTATTCGGACCATTTCCAGTGGGAAACGGTTGATGGCCCCGTTGGTTATAAATTAGAAGTTCCTCCCCTTCATCCAGGTTTAACCTCGGTATTGTTGATGGGCCATGGCGAGTCGCATTTTGAAGATATGCATAAGCTGCCTAATTTGAATGCGATGATTGCGTTATTGCGAGATGGTTTTAATGAAGAGAGTGAAGGTGGCGCAATTGAGTTAGCCGATGATGGTTCGGCGATTGTTGATTATCCTATTAATGATTACCTATGGGAGGGTGTTAAACGCACGCATTTAACCATGGCTGAATTGCAATTTGCCGCGGGCGCTAAAGCGGTTAAACCTGCCCATGTTGATGCTAAATTTGAGACATCTTGGGAAGCTTCAAAAGCCGCGATTAATAAGCTTTCGTATACGGCAAGCCGTGCGCTGGTCGGCAGTGCCCATGTAATGGGAGGCTTACCAATGGGCGAGGATTTAGAGCGTTGCCTCGTCGACAGCAATGGGAAATATCATTATCTCGATAATCTATACGTGATAGATGGTTCAATTTTCCCTACGAGTATTGGCGCAAACCCTCAGCTTTCCATTTATGGCATGGCGTGTCGTTT
>CAWVSY010000054.1:0-23735 GCA_963933055.1 uncultured Oleispira sp.
AAAGTATTAATCCTACCAGGTGATGGTATTGGTCCAGAAATCGTAACCGAAGCAGAAAACGTATTGGTTGCCGTAAATGAAAAATTCAACCTAGGTCTAGAATTTGACCATGGTTTAGTCGGTGGTGCTGGCTATGATGCTGATGGTTCACCATTACCAGCAGCAACCATGGAAAAAGCCAAAGCGGCTGACGCCATTCTTCTTGGCGCAGTAGGTGGCCCTAAATGGGATAACCTAGAAGATCGCGAAATGCGTCCTGAAAAAGGCCTATTAGGTTTGCGTTCAGGTCTAGAATTGTTCGGCAACTTGCGCCCAGCAATCCTATACCCACAACTTGCAGATGCCTCATCATTAAAGCCAGAAGTTGTTTCAGGTTTAGACATATTGATCGTTCGTGAATTGACTGGTGGCATCTACTTCGGCCAGCCACGCGGCATACGTACATTAGAAAACGGCGAACGCGAAGGTTACAATACCTACGTTTACCGTGAGAGCGAAATTCGTCGCATCGGTAAAGTTGCTTTTGAAGCGGCTAAAAAACGTGGCGGAAAACTATGCTCAGTTGATAAAGCCAACGTACTAGAAGTTACCGTGCTGTGGCGCGAAATCATGAACGACATGGCGAAAGACTACCCAGAAGTAGAACTTTCTCATATGTACGTTGATAACGCCGCAATGCAACTAGTACGCGCACCTAAGCAGTTTGACGTAATGGTGACAGGGAACATGTTTGGCGACATCTTGTCCGATGCCGCAGCCATGCTAACAGGCTCTATCGGCATGCTACCTTCAGCGTCTCTAGATAAAGACAACAAAGGGATGTATGAGCCATGTCACGGAAGTGCACCTGATATTGCTGGCCAAGGTATTGCAAATCCATTAGCGACAATTCTTTCTGCCGCAATGATGTTACGATACTCTTTAGGTGAAAATACTGCGGCTGATGCCATCGAAAAAGCAGTAAGTGACGTACTGGATCTGAATCTACGTACGCCAGACATCTACTCTGACGGTATGACCAAGGTTAGTACTGCAGAAATGGGTGCAGCAGTAGTAAAAGCACTTTAAGAGCGAAGAGCTTTTAAGAACGAAAAGAATTAGTTGATAAGTAACCAAAAGCTAGAGATGGGCGTTTATTAACGCAAAAGCAAATATGCGAGGCAGGAAGCCGAACTTAAGCCTACAGGGATGTATATACGGCGTTTTGCGGTTGCGATAATAAAAAGCTCATGAAATCTAGCGTTTTGATGATGCGATAGGTTGGAATAAAATGAAAACTGTAGGTCTTGTAGGCTGGCGTGGCATGGTTGGCTCCGTGTTAATGCAACGAATGGAAGCAGAGAACGACTTTGCTGATATTAACCCAGTATATTTTACTACCTCACAAGCAGGCCAAGCGGCTCCTGCTTTTGGTGGCAAAGAAGCCCCTGCGCTTAAAGACGCGTTCGATATTGACGAACTCAAAGCCATGGACGTAATCATTACCTGCCAAGGTGGCGACTACACCAAAGAAGTTTACTCAAAACTTATGGCAACGGGCTGGAAAGGCTACTGGATTGATGCTGCATCAAGCCTGCGTATGGCCGACGATGCAATCATCGTACTTGATCCAGTCAACAAAAACGTCATCAAAGACGGCCTTCATAACGGCACTAAAACCTTCGTTGGCGGAAACTGCACCGTATCCCTAATGCTAATGGGTCTTGGTGGCTTGTTCGAAAATGGCCTAGTGGAATGGTTAAGTTCACAAACTTACCAAGCCGCTTCTGGTGGCGGCGCAAAACACATGCGCGAACTATTGACTCAAATGGGTCAGTTGAACGCCTCTGTAGCCGACAAGCTTGCCGATCCACGCAGTGCAATTTTAGACATCGATCGCATTGTTGCTGAAACTCAGCGCAACGGCTCCATGGATACGGCTAACTTTGGCGTACCGCTAGGTGGCAGCTTAATTCCATACATCGATACTGAGCTAGAAAATGGCCAGAGTCGTGAAGAATGGAAAGGCCAAGCTGAAACCAACAAGATTTTAGCGACCGGCAATAACATCATTCCAGTCGATGGAACGTGTGTGCGAATTGGCTCAATGCGTTGTCATAGCCAAGCTTTTACCATCAAGCTGAAAAAAGATGTGCCGATGGATGAAATTAACGCCATGCTAGATGAGCACTCTCAATGGTCAAGTGTTGTCCCAAACAACAAAGAAGCCACAATTGCAGGGTTAACGCCGACAGCGGTAACGGGAACACTGAATGTTCCTGTTGGTCGTCTGCGTAAAATGAATATGGGCAGTGAATATTTGAACGCCTTCTCTGTTGGTGATCAACTATTATGGGGTGCAGCTGAGCCGCTACGCCGCATGCTACGTATACTTCTAGAAGATTAATCATTTGTTTTAATCTTTGAATGGCGTAGAAAAAAGCGAAACTCGCAAAATAAAGCACTAGACATATTGAGTCACAATGTTTCATTTTGTGAGTAAGCTCACACTTTACAGGCGCATAATTGGTCAAAAGATAGGCCGAAAGGCCCATGAAACGGAGGTTATGGCGTTACAAACGTTGCGAAAACTGTATTTATAATTGATACTTACGCTTGTTATTGAGAAATATATATAAGTTCATTATAAATGAACCCGTAGATTCATGAATTTAATTTGGTTTTATTGTTTGCAAAACCGGCATCAAGCAGCCTAATAACAACAAGGAAGCAGAGAATGAAGCGCACGCTTTTAAGTACTCTAGTGATCACCAGCACACTAGGCCTGAGTGCTAATGTGTTTGCACTGGGTATGGGTGAGCTTGAACTAAAGTCCACACTAAATCAGCCTCTAAATGCAGAAATCACGCTAACCAATATAGATGATTTATCTGAGTGGGAAATCAAGCCATCTTTAGCTTCTGACGGCGATTTTGATCGCGCAGGTGTTGAGAAAATATTCTTTTTAAGCGATATCGATTTTGAAATTAAAGGAAATCGCATTGTCTTAACCAGTGATAAATCGGTTACTGAACCTTTTTTGAATTTCTTAGTGCAAGTTAATTGGCCATCAGGTCGAGTCCTGCGCGAATATACCTTGTTACTTGATCCGCCTGTTTTTGATGAAACAATACAGCCATTAGCGGCAAAGCAGAGCTTTACGCCAGCGAGTACTGAAACTCAAACTATTGCACCTGCACCTGTTGTCGCGGCAAAAAGCCCTTGGCAGACAGAAGCCGCAGCGCCTGGAACTTACAAAGTTCAAAAAGACGATACCTTATGGGAAATCGCAATCAATACGCGACCTAATCGCAGCGTATCACCGCAACAAATGATGTTGGCAATACAAGATAGCAATCCAGGTGCTTTTATAAACGGTAATATCAACCGTTTGAAAACTCATCAAGTATTACGTATTCCGAATGAGCAACAAATGGCGGCCCGTAACGACGGCCAAGCAATCAATGAAGTATTACGCCAAAATCGTGAGCTTCAAACAGCCGGTGCTCAACTGGATGCCACAGCAAAAGCTGGGGAAACGAATAAAGCCGAGCAGCCTGCTAATGGCGGCGAGCTCAAACTGCTGTCTAAAACAGCTGAAGTATCCGCTGCGGCAGGTGCTAGTGGTGATGTTGAACGCAGTGGAGAAGGGGGTGCAGAAGGGTTGCAGAATGATTTAGCAATCGCTCTAGAAACACTCGATACCAACAAGCTAGAAAATGAAGAATTAAAAACGCGTTTAGCGTCTTTAGAAGAACAAATTGCCACCTTGCAGCGCTTGGTTTCATTGAAAGATGACCAGCTAGCCAGCATTCAATCGATGGAACTGCAAAAAGCAGAGCAGCTTGAAAGTGAAGCGTCTGTAGATGATGGCGCAACAATTGAAAGTACTGATGTTGAAAATGCTGAAGCTGAAAGTACCGATATGGCTGATGCCGAAACGGCACTAGAAAGCAATGACTCCGCGACTGAGGAAACAGACTTTAATTACGCAGCTACTGACGTAGCCGTGACGCCTGAGTCTGATGCGCAAACCGATGTTGCTGAGATTGATCCGGCATTGGCGGCTAGCCAGATTCAACAGGAAATCGAAGACCGCTACAAGCCTAAAGGCTTTGTTGCACAAATGATGGCAAAACCAGAAATGGTTGCCGGTTTTGCCGGTGGTATCGCCTTATTGCTTGGTTTAGCTGGTCTAGCGTTGAAAAAACGTCGTGATGCTAAAGAAGAAGGCATTGAAGATCCTGAATTAGCAGGCTTTGATGAAAACTACGAATTTACAGAAGAAAATCTTGAAGATGCATCGTTAGATGAATTTGATTTTGCGGATGAAGAGGCAAATTCAGAAGATGAGCTAAATGATGATCTGTTAAGCGGCATTGGTTCTTCGGAAGAAGCCGACGCTGACGTGGATGAAACATCTGATACCGTTGCGCAAACGTCGGACGTGATTGGTGAAGCAGAAATTTATATTGCTTATGGTCGATTTGACCAGGCAGCTGATTTGCTTAAAAACTCCATTCAGCAAGAGCCAAGCCGTTTAGACCTTCGCATGAAGCTGCTTGAAGTTTATGTGGAAACCGATGACGCCGAGCTGTTTGCTGAAGCGGAACTTGATCTCAATGGTCTTGGCGATGTGGCCTCCAATGAAAAAGCGGCCGTTATGCGCAGTCGTTTAACCTCACCTATTGATGGTAAGGTAGACTCACTGGCCGGTTCGTCACCATTAATGACCGATTTGATGTCTGAGCATGCTCCTGAAATGGGTATTGAAAGCTTGGCGGATGCGGACGATGAATTCGCCGATGGCATCGACTTTGAAGCGGCTTTAGATCTAGGTGATGCTGAAGAGGGGATTGAATCTGAAGAAGGGCAAGATTTTGCAGCCTCTCTTGACGCCTTGGATGGTTTTGGTGACGAAGAAGAGATTTCTTTTGAATCTGAACTGGATTCTGATGCGGGAATTGAATTCGATCTTTCTGATAGCGAGCTTGATCTTGATCTATCGGATAGCGATGATCTAGACGATGTGCCGACTCTAGAATTGGATGCTGCGTCTTCAGACGAAGTACCAACATTGGATGATTTTTCTGAACTAGAAACATTAAGTGAACTTGATGAATTAGAGACTTTAGAAGAGCTAGAGACTTTAGAAGAGCTAGAGACTTTAGACGAATTAGAAACGCTAGATGATTTAGAAGCCTTAAGTGATGCAGAAGATGACTTAGAAGATTTTGCTGAGTTGGAAAGCATCACGCAAGATAACGTACCCAATGCCGATGATTCTGTTGTCTCTTTAGCCTCAGTTGCTGACAGCTCAGATGACCTTGCCGATCTGGAAAGCCTATTGGACAGTGATGGTCCTATAAGTTCTGAGGGTGGATTGCCTGATCTTGACTTTGATCTTGAAGAAACCGAATTTGATGAGCAGGGTGATTTAACCAGCGATCTGCAAGATCTTGAAACAGAATTAGAAGATCTTACCGCCTCGGTTGAAAACACAGAAGAAACTTTCGAAAGCGAAGCTGTAGAAATATTAGAAGAAGCGTCTGATCTGATTGCAGAAGATGTTGCTGAAAATGCCACGGCTGAAATTGAAGAAACGCTTGTAGCAGCAAAAGAGGCGCTTGTTGAAGCTGAAGAAGCACTTGCTGAAATTGAACCTGATACTGATTTTAGCGCAGACTTTGATTTGGATGAATTGGAAGAACTTCCTGACTTCACGACCGAAACTGCAGAAGAAGATGTTGAGTCTGGCGCAGATCAAGAAATTGATTTGGATAAATTGGCGGCATCGGATGATGAATTCGATTTCTTAGCGGGCACTGATGAATGTGCTACCAAGCTTGATCTTGCTCGTGCTTACCTAGACATGGAAGATGTAGACGGCGCTAAAGAATTATTGCAAGAAGTCGTAGCAGAAGGCAATGATCAGCAAAAGACAGATGCACGTACTTTGATGGATAGCATCGGTTAATCAATGCAAGAAACTAGCAGTAAAGTTGTCGTTAGAGAAAAAAGAAGAGTTGCCGCTATCGTTGAATACCATGGAGCAAATTTCCATGGTTGGCAGCGGCAAAAACATCATCCAGAGCCTACTATTCAGGCGGCTTTGGAAGATGCTTTAAGTCGAGTAGCTAATGAACCTATTGCGGTTGTTTGCGCTGGACGCACCGATGCAGGTGTTCATGCATCTACCCAAGTCATTCATTTTGATACTCACGCACAAAGACGTCCGCATAACTGGATGATGGGGGTTAATACCTATCTTCCCGACGGTATTGCGCTGCGCTGGATAAGTGATGTTGATGAATCATTTCATGCGCGTTTTGGTGCGACCAGTCGTCGTTATCGTTATTTGATTTTCAATAAAGAAATCAAGCAAGGTTTAATGCATGACCAGCTAACGTGGTGCCGTTTTCAGCTCGACGAAAACAAAATGCATGAAGCTGCTCAAGCCTTAAAAGGCGAGCACGATTTCACATCCTACCGTGCAAAAGATTGCCAAGCGAAAAGCCCAGTCCGCACGATTCAAGATATTTCGGTACGTCGTTATGGCGATATCGTCATGATAGAAGTACAGGCTAATGCCTTTTTGTATCATATGATTCGTAATATTGCGGGTGTGCTAATGCCGATTGGGATGGAGCGTAAACCGATTGAGTGGTGCGGAGAATTATTAGCTCAGCGTAATAGAGCGCTCGGTGGTGTTACGGCACCGTCTGCGGGCTTATATTTTGTGGGTGTTGAATACCCCGAGCAATACCAAATACCTTCTCAAGCATGGGGGCCCGTATTCGTTGAGCCCTGGTTTGCTAACTAATGGTTTTCTAACTAATTTCTGTTAAACTCGCCTCTCTTTTATTTTTACTAAATATAAGTCTATTTTCGTGAATAAAGTGCGAATCAAAATATGCGGTTTAACCCGCGATGAAGATGTTCATAATGCTGTGGTCGAGGGCGCTGACGCCCTTGGTTTTGTCTTGTATGCGCCTAGCCCTCGAGCTGTGAGCGCAGAACAGGCTGCACAGCTGATTAAAAAAGTCCCCGCATTTGTAACAACCGTTGCTTTGTTTGTCGACGAGAGCGCCGAAGAAGTTCGACGAGCACTCTCAATTTGCCCCTTTGATTTATTACAGTTTCACGGCGATGAAAGCCCTGAATTCTGTCGTCAATTCAATCGTCCCTATATGAAAGCTATTCGTGTACGCAGCGCTGACGATATTCATAGCGCAGTACAACAGTATCCGGATGCCAAAGCTTTATTGCTGGACGCTTATGTGGAGAACTTGCCTGGTGGAACTGGCCAGGCGTTCGATTGGCGGTTAATTCCTCAATTATCAGTGCCTTGGGTGCTCGCCGGTGGACTTAATTCAACGAATGTTGCCGATGCTATAAACCAAGTGGCGCCTTTTGCCGTAGATATAAGTGGCGGTATTGAAGCCAGTAAAGGCATAAAAGACAGAAAAAAAATTCAAGAATTTATAAGCGAGGTTCGCAATGTCGAACGCTAAAGACAAGAAAGATTTACCGGTACTACCTGATGCTAAAGGCCATTTTGGCATCTTCGGTGGTCGTTTTGTATCCGAAACACTAAGCGCTGCATTGGATGAATTAGAAGGGCTATACAGTAAGCTTTCGCAAGACCCATCTTTTCAAAAAGAATTTGATGACGATTTAGCGCATTACGTAGGCCGTCCATCACCCTTATATTTTGCTGAACAACTGACTAAGCATTGTGGTGGCGCTAAAATTTATCTTAAGCGTGAAGACCTTAACCATACGGGCGCGCACAAGATTAACAATACGATTGGCCAGGCGTTATTGGCTAAGTATTCTGGCAAAAAGAAAATTATTGCAGAAACAGGTGCTGGCCAGCACGGTGTGGCAACGGCAACCGTTGCCGCTCGCTTAGGGATGGAGTGTAAAGTTTTCATGGGTTCGACAGATATCGAACGCCAAAAACTGAACGTTTACCGCATGCGATTATTGGGTGCAGAAGTAATATCCGTTGAATCCGGTACGAAAACGCTAAAAGACGCAATGAACGATGCGATGCGTCACTGGGTTACTCACGTTGACGATACCTTCTATATTTTAGGAACGGCCGCGGGCCCACACCCATACCCAATGCTTGTTCGTGATTTCCAAAGCATTATCGGTCGTGAAACCATTCGTCAGTGCGATGCACAAATTGGTCGTCAGCCGGATGCCGTTATCGCTTGTATCGGTGGCGGTTCTAACGCTATCGGTATGTTCTATCCTTACCTCAATATGCATGATGTTCGCATGATCGGTGTTGAAGCCGGTGGTTTAGGATTGTCTGGGGATGACCACGCAGCACCATTATGCAAAGGTCGCCCAGGAGTATTGCACGGTAACCGTACTTATCTAATGGAAGATGATAACGGCCAGATTATGGGGACGCACTCTGTTTCTGCTGGCTTGGATTACCCAGGTGTTGGGCCAGAGCATTCTTGGTTGAAAGACATCGGTCGTGCAGAATACGTTGCTGCGACGGATGAAGAAGCCCTGCATGCATTTCGTGATCTAACGCGCATCGAAGGTATTATGCCAGCGCTTGAATCAAGCCACGCAATTGCACATGCAATGAAAATAGCCAAAGACATGAGCCCTGATCAAGTATTGGTGGTTAATCTGTCGGGTCGTGGTGATAAAGATATTCATACTGTGGCTGGCATCGACGGCCTTGACGTTTAAATAAAGTAGAAGGAAATTTTAATGAGTCGCATAGCTGCTTTATTTTCAGAATTGAAAAAAACAGGTAAAAAAGCATTGATTCCTTACGTAACGGCGGGTGATCCTCACCCGTCAGTTACTGTCGATATGATGCATGGATTAGTAGCCGCAGGCGCTGATATTATTGAATTGGGTGTGCCATTTTCAGATCCTATGGCCGATGGGCCAACCATTCAGTTGGCGTGTGAACGTGCTTTGATTCACAATACATCCTTGCGTGATGTGATTGCGATGGTTAAAGAGTTCCGTCTTACCAATGCTGATACGCCGGTTGTATTAATGGGTTATCTAAACCCTGTGGAAGCAATGGGTTATGAAACATTTGCTGACGCCGCTCAGCAGGCGGGCATTGATGGTGTATTGATGGTTGATATGCCGCCGGAAGAATCCGGTGAAAATGCTCAAATCTTTGCTGATCGTGGCTTAGACATCATTTATTTGATTGCGCCAACGACAACCGATGCTCGCATCAGTGAAATTGCCAAGTACAGCTCTGGCTATGTGTATTACGTATCCATTAAGGGGGTTACTGGCAGCGCGGCGATTGATGTTGCCGATGTAGGTAAAAACCTCGAACGTATCCGCAGTCGTGTAAACATTCCTGTTGGTGTCGGTTTCGGCATTAATAATGGTGAAGCGGCCGCCGCCGTAGCGACCGTTGCAGACGGCGTGATTGTGGGTTCAGCCTTGGTTAATAAAATCGCCGCTAGCGCTGATCAGCCAGATGTCGCTATTCGTGAAGTTCAGGCCGTTCTTGCTGAAATGCGCGCGGCAATGGATGCGAACTAAGTGAGTCGGACGAAAGACGAGTGGCTCAATTACCTTGAGTCCACTCATCCGGCCGATATCGAAATGGGTCTTGGGCGAGTAACCCAAGTGGCTCAAAACCTCGATTTGTTTAAGCCAGCAGCGACGACCATCGTTGTTGGTGGTACAAACGGCAAGGGCACAACAACCGCCATGCTCGGTCAGCTGCTCGCAGAAAAAGGCTTATCTTCAGCCTGTTACAACTCTCCGCATATTCATCAATACAATGAACGTATTAACCGTCGCGATGCCTCAGGTATTGCTCGCTTAACCTCTGATGAAGAGCTATGCGCTGCGTTTTCGGCCATTGAAAAAGGTCGTGGTGATATTCCACTGACGTATTTTGAATTTGGCACCTTGGCCGCGCTGTGGCAAATAAGGCAATGGCAAGTGGATGTTGCTTTATTAGAAGTGGGGCTGGGTGGACGCTTAGACGCGGTAAATATTGTTGAAACCGATTTGGCCATTGTTACCAGTGTTGGTTTAGATCATCAAGATTGGTTAGGTGATACATTAGATCTAATCGGTTACGAAAAAGCAGGAATTGGCCGTCAAAATAAACCACTTATTTGTGGTCAGCCTAATGTTTCACAAGGCTTTTTGGATCATGCTAAAGCCATTGGTGTCGATTTAATTAAAATAGATCAAGACTACTCAATCAGTGCTATAGACGGTGGCTGGTCCTTAGCATTAGATGCTCATTCTGCCGCAGAAAAACACTTAGAATTACCGCAAGGTCATATTCCGTACTTTAATATCGCATCGGCAATAGCAGGGCTAAACAGCATTGCTTTGCTGCCAGATGACGAAGGCATAAAACGGGCGGTTGAAAATACTCATGTTGCAGGGCGATTAACTCGAATTTCTTGTCGCTTTCAAGAAAAGCGCCTTCACTTTATTCTTGATGTTGCACACAACCCGCAAGCGGCTAATTTTTTAGCAACGCAACTGAAAAAATGCGCGCATGGTATATTGGCCGTATTAGTTGATAAAGACCCAGAAGGGATCGTCTCTGCGCTTTCTGATATCGATCATTGGCACTTAGCTGGATTATCGGGTTATCGAGGCCAATCAGCTGAGCAGCTCAATACTCGCTTATCTCTGTCGTGCCAGCAGAGAATTGCCAGCAGGCACGAAACCGTAGAGCAGGCGATTGAATATTGCTTCGATACCGTAGTCGATGACGAAGAAGTACTCATTATTGGTTCTTTTTTAACGGTCGCCGCAGCGGAGCAGGTTTTACAGAATCACCCAAAAATCGAGGTGGAACATCATGGAAGGTAATCTTAAAGCTCGTGTATTAGGGGCATTCGTCACTATATTAGCGATGGCGCTCATACTGCCGAATATTTTAGAAGAAAAACGCTTATATGACCCACTGCGAACAGAAATACCTCCTAAGCCTGAAACACCTGATTGGGTCGGTGACGTAGAAAAATCTCGTGTACGAATTGAGCTTGATGCATTAGCCAGTGGTGAATTCGAAAAAAATATGACAGCGCCAGAACCCAGAGTCGTTAATGTTGATGACCCCAAACTGCTGCACGACGCTGGCAATTTTGGCAGTTTGGATCAAGCGGGTATTGCGGTAGCTTGGACTTTGCAAGTGGGTGCCTTTGAAGCCAGTAAAAATGCCATTGCCTTTCGCGATAGCTTACGCGAGCAGGGATTTAAAGCTTATATTTTGAAGAACGGGGCAGGTACGCTAGATCGAGTTTATGTTGGCCCCATGATTCAGCGCTCTAAAGCAGAGCAAATAAAAGAAAAATTGCTTAAAGAAATGAACATAAAAGGCATTCGCTTACAGCAATATAAGCCAGAATAATAAATTAGAATAGTAGCGCAGCGCCGATGGCTTTGTTAGAATCCGCGTCTTTCCAGTACAGTCAACAAGTTGAGAAGTACCATGACAAGTATTGACTGGGGCATATTGGCAGTATTAGTTATCTCTGCAGCCCTGAGTTTACGACGTGGTTTTGTTAAAGAAGCCTTATCTTTAGTGAGTTGGATAGCTGCATTCGTTATTGCCCGAATTTTCAGCGGCAACCTCGCCACTCTATTGGTCGATTATATCGACACACCTTCAGCCCGCTGGGTTGTTGCTTTCATCATATTATTTGCCGGTACCGTTGCCATTGGTGCCATGATTAACCATCTTGTTGTAGAAATGATTCGAATTACCGGCTTATCGAGCACCGATCGTATTTTCGGCATGGTATTTGGATTGGTTCGCGGCTTACTCATTCTCGTCGCCATTGTCTATGGTCTGCAATATACCGCAGTACCAAACGACCCGTGGTGGCAAGATTCTACTCTCATGCCACACTTAGAAATACTAGCAGATTGGGCAAGGAAAATTTTGCCTGCCGCTACGGATCATGTGATGTCATACACAAAAAAATTATAGCTGAACTAATAACTTAACTGAGGTTTATTACGCATGTGCGGAATAGTGGGTATAGTTGCAAAGTCCCATGTCAATCAGAGCATCTATGATGCATTGACGATCCTACAGCACCGTGGTCAAGACGCTGCTGGTATCGTAACTTGGCATAAAGATAAGTTATTTTTAAGAAAGGACAATGGCCTAGTAAGCGACGTATTTCGCACACGGCACATGAAGCGCCTCGTCGGAAATATTGGTATTGGACACGTTCGTTACCCAACAGCGGGGAGTTCAAGTTCAGCAGAAGCACAGCCGTTTTATGTAAACTCACCTTATGGCATCACCTTGGCTCATAATGGTAATTTAACAAACGCGGATGAAGTAGCTGAGCACCTTTATAAAGAAGACTTGCGCCACATTAATACAACGTCTGACTCAGAAGTATTGTTAAACGTTTTTGCTCATGAAATGCAGCAGCAAGCAGAATTAATTCCTACTGCAGAAACCATTTTCAAAGCCGTTGCTGGTGTGCATAAACGTGTGCGTGGTGGTTATGCCGTTGTTGCTATGATTAATGGCTTTGGTTTAGTCGCTTTTCGTGACCCACATGGCATTCGTCCTGCGGTTTATGGCGTGCGTGAAACCGCCGCTGGCAAAGAGTATATGGTGGCGTCTGAAAGTGTTGCCTTAGACGGATTGGATTTCAAACTTGAACGTGACATAGCACCAGGTGAGTGCGTTGTTATTACTAAAGAAGGCGAATTCTTCAGCCAGCAATGTGCTGAGAATCCAACGCTTGCGCCGTGTATTTTTGAGCACGTTTATTTTGCTCGCCCAGATTCGATTATGGATGGTATTTCCGTTTATAAAGCACGTTTGAAAATGGGTGAATACTTGGCTGGCAAAATCATGAAAGAACGTCCAGATCATGATATTGACGTCGTTATTCCTATTCCTGATACCAGTCGTACCTCTGCGCTACAGCTAGCAAACCGTTTAGGTGTTAAATACCGCGAAGGCTTCATGAAAAACCGTTATATCGGTCGAACCTTCATCATGCCAGGACAGCAGCAGCGTAAAAAATCGGTTAAGCAAAAGTTAAACGCCATCGATTTAGAATTCTCTGGTAAAAATGTATTGTTGGTTGATGACTCAATCGTTCGCGGTACAACATGCAATCAGATTATTGAAATGGCGCGCGAAGCCGGTGCTAAAAATGTGTATTTTGCATCAGCCGCACCAGAAGTTCGCTATCCGAATGTCTATGGTATCGATATGCCAGCGGTGACAGAGCTGATCGCTCATGACCGTACCGTACCAGAAATCGAAAAAGCCATTGGTGCCGATTGGTTAATCTATCAAGACTTAGAAGACCTTCAACGCTCATGTTTAAACGGTGCTGATACCGATGTTACCGAGTTTGATTGTTCAGTATTCAACTCGAACTACGTAACAGGCGACGTTAATGAAGCGTATTTCGAACGTTTACAAGCCGCCCGAAGCGATGCCTCTAAATCTTCTGAAAACTCAGAAGAAGACGTAGCAATTGATATGCACAACGATCAAGAGTAAATTTAGTTACTGCTTGAAAGTATAAATAAAAGCGGCCAGTTATCTGGCCGTTTTTATTTTTAAAAAATGAATATTTGTAAGGTGTAGAAAAAGATCAGTATGGGTAAATTTTCCGATAGAGATTTTCGTTATCAGTCTGACTTAACAGATGCTGACTTTGAAACTTTAGCCGTTCGTGCAGGGCAAGTGCGCAGTGCTCATGGTGAACATAGCGAAGCTATCTATACCACCAGCAGCTATGTATTCAATTCTGCCGCCGAAGCGGCCGCGCGTTTTGCTGGAGACGAAGCAGGCAATGTTTATTCACGCTATACCAATCCAACGGTTCGAACTTTTGAAGAACGCTTAGCCGCATTAGAAGGTGGCGAAGATTGCGCGGCAACCGCATCCGGTATGGCGGCTATCTATGCCGTGGTAGTTGCCCACTTAAAAGCGGGTGATAGCATCATCGTATCGCGCAACGTATTTGGCAGTACCAATGTATTATTTGAAAAATTTGTCCGTAAGTTCAATATCGATGTCCGCTACGTCGACTTGCTCGACTTATCGGCATGGGAAAGTGCAATTGATCGCACAACTCGCATGCTGTTTTTGGAATCACCCTCAAACCCAATGAGCGAAGTCGCCGACTTAAAAGCACTTGCAGAGCTTGCGCATAAAAACCAAGCGCTTCTTGTGGTCGACAATTGTTTCTGCACACCCGCGTTGCAAAAGCCATTACAGTTTGGCGCTGATTTAGTGGTTCATTCAGCCACCAAATACATTGATGGCCAAGGTCGTTGTTTGGGCGGTGCCGTTGTGGGCAGCAAAGAACTGATTGAGCCTGTGATTGGTGTACTGCGCTCTGCAGGGCCAACCATGAGTCCATTTAATGCCTGGGTCTTTTTGAAAGGCTTAGAAACCTTGTCTTTACGCATGAAAGCGCATAGCGAAAACGCGATGAAATTAGCTCGTTGGTTACAACAGCAGCCACAAATTACTCGTGTGAATTATGCCGGGTTAGAAACTCACCCAAGTCATGAATTAGCGAAAAAACAACAATCCGCTTTTGGTGGCGTATTATCGTTCGAAGTACAAGGTGGGCAAGAAGCTGCTTGGCAGTTGATTGATGGCACCCGCATGATCTCAATTACCGCCAACCTTGGTGATACCAAAACAACCGTTACACATCCTGCATCCACAACGCACAGTCGCCTGAGCATAGAAGACAGAGCAAAAGCAGGCATCAGTGATGGTCTTGTGCGCATAGCGGTAGGGCTTGAATCGATAGAAGATATCCAAAAGGATATTGCTTTGGGCTTAGCTGCGATTGGCTAGCACTCGTCGGCCTAAAGACCGACCTACACAGAATACAATTCTTAATGTAGATCGGGCTTTAGATTGATAAATAAAGAAACACCATTCTTTAATGTAGGTCGGGCTTCAGCCCGACAAAGCACTGCAATTTCGTTCCTTGTGTTTTAAGTGTTTTGAACCTTATTCCCGTTGTATACTCTGAAATAAGAATCTACAACGAGTTAATTTCATGTCATCAGCACCTGTTTCTGCAAAGATCCTCAAGCAAACCTTAGATACTCTTAATACCATCATCCTAGGCAAAGAAACCCAAATAAAACTCGCAATTACTTGCCTGTTAGCCAAAGGACACCTGCTTATTGAAGACTTGCCTGGCATGGGAAAAACCACCTTGTCGCACGCGTTAGCAAAAACACTTGGCCTAAGTTATAACCGCATTCAATTTACCAGCGATATTATGCCAGCGGATATTTTAGGAGTGAGTATTTTTGAAAAAGAAACCAACCGAAATGGTGAGCAGCGAGGAATCTTTCGATTTCACCCCGGGCCGGTTTTTAGCCAGCTTGTTTTAGCGGATGAAATTAACCGTGCAACGCCTAAAGCTCAGAGTGCATTGTTAGAAGCCATGGAAGAAGGTCAGGTAACCATAGAAGGCGAAACACGGCCTTTGCCGACACCTTTTTTCGTCATCGCCACCCAGAACCCAACCTCACAATCGGGTACCTTCCCGTTACCAGAATCTCAACTAGACCGTTTTTTAATGCGCATCAGTATTGGCTATCCAGATGCCAAATCTGAAATGGAATTATTAACGGGGGTTGATCGCAGAAAATTATTAGCCTCGCTAGAACGTGTTATCAGTCACGAACAATTGTCACAGATGCAGCAGAGTGTCAGTGATGTTCACGCCTCCGCTACCGTGCTTGAATACATACAACGAATCATTCACTTTACGCGTTATGACTCAGGTTATAGCTATGGTCTATCACCGCGCGCAGGCTTAGCATTATTGAGAGCCGCAAAGTCGTGGGCTTATCTTCATCAACGAGAGCACTTAATTCCTGAAGATGTACAAGCGGTATTACCTGCTGTGATCGATCATCGATTAGCCGATGCCGCACAGCAAAGTACACACGGCGTGTCTGCACAAATACTGCAACGCATTCCAGTGCTTAATTAAGCAGGCGATAAAAAGATGAGAGAAAATATTCAGCGCTATTGGCAAACGTGGATTAATAAACGCATTCCAAAAAATGACGAGATTGAATTGAGTCAGCGCTCTATCTTTATAATCCCTAGCAAAGTTGGCTTGGTATTTTCTTTATTATTAATTTTACTATTGGTCACAGCGATCAATTACCAAAACAGCTTGATCTTCGGTTTATCTTTCTGGCTATTCTCAGTTGCGATGAGTGCAATGATTTTTAGTTTCCGAAACTTGTCAGGCTTAATTATTAAAGCAAGTCATCCTACTTATGGCTTTGTTGACGATCATGTTGAAATACCCATTCGACTGCAAAGCAATAAGCGCGAGTATCAAGGCCTGCAACTATTTTGGCCGCAGCATGGCATTAAAAATAACAAAGAATACGAAGCCAATACGATACGAGACGTAGCCATTATTAAGGGTCAGGAAAAAGAAATTACCATCGCCTATCAATTAAAAAAACGAGGGTATTTAGAAACGCCAAGACTCAGCCTTAAAAGCTATTACCCATTTGGACTTTATAAGTGCTGGACTTGGTTATCGTTAAAAACCCCTGGTATTGTTTTCCCCAAACCCATTTTCACCCCGTTTATCGCAGGAGAGGGCGAAGGTGATGATATGCCAAGCGATGTCAGTTTGCTGGTTGGTAATGATGAATTTTTAGGGTTTAGAAACTATCAAGTTGGTGACTCGCTAAAGCACGTTGCTTGGAAATACTTAGCCAAAGGTAAAGGTTTGTTAAGCAAAGAATATGATAGTCAGCAGCTAAGTATGCAATGGTTAGACTGGTACAGTTTGCAAAGCATGCCGATCGAAACACGACTCTCACATTTGTGTGGCTGGGTACTGCAAGCGGAAAAAGAAAATCGCGCCTACGGATTACGACTGCCTAATATTACTATTCCCCCCAGTCACGGCGACCAACACAGAACACACTGCTTAACTCAATTAGCCCTCTATAATATCAACTCTAACGATTCTGAAAAAACAAATGGCTTCTATTAATTTCCCTCGCAGTGCGCTGCTGTGGTTGCTGGCCGCAATTAGCTGTGTGTATTTTCCATTGCAACAGCATTTGCCTTTATGGACCGGTTTAGTATTTGTTATCGTAATAGGCTGGCGTTGGTTAATGCACCTTGGTCGTGTACCGATGTTAAATACACTTGGCAAGGTAACGGTGGTGACCATCGCCATTGCCGCGGTTGTTATTTCAGCAAAAGGGCGTTTTCATTTAGAGAGCGCGACAACTTTTATCCTTGTCGCATGTTTATTAAAAGTGTTGGAAATTAAAAATCAGCGCGACGGTTATATCCTCATATTCATCAGCTTCTTTTTACTTGCTGTTAACTTTTTATTTGAACAAGGCATCTTAACCGCACTCTATAGTATCGTTGTTATTTGGTTACTCTTGTCGGCATTGGTAGGATTGCATCAATTGATCACCGACGATAAAAGCGCTCGCGCCTTTGTTAGCGATGCCGGAAAAATAAGTGCGCAGGTATTATTACTTTCTTTACCATTAATGCTTATTTTATTTGTATTGTTCCCAAGGCTTGGCCCGTTATGGACGTTGAACTTAGAATCAGGAAAAGCCAAGACGGGGTTGTCTGAAGAGATGAGCCCCGGAGATATCGCCAAACTTTCGAATTCCGATGAGCTGGTTTTTCGTGCAGAGTTTCTAAATGCCAGGCCCACGGCTGATCAGTTATATTGGCGTGCCCTAGTGCTTGATGATTATAAGCAGCAAGAAGGCCGAGCGGTTTGGTCCGCCAGTGGTTTATTTCAACAAGCCGATTGGTTTCCAAAAAGTTGGAAACCAGAAGAAGGCGAAGGGGTTTATGACTATCGCATAATACAAGAAGCGAATAATAAAAAATGGTTGTTTGGGTTGCGTGGTATTGCTGCGATGGAACCGGGTATTGGTATGACCAGAGACGATCGCATCGTTAGCCGAAACAAAAATCGTAAACGCAAAAGTTATTTAGTAAGATCTTTTCCTACGATGACAATTGCAGCTCAGGGGATAAATACACAGGTACGACAGCAATCGTTGCAGCTGGATGGCTATAATCCAAAGGCGCGTCAGCTGGCTCAACAAATTTTTCAGCAGCAAGCAACAGATCGCCAGCGTATGGAAACTATGTTGCGGTATTACCAGCAGCAAGCTTTCAGCTATACCTTGCAACCCCAGCCCATGTTGAATAACGATATTGATCAGTTTTTATTTTCAAATCGAGCGGGTTTTTGTGCTCATTACGCCAGCAGCTTTGCCTTTGTAATGCGCGCCATGGAGATTCCAGCGCGTATTGTTGCAGGTTATCAAGGCGGTGAAATAAACCCAGCAACAGGGCACATAACCGTTAGGCAATACGATGCTCATGCGTGGGTAGAAGTATGGCTAGAAGGTGAGGGCTGGGTTTCTATTGACCCGACGGCGCAAGTTGCTCCAGATCGTATTTCCTTAGGTATCCGCAACGCCGTTGCCAATGAAGAGTTTCTAGCGGGCGCGAATTTTTCATTAATCAAAATGTCGCATTTTGCGTGGATGAATGATCTGCGTTTAAAAATTGATCAGCTAAATTATCAATGGCACCAAACGGTTTTAAATTTTAATAAACAAAAACAATCGCAAAAATTAAAAGAATGGTTTGGCAAAGATGCGCTTAAGAAAAGTCTGTATTGGTTGGCGGGATTGTTTATTTCAGTCTTTTTCGCAATGACCCTGATACTGTTATGGAAGCGTAAAAAGGCACGACTCACTCCCTTGCAAAAGAGCTTAGGTTTACTGGATAAGCGTTTGCTGAGTTTAGAATTAAAAAGAGACTCAAATGAGGGACTTGCGGATTACAGTTTGCGCTTGCAGCAAGCTTTCCCGCCGCAAAAAGACGTCATAAGGCGTTTATTCGAGCAGTTGCAAAGCCAGTACTACAAGCCTCCATCAAGCAACGATACTCACATTCAAGCACAGCAAAAAGAAAAGCAACTGGCCGTGCAAATAAAGAAATTAAGTCGTCAGCTGGCCGCTATTGCCAAGAACAAAAACAACCTTCGCCAATAACATTAATAAAGGTTGCCGCAGGTTGCGAGAGGTTAGCTTGCTGGCTATTCTCTGCCAACTGGTTAACCATGGCGGTTAAGAATCCGTCATCATTAGTCGTGCAAAAAGCACCAAAACCATAAGGGCCAAAATAGCCTAGCTGGTTTTGTTCATTAATAATGGCAAGAGACGGGCTTGACGGTAAGCTTCGCAATGTCGACGTGGCTTTAATAACCTGCAAGCGATCACCATTTAAGTGCTTTAATTCAGCAATATCTTCAGCCAGCGTATCCGGGTGCGCGATAATGACAATACGCAAAGCCTGCTTGTCAAAATCTCTTAATAAACGGCTAAAATGACGCTGGCTAATACGGTTGCAAATACAATCACTGCGCCAAAAGTGCAAGACGGTCTGCTGGCCCGGTAACGCAGGCGGCAACTGATCAATATAGGGTTTTAGAAGGTCAGCAATTTGCTGCGGCTGGTAATAGCGGGCATCGTCATCAGCGGCAATAAAAGGCTTCAATTTAGCCTGCTGAAACCACCACAACCCTAAAACCGTTGCGATAATCCAAACACTGAAAAAACCAATAATCAACCAGCTGCCAATAGACTTGTCATTCTGATGCATATTACGCCTCGATAGTTTTGCGACTGACTTTGTATAAACGATAACTCAACATAATGGCCGCAATGCTTAGGCCGATGATAATGCCTAACCAAAAGCCTTTCGCGCCTAAAGGTTCGCTAGCGACGAAGGTAAAATAGTAACCAAGGCCGACACCAAACAGCCAATAGGCACAAAACGTAATAGCCATCACCACCATCGTATCTTGATAACCGCGTAATGCCCCCGCTGCAGCGATTTGAATCGCATCACTTATTTGATAAATAGCCGCAAACATCAATAAAGACGAACCAATCGCGACGACTTCGGCATCCGTTGAATACAGCTGCGCGATGTAGGGCGCAGCCAATACAATAATCGTCGCATTGAATAATGCCAAAACAAAATTCACTTTAACTCCAAGCCATGAAACCTTAGCCGCTTGCTCTGGTTGTTGGCGGCCAACTTGCTGGCCAACCATCACCGTGATGGCCATACCAAGGCTTAAGGGAATCATAAATGTGAGTGAAGACATGTTGATAGCAATCTGATGGCCAGCCACAACAACAGTCCCAAGCGGCGTTAAAAATAAGGCAATCACTGAAAAGAAACTGACCTCAAAGAAAATCGCCGCGCCAATTGGCAAGCCCAATGCAATTAAACTTTTCATCGGCGCCATTCTTGGCTGAATAAAAGTGATCATTTTCTTTTGTCTTAACGGCAGCCGATTTTGGAAGCAATCGTAGACAATCGCCACCAATAAAAAGTGAAAAACCAGCGTTGTGCCATAACCACAACCCGCGCCGCCCATCGCCTCAATACCAAACCAGCCATAAACAAAAATGGCATTGGCAGGAATGTTCAATAGCAGGCCTGCAATCATAATTTTGGTTACCGAACCAGGCTGATTCAACGCCTCTGCATGAAAACGCAAAGCCAAGAACGCACCCGCCGCAGGCAAGCCCCAAGAAACCGCCATAATGTATTCACGCATCAATTCGGCACTCACCGGATCGGGCAGTAAATAGCTCAGCATCGGGCCAAAATTATAGAGCAGCAACCCCGTCATGATGCCAAGCACAATGCCTAATACCACCGCTGAGCCTAAAATATCGCCCACTTCATCCGTTTTGTTTGCCCCTACCAATTTGGCGACTTGCGGGGTGAAAGCGACCATGACTCCGGCAACAAATAACCAAATAGGGGTCCATAAGCTAGAGCCGATGGCAATCGCGGCTAGATCAACCGTGCCAATGCGGCCCGACATAATCGTATCGACGGTTGCCATACCAATTTGGCACAGCTGAGTGATTAAAATCGGGGCTGTTAACTTAGCCAGCTGTTTTAAATAATGTCGTTGAGTTGTAATCTGTATATTTGTCATAGCGGTCTAATATCAGTAAGCTGCGCATTTTGCCCTGTAATAGTCCGTGAGTATAGAAGCGAAGACATGAAAACCGATAATCCTGATCAATTAATCGAGTTATTTGATGAACTGTTCGTTCATACGTGCAATACACGCTTAGATTATTGCGAGTCAGAAAATCAGCAAGAACCTATTTATCTGCCTGCTGATGCTCAATGCCCACAGAATAGAATCTTATTTGCTCACGGTTTTTTTGCCAGTGCTCTGCACGAAATCAGTCACTGGTGTATCGCTGGGGCGGAGCGGCGCAAGCTAATTGACTACGGCTATTGGTACGAACCGGATGGCCGTAGTGCACAACAACAGCGAGAATTTGAGACTGTTGAAGTCAAACCGCAAGCCATTGAATGGATATTAACCAAAGCTTGCGGTCGAAAATTTAACATCAGTACCGATAATTTAAACGGCACAGAAAGTGAAATATCCGCGGGTAGGGAAGCTTTTGCTAAAAATGTACTGACACACGTTAAAAAATACCTTAAAAGTGGGCTTCCACAACGCGCAGACGTATTAAAGCAAGCGCTATTGGATTATTATCAAGTCCATAAAGAATTTACCAGCGATCATTTCCAATTGAACGAATTGATCAGCGTACATGAGTTGCCAATCGCGGCGACCATCTAATAAAGGCAACATTTTGTTTAAAAAAATAATTTCAGCATTCAGTGGCAAGCCTACCGAAAGTAAAAGCAAACCTCATGACCGCAGCAAGCACGAAAGCAAACCTCATAAAGCCGCACAAAAAGAGAGTTTTAAACCATCGGCAAAAGGCAATAAAAAGCATCAAGCCCAGAAAGCCCCAGTGGTCAATAACTGGAAACCTTCCGATTTTGTCGTCGAAGTCGTCGAAGGCCAAACACGCTTTCATGACATGCAGCTTCCTGAAAGCCTAATGCAAGGCATTCAAGAATCTGGCTTTCAATACTGCACCCCAATTCAAGCGCAATCTTTACCGCCTGCATTGCAAGGTCGAGATATTCTTGGCCAAGCACAAACAGGCACCGGTAAATCAGCGGCATTTCTGACCGCCGTGATCAATCGCTTATTAACCGAGCCGGTTGAAGAGCGTTTTGCGAGCGAGCCGCGTGCCTTAATCGTAGCGCCAACCCGTGAACTGGTCATGCAAATTGGCAAAGATGCAGAAGGTCTTGCTAAGCATACCGGTCTTAAAGTCGTCACCATCGTGGGCGGTATGGATTACGAAGAACAGCGCGCAAAATTACGCGATCATGTGGTCGATATTCTTGTCGCAACCCCAGGTCGATTAATCGATTTTATGGGCAGCCAAGACGTCTTTTTAGACGAAGTTGATGTATTGGTATTGGACGAAGCTGACCGCATGTTAGACATGGGATTCATTCCCGATGTTCGTCGTATTGAACGCGCAACTCCACCGAAAGGCGATCGTCAAACATTATTCTTCTCGGCAACTTTCACTGAACAAATTCGTCGTTTAATCGACCAGTGGACCGAAAACCCAGTAGAAGTCACCATTGAACCTGAACGCGTTGCTACTGATAACATCGATCAGAAATTCTTAATGGTGGCAGGTGACGAGAAATTCGATATCTTATGCAAATACCTGCGTGAAGAAAAAATCGAGCGCGCCATCATCTTTGCTAACCGCCGAGACATCACACGCAACCTATGTGATAAATTAAATAAAAAAGGGCTTACCTCAGTATTACTGTCGGGTGAAGTGAATCAGCAGAAACGCATCAAAACATTAGAGCGCTTCCGTGAAGGCTATGTGAACATCATGGTAGCAACCGATGTTGCAGGGCGAGGCATTCACGTTGACGGCGTATCACACGTATTTAACTACAACCTACCAGATGACGCCGAAGATTACGTTCACCGTATTGGTCGTACTGGCCGAGCAGGAACAAAAGGCATCTCAATTGCACTGATCTCAGAAGATGATGCATTTGAATTACCGGCACTAGAAGAATACCTAGGGAACAAGCTGAAATTAGAGCAGCCGCTATAAAGATGCCTCTTTAAAAGGATTTTTTAGAAGACGTATGAACATTAAATCATTACAGCAGCCAATTCAGGCTGCTTTTTGTTGCCTACTGATTGCGGCAGTCATAATTGCAAGCATCATGATGAGTTCCGTTGCTCTTGCCGAGCCCGTCGCGACTATAGATTCAACAACTAGCCAGATACCCGCATTTCAGCAGGAGCCAAGATGGACAGAATATTACCTGTTCAAAAATAATCCTGAATTATTGAAAGATACCCACCTAGACCACGTCCTTTCGTTTTACTATTTTGGCACCTATAAAGATTTTACCATTATGGGAATGGAGCGAGTCAGAGGCGACGACTACCACCAATACAATACCGTTTTAATTTTTAAGCAAACGCAATTGCAAGGGTATTACCAAGATTTGCAGGTCTTTCCAGCGGGAATCAGTGCAGAAGGGGTGATCAAATTTCCAGCAAATAATGACGTCGTTGATCACATCAATTTAGCTGAACACTATTATCCAGCCTTGGTATTTGCCCAAGATAAAAAGCGTAACCCAGAAACGTACGCAATAAGTGAAATGCAAAGGGTTGGCGATCAGTAAATCGCGGTATTAACGAAAATAGACTTGTCGCACTAAAGTACGACCTACATTAACTATCATTATCGGTAGATCGTAGCCTTAG
>CAWVSY010000055.1:0-22881 GCA_963933055.1 uncultured Oleispira sp.
TCAGTCATTTCTAAATGTGGGTCGACTGGATAGCTGATGCGTTTAAGCTCGCCTTTCTTTTCCAGTTGTTTGATGAAGTCACGCAGATCTTTATATTTCACGAGTAACCTGTTTCTGCTGATGAATACTTGAATGCACATATCATAAAGGGGTAAGCGGTTGATTTCTAATCTTATGTCCCTAAGATGGCGGCTAATGAGGCTTTATACGACTTTTTGAGGGTTTTAGTTTATGACTGCACGCTTTTATTTATTAATAAGCGCTGTAAGTGGTGCTTTGAGTGTTGCTCTCGGAGCGTTTGCTGCTCATGGCTTAAAGAAAATCGTGAGTCCTGATATGTTGTCTACGTTTCAAACGGGCGTTCACTATCAGTTTATCCACAGCTTAGTATTATTAGCTTTAGCGACTCTGTTATTAGTGCCAGCAATGAAAGCAGTGACTTGCCTGTTGAAATGGAGTGCCAACTTAATGATGCTGGGTATCATGCTGTTCAGCGGCAGTTTATATACCATGACATTTATGTCAGTGTCAGGTGGATTCCCTGCTTGGTTAGGTCCGATTACCCCTATTGGTGGATTAGCCTTTATAATGGGCTGGATTTTTTTAATGGTTGCTGCGTTTAAGCTGCCAATTGATGAGCAATAATTCGTTTATATGATTGATGAAGAGAAAAATACAGTGACCGAACAAGAACAACCTCAAACGGAAGAAGCTCTATCTGAAGAGCAAGTGATCGAGAGCCAGAAACGACGTATCCGCTCTTTCGTTCGTCGTACAGGTCGTCTAACCGCAGGTCAGCAGCTTGGTTATGACCGTCAGTGGGATAAACTTGGGTTCGCATTGTCTGACGGTGAATTTGATATTCCTAAAGCCTTTGGCCGTGACGCCTATACGGTTCTAGAAATCGGTTTTGGTATGGGGCAGTCATTTATTGAAATGGCGAAAGCGGCCCCCGAAAAAAATTACATTGGCATTGAAGTTCATACCCCAGGTGTCGGCTCAGCATTGCGTATGGCCGATGAAGAAGGCGTTACCAATGTACGTATTAGCGAAGATGATGCGATTGAAGTATTAAAGCATCAGATAGCGGATGAAAGCTTTGATTGCTTGCAGTTATTCTTCCCTGATCCGTGGCATAAAAAACGTCATAATAAGCGCCGCATCGTTAACGAAGAGTTTATTCAGACCATTCGTAAAAAAATGAAGCCGGGTGGAATTATTCATATGGCGACCGATTGGGAACCGTATGCTGAGCACATGATGGAAGTATTGACCGCTGCTGAAGGGTACAAGAACCAAGCAGGCGAAGGGCAATATACTCCGCGTCCAGATCACCGCCCGTTAACTAAATTCGAGAAGCGTGGCGAGAAACTTGGCCATGGGGTTTGGGATTTATTTTTTGAAAAAATTAGTTAAAAAAATTTAGTTAAGAACATTAATAAGTTTTAGAAATTAGGAATTTAGAGCATGACTAAAAAAGATAAAGAAAAAGTATTTGGTGGAGAGTGGAGCCAAGAGCAACTAGAAGAGTTTTTGGTTGAGCAAGACTATCCTGGTGAAACAGCTGACTTCACGTCCATTATTCGTGCTTATCGCCATATGATGCCAGCATCATTTGCAGATTTTCTTATTTTGTTGAAAGAAAAAGGTGGTGATGTGAATGCGAAAAATGAAGCGGGTGAGACGGCTTATGCCATTATTTCTGGTCACCCTAAAGGTGCAGAGTTTGCCGTTTTATTAAAAGATGCAGGCGCTGCTTAATAATTGCTATTAACTTCATTATTACTTTATAATAATGCGCGCCTGTAAGATGAACTCACAGGCGCTCTTATTTAAGGAAGTAATAGGATGTTAAAGTTAGCTAAAGTATTATTCATATCGTCAGCTGTTGTTCTTGCAACCGGCTGTGCAAGTATTGTAACTGATGATAGTGCGTTTATTAATGTTAGTACCTCCACGGGCGAACAGATTAAAGTTACTGTTGATGGTCAAGAATATAATGCACCTGGTTTGATTACTGTTGCAAAAACGGGCACTGATAAAATAATTGTTGCTGAAAGTGATAATTGTGACCGTGAAACAGTTGCTGTAAAAGAAATTGAAACAGCATTTTGGGGTAATATTCTTACGGGTGGCCTTTTAGGTTCAACGACGGATAGTGCAACCAATAAAATGTGGACTTATAGTGAAAGCGTTACTGTTAATTGCAGATAATGCGCTATTTTTTTACTGGAAGCCTTCGTGCTTCCGCTTTTATAGTTCTTAATCTATTACCTCAAGTTATTTTTGCTCAAACCCTTCTTAGTGCTCAAGAGTTAAATGAAGCTTCTCAGTCTTCACAATGGATAGCTTTACTGCATTTAGATAACGGGTATCCGATCATTAGAGACCCGGCATTCATCTTATCAATTGATGACTTTAGTCCGAGAAATGAATTAGTAAAAACCCTCGATGAATTTTCAAATACCTCCTTGTTAGATAGCCAAAAACTGTGTCGTTTTATTGCTAGAGCAGAATATATTAAGAAAACATTAAATGTAAAAATTGAATTTAATGAAGGTATATGTTCTGAGTATCAAGAGTTTCGTTTAAAAGCACCAGCCGATAAAATAAGTATTATTTACGCCTCTGAAAACTTAACTCAGCCTAGCAGTATGTTAGGACACTCAATGCTAGCAATTTCTGGAATGAATGAATCAAATGTATTGGTTGAACATGGAATTTCATTTTTTACCGATCTAGATTCTATGAATATCGCAAGTATTTTATGGGATACGCTTTATCTTGGAAAGAAAGGACACTTTATTATTGAGCCTCTCTCCAAAAGCATTAATTACTATCTGAAAAGTGAGCAGAGAAATATATGGCAGTATAATTTCGATTTAACTCAGGCTGAAAAATCATTGATGCATAAACATTTGTGGGAGTTACGAGGCCTTGATATTGATTATTTTTTTCATAAACATAACTGTGCTACTTTCAGTTTCGATATCCTTAGCGTTGCTAAACCAAAATTACTTGCATATAGACAAAACTCAGTAACACCGATAGATGTTGTTAAGGCAGCAGAGAAGTCTAATGTTATTGGTGAAGTGAAAATATATCCATCGAATAAGTGGAAAATTCGTATGTTAACGGACTTCATGAGTAATGATGAGTTAACAGAATTAGAGCGCTTAGTGCTAAACGATGAAAAATCGATGATGACGAGCGTGCTTGCAAATGAAATGCTAAAAACATTAAACCAATATAACTTGGAAATAGGAGATGTTAATAAGCAGCAGTGGAAAGATAATCAAGAAAAATGGCTGTTAAATTCAACTGAAAATCATTTCTTAGAAATTAATGACTATAAATCACCATCTCAATCTCCTGGAGATGCTGCATATGATATTACTATAGAAAATTCACAACAAGAACAATGGTTACTCTTTGGATGGCTACCTGCCTCTCATGCTTTAGAGGACGACAATAGGCAATACTTTGGTGAAACAGAACTAAAGCTCTCTGAAATTGTTTTGAAAAAAAGTCTAACAACCTTTGATGCTAATTTATATCGATGGGTTATTTATTCGGCAAAAGCACTAACTCCTAGAAACAGATTTACTGGAGGGTTATCAGGTAGTTTTAGTTTAGGTTTTGATCAGTTCCTTCATGATGCCCGTGAGCGAGAGCTCGCAGCATATGTAAGTGGATCTCTTGGCGTGACAAAGAAAATAAGTAATGATGTTAGTGTTTATTATCTCGCTAACATTGGGCAAGTGAGTAATTTTAATAAATCATATGCTTATATTTCTCCTGAGATAGGAGCCTATATTTATGAGATTTTTAATATGAAAAGTATGATCTCATTAAAAAAAGAATTGAGAGCAAATTACGAAGTTGTAAATTACGTGTCTTTTAAGCAATCTTTATTTCTTAGTAGCTCGGCTCTAATGGCTGATGTGAGCTTCATCCAAAAAGATGAACTTGAAATTATTAATGTAGGATTAAAATATAAAATATATTTTTAATTTATTTATTATTTCAAATAGTAGCGCTTTTTTATTTTAGTTATTAGTTAGTAAGTCGTTAAATTTCTTAATGAGATTTGGATGTTTTATGCTTGAAAGGTGATAAGCGTATTTAAACGATGGATGTTTTTAATATCTTTTTTGTTCTACTGAGGATACATACCTTTCGCTAAATCTAGTGCGAATACACCTTGAATATGTTTCGAAATCAACATATGTATTAGTTATTCTATCTTCTTTGTATTAACAATTTCAAACTCATTATTTGAAATATTCTTAGCGATGCCTGGCACGGTAAACCCCGAAATTTAACCTACTTGCTTAATGTCTTGCGGTGCATTTCCAGAGGGGCATCATTTAAAATCAATAGACTTTCGTGTACCTGAAATATTAGTTCGCTATAAAAACATTCACATCAGACTTTAATGAGGCGGACCAGAGAGGGTTATCAGGGAATTTAAGGTCAATATTACCTTTAACAAACTCGTTAAATAGGGGAGGAACCGTCATAGGCTCGTAGTTTGGAGTAATCTCTATAGTGTCTGAAGACATGTCGAAACTGAGACTAAGAAAGTTTTACCATCAGCGGAAGTTGCGGAGTGATCTGACCGTGACCCTTCAACAGGGGTACGCAATGTGACTTCATCGGTATTCACATCTAATGCCACAACATCCGCAAAACTTGGACGTGAAATAAACAAATGACGACCATCATTTGATGAAGACATGTCATCAACCATTTGATGATTACCTTCACCGATTACTTCTTTAATGAAGGTTGAAACAATGCGGCGCTTAATACTACTGGTCAGTTCTTCTAAGCGCTCTTCTTTATCAGGAACGGCGTTTAATTTTTTTATGCGCTGAAATGTATTCGGATCATAGATATCAATGGTGCTATCTCAGTTGTTATCTACAACGATCACATCGCGAAGACCAGTCATATTCGCCTGAGTGACAGCATCTGTAGTTTTTGGGTTCACTGCTTCTGGACTTTCAGCGAATGCGCTATGGGCAAAAATTAAGCTACTCTCCGAGAATAATATACTCGTGTTGAGCTGTTTTAAATGTTTGAACTGCTGCATTAAAAATACCTTGTTATAGCCACTCATTCATAGTTTGAGTGATCTTCTACGTTGAATCTGGCGTTACCAATGTACGTATTAGCGAAGATGATGCGATTGAAGTGTTAAAGCATCAGATAGCGGATGAAAGCTTTGATTGCTTGCAGTTATTCTTCCCTGATCCGTGGCATAAAAAACGTCATAATAAGCGCCGCATCGTTAACGAAGAGTTTATTCAGACCATTCGTAAAAAAATGAAGCCGGGTGGAATTATTCATATGGCGACCGATTGGGAACCGTATGCTGAGCACATGATGGAAGTATTGACCGCTGCTGAAGGGTACAAGAACCAAGCAGGCGAAGGGCAATATACTCCGCGTCCAGATCACCGCCCGTTAACTAAATTCGAGAAGCGTGGCGAGAAACTTGGCCATGGGGTTTGGGATTTATTTTTTGAAAAAATTAGTTAAAAAAATTTAGTTAAGAACATTAATAAGTTTTAGAAATTAGGAATTTAGAGCATGACTAAAAAAGATAAAGAAAAAGTATTTGGTGGAGAGTGGAGCCAAGAGCAACTAGAAGAGTTTTTGGTTGAGCAAGACTATCCTGGTGAAACAGCTGACTTCACGTCCATTATTCGTGCTTATCGCCATATGATGCCAGCATCATTTGCAGATTTTCTTATTTTGTTGAAAGAAAAAGGTGGTGATGTGAATGCGAAAAATGAAGCGGGTGAGACGGCTTATGCCATTATTTCTGGTCACCCGAAAGGTGCAGAGTTTGCCGTTTTATTAAAAGATGCAGGTGCAGAATAAACGCAATAATATTGCTACGGCTAAATTATTTTAAGCCGTAGTGATGTTTAATTTTTGTAATTTTTTCTGCATGACTATTCAAAAATTGATTGAATTTTTTGATCAGTTGAGGATGCTTGATACTAGAAAGGTGGTAAGCATATTTGAACGCCGGAAATTTTGAGTGCCTTTTCAAATTCTTATTTGGGTACATATCTTTTGCCAAACTAAGTGCTACATTTTCGTTAAAATAGACGGCTTGAATGCGCTTTGAAACAAGCATGTGAATTAGCTGCTCGATCTTTTTAATTCTAATCGCTTCAAACTCATTATTTGAAAGATTATTTGCTATTCCAGGTACCGTGAAACCTAAAATAGTGCCAACCTTCTCGATATCCTTAGCTGCAATTTCTCCTTCTGCTTGTTCAAGAATTAAAAGACTTTCTCTGACACTAAAGACAGGTTTGCTATAAAAGACAGTAGTATCACCTTTCAGGTCAACAGACCAAAGAGGGTTGTCAGGAAATTTTAGATCGATATTCCCTTCAAAAAATTCATTGAATAAACGGCGTACAGGCATCGCCTGATAATGCGCCGTCGTATTCATACTATTAGAAAACAAATCAAAGATATCACGCGCAGCACCTTTATAACGCTGCCCTTCGTCCATGTAATAATATGGGCTGTAGTCTGTGATCTCTACTCCAAACCACAATGGGTTGATTTCGTCCGCTTGGCTAGATGATGTCGCAAGTTGAAACGTTATGAGTATGAGTAATACTCGAAGCATGCTTATACCACCTATTTTGAATGGATTTAAAATAGAAAATTAACCTAATATAATCTAAAAGAATAGGCCAATTGATATAATTGTTTTAAATTAATGCCTATTAATCAATAAAAAGTAGTTCTTATTCGTGACTATTTATAGAGTTAGTAAATAATGAACGAATGTTTACATAAATAACCCAAGAATTTCATTTAAGAACAGGCTGCCTTTGGCTGAGGTTTTGATCTGCTCGCTTCCGTCTTCTCGTAGATTTTTTTCGAGCAAACCTTTTTCAATTGCTGCTTTGATACCTTCCGAAATAGTATCCAGAGGATAGCCTGTTCGTTGTTCAAATAAATCTAAATCAAAGCCCTCTTGTAAGCGCAAGGCATTCATCAAAAACTCTAAACCTAGGTCTTCATTTTGAATGGATTCTTTGCCTGCTAAAAAGCCTTTACTATTGTGTTTAGAATCACTTTTAGCCGCATTTAAAAAATCTTTTGGTGCGCGAGTTTTCCACGTTCTGAAAACTGCGGAGGCGGTTAGACTTTCAGGCGCATTCACCAAGTCGGTAACCTTGCCATGAGCACCCGCACCAATGCCTAAATAATCCCCGAACTGCCAGTAGTTTAAATTGTGCGTTGCTTGCTTGCCTGCTTGTGCATAAGCGGAAACTTCATATTGAACAAAACCATGCTTGGCTAATAATGCTTGTCCGGCTTCTTGAATATCCCAAAGGGTTTCGTCTTCTGGTAAAACGGGTGGGCGTTTAAAAAATTCGGTATTGGGTTCAATGGTTAATTGATACCAAGATAAATGCGTTGGGCCAAGGTCGATGGCTTTTTGAATGTCGGCTAACGCTTGGGCTTCTGATTGATCGGGTAAACCGTGCATCAAGTCGATGTTAAAATTATCGAAGCCGGCGGTTTTAGCCATTTTGATTGCTGCAACCGCTTGCTGGCCATCGTGAATGCGGCCCAAGTGTTTGAGTTGATGATCGGCAAAACTTTGCACTCCAATGGAGAGGCGATTAATACCGAGCTTGCGATAACCGGCGAATTTTTCGGCTTCGAAAGTCCCTGGATTGGCTTCCATGGTAATTTCGATGTCTTTAACAAAGCTTACTTTTTCTTGTAGGCCGGCTAATAAATTTTTATAAGCTTCAACGCTGAGTAGTGAAGGTGTGCCACCACCGATAAAGATGGTTTGAATCTCACGGCCTTGCACATAAGAAAGGTCGGCGTCTAAATCGTCTAATAGCGCCTGCACGTATTCTGCTTCCGGAATGTGCTCTTCGGCACTCTTTCCCTTAAATTCATGAGAGTTAAAATCACAGTAAGGGCATTTACGCACGCACCAAGGCACATGAATATACAGAGATAGTGGTGGCAGAGTTGTCTTGCTGGCATTGGTATTAGAGCTAGCGTCAGATTGAGTCTCAGATTGATAAGGCACCATTATTCAGCGGCTTCCATTTCTTCACTGAGTTCCATCCACTGCATTTCAACTTCTTCTAACTCGCTTTTTGCTTCGCCTTGCTGTTGCAGTATTTTTTGCAAATCAGCTTTGCGGGCCGCTTCATAAAGCGTGGTATCGGCGAGTTGGTTTTCGGACTCATCTAAAATGCTTTGTAATTTTTCCATGCGGGTTTCAAGCTTCTTCAGCTCTTTGCGCATTGGAGCTAAGCGTGCACGACGTTCAGCGTCTAAGCGTTTTTGTTCTTTACGATCTTGAGCACTGGCACCCGCGGCTTTATTTTCATTTGAACTGGAGCTATCTGCAGAGTTTGGATTCGTCGCTAGCTGGCCAGCATTAAATCCAGACGCCGTTTGCTTAGCTTGAACGTGTTTATGGTAATCATCTAAATCACCTTCAAACAATTCAACCTTGCCATCTTCAACCAACCAATATTCATCCACGGTCGCTTTTAATAAGTGACGATCGTGGCTTACCAAAACAATGGCACCAGCAAACGATTGCAGCGCCATGGTGAGTGCTTCACGCATTTCAATATCAAGGTGGTTGGTTGGCTCATCCATAATTAATAAATTAGGTTTTTGCCATGCAACGAGCGCTAAGGCTAAGCGCGCTTTTTCGCCACCGGAAAACGGTTCGCAAATATCCAGCGCTTTATCACCACGGAAATCAAAGCCACCTAAAAAGTTACGCACTTCTTGGTCAGTCGCTGATGGTGTGATGCGTTGAATCATTAATATTGGGCTGGCTTTAACATCTAGCGTTTCTAGTTGGTGCTGAGCGTAATAACCGAGTTTTAAGTGCTCACCTTCATGACGCTTGCCCGAAAGTTGCGGCAACTCTTCACACAAGGTTTTAATCAGGGTTGATTTACCCGCGCCGTTTGCACCTAATAAACCAATGCGGTGGCCCGGCACCAAAGAAACATTTTGTTTTTCTAAAATAGCAACGGCTTCGCCACCCCCTTTACCAGGATAACCAATATCAGCCGCTTCAAGATTTAATAACGGTGTTGAAACCTTATCCGCACAAGCAAAAGAAAAGCTAAACGGGGAATCAACGTGGGCAGGAGCAATTAACTCCATACGTTCTAATTCTTTTACTCGGCTTTGCGCTTGTTTGGCTTTACTGGCTTTGGCTTTAAAACGAGTCACAAACTTTTCAATCTCAGCAATACGGACTTGCTGCTTATCATGCATCACTTGCTGCTGGGCTAAACGCTCAGCACGAATGCGTTCGTACGCGCTGTAGTTACCTGGATAGCTCGTGAGTTTCTGCTGATGTAAATGAACAATGTGATCAGCAACGCCATCGATAAAATCACGGTCGTGAGAAATAAACACCAAGGTGCCTTGATACTTATTCAGCCACTGCTCTAACCACAAGGTCGCGTCTAAATCCAAGTGGTTGGTTGGCTCATCGAGTAATAATAAATCAGAGGGTGTCATCAAGGCTTGAGCTAGGTTCAAACGAATACGCCAGCCACCCGAAAAACCCGATACCGGTTTAATCATGTCGCTTTGCTTAAAGCCTAAGCCGTGTAATAACTGCTCGGCTTGTACTTTAATATTGTAGCCATTGTGCGCATCCATCTTGCTATGCCAGTTGGCCAATTCATTGTCGCAAGTCGCGGTTTCAATGCCGTGTTCAATTTCGCGGTAGGTTTTATCACCATCAAGTACGTAATCAACCGCACAGCGATCGCTGGCTTCAACTTCTTGTGCCATGTGGGCAATGCGCCAGCCTGTCGGCAAATATAAATCACCTTCTTCAACCCCTAACTCCCCTAAAAGTAGTGCAAATAAGCTAGACTTACCTGCGCCGTTCGGACCAATAAGAGCGAGTTTTTGGCCATCATGAACTCGCAAATCTGCATGTTTAAGCAGAGGTTTGATACCACGATGTAATGAAACCTGATTAAATTCGATCATAATCTTTCAGAATACTTTTATAAAAGAGGGTGTAGCGCTTTGGCTGATTCAAAAAGCGACTTAATAATGGATGGGCATTTTGCCACAAATTCGGCTGTTATCCCACTTCAAAACCCGTTATGGGACTATGCTTGTCAGCTATATTCGAAGCCAGGCATGGAGGCGGCACTATTAGTTTTACAGGATGATCATGGAGCAGATATTAATCTGATTTTACAGGCTTTGTGGCTGGCTAGTGAAAGTAAGGTATGGTCTAAGGCGTGCATTCCTAATGATTATGGCAAGTGGGTGACAGAGCAGGTTATCCCCTTACGAAAGATGCGTCGTAGTCTAAAAACAGATTGGGTAGCACCGCGAGGTGTAGGCTTCGAGGACTTTCGCCAGCACGTCAAGGGGCTAGAGTTAAAAGCTGAACAGTATGCATTGGCTATGTTGTTTACTCATATTAAGCAAAGTAAGACGGCAGCGGAATCTATAGCTTTGAATTTGATCCCTTTGTCTGATTACTTAAATATTTCCTCGGTAAATTTTAAGCCTTTAATCGCATTGCTCTCATAGGATTATTTCAACAGGATATTAAGCATTTCATATGTTCATCTTTTTTAGTATTCGATTTTGGCAAAACTCGTATATCGATAAGGTTTCTAGACGAAAGTAATTCTGACGGTTTGATGCTGCTCAGTTCTTTAAAGGTTCTAGAAAAATGAGAATAGTCTGAGAAACCGGCTTCGACTACTGCGTCTATTAATGACATGCCTGCGCCTAAATTTAATAATGTAACAAATATTCGATGACATAATCTAAAACGTCGAATAGGAATACCAGTGACTTGCTTGAACAGTTGAATTAACCTTGGCGAAGAAAGTTCGACGGCATCAGCAATTTCACTAATGGATAAATTTGTCGCATAATTTTTAGTGATTAATGAAATCGCCATTTCAATTCTTGCGTCTGGAGTACTAAAGGATTGGCTGTTTGTATTTTCGATCCAATTATCTAACCTTTCAAAAACACTTTCTGAACTCGGTCTGCGTCTAAAAATATCATTCGCTTGTTCAATCATTGCGGGCTCATTTGGCACTCCGCTATAACAGGTGCTGTGATTGTTGATTTTAATACATTGATTCATACTTGGAATTAATTTTTCCAAATCAGTACCAAGAGTATTTAAAAAACATAAAACAATAATGGAGTCGTGAGTATCAATGGTGACATGTGAGCCCGCTGGAATTAAAAAGCTTTTACTCACGTGATTTTTGTCATTGTTTATATCGATCAGCTCAAGGGTTTTATCAAGAGAGATGATCAGTGTCGTTAGGCTATTTGATTGCTCTATGATTCTTTTTAAAGGGCCTACGTAAATTGAACGCTTAGCCGATAAATAAACTAACGATTTGAAGATTGGAACTGCACTATTTTTGGTCAAAATAAATCCTCCTCAGTAATAAGTTCATTTTATTTTATGATGCTTTTGTATGGCGTTCGATACTGCGCACGCGTATTTGCTCTCGTTCATCAAAAAGCGCTGCTCTAAGAGTATCAACTTGACTATTAAGTTCGTCTCTTGTTAAACCTTGGCTGCTTAGAATATTAGAACGTTGAGCTAAATACGCAGAAACTCTAGCATTCCATTGAGCGCGCTGTTGGTCTAACTCATCGAAGCGTTGAACGGCTTCGTCGCCAAACATTTCTCGGCGCAATTCACGCACTTGTTGCTGGTCACCACCAGAGGCGAGTATTTTTTCGGTTCTTGCTGTTAATTCGTCTGTGATTTGAGTTTCTCGAATGCTTTTTCTAACGTCATCTGGCAACGTGCTTTGCAGTTCTTTTATTTTAGCGAGACGCTCAGTTTCAGACATTGCGGTATTCGATGTGACTAATAATCTTGAATAGGTATATTCGTCATAGCGTTGTTCGTCTTCATAGAATGTTTCATAGACTTCAAGGTCTAAGTATTGTGCTCGCAGAGCGTTTCTTTGATCTATCTGCGTGCGCAGGAAATTAAGATAGCCGCCATTGATTTTATCTTGTTGGCTCATTTTAGCCAGTTCGTTGCTCATGTCTTCTTCAAGATTTTTAAGTGAATATTTAAACTCTATGTATTGTGCAAGTATGGCTTTAGATTCACTTAAAGCAGGCTCTTGCAAGTGGTATGTTAAGTATTCGTTAATTCGTAAAAGGATAGTCTCAAGATTTTCTTCTGATATTGTTGAAAGGAAATAATCAAATAAATCTTTTATGTCGATGGATATTATTAAATGTCCGTCTGTATCGACTTGAAGTGCATTATCGAGAGTTGTGCCTATTAGTGAATGAGGTAATGCTCCATATTGAGATTCATAACCTAGGATGTTTTGGGTGCTTTTTTTTGTTCTATTATTTTGCAAAGATTCGTTCGATATCAACGGCTTATTGTTCATCATCGAAGCAGCGTGAGAAGTATCGTCAGTATTTGAAATACAATAATAAACGGCAGTACTGCATAGAATAGCAAGTGCTGAAAATGTAAATGAATGACGTATTGTTATTTTTTTTATATTCATCAGATAGCCTTAAAAGGCAGCATAATTTTTTGCTATGCTGCCAGTACTCAAAAATATGTATCAATCGTTTTTATAAACCAGCGGATTTCAGTCTTTTAGCTTGATTTTTGTACAGTGTTAGAGGGTCTGTTTCAAACAAATGGTGTATGCCAAAAACATGGTTAATAGCATCGACATGATTCATATTGTATGTGGTTCCAATAACGTCGCCCCAATGCTGATCACAACGTTCTACTAAGCCATCATTCTTGCCATTGATAACTCCGCCGGTGAATAATAAAAAGGCATCGGATATATCAAGTGCATTCGTCCATGAAGCGTCACCCCCCCAAGAATAATAGCGAACGCCATTTACATTGGATGAGCCTTCACCGCATCTTGAGGTTGGTTTGCCATCAGGGAATGTGGCATTAAATGCGTTTGAGCGAGCGGTTGTCATAAAAAGGGCAGCATCCAATGCATTGCTTGCATATTCTGGATTGCCAGACAATGAATCAGTAATATTTCCCATTAAAGTTAAAGCGGTATCGATGAATCGCGCTGCGCCACCATCGACAGGAACAATACCAAAAGCAACATCAGCAACGTCTGACCCAAAATTTACCGCATTAACCGTTGATACTGATGCAACCAAATCTGGGCGAACCCCTGCAGCATAGCGAATCGTCGGGCCACCTAAGCTGTGGCCGATTAAATTAAATTTTTGAGCCCCTGTTGAGGCGCGCAAGTCTTCAAGTACACTTACTAGCTGCTCACCACGGTCATAAGCATCTTCCCATGCAGTGATATTAGGTGCGTATACTTTCGCACCTTTGGCTTCTAGTGCATTGCGAACACCATAAAAATAGTCGATACCAAAAATACGATTAAAGCCTGCAACACCATGAATTAAAACGATTGGGTATTTTGTATTGTATGCGTTGCAGTCAATCCAGCATCTTGCTTCTGCTTGCACACTGAATAGAGAAATGGCACATAGTAGCGCCCAAATTAGGTGGTTCTTAGATTTAGTTATCATATTTGCTACTCGTCTTTATTTTTATTGTGAGTCGTTTTAGCAAAGCAACTTAGGTTTATCGGGTTAATGAACCTAATAATCTATTCACTGAGCATCAATTAGATGATCAATCCATGTGAACTCGATGTTATTAAATGATATTTGGATTTAACCAAGGCCATTACAAGGAGTATTTTTCCAAAAGTTTGAGATTATTATTGTTAGTTTCTCAGCTTAATTTTTGGTACATATGTACTTGGTTTCTTTCTTTTTAATTTTTATTAAATGCATTTTTTAAATGCTAAAAAACGTATTTAATAAACCCATTTAGACTAACTTTGGACTCGTATAAAAGCTTGAAGGAAATGATGATGACGAGCCAATAAAACCGTGCACAGTTCTGTTATCATCAATAAACATAGGAAATTACAGCGTCTAAATAAGCGTAAACAGTTAGCTGCGCGCCTAGTAGATGTTAATTGTTATGGCGTGTTATTAATTGTTACAATTTGTCCTGCTATGGGCAGGAGAGGCGCAAATTGTCTTTCCTTTGAAGTCAGCCTATTAACGCTATCTCTATGAGTTATACAGCAATCATTTACACAAAAATGTTAAGATTGGGCGCTATAGTATTTACAGTCTCGTTACTCAACCACAGGATTAATATGTTGTTACAGAAAATTCCTCCTTTTCTTCGTATTCTTACTGCGATGATTCTTGGACTAGGCATTGGCGCCTATACTTCAACGGTATTTATGGGGGTTGATGCGATTGCCAATGCGTTTGTTATGTTGCTACAAATGACAGCGTTACCCTATATCTCTTTATCGCTAATTGTTGGTATAGGAGGGTTATCGGCAACGGGGCTGAGCAGTACTTTTAAAAAGAGTCTCGTGATTTTATTAATATCGGTCGCGATGGTGCTGTTCTTCATATTTTTATCGCCGATCGCTTTTCCTGATTGGACGACGGCAGAATTTTATAGCGCCGAAACAATCAAGGTCAGCACAGAGTTTGATCTGGTCAATTTGTTTATTCCTGCAAACCCATTTAATTCTTTTGCTGATGGGCTGATTCCTTCGGTTGTTACTTTTAGCATTTTTATGGGAATCGGCCTCATGAGTGTGCATAGGAAAAAACATGCATTATTGCTGTTAGGAAATCTGCAAACAGCGGTTGCGAATGTCAGTGTGATTGTCATGCGCTTCGCGCCTTTAGGTATCTTTTGTATAGGCTTACGTGCCGCCGCGACGGTTGATCCTTCTGATTTAGATGGTCTGCTTGTTTATATTGTGACGTCAGCGGTATTGGTTTTTCTGCTAACATTTGTTGTTCTTCCGACGATCGTATCGATTGTGACGCCTTTTGGCTATCGACAGATAATGAAAGCATCGCGTGAAGCGATGGTAACGGCTTTTGCAACAGGAAGTTTCTTTATTGTAATCCCGGTTATTGTTGAAAAAACCAAAATACTTATTGCCCAGCTGAATAGTGAAAATAGAGATATTGTTAAAGTCCCGAGTATTATCGTGCCTATTACTTTTAGCTTGCCGGTGGGAGGAAAGCTATTAGCTCTGTTATTTGCTTTGTTTGCTGCTTGGTTCTCCGGCGCTCATATATCACTTAGTGATTATGTCACGCTCATTGTTGCGGGTGTTCCGCAATTGTTTGGTACGAGCATCATTGCTGTTCCCAACTTGCTCGACTTATTTAATGTTTCAGGGACTATGTTTGATTTTTTCTTAGTCGCTGAAAACTTAATTGTGGGTCGCTTTGCCGCTTTGTTATCGGTTATTTTTGCCGTGTGTTTACCCCTTCTTATCGCAACAAGCATGATTAATAAGTTTACGTTCAAGTGGAAAAAATTCGGCCGCAATGTCTTAATCATTCCCGTAATTTGTATCGCTGCGTTTGTTTCGTTGAAGCATACTTTTCAGACCATTAGTCATCAGTATGAAGGGTATAGTAAATTTATTAATCGGGATTTTTTATTCGATGACATTCCGACCACCTATCTTGGTGAACCTAGTGCTGATAGCCGTATTATTCAACCGTTTAGTGGCGTACTGGAAAGAGTAAAGCAAAGAGGCTTGTTGAGAGTCGGATATTTTAGAGACGATTTGCCTTATTCGTTTAATAATCGTGATGGCAAATTGGTTGGTTTCGATATTGAAATCATGAATCAATTAGCTGGTGATCTTGGTGTGGCGATTGAGTTTGTTAGAATTTTCCGCAAAGAAGCCGCTCCGTTACTGGCATCTGGGTATTTAGACATCACGACAGGAATTCCTGTGATTCCAGATAATATGAAAGAATTTTCACTTTCTCTACCCTATAGCAGCCAGCACATTGCGTTTGTTGTGAAGGATGATCGTAGAGCAGAATTTATTACCTGGGAGCAGATTGTCAGTCGTAAAGATTTAATTATTGGTATTCCAGAAAAGTTTTTCTACGAGAAGGCAATTGCTAAAAACTTTACAAACGGTAAGGCCTGGAAAATATCCACACCAAGACTGTTTTTTAAAGATGAATATCAGCACATAGATGCCATGTTATTTGGCGCTCCTACTGCTTCTGCTTGGACCTTGCTGAATCCAAATTATACGGTAGTGACACCGAAGCCGTTGATACCTGCATTAACCATGGCATTTCCAATTAACAAAAATGATTTGTCTTTTGAATTGTTTATGAGAAATTGGATCAAAATGAAGCAAAAAGATAAGACGATTAAGACACTGTTTCGCTATTGGATTGAAGGTAAAAAAACAACCTAATACAGAGTAATATCTGCATTAGGTTAAAATAACATCTTATTGCGGCATTTCGCTCGCCTGATTCTTTCTTCTGGCGAGCAGCGTTAACATTAATGTTGCTCCCAAACCCGCGGTCCCTAATACCATTGCCATGATCATAATTTGATAGCGCACGGCAATTAATGGTGAAACGCCTGATAGAATTTGCCCTGTCATCATGCCTGGCAGGGCAACAAGCCCGACGGCTAATAAACTATTAATTTGTGGGATCATCGCGGCATGAAAAGCCGTTAAGCGAGCCTCTTTAATCGATTGGCCTCTGGCCAATTCACTATGATAACGCTCTGCTGAAAGACTAATAGCATTCATGGTATTTGCGAAATACATGCCCGCGAGTGGAATTAATAATTGGGGTTGAAACCAGCTATCAGCTTTTAAAACTAAAAGCAGTGTGATGGCCAAATGCAATGTTACAGAGCAGGCCAGTGCAATAATCGCAGCAGATAAATAGCCTTTGTGATGACGAACTGGGCGGGTAGCAATCCATGCGGCGACTAACAGCATGATGCTAACAATACCTGTGCTAATCCAAGGCGACGGGGTTTCAAAAATACTTACCAGCACATAGCCTACGGCAACCAGCTGTACCGCCATGCGTAATACCGCAATGATGATCTCACTAGGCTTGCCTTGCCAAGTGATATAAACACTGCAAACCAAAACAATAGGCACTAAGCACCATAAAAGATCCATCCAACTTATTGTTGTCATTGAAGCCCCTCTTAATTATTCTTGGATACTAATGCTTCACCACCATGCCAGCGTATTGTCAGCAATTACACATTTGATGAAATTGAATGGTATTACCTTTTATAAATAGCCTTCATGTTCAAAGACGGTTCGTAAGCTTTCAACAGGCATGCAACCAGATTCTAAATATACTTTATGAAAGGCTTGGTCGAGCGCTAAAGCATCAAGATCCTTTTTATTGGCAGCTTGAATATCTTGCTTCAACTGCCAAACTAGGCGGTTGCCTGTGAGGTAGCTAAGCGGATAGCTTTGTTCAGTGCTATACCAGTTAAGTTCGGCTTGTACTCGGCCGTCGGTAAACCCCGTGGCTTTTTTTAATAGTTTCGCGGCATTATCAAATACGTCGTCGCTATATCCATTCTGTTCAAAACCAAGATCTAAGCCAACGTTTAAATAATCGCGCTCACCCGTCATAAAATATAAATCGATACCGACACGAGCCACCAGACGCGACATTTCTCGTTTGGCGATAAAGCGAACTTCGTCGACTAGATCATCCTTGATATAACCGACGTCCAGCATGTAATCTTCTAGCATGGTCGTCCAGCCTTCTGCGTGTTCATTGGCCGAAAAGATGCGACGAATAAAAGAAGGGTGCTGAGCCGCCGTAGCAAATTGCAGATGATGGCCTGGAATACCTTCATGAATCATCATCACAGGAATACCCAGCTCGGTATGTTCTGCTAATTGATCTTCTTTTAGTGTTAGATATACCAAGCTGGTTTTTTTACCAGGACGCAATGCTAAAGGTGGCCACATTGCGCCAGCAGGAATAACAGGTTCTAAGAAGCTAGGCGTTTGTAAAAGGCGAATTTCTTGCTGGCTGGGTATTGCAAATAAATGACGTTGTTCGATGAAATCGTTAATCGATTGAATCTGTTCAGAGTAATAATCCAATATCGAATCTAACTTGTCATCTTTGATTTTTGCGGCGAATTTCTCATTCAGAAATTCATGCAATTCTTCATCGCTAGTCATTGAATCTAAAGCATATTTTTTACATAAACGTGTATTTAAACTGACTAATAATGCTTGAGTTTCAGCCATAAAGTCACGAGCCATTTGGATAAGTTCGGCCGGTGATTGTTTGATATTACGTAAGGCTAATAATTCAATAACCTTGTCTTCACCAATACTGAAATCAGTTAAACATGTTCGTGACTTAAGATCCTTTAGGTAAACTGTTAAAGCCGTATTACAGTCTGTAATAGCTTGCGCTAGCAAGTCTTTTTTTGAATAACTATTGTCTTCTGCCCAGGCATAAATCGTCGTAAATAGATCAGGCAAGCCCTCTCCTTGTTCAACTTCTATATCACGCCAGCGTTGAATAGGCTGACTGATAACGTTTGCTTCGATTTCTAGATAAGCCGGAGCTTGCTGTAAGCGTGATAGGATGTTATCTAAGCGTGCTTCTGCGGTTCTCTCGTCGTTGACGAAAAGTTGAAAAATGCCTTCGCTGATGCCATCGATGCCGCCTGGCTGACGACATCGCTGTGGTTCGCCATCCTGTTCTAGCTCGGCAAAAAATATTTGTTGTTTCAGGTATCGGATCATCAGATCAATATCGAGCTGCTGGTCAAAATCTTCTACATGGCAGCTTTCAATATTTGCTAATAAGGTTTTTGCTTGTGCCGTAGTTGCGTATAGGTGGTTTAGGCTAGGGTCAGAGAGTATATCAAGGTGGCTTGTATCCCCTAAGCCCATGCTGGCATCAGCATCAGATAAAACGAATTGTTTGAAGTCTTTGCTTATAGAAAAAATGTCGGGCATGTAGGCTCAGTATTATTTGTAATTATGTACGGCTAAATCCAATTGGCAAATCTTGTCGATCGGCATAGGTTTGAAAAAATAGAATCCTTGAATCATATCGACGTTTAAATTACCGAGATAATCTAGCTGATTCGCTTCTTCTACACCTTCGGCGACAATGATTAATCCTAACTTATGTGCCAGTGAAATAATATGCTCAACAACGAATCCTGAGCGGATATCTTGTGGAATCTTTTTAACGAATGAATAATCAAGCTTAATCACATTAACCGGCAAGTTTTGAATGTAAGAAAGTGATGAGTAGCCGGTGCCAAAATCATCCAAGGCTACATGAAAGCCTGATTGCTGCAATTGATTGCTGATATCAATGGCTAAATCCAGATCTTCAAGCATTGAGCTTTCGGTCAGTTCAAATTCGATACTTTCAGGGGCGACAGAGAATTTCTGGCAACTTGATAATAAGTCAGGTACTAAAGACGCTTGATTAAACAAAATGGACGACAAATTGATCGATAGCCTAAACCCGATATTTTTCTTGAAATAACTTATCAGGGTATTGGCATCGGCTAAAATGGTATTAATAACCGCGACTTCTAACTGCATCATCGCATTTGGGTTGAGCTCTACAACGGGTAAAAATTTTCCGGGCTGTAAGATGCCTTTTTCTGGATGATTCCAGCGAACCAGCGCTTCCAACCCTTGAATTTCACCACTTATATAATTTACTTTGGGTTGGTAATAGGCAATAAATTCTTGTTTGCTAATGCCTTCAATTACTTCTGCAATTAAGGCTTCATTGCGACTGGCTTTTTCTAGGATTAACAAATTGAACGAAGACAGTGTTGATGACAGCGTCTCTTTTGAGTGTTGGAGTGTTAATTCAGCTCTTGTCGTGAGGGTTGAGTTGTCTAGGCTAAAATCAAGATTGACCGCACCCGCACGAAGTACGATGGCGTTATTGGCTTGGGTGACGATGCCCATTAATGGGTTTATCTTTTCTTCTAAATCCTTAAAGCTGTCTGCGCAGACAGTAATAGCAAACTTTCCGGCATAAAGGCTGTAAGTATGACTATGTTTTAATGCATTTTTTGCTAATACATTAGCCACTTGCTGTATTAATAAATCGGCTTTTTGTAATCCTTGATCTCTATTTATTTTTTGTAGCCCTGCGATATCAATTAATACAAGGTATAAGCCTCTTCTTTTCTCTATTCGATACCTCTCAATATTCAGCATCATTGATGAGCGGTTTCTGAGACCCGTTAAGGAGTCTTTAAACGTTGCTTTTTCTAGTCTTCCGATGGCGTTCTTTAATTTGTTTTTTAGAGCTCTATTCCAAGCATACATGGCAGAAATGATCAGCAAAGCTGAAACTAATAGAATGAGTAGGTAGTTAATCCAGCTTCGGTCGTGATGAAATTCATGATAGATAGAGCGAGGGGTAAAAACGGCCTGCCCACCAGTCACAGCATTGAATGTATCTAGCATAGCAACCCAGCGGACAGGGCTCGAGGTACCTAGTGGGACGGTATTGGTAGCAATTAAGTCAGCCGTAATACGCGCTTCATATTGTTGGTGACTTAAGTTATATGGATGAGGATTCTTGGTTGGCAGACTTAGTGCGTATTCGATGATTTCGTCTGGATTTTCTAAGGCGTAATTCCAACCTCGAATGACGGCTCGGCGAATGGCTGCGACACGCTCAGGATGGTTATCTAACTCAGACTGTGTTGTTGCAAAATTATCCCCGTAGAAATTAATACCATAATCTTGAGGCCGGAAAAGATCGACTTCGTATCCTGCTTGTAATAGTTGGTAAGGCTCGTTGCTGATATAGCCGTACATAGCATATACCGAGCCGTCGATAAGTTTATTTATTTCTCCATCATAGCTTGCTACTTGGTAATCATCCGCACTGAGGCCGTTTTTTAATAACATAGCTTCAACTTGGCCAGAAATATTGTTATTCGCTAACATAAAGCGTTTATCTTTTAACGCACTGAGAGACTCTACCTTGTTTGATTTTAGAGTCATTAATACTTCGGGAGCGTGTTGAAAAATAGAAGCAACAATGACGATAGGCGAGCCCATTGCTAAAGAAATAAGAGCTTCGCTGCCCAAAACGCCGTATTGGCTAGAACCATTGATAATTTGGTGGAGATGGTTGGTATTCGGGCCACCTTCAACCAAGGTGACGTTATAGCCTTCCTCGGTAAAGTAGCCCTGCTGCTGAGCGGCATAATAACCAGCGAACTGGAATTTATGATACCACTTCAAGTGAATAGAGATATCTTCGGCGGCTACCCAAGAAGAACATAAGAGCAGTAGTAATAACCGACTGAACAATTTTAGCTGGATCACTTAATGGCCAATAAAATAAAGTAGATAGTTATTAAAGATAGCACATAGAAAATATTTCGAAGGATTGAGAGGGACTTTTTAAGTCCTTCTCCGCCGCAGGGTGAGTAATTGTTAGGATGATCTATTATCCAGCAATAAAGCATTAGCTTAGAAGGGTAATACCTTCTATTTCGATCACTGAATGAGCGTCTGCGCGTTCAATTATCTTTACTAATACGGATTGAATTGCTTCGTCTTCACGAGCATCGATTTTGCTGACAATTTTTTGCTGTTGTGGCTCGCTGCCTTCTTCTAATATGAAGGTAACGACAACTTCGGAAGCAGATTCTGTAGTATCACCAAAGTATTCTAAAGAAATTTTAGGGTACCCTTTGTTTTCTTTTTTAACGAGCTTGGCAATACGTTTTTTCGCTTTATCGATATTCATAATTACATCCTTATCAAAGTAGACAACGTGTTATTTGTTTGAAGCAACAACTTCGTCGAGTGTCAGTCCTGTCAAATCATGAATAGTTCGCCATAAATAATAAAAAATGCCGATCATCATGATCATCGATGGTAATGCGATCATTGGATAGCTGTAGAGCGTTAGCTGCCCAAGCTCTTCGTTGAATGCTGGTGTGCCTGCTGGGCTGGTGACTAGCCATTTGGCGAGTATGTAATTCATGGTTGCTGAAAAGGCGAATGAGCCTGCAATGAGGTAAGTCGCTTTTACTAGGCGCTTTTCAAAGGCGCTAGTGCTGTTATGTTCTTCTAGCTTTTGCTTTATCTTTTCGACATCCATAACTTCAGGGTTTAATAGTAAGGCTTTTACGAGAGGATAAGGTGTGAATGTGGAAATTAATACAGCAATACCAATGATTGAAGGAATCGCCGCTTCTTTAATCGCTAGCCATTTTGTATCGAGTTCGAATAAACCAATCCCCCCCGTTAACATAACACTGACTAAACCGAGTAACGCGATAAAATTAAATTTTCGATAGGTGATTAACTCAAATAATCCCCAAGCAAGAGGAAAGGCCAGCGCTGCGACGAGCGCGCCAGTGGTGCCTAAATCATTTTCACCACTCAACTTCATTAGAATAAAAGACGGCAAGATAATGCTGACGAGTAGGTCAATCATCGGGCGAGGTTTGTGTGTACGTGATTTATTCATGTTTTTAGTCTTGTGATCTAAAGTGAGTTCGAAAGGTTATAGCGAATTCTACTGAATAAAACAACAGGTTAGAACATTGTGGATATTGCTAGAAGCGTGATATTAAAAGTGACGCATAAAAAAAGCCGAAAGATTCACTCGATATAGAGTGAATCTTTCGGCCTTTTAGCAACGATTATTTAAAAACGTTAGCGATTACTTGTTTTCGTTTTCCGTGAACAAGCTGCCAGATACTGGGGTAACTTCAGCCGCGACAGGAGTCGCTGATGCTGTTGTTGCTTCTGCAGCTGAGTGAATGGCACCCGCTAGAGATTGTACAGGCTTAGCCGCAGCAACAGGTGCTTTCTTAGCAACAGGTGCTTTCTTAGCAGCAGGTGCTTTCTTAGCAACAGGTGCTTTCTTAGCAGCAGGTGCTTTCTTAGCAGCAGGTGCTTTCTTAGCAGC
>CAWVSY010000056.1:0-22546 GCA_963933055.1 uncultured Oleispira sp.
TGCTCAAATGCTTTTAGCAGCAACCTTTATTTTAATCGAGTAGGCTGCCGCTAAGGAGTATTTTAAAACCGTATTATTCTAAGGCTAAACCGATGCTTTCACCTAAACGTACAGGTTGCTCGGCTTTCATTTCTTCTAACCAATGCATCTTGTTTTCACCAAAGCATACGACGATGGTTGAACCTAGGAAGAAGCGCCCCATTTCTTCGCCTTTTTCAATAACCAGAGGCTGTTGGCTTTCACCTTGCACTGGGTAGCTGATAGAACGAATACGACGGTCAAACGGCGTAATTCGACCAGCCCATGTGGTTTCAATACCGGCCACAATCATTGCACCGACTAATACCAATGACATTGGACCTAGCTCGGTATCAAATATCGCCACTACTCGCTCGTTGCGAGAAAAAAGGCGCGGTACATTTTGTGCTGTGGTTTGGTTAACTGAAAATAAATCACCTGGGACATAAATCATTTCACGCAAAGTGCCGGTAACAGGCATGTGCAAACGGTGATAGTCTTTTGGTGATAAATAAATCGTTGCAAATTGGCCGCCCATAAATTCATCGGCGGTTTTACTATCGCCACCTAATAATTCAATTAATGAATAATCATGGCCTTTAGCTTGAAATACACGTCCGTTTTCAATCGGACCTAGCTGGCTGATCGCACCATCGGCAGGCGAGACAATGGCATTGCTTTTGGTATCGATTGGACGCATGCCAGGTTTTAATTCGCGAGTGAAGAAGTCATTGAAATTTTCAAACGCTTCTGGCGTTTGACGTTCCGCTTCTTCCATATTGACATTGAACTGTTTGATAAACTTACTAATGAATAAGTTTTTAATCCAATCTATTTTAGTTTCCGCAAACCATCCAACCAAGTGTGATAGTAAGTGCTGTGGAACAGCGTATTGGAATGCAATAAATAATTTTTCTTTAAATGATGTAGCCAAAATAATTCCCCATTATATTTAATTAAATATGTTTTATATTTATGATTACGCTTTATTGCCCGTCGTAATAGGCGTCGAAGGATCATTGCCCCATTCAGCCCAAGAGCCCGCATAAGCTTTCATGTTTCGGCCTAGAATTTTACCGACTAAATAGGTAAAACCCGATCTATGGTGAGTTTGGCAATGTGTCGCAATTTCTTTGTCTTTGGTTAACCCTAGAGAATTTAATAATGCATCAAATTCTTGCAGATCATTAATTCGCAGACCACGTTCACTGTCCATGCCTCGCGTCCACTCATAGTTGACCGCTCCTGGAATATGTCCGCCACGGGCTGAAATTTCTTTTTCGCCAGTATATTCTTTTTCAGAACGGGCATCCCAAATGGCGAAATCTTCATCACCTAAGCGAGCGATAATTTGTTCTTTTTTGAGCTCAAAGTTGTGATTAAGTTCAGCAACGGTATAGTCACTTTTTACCGCCGCTTGTTCACCTTGATCTGTGGGTAATCCCGCTTGTAACCATGCATGAATGCCACCGTTCAAATAAGAATAGCGAGTATGACCAATCATATCGAGCACCCAGATTAAGCGACCAGCCCAACCACCGCCTTCGTCATCAGAGACAATCACGTGCTTATCTATTGTTAGGCCTAAATTAGAAAAAACAATACTCAACTGTTCAAGGCTCGGCAGTGCTCCTGGAGTCAGTTTTTCACCGAGCTGAAGATCTTTAAAATCTAAGTGAACGGCGCCTGGTATGTGAGCATTCAAATAAATATCAGCTTTGCTTTGCTCAATAATTAATAAATTATCGTCGTTTAACCGCGGTAATAAATCTTCTGGTTCAAGCAATAAAGGGTAGTGTGACATGGTGCCATCCGTAGATAGTATTCAATATTAAGAGGTATTGTACTCTGGCAGTCGCTTGATGTCAGGCTTGGCGCTTATTTGTGCCCATTTTATTTGCACTGGATTTGGCCGCACTGGATTTTTGCTTGGTCGACAAAGCAAGCTTCGAGAGGCTTTGACTCGCGTGCATACAGAGATTTTTGAATGCTATGTATTCAGAGGGTTGAACAGGGATTGAATGATCATTTTTTCCTAAACCGGCAAAGATAATTCCAATAGCGCGCTCGCCTGAAAATAAAGACATCATCATGAATTCATTAGGCAATAATGATGCTTGTTCAGAAGGCAGATTTTTAAGCATTTTACTTCGATTTTGTGCGGTTATCATTAGGCTTGCAGGCTTATCGAGTATCTTTTTGAATACGTTATTGCTATTCAAATCTAAAACCAATTTGCATAACGGATCTGTCTCTGCGAGACCTTGTTGATAATATACTTTTGCTTTTGTGCCTTGTTTGTTTTGTACCGCAATATAAGCCTGATTTAACCCAATGCCTTCTGTAATACCTTTTAATACCGCTCGCATCAACGTGTGCCAGTCGCCAAAGCTTGTCGATTCTTGATCGAGCTGGTGAAGTAACTTTTTCATTTTCTGTTGATCGATTTTACGACTTACTGGGACTTCCTGTGTGGTATTTTTAGGTACTGTTTTAACCCCCGCAGGACTCGATATTACTGATTGAATGGCGGCTGTGGCTGCAATAGGCACATCACGTTCCATCGACATCTTAATGACCGACTGGTCACAATGAATTGCAGGTAAATAAGGCATGCAGCTATTGCGCGGTGCAAGCAAGCTATTCACCGAGCTAACGAGCATCCCTTTACGTGCGAGTAGCAGGCTTTGTGTAATGACTTGTTGATGCACAGACTCACTGTCTAAATTTAATAGGTGGGCTGTTATGTTCGCCCAGCGTTTACTTTTAGATCGATAAGCGCCAATGCGGTAGTGCATGGCAAGCATGTTTGCGCAATAAATCAGCATCTCGCTTTGCTGACATTGATGCTTAAGCTGTTTATCACCTTCAATATTAATAGCCTTAATTTTGCGCAATGTTAACCACGACTCAAATTTTGGCCATTGAAATTGCTGCCACATCGATTGACAAACTTTTGGTAAAGACAGTTTTTTGGCCAATCCTTGCCAACGGCTTCGGTGCTTTTTATTTAAATCAGAAAAACCATATTCTATGGTCGGAAGAATCTCTTTGTTGTGTGCTAGCTGATGCAATACCGCTTGGCTTGCTTCAACGTGTACTAAATGCCAAGGCCAAAAAGGCGCGCTGGCAAGCATCGCAGCCCAGTGCGCTTGGTGCTGATTCATTCCGGGCTTAAGTTTTGCCCATTGTCCTGCTAAGCGCCCTGCAAGTGCAGCAGTATGAAGCATTGCGACATAGTTTCTTTCGCTGCGAAAGTTAGAGCTCTCTTGCACCACAGGCAATTGCTTTACTAACAATACGACATCTTCCATGCCTAATAAGGATATACAGCCAGCGGCTGTACTGATTTGATCTAAGCTTTTCGGATTACGTTTAGCAATACGAAGAAGCATGTGTAAGCAAATTGCAGGGTCTTGCTCGGCAATCTCGGCTAACCCCTCAAAACTAAGGCTGGCCTTGCCTAATAAGGCGCGAAAAGAGCGCCGTGTACTTGCCAATATTCGGAAGTCACGGAAATCTTCTACATCGGACCAAGCATCAGAATCAGGCTGGCATACTGTCTTTCTTGTATTAATTGTCATCTGTATATTTGAGAAAACTCTAAACCTAACCTTTACTTACTATAGTCAGTTTTTATAAAACTGCTTATTTCCCTTGATAACTTTTGTGCTAAAACTCAAGTTTAAGGACGTTCTTTGAGCAACCTGGAATGGTTTAGATGCTGTTTATAATTGGAATTATCGTTGTATTTGGTAGTGTTGGCTGGGGCTTTGTCTTGTCTCATGGTCAATTAGCCGCACTGTGGCAGCCATTTGAGGTATTAATTATTGTTGGCGCGGCTCTTGGGGCGTATCTCATCTCCAATCCTTTTCACTTAATTATCGATACTTTCAAATTAATTCCGCAAGTAATACTGGGCTCAAAAGTAAATAAAGCCATGTGTATGGATGTTTTGAGTCTGATTTACGACATCCTTAATAAATCTCGTCGCGAAGGCATGATGGCGATTGAATCCGATGTCGAAAATCCGAATGCGAGTGCCATTTTTGCACGTTATCCTGCTATTTTAATGAATGAACCTTTGGCCCGATTCATTGCTGATTATTTCCGTATTATCTCCTCGGGGAATTTGGCTTCCCATGAACTAGAAGCATTAATGGAGCAAGAAATTGATGCGCGCTTGCATGAAATAGAAGCGCCAGCCAATGCACTAAGTAAAGTCGCTGATGCGTTGCCAGGGTTTGGTATTGTCGCTGCCGTTCTAGGCATCGTAATTACCATGGCCTCGATTGGTGGAGATCCTGCGGTGATAGGGCAGCATGTTGCAGCAGCATTGGTCGGAACCTTTATGGGCATCTTGTTCGCTTATGGCTTAGTTGGCCCCGTAAGCACAAGAATGAAACACATTGCGGAAGATGAGATTAAATTATATGAAGCTGCCAAGGCTTCCATTATTGCTTCTATGAATGGCTTGGCTCCCCAGTTAGCGATTGAATTTGGTCGAAAGTCACTCTTTACTCATGGCCGCCCAACCTTTGATGAAGTTGATAGCAAGGTTCGTGGGCGCTAGCCTGCGGAATGAGATAAGGATTATCGAATGGAGAACTTAGGTCAGCAAAACATCATCATAAGGCGGGTTAAGAAAGTAAAGCATGACGATCATGGTGGCGCTTGGAAAGTAGCGATGGCCGATTTTGCTATCGCCATGATGGCGCTATTTATTGTGCTCTGGTTAACCAACTCTTCTAATGAAGAAGAGCGTGAAGCCATTGCGGGTTACTTTCAAGATCCTCAAGCCTATGAAGATGGAAAGCGTATTCCGAGTGCCTATGTGATCGATTTGGGAGGGACGCCTACAACCGCCGACAATACCGCGATATCAGAAACACTCGATCCCGAAAAAATCCTACAAGCGGAAGAAATTGAAAGCTTAGCCGAGGCTATTGAGCGCAAACGATTGGAGCAATTAAAAGCAGAAATTGAAGCAAAAATTGAAGCTAGCCCAACACTCAGCCCTTTTAAAAATCAAATGACCATTGATATCACCACAGAAGGTTTGCGCATTCAAATTGTCGATCAAACTAAACGGCCAATGTTTAATGCGGGCAGTGCGACATTAAAATATTACAGTGAAGATATTTTATATGAACTAGCCCCTATGTTGATGACGGTAGAAAATCGCTTATCAATTACAGGGCATACGGATGCGGATGCATACTCAACGGCCAATCCAGAAGATGATGTGAATTGGGAACTTTCGGCTCAGCGAGCAAATGCTGCACGACGGGCATTAATGGAAGCGGGCATCGAAAAATCACAAATTGCTCAAATATTAGGGATGGGAGATACCGCCCCACTCGATATTAATAATCCCGAGAGTGATATTAATCGCCGTATCGCCATTGTGTTATTGAATAAGAAAGCACAAGAAGGCATCGAATCTCGCACCGGTGGAACAGGTGTTGAATTTGTAAATGGCGATAAAGGTGCAGATATACCAAAAGAAGATAATCGAAAGCCCGTGATCAATACTTCCGGCTCTTTAATTGAAGACTTGAAAGATGAACGCGAGCGTTTAGACAACAGTTATGACACACCACCGAATGAAGAAGAGAGCTTTTGGTAATTCTTTAACTTGGTAAAATGAATACCGCAACATGAATCAAAAATGGACTTCAAGTGAAGTCCGTTTTTGTCGGCCTAAAAACCTTTATCAAATTCACCCAGCGTCGATAAAATACGTTTATAGCTATCAAAACGTAGCTGGCTGATTTTACCTTCTTCTAAGCTTTCACGAATCGCACACTTAGGCTCTAGCTCATGCTGGCAATCACGAAATTTGCAATGGCCAATCATGTCGCGTAATTCTTTAAAACCATACAATACATCGTCAGGCTCCATGTGCCACAAGCCGAATTCACGAATCCCTGGAGAATCGATTAAATCGCCGCCTGCGGGGAAGTGATACAAGCGCGCAGTGGTCGTTGTATGACGGCCTTTTTTACTGGCTACGGAAAGTGGGCCAACCTTTAATTCCTGATCTGGCAGCAGCACTTGAATCAAACTGGATTTCCCTACGCCCGATTGCCCAACGAACACACTGATGCGATCGTTAAGTACGCTTTTAAGCTCTTCTAAGCCATCTTCCTGCTTAATAGACAGCGTCATTGTTTGGTAGCCGAGCTTTTCATAGTCCTTAAGCATGTTGCGCATATAAGGGCCAGAAACGTCATCGAGCAGATCGGTTTTATTCAGCAGAATAATCGGCTCAATATTACAGTTCTCTGCTGCGACTAAATAACGGTCAATCAGATTGGGGTGCACCACCGGTTCGCAAGCCACAACCAAGACAATAAAATCAATATTAGCCGCAACCGGCTTGATCTCATTATAGGGATTTGGACGTGACAGTTCGCTCACACGAGGAAGAATGGCGACAACAACGCCGATTTCATCCTTATCCATGCGAAAGACAACCTTGTCACCGGTTACCAGTGAGCCTAAATTTGCCCGCATATGACAGCGACGAGTTTCCCCAACCCCATCTTCATTCAGGTTATCCAGTGACTCGACTTCTACTTGGGTACCAAAGTGCGCGATGATCATGCCCTGTTGTTCAGGTCCTAAATCATTGCCCGTTAGCTGCTCAGTGATGTCTGATTCTTTACGTGACGCACGATCAGTACGCTCTTTTTGAATCTTTTCGATACGCCATTGCTGACGTTTATTTAATTTTCGTTTTGCCATAGCCCCTATTGTCGTTGTTGGCCGCGAAGGACGCAAGTTGCTAAACTAGTTGAATTGATAAGGAGTGATAAAAAATGAGCCGCACTGATACCTTGGTCTGGATGGACTTAGAGATGACAGGACTGGATCCTGAAGACAATGTGATCATCGAGATTGCAACAATTATTACCGACGATGAATTAAATATCGTCGCTGAAGGCCCCGTCATTGCTGTGCATCAGCCTGATTCTGAATTAGACAAGATGGATGATTGGAATGTGAATACTCATGGTAATTCGGGCTTGGTTGAGCGTGTGAAAAACAGCACGGTAAGCATGGCCGACGCCGAAAAGCAGACAATCGATTTTATTGCTCAATACGTAAAAAAAGGCCACTCTCCGCTTTGTGGCAATAGTATTCATCAAGATCGTCGTTTTTTAGTGAAGCAAATGCCACTTTTGGAGGAGTATGTTCACTATCGCAACATTGATGTCAGCACATTAAAAGAGCTCGCGAAGCGTTGGAAGCCTTCAATCTTACCCGGCTTTAAAAAGAGTGGATCACATAAAGCGTTAGACGATATTTTAGAATCGATCGCGGAAATGAAGTATTACCGCGAACATTTTTTAGCTGAGTAGTATTGAACAGCGCTGCTATTAAGCCCTTGGCATACAGCAGCGTTTGTATTTCTTGCCACTACCACAGGGGCAGGGTCTGTTTTTTCTGGGGGCTAGATCAGCTTCTAACTCGGCCAGATTTTGTTTATAAAACTGGCTGAGGTAATCGTACAGTTTCGGGTGTTTGCGTTTAAGCATTTTTGGGCGTTCGAAGAAATACTCCGAAGATACGGCAAAGAACTCTGCGCTATTGGTTGCAGCATAGTCGTTGATATTGCTGTTACCTTGCTCGACCTGATTGATTTTATGATGCACAAACTCAAACCATGGGGCGCAATATTCGTATTCGGTAACACGTTCAGGAAAACCATCGCATTGACCATCGGCCATGTCTACCAGATGAACAAATTCATGAATGCCAACGTTTTGTTTATCGGCATCATTATTAAAACCACGGTGTAAATCGGGCTTACTCAATGCCATCTTTCCTGCCATGACACCAGTGCCAACCATGCCACTGATGCGTGAATCTGGCATGCCATATTGATACTGTTGGTTAAAACGTCCCGGTAATAAGACAACGGTCTTGATATTAAAATAGTGCCAGTCGGTAAAGCCCCATACTGGGATGATCGCACTGGCGGCGACAAGTAATTTATCTCCGTCGGTTATCTCAACATCTTTGCTGCCTTCTATTTTGGTTGTCTGTAAAAAGAGGATGCAGCGCTGTTCAAAACAGGTCTTATCCGCTTTCGATAAACGTCGATAGAAGCTAACATTTTGTTGTAAAAAGAGGCTCCATTTTTGCTGCCAAAGCTCTTGATGATTTAACGGTTGAACCTTAGTTGTGAACAACATTTTCTGCAAAAAATGCTTAATCTTGGCAATCATTTTTTTGAAAAACATCTTAATTACCCTCGGCATTTCTTGCGCTATCAATACGTTCTTGAGTATCGGGATGGGTACTTAAGTATTGCAACCAGTGGTTCAAACTATTTTGAACCTGTTTTTCGTCATCGTCATTAAGCGGATCATCAGAATTTGAGTGAGACTTAACTAATAATGTCATCGCATCGGCAAATGCTGCGGGTGAAATATCAAACTTAGGAAGATTTTTATGAGAAAATTCATCGGCTTCTCGTTCCATATCACGAGAGAATGCACTTTGTAATAACGCGGTGCCTGCGCCTAAAATTAATTCGCCTGCGCCTTCAATATCACCAAACATCATCGCGAATAGCATCGTCGTCGCGGTTGTTTGCGCGACCAGTTTTAAACTGTGTTTATGTTCAACATGGCCAATCTCATGAAGCAGCACCGCCGTGAGTGCATTGGGATCTTGCTCCATTAATGTGACGATATCGTCGGTGACAATAATACTGCCATCCGGCAATGCCATTGCATTTGCGCCCATACTGAATTGTCTGAAGTGCAGCGTATATTTGTCTTTTGGCAACTCTAATTTGGTAATAAGAATTTGCCATTGCTGCTTGACCGCGGCTTGTTGCTGAGCAGATAACTCACTAGGATCAAAGTGTGTATTGTCTAGAATATAAAGGGTTTGCTCGCCCATACTTTCGGCGACACTATCAGGAATGAATTGGACAGCGGCATGAGATGCGCTGGGCAATACATGGTTCACCATCGCCCACAAAAACAGTGGCACAATCACAACTGATGACATAACCGTTAGCCAATGGCTTTCTAACCATTCCGCTAAACGGTGCTTATTATCCATTCCTGGCCAGCGAAAATTACTGTCAGCAGGAATGAAAAGGGCACCATCAGGGAATTCGATATCAACCGGCAGGCCTGGAATAACAAGGCCGTAATTATAATTGTCAGGCCAAGTATCTATCAGCGTTTGGCCTGAGTCATTTTGTTGAATAACCAACTGACCTGTTTCATAAAGTATCGCACTTGCCGGATATGCTTCACTGCGCCCAGCAAGTTGATAAGTACCTGAAATATTAATCATTGATTAAATAATGGATAGGTCAGTATCGAACAAGCCGGCGGCTTCTTCACCAAAGGCAGAATCTGAACCTTCAACCGTATTAATTAGCAGATCGATGCCCGGCTTAATAGTTACTTCAGTAACAGACGCGATGTAGCGAGCGGTGCGGATTTTAACCACTGGAAAGGCTAGGCCAAAGGTAACTACGATTAATAAAATATTGGTCAGCATCAGGATAGCAAAAGGAATTGCCTTCATTTCTGCTCTGAAAGAAACAACATCTTCAATGCTAAGCGTAGCCATTAAGTGGTTGTAGATGAACGCTCTGAAAACAGCCGCAGTGATAAAAAATAATACAATAAAAGCAAGCATCGGCAAGAAAGCACTAGCAGATGGCTCAACCATATTTGCTAAAGAAAATCCTGAAACCAGTGAAATTAATAGACCACCAATTAAGAAGATGCCTAGAGAAATTAGAATGGCAATATAGTATTGGCTAGCGGAAGACTTCTGTTCAAAGTGCTTGCCACCATAAGTAGTATTGTTATTCATGTATTGCTGAATCTGCTGCATAACCCAAGGCATTGCAAGATAAAGAGTAATTACGCCAAGAAGCGGTAAGAGCAGAAAATGCACAATAACGCCACCATAGGTGCCCTCAAATGAGAAGCGAACATTGCGGTAGGCTGTCATGCGCATAGTGAACTTAATCCCCTGAATAATTAACCAAGGCATAGCGATTAATAAGCCAAGTGCCATAACGAGATTAAAAATAGGATTGATTTGGCCTAAGACTGCATAAATGATAAAAACAATAACCGCAACAATTCGGCCTTTTAGAATTTGCATAGGCGTTGCTAAAAAGCGGAAACCTTGACCGTCGACTTGCGTATGACCATAAAGATATTGAGTATCACGAACCTTGGCCCAAGCGCTGTAAATACCCAGTGTGACGATGCTTAAGAACATATTTACAAACCAAAGTTTGAAATATTCGCCTGACTTACCTGTAAAATTGATAAAGCCAGTGCGCTCTGTGGATAATCCATTTTCCATGTGATTCTTCCGTATATGTATGAGGCGCTATTTATAAAGGAAGTTACTGCTAATGGAAAGCACATTAGGGCTAAAAAGTGCGGAAACAAAAGAAAAAGCCCATAAATTGTTACTGAGCTTTTATTACCTAAACATTCATATCAAGAGTTGAGATCTTTGATGAATATCTTTGAGTTTCGCTGGAAGTTATAAAGTGATTGTCGTTCTTTGGGAAGAGCAGACAAGTCGGCTTCACTGAAGCCTCTCTCCATAAACCAATGTGCGGTACGCGTCGTTAATACAAAAATTTTGTTTTTATTTTCGGCTTTTGCTTGTGCGCTAATCGCATTTAATAAACGATCCCCACGTTGACCCGAACGATACTGGCTACTGACGGCGACGCAAGCCAGTTCCGCCAACTCAGCAGAATAGGGATAGAGGGCAGCACAAGCGATGATCATGCCGTCACGTTCTATCACTTTAAAGCGGTTGATTTCAGTTTCTAGCACTTCACGCGAGCGACGAACTAAAATGCCTTGCTCTTCGAGAGGTGTTAATAACTCTAAAATACCACCTACGTCTTCAATATTGGCTTGGCGCAACTGCTCATAATCACCACCAGTAATTAACGTGCCAGCACCTTCATGAGTGAATAACTCTTGCAGTAGGGCACCATCAATTTTATGACTTAATAAGTGTGCTCTATTAATACCAGCTTGCACCGCGGTTAACGAGGCTTGTGCATGCATTTTATGTTCGCCATTTAGGCTATCAATTAAATGCGATAAATCATCACTGGTGATTTGAGAAATAACCCCTTTATCACTTTCAACCTGGCCTTGGGTAGCAGGCAGGCCGCCATCTTCGCCCATTAGAATCAGTTTTTCTGCATTGAGCGAAATGGCCGTCTGGGTCGCAACATCTTCTGCGGCCAAGTTAAACATCTGGCCGCTTGGGGAATAGCCACAGCTGGATAATAAAACAATGTTACCTTGATCTAATTGCTGGCCAATGGCTTGACGATCAATACGGCGAACTTCGCCAGTATGTTGAAAATCGACACCATCAATCACCCCTTTTGGCTTAGCAGTAACAAAGTTTCCACTCACCACACGAATACGCGCACCATGCATAGGGGTATTAGGTAATCCAAACGACAAGCGTGCTTCAATATCAGATTTCACAATACCAATCGCGGCTCGAACGGCATTCAACGCGGCTTGGTCCGTTACTCGTAAATCACCGTGGAACTGACTTTTGATGTTCAATACATTCAGCGCTTGGTCAATTTGCGGACGCGCACCATGAACAATGACTAAGCGCACTCCTAAACTATTGAGCAAAGCAATGTCTTGAATGATGTGAGCAAAGTTATCATCAACAATCGCATCGCCTTCTAGCATCAGCACAAAAGTTTTACCTCTGTGTGCATTAATGTAAGGAGAAGAGTGGCGAAACCATTTTACGTATTGGCTATTATCCATTTTTATCTATCAAGTATATGAAAGTGTAGGAAGCATTATTACAATGCATTCAGTTTAGGCAACATAGCACAAACCAGCTTAAGCATTAAGTTGCTCATACTTTATTAAGGCAAAATGCTTCAATAAATTGCGATAATAACGCGACCGTCGGTTTTATTTGGTCTAGGTCGAGAAATTCATCCAGCTGGTGGGCTTGATCAATAGAGCCTGGCCCAAGCACCACCGTTTCCATTCCCAATTGCTGCATAAAGGGCGCTTCCGTCGCAAACGCTACTGCATGAGCTTGATGGTGGGTTAGTTTTTCTGCCAGCTGAATTAAATCCGCATGTTTATCCGTCGCAAAAGAGGGCACCCCAGGAAACAGCGATTCTAATTCAAATTCAACATTATGACGGCTGGCAATCGGTTTAATGCGCTCGCTCATTTCATGGCGCAGTTGTTCATTGCTCATACCAGGCAATGCACGTAGATCAAAGGCTAATTCACAGCTGCCGCAAATACGATTGGGATTATCACCACCGTGCAGGCAACCAAAATTTAACGTAGGCACTTCAATTTCAAAATCCTGATTATGATTTTCTTCGGCAAGCTGAGTGCGATACGCTTTTAATTCCGTCATCACATCATGCATCGCATCTATCGCATTAATTCCCAAACTAGGGTTGGATGAATGCCCAGCATTACCCGTGAGACGAATCGTTTCCATCATAATGCCTTTGTGCATGCGGATGGGTTTCAGTCCTGTAGGCTCGCCAATAATGGCATAGCGACCTTTAGGTTTACCTTGATCAACCAATGCACGAGCCCCACTCATTGAACTTTCTTCATCGGCGGTAGCAAGAATAATCAGCGGCTGTTGTAATTTAAGCGTTTTAGGATTCCCTAACTGGCTAAGAATATTTTCAATGGCTTCAATCGCGAGAGCAAAAAAGCCCTTCATATCACAGGTGCCTAAACCATAAAGTTTGCCATCACGTTCGGTGAGTTTAAAAGGATCGCTGTGCCAGCGCTCAGGGTTACAAGGAACGGTATCAGTATGGCCGCTAAGTACTAATCCGCCTGGGCCACTGCCCAGTGTTGCAATGAGGTTGAATTTATCGGCTTCACCAATGCGCTCTTTGGGTACTGGCATGATTTCGCAATCAAAACCCAAAGGCGTTAACCATTCGGCTAATAAATCAATAACGGCTTTATTGCTGCTGTCATATTCGGGTAAAGCAGAGCTGATGCTGGGTGCTGCAATGAGCTGTTGAAAACGTGAAATCAGTTGAGACATACAAAAACACCTTATTCAATTCCGTGAGCAATGTTTTAATTTAGAGACAAATTTGCCTTAAGCATAACGTATTCTGTGAATATCGGCTTTGTTCGATGGTAACTCACAGTAATCCATCTTATTATCGCCTGATGAATCAAGAAATCGAATTAAAGTTACGTCTTAACCCGAGCGAGTTACCACTTTTAGAACAAGTGTTAACGAGTAAGCAATATATTGCAGAACCTACTTTGCAGTTACTCAATCGCTACTTTGATACGCCAATCATGGCCTTAAGCCAAGGTGGTGCAGCGCTGCGTATTCGCCAGCAAAAAGTGGTTGGACAAGACCAGGGTAGGATTATTCAAACCCTGAAAACTCGGGGAACCAGTGCGGGTGGTCTGCATCAGCGTATGGAATGGGATTGGCCGCTCTCTGAAGTCGCGCTAGACCTAGATATTATTAAAAATTCTCATGCTCAAGATCATTTATCTGCAGAATTAGATCTTACGACCATCGGTGCGCTTTTTACCACAGATTTTCAGCGTAAGCAGTGGTTATACAAGCAAGGCGATACGGTCATTGAGATGGTCTTAGATCAAGGCTCGGTTTCTACCGAAGAACAGTGCATCGATTTATTAGAATTAGAATTAGAACTAAAAAGTGGTGACGCCGAAATACTGTTTACGGTGGCGCAAAATTTGGCTCAGCAGTGTCCTGTGCTAATGAGTGACATTAGCAAAGCGGAACGTGGCTATAATTTATTAGCGCGCTCGAAAACGTATCAAGGCATTAAAAAAGATTGGCAAGATCAAGTCCCTGTGTTTGATCCGCAGCAAGATGTGATCAGTACTTTTAAAGCATATTTTTCGTATCAGTTGTCGGCTTTGCAACGCAGCTTAGAAATCGCTATTTGGGATAATCAAACAGAGCAGAAAGCGAAGGTTAAATCTCAACTGACTCAGCTACAAGTTTTGCTAACTCTGTTCAGCAGTATTGATTGCCTGCCTGCTGCACAGCTTTTACAGCGACAGCTACAACAAGCCGCTGAAGCAGACATCAATGTCTCATTTATTTGGGGCAAGATAACCCTCGCTTGTGGCCATTGGCTTTACCAGTTAAACAGTGATGTTGCGGTATTTAAAATGAATCCACAGGAAATTCTGGCACTTAGTGCTCATGTTGAACAACTGAAAACAGGCTTGGGTTAAGGCTACATAATGGAGTTAGTGAAATGAATTCTTTAGCAAATCGTCCTATCGCACTCAATGTTCTAGTGGATGATTTAAAAAAAGACGGCATCTTGGATGATGAGAACTATCAGCTGGCGCAATTTGCGCGTCGTAGCCAGACTGAACTCAAAATGCATCCATTCACCTTTATCGGTAAGCAAAAATTAACCAATAAAAAAACCAGTGGAAAGCTCAATGAAGAAGCGATCTGTGAGTGGGTTGCCGAGAAAGAAGGGCTCAAATATAGCCGCATTGATCCATTAGAAGTTGATGTCGCAGCCGTGACGTCAGCCATGTCTTATGCTTTTTCTGAGCGTCATAAAATACTGGCAATTAAAGTTGATAAAGAAAATCTTATCGTTGCCTGCAGTGAACCTAATGTTACCTCGTGGGTGCAAGGTTTAGAGCACGTATCGCGCTGTAATGTTGTGCGTATTTTAGCCATGCCTAGCGAGATTGAACGACATCGCGTTGAATTCTATCAATTGGCTAACTCGATTAATCGAGCCTCTTCTCAGCACGACGGCATCAGTGGCATTCAAAATTTAGAGTCCATGTTAGAGCTGGGCAAAGCAAAGGCCCCGGACGCCAACGATGAGCACATCGTTAATGTTGTAGATTGGCTTTTACAATATGCCTTTGAGCAACGCGCAAGTGACATTCACATTGAGCCACGTCGTGAAATTGGTAATGTGCGTTTTCGTATTGATGGCGTTTTGCATCTGGTCTATGAATTACCTGCGCAAGTTACCCAAGCCGTTATTGCCCGAATTAAAACGTTAGGAAGAATGAATATTGCGGAAAAACGCAAACCGCAAGATTCACGTTTAAAAACCAAAACCCCGGCGGGTGAAGAAATTGAATTGCGTTTATCAACGCTGCCGACGGCCTTTGGTGAAAAATTGGTAATGCGAGTATTCGATCCGTCAGTACTTGTGCGTAATTTTGCCGAGCTAGGTTTTAGCAAAGAGGATTATCGCCGCTGGCAAACCATGACAGCACAGAATAATGGCATCATCTTTGTGACAGGGCCAACAGGATCGGGTAAAACCACGACCTTGTATTCAACACTTAAAGAATTAGCGACGGTTGAAGTGAATGTTTCAACCATCGAAGACCCGATTGAAATGATCGAACCATCCTTCAACCAAATGCAAGTAAACCATGGTATTGATCTCGATTTTGCGACCGGTGTTCGGGCGCTATTACGACAAGATCCAGACATCATAATGGTTGGGGAAATTCGAGATTTAGAAACAGCAGAAATGGCAGTGCAATCAGCCTTAACCGGCCACTTAGTATTATCGACTCTGCATACCAACGATGCGCCGACAGCGATTACTCGACTATTAGAATTGGGTTTACCGCCTTATCTGATTCGTTCTACTATGCTGGGCGTCATGGCTCAGCGCTTGGTGCGCATCTTGTGCCCACATTGCAAGCAAGAAGGGCCAATTGACGACCTAACTTGGAACGGTCTTGTTGCGCCTTGGAAAGTTGCCAAGCCAGAAAAAATTTATCACCCAAAAGGCTGTTTAGAATGTCGTGATACCGGGTTTATTGGTCGAATGGGGATTTATGAAGTGTTGCCTATTAGTAATGATATCAGTAACCTAATCAATGCTGACTCCGACCATATCAAAATTAAGCAGCAAGCGATGAAAGAAGGTATGCATAGCTTGAAGTTAAGTGGAGCCCAAAAGGTTGCGGCGGGGCTGACCACGGTTGAAGAAGTTATGCGCGTTGCGCCTATGTCATAGTGCTATGTATCATAGCGCTAATGTCCAGAAGTGACATCTATGTCCTAATAAAGGCGATAAATTTAGCATTAGGCATTAAAAAATACGACTCAGTCATAGTTACCAATGATAATAACGGCTAAGCTAGTCACTGGCGTACCCTAGACATCGATTATTAGACGTCATCATAATTGCGAGTTTCATCTGCAATTGAATTTAGATATACAGATATAAAGATAAAAAGAATGGCATTAGACGTTAATACAGCGCCTCCTATTATTGATTTAGAAGCCTCGGGGTTTGGCCGTGGCAGTTACCCTATTGAAGTGGGCATTGCGTTAGAAAATCGAGAAATACACTCATTTTTGATTAAACCAGAAGATGATTGGACGCATTGGAGTGACGAGGCTGAGCAAATACACGGTATAAGCCGCGAACAGCTGCAAGCTGAAGGTATGTGTATTGAAGACATCGCGCTTAAATTGAATGAAATGCTGCGTGGTCAGACGTTATATTCAGATGCTTGGAGTTTTGATAGCTCTTGGATTGGCCGATTATTCGACAGCGCTGGAATTGTGCAGCGTTTCCGAATAGAAACAATCAATAAACTATTAAAACCTGAATACGTTGAATTTTGGCACCCAACCAAAGAAGCCGTCTTAGAAGAACTTGGTATGAAAGCTCACCGTGCTGGCATTGATGTGCAAGTGCTTCAAGAAACGTATTTACGAGTTGCTAATATCAATTCGTAAATACGTGAAATACAATCTCTCGAACTAGAATCTCTCAAAGCCCTATTCAAATGAATGAATAGGGCTTTTTGTATTTATTGATACTTGTATGGCGAATGTTTGATGGCTTCATTTTGTTCTTTATCATGCTGGATCCATAGCTGAGCTCCAGTCTCTTTTACAAAGCTCTCAATACTGTCCATCGTTTCCAATGTTTGTTCTTTATCAAAATTGAAAGAAGGTACGCGCTTGTGTGTACGGTTTTTTGTAAAGTGATACAGATCGCCAGATAACATGATAGGCCCCTCTTTCTCTAGATTAACTAGCAGCATCTGATGTCCTGGTGTGTGACCAGGAGCGGGTTTGATAATCACACTACCGTCACCAAATACATCATAATCTCCGTTTAATACCATGATCTTTGTTTTATCAATTTTATTGTAACTTACTGCATTAAACCCAAAATTTTCAGGAGTTGGGCCAAATGCGGCATCATATTCTGCTTGTTGTATAAATAGCTGTGCAGTGCTGAATAAGTTGGCGTTACCTGTATGATCTCCATGAAAGTGAGAAATTCCCATAAGCTGAATATCGGAAGGCTTAATATTGATGGCGGCTAACTGGTCTGATAGAGGGTTGGTAACAGTCAATTTTAGCTTACCACCAAATGCCTCGACACCTGCTTCACCAACAGCGTCTGTAATACCAGTGTCCCAAATCATATTACCTTTTGGATGTTGAATTAAGTAGCAGCTACCAACAAGATTTTTTTGCACACCCTCGTCAACACCGGGAGAGAATAAAGAAATATCTCGAACTTCAACTTCTCCACACTCAAACACTTGAAGAGTCAGAGGGGGTTTTGAACTACAAGCAGCTAAAGACAGCGCAGCTAATGCGATTAGTATCTGTTTCATTGATCCATCCTGTTAGTTTAGTTAATTCACAGCATATACGTTTTGTTGAACGAATCCTATCGTTAATAACTTGGGGCAATTTAACAATTAAAAATGGCGATTTAGGCTCTATTCAGCTATCAAAATAAATGTCACTCTCGAACAAAGCTATAGTACGCTGAAAATATCTTAGCTGAATCTAAATAGACAATGGAAAAAAACGATGACAACTTTTACTGCGATCAATCTTGTTAAACGTCCATCGGGCGGCCCGATTACCAAAGAGCTCTTTGAAATTGTTGAAAAAGAAATACCTACCGCTGGGGAAGGCCAGCTTTTAGTTAAGCAAAATCATATGTCTCTTGACCCTGCAATGTTTGGCTGGATGAGTCCTGATACCAACAGCTACATTCCCCCTGTTGAATTGGGTTCGGTAATGCGCAGTTCTGGTATAGGTGAAGTTGTAGAAAGTAATCATCCGAAGTTTAAAGTGGGTGACCGAGTAATGGGTATGATGGGCTGGCAGCAATACTTTTTATCTGATGGCCAAGGATTAAATAAGGTTGAAGCACCACTACCAGATGAGGCGATTTTATCAATTTTCGCATTACCCGGAATTACTGCATCGCAAGGCTACTTTAATGTAGGGAAACCGAAAAAAGGCGAAACTATTATTGTTACTGGTGCCGCAGGCTCGGTTGGTTCTATTGTTGGTCAGTTAGCTAAAGCAGATGGCTTGCGTGTTATTGGTGTTGTAGGTACCGATGAGAAAGCAGATTGGATTGTTAATACTCTGGGCTTTGATGCAGCGATTAATTATAAGTCAGATGATTTAGATGATCAGCTTGCTAAAGCAGCGCCTAACGGCATCGATATGTTTTTTGAAAATACTGCTGGCCCTATTCAAAGTCTGATTGTTGATCGAATGAATGCACACGGTCGAGTTATGGTGTGTGGCTTGATTGCTGACTATTCTAAAGAAATACCATCTCCAGGACCTAGCTGGGTTAGTGTGTTAAAGCGCCGTTTAACCATTCAAGGCTTCACTATGCCAGATCATTACGGGCAAGTGCCTGAGTTAATTGGCAAACTAACGCCTTATGTTATGTCAGGTAAAATTAAGCACCGTTCACATGTACTAGAAGGCTTGGAGTCAGCGATTGAGGGTTTAAATTTGTTCTTTACCGGAGCCAATAAAGGAAAGTTAATTGTTAAGCTTTAACTATTAATTTTAGATATACAGTTCAAAGCTAGCTTAGCTACTCTCAGCGAATTAAATAATGAATAGACTCTAGAATCATAGTTTTGATTTTGGAGTTTATTTTTCCACCATTAATCGTAAAAATTCCTATAGATTGCTAAGAATTAACTGGGATATTAGAATAGAAATCCTAAGTACAGATAACACCTTAATCTGATTAAGTACCATCACTCATCTCGATATATAGGAACATAAAATGAAAGATTCAAAAAGCACCATGATTCCACTAGAGCCCGATACTCAAATTGAACTCGATAAAGTATTAAAAGCGGGTGGTTCTGGTAAAGTTATGATTGAAGGCAGTGATGACGTATTCATCATAAAAAAAGCGGAAACTGGGAATGACTATGAGTTGTCAAAAGTCGCCTCAGAATCTTCAAGTAATAATATGCGCAGTGCGTTAGAAAAAATTAAAGCAAAAATGCAGTAGGCTTTAATTTTTTCTATTAAGGATCATGAATGTCGAGACCGTTTAGTTTAGCCAATCTCTAGCGGTCTCGTTAATTGCCACCAGTGCTGGGTTGGTTAAACGGCGCTGAGCAGTAATCGCAAAAAATTGCTCTCGTATCTCATCTGTTTTACCCAAAATATTGACCTTATATTGAGCGGCTACTTCCTCTGCAATAGCACTTGGCACAACAAAAATACCGACACCGGCTTGTCCGAATGCTTTCATTAAAGCACTGTCGTCAAACTCGCCCACAATCTTAGGTAATATGTGTTGTCGGTCAAGCCAATGCAAGAGCTGAGGCTGAACAAATGAAAGTTCACTTGGCAATAAAAATGGAGCGCCCGTTAGGTTGTTCGGAAAGTCTTTTGCAAGCGTCTCAGCTAGCTTAGGTGCGGCAAGAAAAGTAAGGCCGCATTCACCTAAAGGATGGCTGTAACCTTTTACCCCAAGTCGTTGCGGGATCGGACCGTCAGCAATAACAATATCAAGCTTATGCAGTGCAAGCTCACCGAGTAAGGCGTCTAGACTGTTTTCTTTGCAAACAAACCGAACAGGTTCTTCAAGGCTCAGTGCGGGTTCTAAAAGGCGATAAGCAATGGATTTGGGGATAACATCAGCAATTCCCACTTTTAAAACCTGTGAGCGATCTTTAGCGGTATTTTTAATAGTCTCTTCGAGTTCATAGCCAAGGGAGAATATGTCGTCTGCGTAACTCAGGGCCATACGCCCAGTGTCTGTAATTTCTAAATTACGCCCTACCTTTTCAAACAACGGCTTACCTAATTGTTCTTCTAATAACCGAATCTGTCCACTGATGGTTTGTGGTGTGATATGCAAGTTTTCGCTCGCTCGCATGATGCCGCCCTGTTTCGCGACAACCCAGAAATAGTGTAAGTGTTTGAAATTAATCATATTTTAATACTTCGTAAAAAACTTATAATTTTTCTTAATAATACGAATATATCTTACATATTTTGCATCATAGGATAAAGACCTAACTCATATTAATCCTTAGGATTTTGGAGAGAAAAATGAAGGTTCAAATAAATGCAAGACGCTTCACCCTTACCAAAGCGCTAAATAGATACATAAAGCGCCGTCTGAAATTTGCATTAGGCTCGCAGGTTGAGCATGTGACACGAGTTGATGTGACACTGTCAGATATTAACGGACCAAAAGGCGGAGAAGATAAGCGCTGCCAGATGTTATTAAAGATAAAAGGCCAAGGCGACGTGGTCATTGAAGATACACAGTCACACTTGTATACCGCAATCGATAGAGCCGCAAACCGAGCAAGCCTAACGGCGAATAAGCGTATTACTCGATTACGAAATAAAGCAAAGCGCATTAAGCATGCAGTACAAGATTATCAACAACATAAACGTGATCGTTATTTAGCAGAAGACTTTGAAGAAAATGGCTTAAATTTAGGGTTTTAATGAATGATTTAATCTAGGAGCTGCATCATGAACATACAAAACTTATTAAATCAGTTTTTAGGTGGGCAAGACTCTCAGCAGAATGCAGATACAAGCTCAGCTGTAAATTTAAAAACCGTTGCTGGAAATGTTACTGAAAAATTTGCTGGCTTAGGAACAGGGGCCGCTATCGGTGGTATTGCAGCACTATTAATGAGTAATAAAAAAGCGAGAAGTTTTGCTGGGTCAGCGGCAAAAGTTGGCGGTGCGGCTTTAGTTGGAGGGCTTGCATTTAAGGCGTTCAAAAACTGGCAAAACTCATCGCCTGGAATATCTCAATCAGTTTCTCAACCTACTGAAGGGTATGAGGGAGGCCAAATAGCGGCAAGCACCTCCTCTTTTGAGGCTGAAGTAAATAATACTCAGTTTCAACTAACCTTAATAAAAGCCATGATTGCTGCTGCTAAAGCGGATGGGCATATCGACAACGTTGAGCAGAATCGAATATTTGATACGGTAGATGGAATGCCATCATCGGGTGAATTCAAACACATGATGATGGATTTATTACGGTCTCCTATTACGATTCAAGATTTAGTATTGGAAACACATAATCTGGAACAGAAAACAGAGGTGTATTTAATTTCTTGCTTTGCGATAGATGAAGATAACGAAGCAGAAAAAATGTATCTTCAACAATTAGCGAGGGCTCTTGAGTTGCCATACGATTTAGTCTTAGAAATTAAGCAGCAAGCGAACCAGGCTGTATTGCAGGCAGCATAAACATACACCCTATATCATTCCACATGATGTAGGGTGTATTCTTGAACTTTCCACTATTAAGTATGAGGTTTCATGTTTCGTTGGATTATTATTATTTTTAGCTTCGGTATTTGTGTGAATGTAGTTGCTGATATCAACCTAACTTCCTTCGATAAAAATGGAATTAAGTTATGGGAGCCAAAGATATTTTCAGGAGAATCCTTATACACTCTAAAAGTGTATCGTGATCGTCCCGCATTAAAAGCAGTCAGTAACGCTACTGCGTCTGGCTTGGTTCTAAAAAAGAAAATCGATCTTTCTGAAACGCCTTATGTAAGCTGGAGTTGGCTTATAGAAAAAACATTATTCCCATTGGATGAGCGCAGTAAAAAAGGTGATGATTTTGTAATACGCTTATATGTTGTGATAGACGGCGGCTTTATGTTTTGGAAAACCTTGTCATTAAATTATGTCTGGTCGAGTAATCAAGAGAAAGACTTAGTCTGGGATAATCCTTTTGCAGGTTCTAATGTGAAAATGATGTCCATTAGAGGTAAGGATTCCAAAACGGGCAAGTGGTATGACGAACAGCGCAATGTGTATAAGGACTTGATTCAAGTATTCGGCGATAAAGGCAGTGCAGACGCTAATCGAGATGCTTATGGAGTGATAGATGTTATTGCGATTATGACCGACACCGATAACAGTGGAAAAGAAGCTGAGTCGTATTATGGGGATATTATATTTAGTGCTAGCTAATATCATAAAATAATATTTTTGAAATAAAAAAACACTCAATTCATTATCTGGAAAGAGTGTTTTTATAGACTAGTTTTTCAGAATAAATAGTACTAACAACTAAAGAGCACTATTTATTTAACGAGTCCAAATACGCACGAGTACCTTCTTCAACGGTTGCGAAAGGTTGGTCGTAACCCATGTCGCGCAGCTTAGAAATATC
>CAWVSY010000057.1:0-22490 GCA_963933055.1 uncultured Oleispira sp.
CTACGCATACGAATCCAACGCTGCCCCCGCAACGGTGATCGGCTTAACTTATTGTTTTATGCCACTGTGGTGCTCTCTTTTAAATATTTAAAAGATCGAGCCTATGGGAAGGTGCAATAAGAGGAACATTAGTTCCAAGCCGTCAGCCCGGATACCGGCCTGAATTTTTAACGATAGCACGGAGGGTGCTATAAAAATTCTAGCTAAATAATATTTAGCCATCTCGTTTGGTATTACCATGAAAAAAATTGTCTTTTTAACGGCGCTCCTTCCTATGAGTTCATTTGCTGAAGTAGCTCTTGAAACTCAAAAAGTTACCGCAAATAAAATCACGAACAGTCAAGTTTCTAATAGTACGATTATTAGTAGAGAGCAGATTGAGCTATTACAAGCCACAAATTTAAGTGAAATCTTAACGAGCTTACCTGGCTTTCAAGTAACACAGCAAGGTGGCAATGCTAATACACAATCTTTTTCAATGAATGGCTTTAAATCTGATCAAATTCTGATTTTATTAAATGGCCAGCGCTTTGGCTCAGCAACTCTTGGCTCAACGACCTTTAACACTATCCCTGCTAATATCATTCAGAGTATAGAGATTGTTTCAAATGCTCGCTCTGCAATCTATGGATCCGATGCCATGGGTGGGGTTATTAATATTATTACAAATGATGATATTGCCTCGAACAATATAAAAGTAGCTTTGGGCAATCATAAAACCTCTCAGTTTTCTACTAACCTAAACAAAAAAATTGGGAAATTATCTCTAAACTTTTCAGGATTTACAGAAGCGACCCAAGGTTTTGATGTTAAAGAAAGCGGTGATAATGACCATGATGGTAGTGAACGCCATGCTCTAGGTTTAAATATTGGTTACCAAGTTAACAGTGAAAATAAAGTATCTGTTTCCAGTCAATCTAATCGTGGTAGTTATGATTACGACAGTTCATTTGGCGGTGATCAAAGTGATTATCAACAGCAAGTTACCAGTTTAGGCTGGGACTATGCTGCTGACATCTATGGTATCAGTGCCAAGTATGGTGAAAGCTTTGATAAGAGCTGGAATTATGGCAATGGAACTTCACGGTCTAATGCTGGTATATTTGCTACAGAAAGTAAAACAATAGACCTCACCGCCCGTGCAAAAGTTAATGACGCTCATACCTTACTAGTGGTCACAGATTATCGAGAAGATGATATCAGCAAGTCAGATTCTCAATATGATAAGAAAAAAGGCGACTTTAATGGCTTGGGGTTATCTCATAACTTCAGTTCTAAATCAGTCAATACCGAAATTGGAGTTCGCCGAGATAACTCATCACTATTTGATGAAAACTATTCATACTCAGCTTCTGCTGAATGGTTTGCATTAGAGCAATTATCTATCATTGCAGGTATTAATACGGGTTTTAAGACTCCTAGCTTTAATGATTTATATTATCCTCTTAACTTTGGTTATGCTGGCAATAAAGATGTTGAGCCTGAAAAATCATTAAATCGTCGTCTTGCGGTTCAATATGATCATGGACAATCTACATATAATGCTAGTTACCAGTATAGTCATATTGAAGACCTGATTCAGTGGCAAGATGATGGTAGCGGTATAAATAGACCAACTAACGTTAGTAAGGCTCTTTTAAGAAATGCCACTATCTCATGGGATTATAACTTATTAAATAATTTCTCTAGTCAGATATCCTATGAGTGGAATGATGCTATTAATTTAGAAACTCACAACTTACTAGAAAGACAATCATCTCGAATTGCTAAACTGAATGTAAATTACAATCACAACACGTTTAGCCTAGGATCTAATATTAGACACCTTTCTGACAGTTATGATGATGCAAATAATGATGATATGTTGGCAGCCTATACCGTGATTGACGCGTATGGAAGTATTGTTATAGCACCTAATTTTACTATTGGCGTACGTTTCAATAACTTAACCAATAAAGAATATCAAACAGCTAAAGGCTACCCTGCTCAAGAGCGTACGTATCTTGTAAGCGGCACTTTCAACTTTTAAGGAATCGTATAATGGGCAACCGACTATCAAAAATTTCCACCAAAACAGGTGATAAAGGTGAAACTGGCTTAGGTGATGGTAGTCGGATTAGTAAAACGTCTACTCGAATTCACGTCATTGGCGAAGTCGATGAAGTGAATTCTTGGGTCGGTGTTTTATCAGCTGAGTTAACTGCAGAAGATCCTCATCAAGTTATTCTTAGCCAAATCCAGCATGATCTTTTTGATCTTGGTGGAGAGCTTTGTGTGCCAGGCTATAAAGCCTTGTCTCCGAGCATGTTAGAAGGTGTTGAGGATGCGTTGGTTGATATTAATGAAGCGCTGCCGCCACTTAAAGATTTTATCTTACCAGGTGGAAACAAAGCGGCGTCGTATTGCCATATGGCTAGAACTGTTAGCCGCCGTGCTGAACGTGCGATTGTTGAATTGGCGAATGAAGAAGCCGATGCAGGTAACGAGATTAATCCGCTAGCGATTCAATACTTAAATCGCTTGTCAGATTTTTTCTTTGTATTAGCAAGAAGTATCGCAAGAAAAGATGGCGGCCAAGAGGTATTGTGGAAAAGCCGCCATACTCAATCAAAAAATAGTTAGCACTCAGTAATAAGTCGAAATTTATACTTTAAAGCGCTCAACTCTTTCTTTTAAAGATTCCGTTAAGGCTTGCGTTTGACGCACTGCCTTAACGGTTCCTTCTACATTTTGTACCGTCTCTCCACCTTGTTCTCGAATAACCAATAAATTATTATCAAGTGCCTTTGCTGCTTCTTGCTGATTACTGGAGCTTGAAACAATCTCTAATGTTTTGCTCTGAATATCTTTCATACTAATTTGAATGCTTTCTAAGGCTTCGCCTACTAGACCAGAGCTATCAACGGTTTTATTTACCATGGTTCGGTTAACTTCCATCGTATCGACAGCACGTTGAATATTTTGCTGAACTTCTTTTATCAAAGCATCAATTTCTTCTGCGGAACCTTGGGTACGGCTAGCCAACGTTCTTACTTCATCAGCAACCACAGCAAAACCGCGCCCTTGCTCCCCTGCTCTCGCTGCTTCGATAGCGGCATTCAATGCTAATAAATTTGTTTGCTCGGCAATCCCTTTAATGGTCCCTAAAATGGAGCTGATATTCGTTGAGTTATCCGCCAAACGATTCACAGCTTCCATTGAATGGCTCATTTCTTCTGATAATTGTTTAACATCGGTAATAACATTCAATACTACTTTCCCTGCTTGTGTTGAACGATCAGCACCCGATAATGCAGATTTTTCAGCCTCTCCAGCCATTGTCATAACCATGTGTGCACGTTCAGACATGTCAGTAATGGTATTGGCTACTTCTTCGGTTTGCACCATTTGAGTATTAACCGATTCTCGACTGCTATTTGCAATAACTTCTACATCGGAAACTTTTTCACCCACATTATCGGCGGTCTCTTTAACCACCGAAAGAATTCCTCGTACTTCAGATGTCATTTCATTAAAGGCATCCCTTAACTGCCCCATTTCATCCTTGCCATCAAAACTAATTACCTGTGTTAAATCGCCTTTAGCAATCTTTTGCGCAGCGGCATAAAATCGAGCAATGGAATACTGAACCGATAAAAAGAAGGCTGAATAAAGATAAATAATCACTAATAACACCGCGAGAATTGAAATCGCAGTCGTTACCATATGAGAGTTTTGCTCGTCCAAGCGGGTTTGTAGCTTTTTCGCAATCAGTGGAAATAAAGTATTGTCTAGTGATTTGAGGGCTTCAATCTTTGGCTGAGAGAATGCTTCAAACTCTAGCCAAGTCATATTGATATTAGTTGCTGCAATCACTTCTTCATCAATCGTCATTTGAATATCCGTCATACCAGTACCAGCAATTTTAGCTTGCTCGGCAATAGTCACTAAACCAAGACTTTCTAAGCTGCTGGTAATTAGTTGAATATCAGGTCCAACACCCGACATTTGATCGAATACGTCATTCATAAGATCGTAGGTCATTGATTGCAGGTATTTTTCAATCATCGCGAAAATGCCTGCCGCATAACCAACCCCCGCTGCATTTCTAATGACAGGAGAGTTTGATAAGGTGATTAGCATAAGCTGTTGAACTTCAGGGTCAGAATCCAGTGCCAACCCCGTACTTTGAGCATATTTATTAATCACTAAATACAGCTGTTCAATGACCTGTTGATAATAATTAAATTGATCTGGCAGTGTTGGCATTCGTGAATCACCATCAATACTCAATTTGCTAAGGTGGTTTTTAGAGAAAACCGTTAGCTGCTCTTTCAGCTCTGTATTATCAATTTTATTCATGGCTTTCTTAAATTGAATATCAACCGAGCCGCGATAGTCTAACATTCTGGCTTTTAGCTCAGCGTCCTGTTGAAATATGAGAGGAGCAGCATGATTGCGAAAATCTTCAATAGCATAAACCACAGCCATAATTTCTTGAATATTGTATACCGCAACCAATTCACTCTCAGTTTTCTTTAAGCTTTGGTATGACGCATAAAAAACCTGCCCACTTAGTATGACTAAAGGCACCATAAATAGAAAACTGATCAAACCAAATTTTGCAGCATAACTTAATTGACCCATCAAACGAATGGCAGGCCAAAGTACTTTTTTAAACATACTTTCTCACTTTTTATTATACTATTTAAAGCATATTCTAAATAGCTATGGCATAACGATGTATGCCATACATGTCAGAGTACGAGATTCCTGATATCTCCCAATAGCTCAGCCAAACGCTGACTAAATCGCGCGGCTTCTGCACCATCAATCACTCTATGATCATAAGAAAGTGAAAGTGGTAATATAAGCTTAGGCACAAATTCACCACCATTCCACACAGGCTTCATTTGTGCACGTGATAAACCTAGAATAGCCACTTCAGGGGCATTCACAATGGGCGTAAAGGCTATTCCTCCGATACCGCCAAGGCTTGAAACACTCAAGCAGCCACCTTGCATGTCTGCTAATCCTAACTTACCTGCTCTCGCTTTCTGTGCTTTTTGGTTTAAATCTTGTGCAATTTCAGTAACCGTTTTTTGATCAACGTCTCGTATTACTGGCACTAATAACCCATTTGGCGTATCAACCGCGACACCTATGTGGGTATATTTTTTGTAAATTAATGATTTACCATCTGCTGATAATGACGAGTTAAACTGTGGAAATTCTTTCATCGCTATCGCTAGCGCTTTCATAACAAAAGGAACCGCAGATAATTTTTGTTCCGTATTAGGTTTTGCATTAACCTGTTTTCTAAACGCTTCCAGTTCGCTGATATCGGCTTCATCAAATTGAGTCACTTGAGGAGCATTCAACCAAGCAGCCGTCATGTTTTTAGCGGTCGCCAACTTAATTTTATTTAAGGCAACCGATTCAGTTTCACCAAATTTACTAAAATCGATTTCTGCAACTTTAGGGATGCCAGAACCACCAGCAACTTGTGGATTTTGTAGGGCCGCTTTAACGTGATTTTGCACATCATCTTTTGTTACACGACCACGCACTCCGCTGCCTTTTACAAGAGACAAATCAACACCAAATTCACGGGCCAATTTACGCACAGCGGGGCCGGCATGAACTTGCCCCGAAGGCTTCACATCATCAACCGCATTCTTACTCGCAACGGAAGTATTAGAGACAGGCTTAGACGATTTTTCTGAAGTATCAGCAGGGCTTGGCTTTGATTCCTGCTTATTTTCAGCGCGGCTATCGATTTCGAGTGCTGAAGATTGATCAACCAACAATTCAATCATCGGATCGCCAACAGATACTTTATCCCCCAGTGTCAGTAGTATTTTTTCTATACGGCCTGATTTCCCTGCAGGGATTTCCATTGAAGCTTTGTCTGTTTCTAATGTTAATACCGATTGCTCAGCCTCAACTTCTTCACCGACTTTTACTAATAATTCAATGACTTCAACCTGATCAGAACCGCCCAAATCTGGAACAGGGATGATTTCCACATGAGTATTATTAGAACTTACGGTATCAACGTTCGCCTGTTTTTTATCGTCTTTTTCAGATTTTTGTTCAGGCTCTTTCTCAGCCGCTTCTTCAGGTTTCGATTCCTGTTTTGAGGCTGTCGATACTGAACTTGCAGCCGTTTCTATTTCTCCGTATTGATCACCTTCATTTAATTTATCGCCAACATTAATTGATAAAGACGAAATGGTGCCAGTCAACGGTGATGGAATTTCCATCGTCGCTTTGTCTGTTTCCAATACGATAATACTTTCTTCCGCTTCGACTTGATCTCCCGCGGCCACTAAAATCTCAATAACTTCTACTTGCTCTGCCCCACCTAAATCTGGGACGGTTAATGATTCAATTGTCATAGTCTCCATCCTTAGCTATATAGCGGGTCTAGTTTTGCAGGGTTAATACCAAGTTCTTCGCGTACTTTAACAAGAACATCGTTAGTTACTTTCCCTTCTTTTTTCAGTTCGTATAACGCTGCCCAAACAATATGCTGCCAATCAACTTCGAAGAAGTGGCGTAAATTCTCACGAGTATCACTGCGGCCAAAACCATCGGTACCCAGAACCTTGTATTCTCGATTTTCGGGGATATAAGGACGAATTTGATCACCATAGGTTTTCATATAATCTGTTGCCGCAATGATCGGCCCGACGGTATTTTGCAGCTGACGAGTCACATAGGGAATTTCTATCGTATCCCCTGCTGATAAGAAATCTTGGCGCTCACAGCCAAGACCATCACGACGCAATTCATTGAAAGACGTTACACTCCAAACCTGTGAGCAATAACCGTTCTCGGCCAGCCAGTCTGCTGCTTTTTCAACTTGCAATAAAATAGCACCACACCCTAACAGTTGAAGGCAATTTGCATCATCCTGCGCAGGAGTCCCCACTGTTTTTAATGGGTACATGCCACGACGAATACCTTCTTCTGCGCCTTCTGGCATTTCAGGGTGGGTATAATTTTCGTTCATCGTCGTAATGTAATAGAAGACTTTTTCTTTCTTCTCGTACATACGATGAATGCCATCTTGCATAATTACCGCAAGCTCATAACCATAAGTAGGATCATAGCTTACACAATTAGGAATACTCGATGCCAAAACATGGCTATGACCATCTTGGTGTTGCAAACCTTCACCATTTAAAGTGGTTCTACCCGAAGTAGCACCAATCAAGAAACCTTGTGCCTGCATGTCTCCTGCAGCCCATGCTAAGTCACCAATGCGCTGAAAACCAAACATGGAATAGAAAACATACACAGGAATCATCGCCAAACTGTTAGTACTGTATGACGTTGCGGCGGCCATCCAAGCGGCAAACGCACCGGCTTCGTTGATGCCTTCCTCTAAAATACGACCCTTTTTATCTTCACGGTAATACATCATCTGGCCAGAATCGACAGGGTTGTATAACTGACCTCCTGAAGAATAAATACCAAGCTGGCGGAACATCCCTTCCATACCAAAAGTCCGCGCTTCATCAGGCACAATAGGAACCACTCGCTCGCCTAATGTTTTATCTTTTACTAACTGCGAAAGAACTCGTACGAATGCCATAGTCGATGAAATTTCACGCTCACCACTACCATCAAGCTGCCCTTTAAAACTGGCCAGTTCAGGCGCTTTTAACGCTTGCCAGTTTTCCGTACGAACGGGCATATAACCACCTAGTTTTTCACGCTGCTTGCGTAAATACACCATTTCTGGACTATCTTCTGGTGGGCGATAAAAGGGAAGTTTCTCTAAATCTTCATCTCGAATCGGAACGTCAAAGCGATCTCGGAAAGCTTTCAAGCTATCAAAATCAAGTTTTTTCACCGAGTGGCTTGGGTTTTGTGCTTCAGCTTCTGGCCCCATGCCATAGCCTTTAACGGTATGCGCAAGAATCACCGTTGGTTGGCCTTTATGATTCATGGCCTGCTGATAAGCGGCAAATACTTTATAAGGATCGTGCCCACCACGATTTAAATTAAAGATATCTTTATCACTCATATCTTTAATTAATTCTTTTAATTCTGGGTACTTATTAAAAAAGTGCTCGCGGGTATATTGCCCACCTTTCGCTTTATAATTTTGGAATTCACCATCAACGGTTTCATCCATGCGCTTTTGCAAATAGCCTTTGCGATCTTTTGCTAATAAAGGGTCCCAAAAACGCCCCCAAACTACCTTGATTACATTCCAGCCTGCGCCACGAAAAGAACTTTCAAGTTCTTGAATGATTTTTCCGTTGCCGCGCACAGGGCCATCAAGGCGCTGTAAGTTGCAATTAACAACAAAAATTAAATTTTCTAATTTTTCACGACCAGCCAAAGAAATTGCGCCCAAGCTTTCTGGCTCGTCACATTCACCGTCGCCAAGAAACGCCCACACCTTACGATCTTTACGAGGCACCAATTCTCGGGCAGACATGTAACGCATAAAGTGTGCTTGATAGATGGCTTGCAGCGGCCCTAGCCCCATAGAAACTGTCGGAAATTGCCAATAATCGGGCATCAGTTTAGGGTGAGGATAAGACGATAATCCAGGCTTTAAGGCTTCGCGGCGAAAAGACTCTAAATCTTTTTCATCAAAGCGTCCTTCTAAATATGATCGGGCATAGATACCTGGGGATACGTGTCCTTGGTAATAAATTAAATCACCAAGAGGAGATTCTTCGCTATTAGGATTAGGCGCACGGAAAAAGTGATTGAAACCTACGTCGTATAAAGTCGCACTCGAAGCAAAACTGGAAATATGACCGCCTAAATCTCCCGCGTCTTCTTTGTTCGCTCGGCTAACCATAGCCAAGGCATTCCAACGAATTAGCGATCGTATGCGACGTTCGATAAATAAATCGCCGGGTAAAGGGGTTTCAGCTTCTGGAGGGATGGTATTGCGGTAAGGTGTTGTTAAGGCATAAGGCAGTGGAGCCCCGTTTTTGGTCGCGCGCTCAGCAATGCGTTCAATTAAAAAGTGAGCTCGCTCAATACCTTCTGCGCGAATAACCGAGTGTATCGCATCGACCCACTCTTTTGTTTCAATCGGGTCGTTATCCTGCGTCTCTTTATAGTCGTCCATAGAATCCTTGTCCTAATAGAATGTGCATATCTGCAATTCAGTATAGTTAAAAATTCAGCGGTGAAGCAAGAAAGAACAACCTAGTTAAAAATAATCATTACTCTTTGCTCTCGCGGGCTTTTTGCATCGCTTCACACAACTGTTCTGTACCTAATAAAAAGCGCACGGTAGGGCGCTGAAAAAGCTCTGGCGCTATGTGGTACAGCTGGTTGGCCTCTACTGCTTGCAAGGTTTTATACTGACGCCAGTCATCCAACCATTCCGGACGAGCCTGACCCATACCACTGGCAACGATAACCTGTGGGTCCTGTATTAAGATTGATTCAATACTGACTTGCGGATTAGTCATAGGTAAATCCGAGAAAATATTGATACCACCACACACTTCAATGGCTCTACTGATGAAGGTATTGCCATTTTGAGTCATCAAAGGCGCATTCCAAACCTGGTAAAAAACACTCACCTTTTCTTGTTCACTATAAGTATTACGTAAATAGGTTAACTTTTTATTAAATGTCGCGATTGCTTTAGCAGCCTGCTCGTTATTATCGGTTATTTTCCCGTAGATAAATAAGGCATTGGCAATGTCTTTAAACTCTCGCGGATCGGAGACTAAAATAGGCAAACCTAATGCTTTTAAGCGATCGAGTTCACGATTGCGATTGCCTTCGGGCCAAGCAATTAATAAGTCAGGTTTTAAGGCAACGATGGCTTCAATATTTAACGCGCTATAACCCCCTACTCGAGGAATTTTTTTGGCAGCTTCAGGGTAATCTGAATACTGCACGGCTCCGACAACATGATCACCCGCCCCCACTTCAAATAACAACTCCGTTGCATGAGGCATTAAGCTAACAATTCGTTGCAGTGGTTGATCAAATGTATGCTCAATGCCCTCATCATCAATAATACTGATTGAAGATGCGCACACATTAATGCTTAAAAATACGCCCAATAAGGTTAAAACAAAAGAAAAGGTATCGCGCATAATAAGCCTAAGAAAATCGTAATAGAGTAGTTAAAGAGTCAATGTGGCTAAAGCAGATTCTAAACGCTGCCAGCTATCGTCATTATTTTTGGGCAATCCAAAGCGTAAGCCTGCATCTGTTTTACTCGTTTTCGGCAAAAATCTTACTAACACAGCCTGCTTTGCCAATTGCGTAAAAATTGATTCTGCTTGCTCATGGTACAAGGTCTGAAACAAATCGGTACCCTCACAATCACAGAACAAATAGCTTTCTAATAACTTAGCCAAGTGTATGGACTGTTGAGACAGCTCTTGGCGTTGTTTATTAATCCATTCTTGATCTTGCAAGGCAAGATTACCGAGGTATTGTGCAGGATGGCTCACCGCCCAAGGTCCTAGCATTTTATCCAATTTTTTAATCGCCTTTTCTGACGAAAAAACAAAACCTAAACGCATACCTGCTAAGCCAAAAAACTTACCCACAGAGCGTAATACAAATAAGCCATCACGCTCGACTTGGTTAACTAAACTTTGTTCTGGGGTTGTATCCATAAAGGCTTCATCAACAATGAGCCAGCCACCACGTTGGTGTAAAATAGACCACCACTTTAATAATTGATTCGCTGACCAGCGCTGGCCACTGGGGTTGTCTGGGTTTAATAGAATTAAAACATCAACAGGTTGCTGAGTTAATAATTGTGAAATTTTATCGCCCGCGACTTTATTTACCCGATGACCTTGCTCTTCCCAAGCGATGCTATGCTCAGCGTAACTGCCCGCAGTAATCCAAACTTTGGCGGCCCCTTTTGCTTTCGCTCCACCCGACAATGCGCTGTACAAACTTGGCAATAGTCGAATGCCTTGCTGCGAACCGGCGCACGGTAAAATATTATTTCTATTAATGGTATCAACAGAGCCTTGGCAATTATGAAGGTAATAATGTAAAGCCGTTTGCTCTAACCCTTCCTCTGATGTGTTTTGCTCTTCCGGCAGGCGCTGCCAAACAGATTGAGGAATTTCAGCAACAGGCCAGCTGGTTGGATTAATGCCCGTGCTAATATCTAACCACTGCTCAGCAGGAATATTAAAATACTCCGCAGCGGCATTCAAAGCACCACCATGGGCAGGTAAAAAAGAATGAGGCCGATAATAATTAGAAAACAAATACCAGCCCTCCTATACAGAACAACCAAAACAATAAAGTGCGTTGCACTAAAGTTAATGATTCAACAATGGTATCGACATTGGCTGATTCACCACAGCCCATCGCTGGCTTTTCGTGCCACTCAAGCTTATCTTCAGAGCCTTGTATTGTTTTATACCAAGCACCTTCACTTAGCTGTACATTCAGCGCTCCTGCACCAGCCGTCATTACCGGACCACCATTTGGGCTAGCACAAGCTTTTGCTTGTGTGCGCCAGCACATTAATGCTTTTTTACCTTGTTCCACCGAACTTGCACAAAATACAAAGCCATAGGCCGTTAAACGTGCTGGCAGGTAATTTAAAACATCGTCAAAATAGGCAGAGAAACGACCAAAATATAAAAACTGTGTATTTTTATATCCCCACATAGCATCCAAGGTATTAACAAGGCGATGTAAAATTGCACCTTCTACCCCCGCGATCATGAACCAAAATAGGGTTGCAAACAGTGCATCAGAGCTATTTTCTAATACACTTTCAACAGACGCCTGCGCTATTTGTGTCGCATCGAGCTGCTGAGTATCTCGGCTAACAATCCAACTTAATTTGGTTTGGGCACCGTCAATTTGATTGATTTTTAATTCATCAAAGATTGCGCGAGCATGCTGCTGCAAACTCGACCAACCAATGCATAAGTACAATAAGCCAGCATCAATAAATACATTGATAAAATCAGGAACAGAATGCTGAATCACAACCACGATACCAACAATAGGGATAATCGCTAATAGGCACGCCAAAGCCCCCTGTATAAACTGGCTACGACTATCAATACGCGTCCCGGTAGGCGCATTAAAATGACGCTGCAAAAAATCGACATACCGACCAAAACCGATCAAAGGATGGTATTTTTTCGGCTCACCGAAGCGATAGTCTAAGGCGAGTGCGAATAACAATGAAAAAAAGCTGAGGATCACATCAAAATCTCTTAAAATAGGTACTTTAGATATTACGCTGATTTTAACAGGCTTACCCTTTTTATGCTTCATCAAGTTGAACAACAAGCGGCTCTAGTACGCATTTTCCAACAAAATAAACAACTGACCTTGATGGTGCAAGGAACGACGTCTGACGCAGGGAAAAGCACGCTCTGCTGCGCATTGGGCCGAGTATTAAAACGCCAAGGCATATCGGTTGCGCCGTTTAAATCCCAAAATATGGCGCTTAATAGCGCGGTAACAGAAGACGGTGGCGAAATTGGTCGCGCACAAGCTTTACAAGCTCAGGCTTGTGGTTTGAAACCTCATACCGATTTTAATCCTGTTCTACTCAAACCTACCTCTGATGTTGGTTGTCAGGTGATCATTAATGGTAAAGCTATTTTAAGCCCTAACGGCGAAGCTGATGGCGGAAAAATGAAAGCTCGCCAGTATCATGATTATAAACCGACGGCGATGAAGGCTGTTTTGGCGTCTCATAAACGATTAAGCCAGCAATACGATTGGGTCATTGCTGAGGGTGCTGGCAGCCCTGCAGAAATCAATTTACGCGATCGTGATATTGCTAATATGGGATTTGCGGAAGCGGTTGATTGCCCCGTTATTATTGTTGCCGATATTGATCGAGGGGGTGTATTTGCTCATATTGTAGGAACGCTGGATTGTTTATCTGAGTCTGAGCGTAGGCGTGTGGTTGGCTTTGTTATTAATCGCTTTCGCGGTGATGTCAGTTTGCTACAGCCTGGTTTAGATTGGTTAGAAGAAAAAACGGGGAAACCTGTATTAGCGGTTTTGCCGTATTTAATGGGATTGCATTTAGACAGTGAAGATTCGGTCAGTTTGTCGGAGACATTAGACGATAAGGATTCAGTTCAAACTCATTTAAGCCATCAGCAGAGGCTAAAAGTTGTTGTGCCTATTTATCCTCGCGTCAGCAATCATACCGATTTAGATCCAATCGCGGCGCACCCGCAAGTTGATTTAGAGTTAGTCGGCCCTTCTATTTCAGGCAGTAAAGTAACAGAAGCGGCTCATATCCCAAAAGCGGATTTGATAATTTTACCCGGCTCTAAAAATACTCGCGCGGATTTGGCTTGGCTAAAAGAGCAAGGTTGGCTGCCTTATTTACAGCAGCATTTACGCTATGGCGGTAAAATTTTAGGGATTTGCGGTGGTCTACAAATGCTTGGCAAGCTAATTCATGATCCATTGGGATTAGAAGGTTTAGTTGGCAGTAGCGAAGGGTTTGGCTGGCTCAATATTGAGACTGAATTACAACCGCAGAAAACGTTGAAAAATGTGTCTGGAACATTAAGCCTGCCCCATCAAGACACTTGTGATATTCAAGGTTATGAAATTCACGCAGGGTTAACATTAGCGTCATTAGAGGGATCTGATACCGCAGAAAATACGTCGATTATCCAAACCGATAATGATCATATTTGTGCATTGCTATCAGATGATGAACAAATTCTTGCCAGCTATTGGCATGGGCTAATGGATACGCCTGAAGCATTGCAATCAATTTTACGCTGGGCAGGTGCCGAAACTCGCTTGGTCGATTATCAAGAGTTGCGCGAAAAAAGCTTAGATGCGCTGGCGGATTCCGCCTTCGACAGTTTTGATTGGCAAAAGCTTGAAAGCGCACTGGCTAAATTTTAAACATCGTGAATGACGGCTTCCTGAAAGGCAGAATCACAAAACCAACGCGCATAATAACAAGGCTTCTTGAACTTCAATCATCGCACCTGCCGTATCTCCTGTCGTGCCAGAGATACGTTGCATCATAATATTGCGCGCCCAGAGTAAAATTGCAGCAGCTAAAATAAGAATAAAAATAGATTTTTGCTGAACAAATACAACCGTTAACACCATACAAATAGTAGTAATAACAATCAATAAAATAGGACTGATCGCTTGCTTAAGATTACTCCCCAATCCCTTTTCTCGAACATAAGGCGTAAAATAAAATAACGGTAAAATAGTGAATCGCGCAAGCATCGGTACCACAAGAATTAATCCTGCTAAATAAAGCCCACCAAACTTATCGACTAAAACAAGCAAGGCTGAAAATTTTAAGAGCAAAACCAAAACCACTAACATAACGCCCATAGGACCAACGGTAGGGTCTTTCATAATATCTAACGTGCGTTGCTTATCACCATAACCACCAACCCAAGCATCCGCCGCATCCGCCAAACCGTCTAAATGCAAACCACCTGTCACTAAAGACCAAACAACCAACATTAACGCCGCAATAACAAAACTTCGGCTATCAAAACCAACCACAGGAAAAGGGTTGGAGTTATTCACCTGCCAAGCACAAACAAAATAAATCGCAGCTAACAATGATCCAATAATTAATCCTACCAAAGGATAAAAGTATAACGAGCCTTGGCTGATTTCTTTGTTATTCGATTTTAATGCTTTGGATAAATTGACCGCAGGAATTCGCGTTAAAAACGCAATGGCATACCAAAATGAAAACCACGTTATTTTTAGGTTATTCATTTTTTTCTCCTCCTAGCGCTTCACTCTTTAGCGCCTCACCCTTTAGCTCCTCACCATAGTGCGCTAATAGACTTGGCCAATTTAAAGGTTCACCATCATCTGATACAGAATGATCCACTCGCAAGCGTGACATGGCTGCATAAGGAATGGCAAAACGATTCATCGCTTCTGGTGCCATCATTAATAACTGTTGCAGTAATAATCGCATGACGCCGCCATGACATATCAACAAAATACGCTTACCCTGAAACTCAGTGATTAGATCAGACCAAGCTTGTTCGATACGTTGGCTAAAATCGCTGACGGCTTCACCATTTGGCGCACAGAAATTCAGTGGATCTTGCCACATTTTTTCCATTATCTCGGGCTGTTCTTGCCAAATTTTAGACGTACTTTTTCCATCCCAGTCGCCATAGTGGATTTCTCGCCACTGTGGTTTAATAAAAAATTGTATTGTATTTTTTACCGCTTCTTTATTTAACGAATGACCTGAATGAGATTCTAAAACGTACTCAGCAAAGGTCGCACAGCGAACTAATGGCGAAGTAATAATAATATCCCAAGGCAGACTATTATTACCTGCAGATACTTCAGCATTCATCACTGACTGATAGCGTTGTTTTGCTTGCAACCAACCTTTTTTAGTTAATGCATCATCAGTGCTACCACGTAAAATGGTGCCGCCATCAGGGCATAGACCTTCGGGCTCTCCGTGGCGCATAACATCAATAAAAGTGGGTGGTATTTTCATGCTTAATCAACCTGATTTTTTGCAGCAGCTTCGGCATCAGAAGAGGAAATCGCCGCTTCAGCAAAGGTGGCCATTTTATTATGTAAGGCGCAAGCTTGGCGCAATAATGGCAATACCGTAGCAGCACCACTGCCTTCACCTAAACGCAAACCCAGTTGCACCAATGGCTTAGCATTTAACGCAGCCAGCATTAATTGATGACCCTGCTCTTCAGATTGATGACTAAATAATAACCAGTCTTTCACTTGCGGATTCATTTTGCATGCCGCCAAGGCCGCCGCGGTAGTAATAAAACCATCGACTAATACGGGAATCCCTAATTGTCCGCAACGAATATAAGCACCTGCAATCGCGGCTATTTCAAAGCCGCCTAATTCTTGTAAGATCTCTTGCGGCGATAAGGCCTTAACATCTAAACGCGCTAAGGCTTTTTCAATCACTCGTACTTTATTTGCCCAAGCGGTATCGTCTATTCCTGTTCCACGCCCCGTCATATCGGCAACATTTATTGCCTCATGATTTTCCGACGGGTTGATGTAAGCACAACCCAAAGCCGCTGCTGGGGTAGTATTACCAATCCCCATTTCACCCGCAATAAACAAATCGATGCCATCTTTTTTACCTTGCTCAACAACTTGCTGTCCAATGGCCAACGCTTGCTCTAACTGTTCTGCCGTCATGGCACTTACTTCACTTAAATCTGCCGTACCCGCGGCGATCGATTTATCCAATAAATCAGCATAATCATCAGCAAAGTCGATTTCAAATGCAGTACCGCAATTAACAACCTGTAGGCTCGCATTGTTTTCGTTGGCTAATACCGAAATGGCTGCGCCACCGTTGACAAAATTACGAATCATTTCTACGGTAACGGCTTGAGGAAACGCCGAAACACCTTGTGCAACGACGCCATGGTCGCCCGCAAAAATGGTAATGAGTGGCTGTTTTATTTCAGGTTTATTATCACAATATAAGCTAGCTAAGATAATTGCGACATCTTCTAAACGCCCTAATGATCCTGGTGGTTTAGTTAATATTTCTTGTCGATCTTGCGCTTCTCGTTTAACTTTTTCATTGATCGCGAGGCAATCATTTTGCCACCAAAGTTTTGTCATTATTTCCCCCAATTATCATTCGCATAACGCTTTTTTTAGATGCACTATTCAACATGTTTGAGCTTCATCGGTAGCCCTGCCACGACTAACGTTACCTGTTGAGCAAGGCGGGCAATATCTTGGTGTAACCACCCGGCCTCATCAACAAAACGTCGACTCAGCTCTCCCATCGGCACAATGCCTTGGCCAACTTCATTACTGACTAAAATTATTTGCCCCGGCAGAGAAGGCAATACTGTTAATAATGCTTCTTTATAAGCCGAAAATTGTTTCGTATTTTCTTCAGTCATCAGCACATTGCTTAACCACAAGGTTAAGCAATCAACTAATAAACATTTATCCTCAGCGGCCTGCTGTTTTAATGTTTGCGCCAATAATAAAGGCTCTTCAATCGTCAACCAATGCGCTGGTCGATCATCAATATGACGGTCAATACGCGTTTGCATTTCGTCATCATAAATCGTCGCGGTGGCGATATAGACAACCTCTTTAGCGCTTTCTATCGCCATTTTTTCAGCAAAGCTACTTTTACCAGAACGTGCGCCGCCAAGCACTAAATGTACATTGTTATTCATATTCCACTCACATTTCTACTGATATTCAGGCTGAAAAATACCGCTTCTTTAAATTGGGTCTATAATTTAACTAATATCGATTAGGGTCAGTATAACGCTATGAGTAAAGAAAATCGCATGCATCCACGCCGAATTTTGGATGGCACTGTTAGTTTATTTCAACATGATACGAAAGAATATCTTGGCCTCATGGTCGATTTCTCTGCAGCAGGTATTATGTTGTCTTCTTATACGCCACTAGAAATCGGCACCGTATTAGAATTGGATATGGTCGATATTCCACCGAATATCGATAGTCGCCGTACCGGGCAAGTGAAAGCTGAAGTCATGTGGACCGATCCTATTACACCCAGTATGTATGGTAATGGCTGTAAGGTAATTGGACTTAGTGATCAAGCACAGTTAATGTTAGCCTCTTATGACCCAAAGCATTCCGCTTAAGGATCACGCTTTTACATTGACGAATATTTAAACCCTTCATTTATGCACAATTTATCGATAGGCCTTGATTTAGGCGGTACTAAAATCGAGGTCATTGTCCTTTCCTCACAAGGAGAGACGATATTAAGACAGCGCGTACCAACGCCTCAAAGAGATAATGCACCGTCTGCAATACAACAATATCACAACATTATTTTAGCCATTACTGCGCTTATTCAATCTTGCGAAGACCAACTTAAACACGAGTTTACGAATATTGGTATGGGCATTCCTGGGGCAATTAATCCTGCAACCGGCTTAGTTAAAAATGCCAATACCACCTGCTTGATCGGGCAACCTTTTCAACAAGATTTGGAAGCAAGCTTTCAACATGATAAAACGTTTAATATTGCCAATGATGCCGATTGTTTTGTCGTATCAGAAGCGAAAGACGGCGCAGCGAAAGGGGCTAAATCGGTATTTGGTGTCATTATAGGCACGGGTTGCGGAGGGGGGTTAGTCATTAACCAGCAATTACTGACTGGCCCAAATTCGATCAGTGGGGAGTGGGGACATAACCCTCTGCCTTGGGCGGATACTGATGATGAATTCATCCCCTGTTATTGCGGTAAATCTGGGTGTATTGAAACGTTCTTATCGGGCCCTGGCTTTAGTTACCATGCACATAAGCTGCAACCATCACCATCCTCTGAGCCTATATTAACACCACAAGAATGGCACGAAAAACTACTCAACAATGACCCTTTGGCAATCAAGGTATTTGAGGCATACGCACGCCGTTTGGCAAAATCACTTGCGAGCATCATAAACATCATTGACCCAGAAGTTATTGTATTGGGTGGCGGTATGTCAAACATTGATTATTTGTATCAACGCGTGCCTGAGCTATTCGCCGAATATGTTTTTTCAGATAAGGTTTTCACTCGACTAGTAAAAGCCGAGTTTGGTGATTCAAGTGGCGTACGGGGTGCGGCTAATAGAGCGTTCCACCCACAATTGTAATCAAGGCAATAATCACTAACCAAATCGATGCACTGCGAATATGGAGACTTTGCAACTCTGTCATCTGAGCGCACGCATCTTTTGTATTTAATTCAGCATTTTTCAACTCGACATGCACTGCTTTGCCTTCCTTACTGCGCACGGTTAGAGAAGCCAAAGCAACGTGATACAAAATTTTATCCGCAGGAACTCTCCATTTCCACAAAGAGCTTTTCCAAATACTAATACCGTGAACAAAGTTACCCGCCAAAGCAAACGTTAATCCAAGTAAACGAGCAGGTAGCCATTCTAACCAGTGCAATGGTCGCCAAGCTCTTTCACCACAATGAACAAGCTGGGAATACTGCAAACTAAACCAAGCCAGCAATAAACCAGGCACTCCTAAGATCAAAAACCAAAAAACCATTAAGAAAAAGAATTCAAACCAACGGAATAAAATAGTATGGCTCACCTGATCATGCATTTGTGCAAGCTCATCGCTGAGCTCGATTTCAGGCACTGATAAATACTGTTCCGCGCAAAGATAAGCGCCTTGAATATCACCATCTGCTAAATCATTTTGATATTGAGTCACATGACGCTGAAAATCTGCATGGCTTAATATATAAAGGAGTAAAGCGATCTCAAGTACAATCGCAGGAAAACCCCATAGCCTATCCTCAAGGTGAACAAAGGTCCCACCAATGATGATACTTGGAATAACAACCGCGGTAATATAGCGGCCATTACGCCCGAGCTTGTTGAACCAATTTCTCTTTTGAAACAGCAGATACCACTTACTAAACGTCGTGCTGATGGTCGTCGTCCGGTTGATTGACAGATAACGCTGCAGCATTAACGTTAAAAACAAAATCAAAAATTTCATCAAATCATCCGTTAACAATTTTTATGAGTGTATCGAATAAAGAACAGATTAACTATCTTAAGCTTAGCTGCTCGAAGCAGAATACTGAAAGCTTTTTAGACTATTTAAACCTTTAAAGACGAAAAAAAACGTTGCCAGTCAAAAGCAAGACCTGGATCTGTTTTTCGCCCTGGCGATATAAATTCATGGCCAGTAATACGATCAGAGCGGATTTGTGGATAAGCCATCATAATCGCTTGGGAGGCACACCGCAGGCTTGCATACTGCTCTTCACTATAATCTTCATCATCACAGCCTTCCATTTCGATACCAATCGAAAAATCATTACAATTATCTCGCCCACTGTATTGCGAAAGGCCTGCATGCCAAGCACGCTGATGAAAAGGTACAAACTGAATCAGTGAACCATCGCGGCGGATGAACAAATGGCTTGATACTTCCAAATGACCAATTTCAGCAAAATAAGGATGCGCAGTAACATCCAAGCGATTACAGAAAAAATCTTCTACAAAAGGGCCACCATATTGCTTAGGTGGCAGACTGATATTGTGCACAACTAACAATGAAATTTCATTTTCTGGGCGTTGATTAAAATTAGGCGAAGGACATTTTTGCGCAATATTTAACCAACCTGATTCAATAGATGTCTTCACAGCGAATACGAGCCCCATTTTTCAGTATTTTTTCGTTAGATTTTAAGCTTTGATTTTGACTCATACAATCAGCCGAGTATAGTGGCAAGATTCAATTAAAAATACTGATAAAGAGAAAGTTCATGGTCGAGATTATTAATACGATTAATGGCTGGGCATGGGGTGCACCTATGCTACTGCTGATTGCGATCACGGGCATTTTTCTGACCCTAGGTCTAAAAGCCTATCCTTTGCTAAATATTAAAAAAGGCTTCTCTTTATTATGGTCTGGCCGCAAGGCAAAAGGCGAAGGGGATATTTCAGGCTTTAACGCGCTAATGACTTCTCTTTCGGCTACCATCGGTACCGGTAACATTGCTGGCGTTGCAACGGCAATCGCCATGGGGGGGCCAGGCGCTTTATTCTGGATGTGGATGATTGCCCTCGTCGGTATGGCAACAAAATACGCCGAAGCCGTACTAGCCGTTCACTATCGAGAAAAAGACGAGAATGGCAACTTTGTTGGCGGCCCCATGTATTACATCAAGAATGGCCTTGGTGAAAACTGGAAATGGATGGCGGCGGCTTTTGCCTTTTTTGGCATGATTGCCGGTTTCGGCATTGGTAATGGCGTGCAAGCGAACTCCGTAGCCGACGTCATGCACAACTCATTTAAAATTCCAGAGGTCGCTACCGGCATCGTCATGGCCATTTTAGCAGCACTGGTATTATTAGGAGGCATCAAACGAATTGCGTCTGTTGCCGGCAAGCTGGTTCCTTTTATGGCAATTACCTATGTTATCGCAGGCTTAGTGCTTTTATTGATCAACTTTGACCGTATTCCTGACGCATTTAATACCATTTTAACTCATGCTTTTACTCCAATATCAGCCGTTGGCGGCTTTGCTGGTGCAACGGTTTGGGCAGCGCTTCGCTTTGGTATTGCACGCGGTGTTTTCTCTAACGAAGCGGGTTTAGGTAGCGCACCGATTGCCCATGCAGCAGCACAAACCAAAGATCCTGTTCAGCAAGGTACCATTGCGATGCTAGGCACCTTCATCGATACCTTAGTTATTTGTACCATTACGGGTTTAGTCATTGTCGCTTCTGGCGCTTGGCAGTCAGGTGAATCTGGCGCAACATTAACATCAATGGCGTTCAGCCAAGGTTTGCCATTCATTGGTGAATACATAGTTACCTTCGGCTTAATCGTTTTCGCCTTCACGACTCTTTTAGGCTGGTCTTTTTATGGCGAAAAGTGCGCTGAATACTTGTTCGGTGTAAAATCGATTATTATATTCCGCATTGTTTGGGTATTAGCGATTCCCATTGGCGCTACTTTTCAGCTAGATCTAGCGTGGTTAGTGGCCGATACATTGAATGCACTAATGGCCATTCCAAACTTAGTAGCCTTGTTATTGCTTAGCCCTGTGGTATTTAAGCTGACAAAAGCCGCAAAAGATAAATAACGATTAAAAGATTCATCGAATTATTGAGAGACTGAAAGAAAATGGCGCTTGATTTAACACTTTATAAAGACGACATCCGCAATACCGTTAAACAAGCGCTATTAGAAGATATAGGCACAGACGTTTCGGGTAATTTAAATAGCAGCGGCGACATCACCGCACAACTAATTCCCGCTGAAAACCAAGCCAAAGCACGCATAATAAGCCGCGACCGCGCGATTATCGCGGGGGCGGCTTGGGTCAACGAAGTCTTTGCCCAACTCGACCCAAGCGTCATTATCGACTGGAAAGTAAGCGACGGTGAATGGGTAGAACCGAACCAAGTATTATTCGAACTAACAGGGTCGGCACGCTCGCTACTTACTGGCGAACGCGCAGCACTCAACTTTCTGCAAAGCTTATCGGGGACTGCCACACTGTGCAGCCATTATGCACAAATGGTCGAAGGCACTGGGGTTAAACTGCTTGATACTCGCAAAACGTTACCGGGACTTCGTGTAGGCCAAAAATACGCCGTTAGCCTAGTAGATGGCTGCTTTAACCATCGAGTTGGGTTATACGATGCTTTCTTAATTAAAGAAAACCACATTCACGCCTGTGGCAGCATCAAAAACGCGGTCGAAAAAGCGCATCAAATTGCACCGGGTAAAAAAGTCGAAGTCGAAGTGGAATCCATGGAAGAACTCACTACCGCCTTAGAAGCAGGTGCCGACATCATCATGCTCGACAACTTCAGCCCAACTTTAATGATTGAAGCGGTCGCTTTGAACAAAACCTTTACCAAGACAAAAAATGCTTCAGGTAATGAAAAGCATGCCAAGCTTGAAGCTTCTGGCGGCATCACAACAAAGACACTTCGCGCTTATGCCGAAACGGGGGTGGATTATATTTCCATTGGCGCTTTGACTAAAGATTGCACAGCGGTTGATTTATC
>CAWVSY010000058.1:0-21777 GCA_963933055.1 uncultured Oleispira sp.
TCACAACACTATATTCCGCTGTCGCTTTTGTCAATTTGATATCACTTTCGTAGCCTGTTCGGTTATCAAGGCACGTTGATATCACAGTAATAATTATTATATTTTTCAATTACTTACGACATATAACCTAAAGGTGATAGGCGAACAGCTCATCTTAGTATCGGCTAATTAACGAGTTTTATTGTTGAAATTCGACCAGAGTTGTAGGACAACTGCACGGCTTAAATAACCCGCATTTTCATGCTCACCCCAAGCTGCAGTAAAGGTTTTGCTAAATGAATTGTCGTAAGCTTTGTCGCGTATGCAATACTTAAACATCTTTTACTTCTAAAGCGGCACACAACATATGCTAAAGAAAACACTTTTATTACTCGTCACTCATGGTCTTACGGCTGGCTTTGCTTTTGCAGTGGGCATGTATAGCCTTCCTATTCTTATGGCGCCCCCTGAACCAACCTCTGGCGCACTGGCATTAACGATTAAAAATACCCGTTATGTCGCAACAATTGCTGACAATTTAGAGGATTCTGATTGGCTACACTGGGGAAAAGGCACATTTTCTTTAGGTGATAATCACATTGTTTTTCAGGGTAAACTTGCACCAGGGCCGGCTTATCGACTGTACTTATCTTCCCGCTTCATCGAGACTGAGCAGGATTTTCTGCAGCAAAAATCTACAATGGTTGACGCAGGAGAAGTCAAAAGCTTTGGGAATTACATACTGCCTATTAGGGATGGTATCAATATAGAGAATTATAATTCTGTAATTATTTGGTGTGAATCATTTAACCAATTCATTACTGCGGCGCAATTTAAACAACCATTTAAACAATAGCTAGGCAGACTTCGCTAATGACTGTCTTAATTTCTTTCATCCCGGTATTAATTACGCATCGAATGTCATCTATGGTGATAAGTTGATCACTTTTACCTGCTGCTGGATTAACCACTAGGCATAAACTTGCGTAAGGAATATTCAGCTCTCTGGCAAGCGCCGCTTCTGGCATACCCGTCATCCCAACGACAGCACAGCCATCTTTTTCTAAGCGCTTGATTTCAGCCAGTGTTTCTAAACGTGGCCCTTGAGTTGCGCCATAGGTCCCAAAATCACTGCAACCATAACTCAACGATTGCTTCGACAAGCTTTGTATAAGAATTTGGCGTAATGACTCATCATACGGGTGGGTAAAGTCAATGTGATCTAAGGGCTTAAAAATACCATCAAAAAAAGTATGTTCCCGGCCATGTGTATAATCAATAATTTGATCAGGCACCGATATGTGCCCAGCAATCATGTCAGAGTGAATACCACCCACAGCATTAACGGCAATAATGTGTTCAGCCCCTAACTGTTGTAATGCTAGTAAATTCGCGCGGTAATTAATCTTGTGTGGAGGAACGACATTAGGAAGACCGTGACGTGCTAAAAACAACAAACGCACACCGTTAAGCATACCTTCTACGATGTCAGAACTAGGAACACCCAAAGAAAACGCAAAGGAGGAAGGATGATGGCGTTCAATGATATCCAATTCATTAAATTCTGTTAAACCAGAACCGCCTATAATTGCAATTGTCTTCAAGCCATTCCCCAGTTGTTTGTAAACATTAATAAAAATATAACATTAAGTAAAATACGGCGAACAGATGGCAAGATGATGAGCCCAATCAGCGCTTTCATACAAATGTTCATCAACTAAAGGCTTCGCTCGCATGTCTTGCAAAGTAATCAATGGCCACTGCTGATCTCGAACCGTATCAACAATTTCTTGCGCGGCATCCCGTTTATTACAAATCAATAATACATTGCAGCCTGCCTCTTTCGCTTTCTGAGCACGAATACTCGGACGACCAGAGGCAGCAGCCCCTTCCATAGAAAGATCATCACTGTAAATCAAGCCCTTGAAGCCCATGTCTTTGCGCAGAATATCTTGTAGCCAGTGCTTAGAGAAGCCCGCCGTAAAATTTGCATCAATTTGGGTATATACAACGTGGGCTGGCATGATCGCCGCTAATTGATTATCTGCAATAAGCTGTTTAAACGGTATTAAGTCATTATGTTCTAATGCTTCGAAACTGCGTGCATCTGTTGGTAATTCTAAATGAGAATCTGCAGTCACATAACCATGCCCAGGAAAGTGTTTCGCAGTAGCCGACATTCCAGCTTGTTCCATTCCCTTAATAAAAGCCTGAGAAAGCGCTAATACCTGCTCTGGTTTTTCAGCAAAAGCTCGATCGCCAATAACGCCTGAGCGGCCAAAATCCAAATCAAGCACCGGTGCAAAACTGATATCCACTCCATGATAAATAAGTTCCGCAGCCATCAACCAACCCAAAGAGAAAGACTGTTTAAGCGCTAAACCTTCATCGCTGACAAAAACATCGCCTAATTTACGCATCGCCGGAAGTCGCAAAAACCCCTCACGAAAGCGCTGCACTCGACCGCCTTCTTGGTCAACAGCAATCAGCAAGTCGGCCCTCAAAGCTTTGATACTGGCGCATAAATTGGCAAGTTGTTCAGGGCTTTCATAATTACGAGAGAAAAGAATCAGACCAGCAATTTCGGGCTGTAATAAAAATTGCTCATCTTCAAGTGTTAATACTAAGCCTGCAATATCGGCCATTACACAGATCGACATGGTATCCTCGCGAATGTTGATTCTTGCAACCAAATACTTGTGCCAACAGGGATCAGATCAAACAACTCAATCACATCCGCATTACGCATACGTATGCAACCATGAGATTCAGGAACCCCCATAGGCTCGCTATCTGGAGTGCCATGAATATAAATATAGCGCTGCATACTATCGACATTACCAAAACGGTTATGACCGATCTCACAACCACTCAGCCAAATAATTCTGGACAAAATCCAGTCACGATGAGGAAATTGCTTAGCCAACTGTGGCGAGTATACTTCGCCCGTCAAGCGACGACCTACAAAGACACTATTAATGTCAGCTTCCGCCCCAATTTTAGCGCGTGCAACATGCCAGCCTAACGGTGTTTTATTAGAGCCTTTTTGTTCACCTATGCCCAATTTAGCGGTAGAAACAGGATAAATTCTAACTTCGCCTTTAAGCTGAAGCCGTAAACATTGATCTTGAATAGAGACTTCAATCACTGGCTTGAAATTAGCCGCAGTCGGATCAATTTGCATCGTTATCGACAGCCATCAAACCTGACGCTAAGAACGGCATTAGCTGGCTAATGACATCTTTTACATCCGATTGAGTTCCTAAATCATGATTTTCCATCGCCACCAATGAATCGACACTCGACATGGTGAAAACTGCCGCACCCAACATAAAGTGAATACGCCAAAAACGTTCTTTCGGTGATAGCTCAGGGGTTATACGATTAACCTCTTTCATATAACGCGCAAATACCTCACCGTACTCACTGGTTAAAAATTTGCGCAAATGCCCCTGCCCCTGACTATAAGCCAAACCGAGCAAACGCATGAATACTCCAAATTTTTCCGGCTTTTCTAAGCCAGACTTTGCCAGCGTAATCACCAACAACTTTAATAACTGCTCAGGGGTATTATGCTGCAACTCGATGACATCAAGCTGATCTGAAAATTGGTGACTAAAAGGCGTAAGGTAACGTGCAAATACCGCCTGTATAAGAGACTTCTTCGACCCAAAATGGTAATTAACTGCCGCCAAATTCACCCCTGCTTTCGTTGTAATATTACGCAGTGACGTTTCGGCAAATCCTTTTTCAGAAAATAAAGCTTCCGCTGCGTCCAGAATGCGCTCGACGGTATCTTTCTGTGCCATATGAACTCATATTATTAATAAATAAAATTCAAACATACGTTTTAAACACTATGAGTGCAAGCGATTGCAGCGCAGATTTAAGAGATAGTTTTTGAGCATTATTGCAACGAATCACTTTACAGCAGTATAAACACTGTATATATTTACACCCACTGTATAGATAAACACCATTAACAAGCACTCGAAAAACTACGGGAATTGATTATGACTAAGCTCACTGCGAGACAACAAGAGGTTCTTGATTTAATCAAGCGCGCTATTGTTAAAACTGGTTTCCCGCCTACACGTGCTGAAATTGCTGAACAGCTGGGTTTTCGTTCACCCAATGCTGCCGAAGAACACCTAAAAGCCCTTGCGCGCAAAGGTGCCATTGAAATGATGCCTGGTGCATCTCGTGGCATTCGAATAGTAGAAGAACAACAGCAAGGTTTACCCATTATTGGTCGCGTCGCGGCTGGAGAACCGATTCTGGCACAAGAGCACATTGAAGATCATTGTCAGATTCCAGCCAACTGGTTTAAACCCAATGCTGACTTCTTATTAGAAGTACATGGCGAAAGCATGATTAACATTGGCATTATGGACGGCGACTTAATTGCGGTACATAAAACAGAAGTTGCCCGCAACGGCCAAATCGTTGTTGCTCGAGTAGAAGACGACGTCACTGTAAAACGCTATCAAAAGAATCGTAACAAAGTGACTCTACTGGCTGAAAATGACGACTTCGCACCGATTGAAGTTAACTTAAAAGATACCAATTTCTCTATTGAAGGGCTTTATGTAGGCGTTATCCGCAGACAATAAGCCTCATATTTCAATACGGCATAACCGGTATAAATTTAGCAACGACACATAATTTCATTAATACAAGGAGTTCAGCATGCGTCAATTACCACTTGGAATACAAAACTCTGAATTAGCATTAAGCAGCGGATTAACTGCCAATAATGCACCTCAGTCAGGTATTAGTGAAATTATTTTAGCCGCGGATAGCGCATTACAACCCGTTTATTTATTGCCCATTCTTGCACAAATGTCATTGGATAAACGCTGGTTAATGTGGATCGGCGATGAACATAGCCTGAATAGAAATTGGGTATCGGCGCTAGGCATCGACACAGCACAAGTTCTTTATATTAAAGCGGAAGAACCCTGCTTCTTGCAAGTATGCTGCAAAGCCTTATCGGCGGGCACTGGGCACATCATTATTGAATGGACGGGGAAAATCAGCGATGAAGAACTGACCTTACTTGATGAAGCGGCCAAGCAAGGAAACAGTCATGGTTTGCTAATACGCCGTCGTTAATATTATTCAAACCTATAATCGATTAGTGGATAATACTGGGAGTTTCCGGCTCTGTTACAATACTTTCTTGCTCAAACTCTAAGCCTGAAAGCTCACTTACTTTATTAACGCCGGCCTCAATCATCGCATGAGCCACTTCAATATGATTGTTTTTTAGATTCTCACGCGCTTCCTCAGAGAATTTAATTCTAACAATCATCTCTTCAGAAGTGTCATCTGCTTTACGCAAACCGATATCACCGTTTGATAATTCTATAATTTCAAAAAAATCAGCCATGCCTAACTTCCCCACTTAACTCGCTGTACGTTTTTAACTAGCTTTCTTGGCGATTATTTCGCTGCAATTCAATAATACCGGTTAACGCTGAATACCATTTTCGCAAAGGTAACTCATTAGACGTTGTATCATTCAACTGAATCATTTGAGGACTGTTCACGACCTTTGGAGCCATCACAACTTCTTTCTGGCTGCATTGCTGAAAAGCTAACTGCAGCTGACTCAGCCAGCTAAAACTGTCTGACTCTAACTGCTTCAACTCTGTCATCTCACCAGTGGCGACCGTGACATTTTCCAATAACTGCGATAACGAATAAAACTCATCACGATATTGAGCAATGTCGGCTAACTCATGCAAATAAGATTGATAAGCCAATACCAGCTGAAACAATACCGACTCCTGCATTGCGCTAATCATCGCAACCGGTACATCGCTATAAGAACCTGGCTGCTGGCTTTCTTCTTCCATCTGTTCAGAGGCTTCAAGTAAAAGTCTTGCTTGATAGAGCTTTTGATTGCTATGAGCTAACCACTGCGCCATTAAAAGTCTACCTTTAAACCAAAGTGTAAGCCGTGCTCAAGCATGATGTCTTTCTTTGACTGTTCAACATCCAGCTTACTATTACGGAAGCCCGCATAGATGCGCGCTGTTGGCAGCAAAGCATATTGAATACGAATATCACTATCCAGCAAGCTTTCAGTGTCGCCAAAAGAAACAACGCTTGGCGCATAATAAACATAGCCCGCTAGACTAATACCTTGTGTTTTAGGGATGTTATAACGGAAAAAACCGCCTAAACCTAACGCACCGCCATCATAATCGTCGGCAACGTAGCCAAAAAGACGACCACCAACACCTAGATACAATGGGCTGTTAGGCTCACGCACATCAACAACATGCAGACCCAAGGCCGCAAGCTGACCTTCGTCTTCATGATGCTGAATGCTGGCACCAATATGCAAACCAGAACCTACTTTGGTTGCATCATATTCAAGGCGCGCAGAATCACTGGCCAAGCTAATATCTAATGAACCACCCGCAACGGCATTCATACTTCCCGCTAGCAAAAGGCTAGAACACATCAATTTCAAAGTTTTCATATTTTTTCTCAACCCATTTTTTTAGCATGATACCAGAAGCCTTGTCATTTTTTTAGACAATCATAAAAAAGCAGTGCTCAAGGCACTGCTTTTTTAACTCATACCAAATAAAGCGTGATTATTTTATTACTTCATTAAATCATGAAGTAGTTTATTCAATTTAGTCACGTATTCAGCGGGCTTCTGCAACTGACTGCCTTGGGCTAACTGAGCTTGACCATAAATCACGTGCGCCAAATCATTAAAGCGTTCTTCATCCTGCTCTTTATCCATCGTTGCAATCAATGGGTGATTTGGGTTTACCTCAAGCGTTGATTCAGCTTCAGGGACAGGTTGCCCTGCGGCGGCCAACATTTGACGCAAACTGTCGTTCATATCGTTTTGGCCAACCACTAAGCAAGCCGGAGAATCGGTTAAACGCGCAGTAACACGAACGTTATTAACTTCACCCTTAAGAGCGCCAGTAATACGCTCTACCAAGCTCTTATTCTCTTCTGCTAATGTTTCAGCTGCGGCTTTTTCTTCTTCACCTGTCAACTCATCAAGGTCTAATTCACCCTTAGTGATGTCTTGGAAAGATTTTTCATCAAAATTAGCAAGATGGCTAATCATCCACTCATCAACACGCTGAGTCAGCAACAATACTTCAATATTGTTTTTCTTAAAGAACTCTAAGTGAGGACTATTAAAGACCGCGTTATAGTTCTCACCCGTCACATAATAAATCTTCTTCTGATCTTCTTTCATGCGCGAAACATAATCAGTTAAAGAGACAGACGCTTTATCGCCTTCACCTTGCGTACTCGCAAAGCGGAATAAATTGGCAATTTTTTCTTTATTCGCAAAATCTTCTGCTGGGCCTTCTTTTAACACCTCACCAAATTGCGCCCAGAACTTAGCGTATTTCTCTTCATCTTTTTTCGCCATTTTAGTCAGCATATCAAGAACACGCTTAGTTAATGCCGAACGAATGGAATCAACATTCTTGTCTTGCTGTAAAATTTCACGAGAAACGTTCAAAGAAAGATCATTAGAATCTAAAACACCTTTCACGAAGCGCAGATAAAGTGGCAAGAATTGCTCAGCCTCATCCATAATATAAACACGCTGTGTATACAGTTTTAAACCACGAGCGGCATCACGATTCCAAAGATCCATAGGCGCTTGCGAAGGAATATATAGAAGGCTGGTATAATCTAACTTACCTTCAACCTTGTTATGCGACCATGCTAACGGCTCTTGCCAATCATGAGATACATGCTTGTAGAATTCTTTATAATCCTCATCGCTAATATCGGTCTTTGGCTTAGTCCAAAGCGCTTTCGCATCGTTAACCGCTTCAGGAATTTGCTTGCTTTCACCTTCAGCATCTTCGCTACTGACTTCTTGAGGTAAGAAAATTGGAATCGCGATATGATCTGAATATTTTTTAATCAAGCTGCGTAAACGGAAACTATCGGCGAATTCAGTTTCATCATCTTTTAGATGCAAGGTAATACGCGTACCACGTTCAGCCTTCTCAATATCCTCAAGGCTAAATTCACCCTCACCTTGTGACTGCCAACGCACAGCTTGATCCGCAGCCAAACCTGCACGACGGGTCTCAACAACAACGTCTTTAGCAACGATGAAAGAAGCATAGAAACCAACACCGAATTGACCAATCAGCTGAGAATCTTGTTTTTCATCACCACTTAGCTTGCCCAAAAACTCTGAAGTGCCCGACTTAGCGATAGTACCTAGATGATTAACAACATCATCACGGCTCATGCCAATACCGTTATCTTCAATCGTTACTGTATTTTTTTCTTTATCAAAATCGATATGAACAGCCAGCTCAGAGTTGCCTTCATAAAGATCGGCATTTGAAATGGCTTCGAAACGCAATTTATCACACGCATCGGATGCGTTAGAGACAAGCTCACGCAAGAAAATTTCTTTATTGGAATACAGTGAATGAATCATTAAATGAAGTAGCTGTTTTACTTCAGTTTTAAAGCCCATTGTTTCTTTTTGTGTCGCAGTCATCTGATTTCCCTTACTCTGAACAATTACTTCTGAACAATTACTTTTGAACAATCAAAAGCATCATAAATCATTGGCTAGTGTTTTAGCCTTGTATCAGAAATTGGGACAGGTGAGGGAATTTCAAGGGATGACCTAGCATTTATTTCTTTGCCAATAGAAAGTGAGCACGTGCCGTTGCGATAGGATTTGCGCGATCGGTTTGCCAAGCATTGATCGCGACATTAGCAACACGACTGCCCTGACGCCAAATTTGGCATTCAGCAAACGTATCCTGATCACGCCCTGCTCTCAAATAATCCAGAGAGAAGTCGACGATTTTAGGCATCAAAGGAGTATCCATAAACATTAATAAATTAATCGCCGCTGACAGCTCCATAAATCCGCCAATCACACCACCATGAATGGCTGGTAAAATAGGATTGCCAATATTATCGATATTGCGAGGCAGTTTAAAAATCACATTATCGCCAAAACGTTGAAATTCAAACCCGATATAATTTGCGTAAGGGATTTTGTCAACCAGTGGCTGAAAATCACCACTGACTTGTGCTTCATGAATGGTATCTTGAAAACTCATTAAAGGTTTCCCCCGAGGCTCTTCTGCGTTTTAACTAAAGGAGCGGTCCCCATATAAATACTGGCATCTCCGGTTTCGATAACACGTCTAAAATCAGGCGGCGTCATTTCATGCCCTATGCGCATAAAAGTAGCATTGCACTTGGCCACAAGCGTATCGTCTAACTCTTGCTTTACCTGACACTCAGTAAATACCACGTTATTGGTAATGCGCGTAACAGAAGCATGAGCAACTAAATCCAATCCCGGCTCAGATGCTTTCATATAGTCAACGCGTAAATCCAGCGTTGGGCAGAGCTCCATCCCTTCAATCGCTACAAAACAAGCGGTTCCACAGGCGGTATCCATTAATGTCGTTAATGCCCCACCATGGATAATCCCCATCAAAGGATTGCCAATAATATCATCGCTATAAGGTAAACGAAGTTGCAAACTGGTCTCGCCAGCACTTAGAACTTTCAGCCCTAAAAGCTGACAATGACGAAGCACAGAAATGAAACGTTCTGCTTTTTGCTGAGCGGTAATATTCATAAAAATCACAGTACTCTAGTAATTATTATTTGCGTTAATACGTATTATTAGAGCGAGTTTATACATTAATCTTAGTAAGGATAAAACCAGAACCTTTGTTAAACCCTTGAAATTGTTTATTTTTTACTCATGAAATATCAATTTATAATAATCATAGGCATAAAAAAGGGCGCTAAAAGCGCCCTTTTTAAACATCAACTCGGTACTAAGACCAACCGGTAATCTTTTGCAGCGCCTTACCGATATCAGCAAGACTGCGAACAGTCTCAACACCAGCGTCTTCCAGTGCCGCAAACTTCTCATCGGCCGTGCCTTTACCACCCGCAATGATCGCACCGGCATGACCCATACGCTTACCCGCTGGAGCGGTAACACCTGCGATATAAGAAACGACCGGCTTGGTTACATTCGCTTTAATGAAAGCAGCCGCTTCCTCTTCAGCACTACCACCAATTTCACCAATCATCACAATGGCTTCTGTTTTAGGGTCATCTTGAAACAACTGCAGAATATCAATGAAGTTAGATCCAGGAATCGGGTCACCACCAATACCAACACAGGTAGACTGGCCAAAACCATAATCCGTGGTTTGCTTAACCGCTTCATAGGTTAGTGTGCCTGAGCGTGAAACAACGCCCACTTTACCTGGCAAATGGATATGACCTGGCATAATACCAATCTTGCATTCGCCTGGAGTGATGACACCTGGGCAGTTCGGGCCAATAAGGCGAACACCCAGTTCGTCACATTTCACCTTCGCTTCAAGCATATCCAGTGTAGGAATGCCTTCTGTAATACAAACGATTAACTTAATACCGCCATTAGCCGCCTCAAGAATGGAATCTTTACAGAACGGTGCTGGTACATAAATCACAGATGCTTCAGCACCGGTCTCTTTTACCGCTTCGGAAACCGTATTAAATACAGGCAAACCTAAATGCGTTTGACCGCCTTTTCCTGGCGTTACACCACCCACCATTTTTGTGCCGTATTCAATAGCTTGCTCAGAATGAAACGTTCCTTGCGCACCGGTAAAACCTTGGCAAATAACTTTGGTATTTTTATCGATTAAAATGCTCATTATTCACCCTTAATTATTTAGCGACGGCTTTAACAGCCTGTTCGGCCGCGTCAGTTAAACTGGTTGCAGCAATAATATTCAAACCACTATCGGCCAATACTTTACTGCCTAATTCTGCATTATTACCTTCTAGGCGAACAATAACAGGAATTGTCACACCCACTTCCTGAACGGCACCAATAACACCTTCAGCAATGAGATCGCAGCGTACGATACCTCCAAAGATATTAATCAAAACGGCTTCAACATTTTTATCGGATAAAATAATTTTGAACGCTTCAATAACACGTTCTTTGGTTGCACCGCCCCCCACATCTAAGAAGTTAGCAGGCTTGCCACCATGCAGCTGAACGATGTCCATCGTTCCCATTGCAAGACCAGCGCCATTGACCATGCAACCGATATTACCATCGAGGGCTACGTAGTTAAGCTCCCATTTGGCCGCATGCGCTTCACGCTCATCTTCTTGAGAAGGGTCATGCATTTCTTGCAAATCTTTATGACGATAGACCGCATTACTATCAATATTGATTTTCGCATCCAAACAATGCAAATCACCTTCACTGGTAATAACAAGAGGATTGATTTCTAACAAGGCTAAATCTTTTTCAACAAACAATTTTGCTAAACCTAAAAAGATTTTAACAAACTGATTAATTTGCTTACCTTCAAGACCAAGCTGAAAAGCCAGCTCACGTGCTTGATAAGGCTGAGCACCGACCAAAGGATCGATTTCAGCTTTTAGAATTTTTTCTGGAGTTTCGTGGGCGACTTTTTCAATCTCAACACCACCTTCTGTCGACGCCATAAAAACAATGCGACGACTGGCACGATCAACGACCGCACCTAAATAAAGTTCTTGAGCAATATCGGTACAAGTTTCAACCAGAATACGACTTACAGGCTGACCATTGGCATCGGTTTGGTAGGTCACTAGATTTTTACCCAACCAATGCTGAGCAAATTCTTTTATTTCTTCTTTTGAAGAAACCAACTTAACACCACCGGCCTTCCCTCGACCTCCAGCATGAACTTGGGCTTTTACTACCCACTTATCACCATCGATTTGATCTGCTGCAGCGACTGCTTCTTCAACTGTCTTAGCGGCGATACCTTTTGATACTGGTAAGCCGTATTGAGCGAAGAGCTGTTTACCCTGATACTCGTGTAGGTTCATTCAAATTATCCCGTCAAATTGAGTAGGTTGATCATTCAACTAGTCAAGAACAAAGTCAACTAGACTTAAGTATAGTTAACTCATAGTGCGCTTTACACATTCAACCACTGCACACTTTCCATCACGACACTAACGCCAGAGCTCGCTCCGAACTAGCTGCTAAATTTTCTTATAACCTTTAGTGATAATAGACTGTCGTAATTAGAATTCCAAACGCCATATACAAAAAAAGCCATAAAACAAAATTTAATTGCCTAACCGATGATTCAAGTCAGAAATTAAAACCCTATTTTACAGCTTTTTTGATGCGTCAAAGCCAATGACAATGCGCATCATAACGCTTAATACTTGCTATTAGCATCGCCCTTATTACTTACGTATTAAGGGCTAAGGATTAAGAACTATTTTTTCTTCGGTTTACGATTTGCTTTATGAATTGCGGAATTATTAACCGCCAAAGCCGCTTCGTGAACAGCTTCAGAAATGGATGGATGAGAGAAAACCATCATACCAATATCTTCAGCACTCGAACCAAACTCCATCGCAATTACAATTTGCTGGCATAAATCACCGGCATTAGGGCCAATAATATGGGCACCCAAAATGCGATCAGTTTCTGCATCAGCAATAATCTTCACAAAACCATCAGTATCCGTAGAAGCCATTGCACGACCGTTAGCCGCAAATGGGAACATACCTACATTGTAAGATTCACCATCAGCTTTTAACTGTTCTTCGGTACGACCAACACTGGCGATTTCAGGGCTAGTATAAATAACAGAAGGCACCACATCATAATTAAGCTGAGCTTTATGACCAGCAATGCGTTCTGCAACCATAACACCTTCTTCAGAGGCTTTATGAGCAAGCATAGGGCCACGCACAACATCACCGATTGCCCAGATACCTGGAGCATCTGTTGAGCAATAGTCGTTAACAAAGAAGAAGCCGCGCTCATCCATATTAACGCCACTATCACCGGCCAACAAACCTTCAGTATAAGGGCGACGGCCTACCGCTACGATCAGTTTATCAAAAGTGATTTTCTGCTCACCTTCAGAATCCTGATAAGTAACCGTTACTTCTTCGCCATTCACTTCACTGCCAGTTACACGAGCACCAATGCGAATATCCAAACCTTGCTTGGTTAAAAGCTTCTTCGCTTCTTTAGCAACGGTTTGATCAACCATATGAAGGAAAGAGTCTTGTGCTTCAAGCACAACAACTTCAGAACCTAAACGAGCCCAAACACTGCCCAATTCCAAACCAATTACGCCAGCACCAATCACACCTAAACGCTTAGGTACTTCAGTAAATTCCAACGCACCCGTTGAATCGACAATAATATTGTCCGTCAAAGGCGTTGGTGGAATCTCAACAGGAACAGAACCTGTTGCGATAATCACGTTTTCCGCTTCAATCATTTCACTAACACCAGAATGGTTAGTGAATTCAACTTTACGACCCGCTAATAACTTACCAGTACCTTCAAGGGCAGTAACACCATTGGCTTTAAACAAGGTAGCAACACCCATGGTCAGATTTTTAACAATCTGATCCTTGCGCTGAATCATTGCCGGCACATCCATTTTCACTTCACCGGTAGAAATACCGTGCAGTGCAAACTTCTCATGCGCCTCTTCGTACTTATGCGTACTATCCAAGAGAGCTTTAGAAGGAATACAACCAACATTTAGGCAAGTACCGCCAAAAACACCCTTGCCTTCCTTATTTACCCACTTGTCGATACAGGCCGTTGATAAACCTAGCTGGGCGCAACGAATAGCCGCTACATAACCACCAGGACCACCACCGATTACCACAACATCAAATTGCTTACTCATGTATCTTCCTTATTAAATATCCAATAACAAACGTGCTGGATCTTCTAGCATGTCTTTAATTGCTACCAAGAACTGAACGGCTTCTTTACCATCAATCATTCTGTGATCGTAAGACAATGCCAAATACATCATTGGCAAAATCACGACTTCACCCTCAACAGCCATTGGGCGATCTTGGATCTTATGCATACCCATAATAGCGGTCTGCGGCGGATTCAGAATAGGTGTTGATAATAGAGAACCAAATGTTCCACCATTAGAAATAGTAAAAGTACCACCTTGCATCTCATCAATACCCAACTTGCCATCACGGGCACGGGCACCAAAATCACCAATAGTATTTTCGACTTCAGCCAAACCCATTGCATCAGTATCACGCAAAATAGGCACAACCAAACCACGCTCAGTCGATACGGCTACACCAATATCTTGATAACCGTGGTAAATCATATCGCTACCATCAATGGAAGCATTCACCGCAGGGAACTTCTTGAGCGCTTCTGTTGCGGCTTTCACGAAGAAAGACATAAAGCCTAGCTTAACGCCATGCGCCTTAACAAAACGATCCTGATATTTCTTCCGCAGCTCCATAATCGGCTTCATGTTGACTTCGTTATACGTAGTCAACATGGCAGCATTTTGCTGAGCACTTACCAAACGCTTAGCAATGGTTGAACGTAAACGTGTCATAGGAACACGTTTTTCGATACGCTCACCCGCATCAAAGCTGATTGAACCGGCATTAGAAGCTGGTTTCTGAGCTGCTTTTGCTGGTTCAGCAGCGGCAGGCGCAGACTCAGCTTTAGGAGTTTTTAGGTGATTTAATATATCTTCTTTAGTAACACGACCGTCTTTACCCGTAGCTTCAACATCGCTTGCGCTAATGCCGTTTTCTTCGGCAAGCTTACGTGCTGCTGGGCTCATGATGATGTCATTAGAAGACTCAGCCGCTTCTGCTGGTGCTGATTTCTCTTCAGAGCTGGTTGCTGTCGCCGTACCACCTTCGTCAAAAATCCCAAGCACTTCTGCGCTCAAAACAACTTCGCCTTCGCCCTTGATAATTTCTTTTAAGACACCGTCAGCAGACGCGACTACTTCTAATACAACTTTGTCAGTTTCGATATCGACAATAAGCTCATCACGACTGATCGCTTCACCTGGCTTTTTATACCAAGTCGCTACTGTGCCATCCGCGACAGATTCTGGAAATGTTGGTGTTTTTATTTCGATGGTCATTTTCTTTCCTTAAAATTCTGTTGCTCACTACCCTAAGGTTAGCGCATCGTTAATTAGTTTTTGTTGTTGTTCTATGTGTAACGCCATATAACCTGCTGCAGGCGATGCCGCAGCATCACGACCAGCGTAATTCAAATACAGACCTGGATTTTGCATATGTAATACACGACGCATGTGATGCTGACTGCTGTACCATGCTCCCATATTCATAGGTTCTTCCTGACACCACACCATATCTTTAATATTGGTATAAGGTGCAAGAGCGTCAAGTAACTGCTCTTCTGGGAAAGGATAAAGCTGCTCAAGACGAATAATGGCAACATTATCTTGTTCGCGTTCACGGCGCTCTTGAAGTAAATCGTAATAGACTTTACCGGAGCACAAAACAACACGCTCAACCTTCGCTGGATCTAATTCATCCGCTTCAGAAATAACGGTCTGGAAGCTGCCTTCCGCAAGTTCTTCTAAAGTACTAATGGCCAATTTATGACGCAACAAGCTCTTAGGTGTGAATACAATCAATGGTTTACGTAAAGGACGAATCACCTGACGACGCAACATATGAAAGACTTGCGCTGGCGTGGTTGGTACACATATTTGCATGTTGTGCTCAGCACATAATTGCAAATAACGTTCAAGACGAGCAGATGAGTGCTCAGGGCCCTGACCTTCATAACCGTGAGGCAAAAGCACTGTCAAACCACACAAGCGGCTCCACTTATGCTCACCACTGGAAATAAACTGATCAAATACAACCTGAGCGCCGTTAGCGAAGTCACCAAACTGAGCTTCCCAAACAACCAAAGCACTTGGGTTTGTTGTAGCATAACCATATTCAAAACCCAGTACCGCCTCTTCCGACAATAATGAATCATAAATATCACAACGAGGCTGATCTTCGGAAATATTCTGAAGGGAGCAATACGTTGTACTGTCTTTTTGATTATGCAATACCGCATGTCGGTGAGAGAACGTACCACGCCCAACATCTTGACCCGTAAAACGCACCTGATGGCCTTCCGCTAGCAAAGTACCGTACGCTAGTGTTTCGGCGAAACCCCAGTTAATCGTTAAAGCACCGGCCGCCATTTTGCGGCGATCATCAAGAATTTTGCTTACTTGACGCTGAATCGAAAAGCCTTCTGGCACTTCTTGCATTTTAATCGCAAGATCCTGAAGTTCTTTCAGATCATATTGAGTATCAGCATACGCTGTCCACTCATGTCCGACGTGAGGCGTCCAATCCACAAACAGTTCTTCATTTGGCTCTAATACCAAACTCTTTACTACGTGCAAACCGTTATCAAGAGCATCTCGATATTCGTCTTCCATCTGAGCAATCGTATCTTCAGCAACAATGCTGGTCGAAACTAGATTCTCAGCATACAACTGGCGAGTTGTCTTTTGTTCACGAATTTTCTGATACATCAATGGCTGAGTGCCTGATGGCTCATCCGCTTCGTTATGACCGCGACGGCGATAACACACCAAGTCAATCACAACATCTTTTTTAAATTCGTTACGATAATCAACCGCTAACTGAGTCACAAACAATACGGCTTCTGGATCATCACCATTGACGTGCAAAATAGGCGCTTCAACAATTTTCGCAACATCGGTGCAATATTCTGTTGAACGAACATCTTCACGTTTATTTGTGGTAAAACCTACTTGGTTATTGATCACAACATGAATCGTACCACCCGTCTTATAAGCACGAGTTTGCGATAGCTGGAAAGTTTCCATAACCACACCCTGACCTGCAAATGCAGAGTCACCGTGCAATAATACTGGAATAACCGCATCACCACCGGCATCATCTCGACGATCTTGACGAGCGCGTACAGACCCTTCAACAACAGGAGAGACAATTTCTAAGTGAGAAGGGTTAAAGGCTAATGCCAAATGAACTTCGCCACCCGGCGTCATCACATTCGATGAAAAGCCTTGATGGTATTTAACATCACCCGAGTGATTATAATGTGCCTTGCCTTCAAACTCATCAAACAAGTCTGAGGTCTTTTTACCAAAAGTATTGATCAACATGTTCAAACGACCACGGTGCGCCATACCAATAACAATTTCTTTGGCGCCGTAAGTACCGCTGCGTTGAATCAATTCGTCCATTAGAGGAATTAAACTTTCACCCCCTTCAAGACCAAAACGTTTAACACCAGGATAACGAGAACCTAAATATTTCTCTAAACCTTCTGCCGCGGTTAAACGTTCTAATAAATGCTTTTTAACTTCTTCGCCAAACTTGGGATGCGAACGTACGCTTTCTAAGCGTTGTTGGAACCAACGTTGTTCCCCAGTATTAACAATATGCATGTATTCAGCACCGACTGTTGAACAGTAAGTTTGCTGCAATGCATTAAGAATTTCGTTAAGTGTCGCTTCGTCTTGACCTATAAATAATGAGCCAGTTTGGAATGTTGTATCCAAATCAGCTTGAGACAACTCATGGAAAGCCAAGTCTAAATCTGCTACCTGCTCACGCTCCATTAAACCTAATGGATCAAGCTGTGCATGCTGGTGACCACGCCCACGAAAGGCATTAATCAATTGCAATACTTTAACTTGCTTACGTTCGAATTCACTGCTTACGCTGGATTGCGAGGTAGGTTTTGCCCGATTCTGGTTTTTAGAAATTAACAGAAATTGTTCGCGAATCGGTTTGTGTGGAATATCAGTCGTTACATTTTCTTCAACTCTTGGGAGTTGATTAAAATATTGACGCCATTCTTCCGGAACTTCGTTTGGATCACGAAGATAGGTTTCAAAGAGATCTTCTATGTAAGCTACATTCCCACCGGCGAGTTGGGACGTACTCCATAGTTGCTCCATTGTCAGCTCGTGCATTTAGGACCACCCTGTTTGAACATTTCAAAGGGAACACGTCTCAAGGCACCAATTACCGGCTCACCGGAGCAGGCCGATCGGATAAGATCGTAGGCCTTGATGACGAAACGGATGTTACCCGTCCCCTCTCTTATATACAGCTTAGTAAAAAATATCGCCTTGTAAGCAATATTTTTGAAAGTTTTAAACAAAGGGGAATTGTATGTCCAATTCCCCTTTGATACAGACGATCAACTCGAGCTTTAAAAAACAACAAATGTGTTTTTTAGATCTCGCGTTGTAACAACATTCCACGAATGTGTCCGATTGCTCGCGTAGGGTTTAAACCTTTCGGGCATACATTGACACAGTTCATGATGCCACGGCAACGGAAAACGCTAAATGGATCATCCAAATTAGCCAATCGTTCATCTGTAGAAGTATCACGAGTATCCGCTAGGAAACGGTAAGCTTGCAATAAGCCTGCAGGTCCAACGAATTTCTCAGGATTCCACCAGAATGAAGGACATGCCGTTGAACAGCACGCGCACAAGATACACTCATACAAGCCATCTAGTTTTGCACGCTCTTCAGGTGACTGCAAACGCTCAATAGCAGGCGGAGGCGTATCATTATCAAGGTAAGGCTTAATGCTTTCATACTGTTTGTAGAAAAGCGCCATATCGATAACAAGGTCACGGATAACGGGCATACCAGGTAAAGGACGCAAGACTAACTTGTCGTTTTTACCCTTAGTTGCTTCAGAGATTGGAGTAATACACGCCAAACCGTTTTTACCGTTAATGTTCATACCATCTGAACCACACACACCTTCACGGCATGAGCGACGGTAAGAAACAGAAGAATCCTGTTCCTTAACTAGGTTTAATACGTCCAAAACCATCAAATCTCTACCCGCAGGGACAGCGATATCATAGTCTTGCATGTAAGGCGCTTCATCTTTTTCAGGATTGTAGCGATAAATACTAACTAACATGATTTATTTCCCTATTAATAAACACGGATTTTCGGTTCGAACGCAGGCACAGTCTTAGGTGCAAAGTTCACATCACGCTTACCAATGGTTTTAGTTTCTGGGAAATACAATGAGTGGCATAACCAATTCACATCGTCACGTTCGGTATAATCATTACGGGCATGAGCACCGCGAGATTCTTTACGCTCAATAGCGGCAATAGCTGTCGCATAAGCTGTCTCGAACAAGTTATCCAGTTCCAGTGCTTCAATACGAGCCGTATTAAATGCGCCACTCTTATCATCAAGAACGGTATTGCGTACACGCTTTTCGATCTCGTTCAATAAGCCCAAACCTTTAACCATGCTATCGCCATCACGGAATACACCGAAATACAATTGCATTGTTTTTTGCAGGTCTGCACGAACTACCGCTACATCTTCACCAGAAGTAGAGTTGTTCAAACGATTCAGACGAGCCATCGCGCGTTCAATATCTTCTTCGCTTGCATCAATTGACTCAAAGCCTTCTTTAAAGCTCTGCTCAACTTGAATACCAACAGCACGACCGAATACAACCAAATCAAGCAGTGAATTACCACCTAAACGGTTAGCACCGTGAACCGATACACAAGCGATTTCACCGGCGGCGTATAAACCTTCGATAATAACGTCTTTACCGTCTACCTGAGTCAAAGCTTGACCACCGATATTAGTCGGTACGCCACCCATCATGTAGTGACACGTAGGTACTACAGGAATCGGCTCTTTCACTGGATCAACGTGCGCGAAGGTACGAGAAAGCTCTAGAATACCAGGAAGCTTAGCATTCAGCGTTTCTTCACCTAAGTGATCTAACTTAAGGAATACATGATCGCCGTCTTCGCCACAACCACGGCCTTCTAGGATTTCTAGAACCATAGAACGAGCAACAACGTCACGACCCGCAAGATCTTTCGCGTTTGGCGCATAACGCTCCATGAAACGCTCGCCATCTTTATTGATCAAGTAACCGCCTTCACCGCGGCAACCTTCTGTAACCAATGTACCCGCGCCAGCAATACCCGTTGGGTGGAACTGCCACATTTCGATATCTTGCATTGGAACGCCAGCACGAATTGCCATACCAACACCGTCACCGGTATTGATTAATGCATTCGTAGTCGACTGATAGATACGACCTGCGCCGCCCGTTGCTAATACAGTTGCTTTCGCCTTGATGTAAACAGTTTCACCCGTTTCGATATCAATCGCGATAACACCCGCAACCTGGCCTTTAGAGTTCTTAACCAAATCAACCGCATACCATTCGTTTAAGAAGGTAGTACCGCCTTTAAGGTTGCCTTGATACAAGGCATGCAACAATGCGTGACCAGTACGGTCAGCGGCTGCACACGTACGAGCCGCCTGAGTCGGATTATCCGGACCCTTAGACTGACCACCGAAAGGACGCTGATAAATACGACCTTCTTCAGTACGTGAGAAAGGAAGACCCATGTGTTCCAATTCAAAAACAGCTTGTGGGCCAACAGAACACATGTATTCGATAGCGTCTTGGTCACCGATATAATCAGAACCCTTAACAGTATCGTACATGTGCCAGCGCCAATCATCATTCGGATCAGCAGAAGCAATCGCACACGTAATACCACCTTGAGCAGATACGGTATGCGAACGCGTTGGAAAAACTTTAGTAACACAAGCGGTTTTAATACCGGCTTCTGTTAACTGAAGTGCAGCACGCATGCCTGCACCACCGCCACCGATTACGATAGCGTCATAGGATAAAGTACGAATCTTAGTAGACATAACTTACGCTCCCCATAAAATGTCAATGCCCCACACTAGGTATACGAAAACAAACGCCGCAACCAATAGTAGGAAAAGGAAACGAATACCTGTTGGCTTAATGTAGTCCGTCGCGATGGTCCACATACCAACCCAGCCGTGAGCACAAATCGAAATCAAGGCTAGCAAGCTAGCAACTTTCATCGCTGTGCAGGCAAACAATTGCTGCCAGTCACTGTACTGAAGATCTGGATGAGCGATTACAAAGCCCAGCAAGAACAAGGTATAAACTGCTAAGATAACCGCAGTTAAACGTTGGATGACCCAGTCGTACAAACCACTGCGTCCTAAATTAGTAATACTTGCTACCATACCCAAACTCCAGCCAAAGCGATCACGATTGCACCACCTACCAAGGTAATAATGGCACCAACTTTTCCGCCTTCTTTGCTTTCACCAATGCCTGCGTCCATTAACAAGTGCTTAATACCCGCGATTAGGTGATAACCTACCGCAGATAAAATTAACCAAATAATTAACTTAGCAAGACCATTATCGAACGTCGATTTTAGCTCTGCAAAACTTTCGGCTGATTCAAGTGATGCGTTTAACGCAGTCAACATGAAGGCAACAGCAAAAAATAATGCAAAACCAGAAATACGATGAAGGATAGAAGCCTTAGCAGGAAGTGGGAGCTCTATAGTAGTCAGATCCAGATTTTTAGGTCTATTGCTATTCACGGCTACACTCTATTTTATTGTTACTGTTTAAAAACTAAACAAGTAACGTTGGCTTAAAATAATCAACAACAAGACTGCATAGATTCATACAGATAAATGTTGCGACAAATTATAATCATCCGCACACTGTTTTACAAACTTAAGGCGCAACTAAAATAAAACTTAATTTTAAAGCACGCTAAATACGACAATTAGTCTAGTATACTTTCTGTACAAGATGAAAAATAAGTGAGAACTGGCAAGGGTTTCAGGCGCACGCCCCACTCAACTGCAACCTTAGTTGACAATAAAAATGAGATTCGCATCGTGCTAGAGTAATTGACAAACACAGACAAGGCTCTATAGTTTCGCCCTTTGTTTAAGCAGTAAATTAAGCGTTTAAAGCTTTTTTAACTTATAATAACGCAAATGTATTCAGTAGCAGGAGGCCTTTATGGCTGATATTAAAGCGACCTTAACCGTCGATGGCATTGAAGAAAGTTTAGAGT